>NZ_JBIVRG010000002.1:0-620760 GCF_044755505.1 Pseudarthrobacter sp. NPDC092202 | reverse complement strand
AACAGCGGTCTAGACAATCACTATTCTTCCTGATCAGAGGGGCATTTCTGCGTCACGGCACCCGCTTGTCACCCAAGCTCATCGGTGGATCGAGGCTAAGAGCAGCCTCTGCCAACTTCGCAAAGCCGAAGTAAAAGTGTGAGAGTCCAATTTGGATTTCATGAAACTTCAGCTCAAGAAGTTTGGCGTACACAGGAAATTGGAGAATAGCCGCGTGCTCCTCGCGTTTGTTGCCCCAGTGAATGTATTCCCCATACTGAAACATCGAAATTAGCTCGCTCGGCGTGTGGGTGTTCTCCGGAGGTGGCACGTCGGAACCTGGCCGCTCCGCTTGCAGCACCTTCATCTGGACGATCTCCATGAGTGAGAACTGCAACAGCTTGGCGCGAGCGCGAGACCACTGTCGGATGTAGTCAAGACCGAGGGAGCGGACGGCGTCGTCTTCCCGCTTGAGGCTGAACGCCAAGATGTTCTTCACAACCTCGTAACTAGCTTCATCTTGTTTGGAGTGAAGCTGGCGGAAAAGGATTGCATAGCCCCTCAGAATTTCTTTCGGTGGCATGGTGTAGTCCAGGCTCACGGGCTTGCCTTCGGCCTTGCTGAGGCGTTGGTGTCGATCACTTGCCAGGAGGGAGTAGGTGGCTAGCTCTTGACACGACTCGACGTATCTTGCGATCGCATTGCGATCTGCGTCCTTCAGAGGAAGCTTCAGCGCCGGAAACAGGTTGGGGTCCGGAAGACCGAACGCATATCCAAGTTGTCTCCAGTAGTTTTCAAATTCCGACGGCCTAATGGCGAGTTCCATATAGGGCGGCGGAAACCGCAAACGCAACTCAGTTTCGTCCGGCCATATGATCTCTGCCGTAATTCTTCTATTTGGGTGTACGGTCCTGGGGCGCTCTGAGGTCACGGCCGGTACTTCTTCCCGTCCATATAGACCGCGTAGGTAGCGTCGGTCAGCGTCATGCTGGGGATGGTGCAGTATTCAGTGGTCGCGGCCTGGAAGTCTTTGATTAGGGAGTCCGAGGGCATCCCGGTGCCGTTGTCGATCTTGTTTCGACCACTGGTGAGTATGTCGGCAGCGGCCGCGAATTGCTGGGCGGGCGTCATGGTCTTCAACCAGTCCGAGCAGGTGGTCTTCGAGTAGGTCTTAGTCCAGGTCTGGGCGTATTTGTCGGCGCTCGGCGTGGCCGTTGGGCTCTTGGTCGCGGGCGTAGCGGCGGCCCCGCCGCAGGCGGTTAGGAATAGCGCGGACAGCGCCAGCGGCGCGAGTAGCTTTTTGATGGTTCCCCCAGGAATGAAATATAGGCAATAGCCGGATCTTATCCCGGCAGCCGTCCTTTGCTAAGCAATAGGCGCACAAATACAAAAAGGCCCCTCTCGTGGCCGGGAAATGACTTCCTGGGCTTAGAGAGGGACCTTCTGTTGTAAACGGCAGGGGGAGGATTAGTCGGCTTCTCGCGTCGCGACGGCGTGGCCGCCCCGGCGCAGGGCGTGGCAGACACGGCACCAGGGAGAGAGGCCGTCGGGGCGCTGGCGATCGCGTGTAAACGCGCCCAGGGGCTTCTCTAGCTGGCACTTCGAGCAAGTTTTCCCAGAGTGTCGGAGGCGCCAGGAGAGCCGCGCGAGAGCGTCCTCCAGGAGCCGGGCGGCCTGGGCGTCCTCGCCGTCATATTTCGCGACGACGAGGGCCAGGCGGTCACGGACGCTGGTCTTGGTCAAAGGGCGGGCTCCTATGAGTTAGCGGGTCAGAATGGCGGGGGCGTAGGTTTCGCTCGATCGGGCTTCACGAAGGCAGCGACGCTCCGGGCGTGCGCTTCGGCGGAGCGCCGGGCGAGGCTCGCGGTCGCGGCCATGTGGCGCTCCATAGCCTCGCGGCCAGCGGCGCGGGCGGCCGCCGTTGAGCGTGCCGTGAGGGGATGCTCGCGGACAGCGTCGAAGGCGGCGCGGACGATACCCTCGCTGGCGACGGTGGCGGCTGAGAGCGCCAGAGGGCCGACGGCATCGAGCGGATGCTCTTCGGCGCGGCCGACGAGCGGCGTTGGAGAGGAAGCTTGCTTCTTAATCGCCATATCAGCGGCTCCAGCGGGAGCGGGCGGCCTTACGGGCGGCGCGGGAGACGGAGGGCCGGACGCCATTTTCGCCCGGCGTCTCCGGCTCCTCCAGGCGGAGATCCAGGAGGCCCAGGAGCCGGACCAGGATTGCCCGTTGCTGGCGGGCTTCTGCCAGGAGCGGCGAGGGGCGGCCGCCGACGACAGGGCCAGTTTCACGGATCGAGTCCTCGATGGTGCGTAGCGTGTCGATCGTCTCGGCCGCCTGGAGAAGCGCGGCCGCCTCCGGGATGCTTAGGTCGTATTCCTCGACGGCGGAGCGGTAGAGCGCGGCGCCGGAGTCGCCAAGGTGGGCGGGGACTTCGTAGGCTTCGGGTTCGGGCAAGAGAGTGCCTTTCAAGAGGGGCTGACAAATGCGAAATGAGGGCTATGGCGGCGCTGTAGTCGAGGGCGGAAGAGCGGGAAGTGACGCCTCCGCGAGGCCGCGAGGCGGCCGCCTGGGGATGATTGATTTGCGCGCCGAAATCACGGCACGCACGCACACCGCGCGGCGCTGTGCCGCTCCGGGCGAGAGGGAGGGCGGCCTAGGAGTCCCTCCCCAGGTAGGGGGCAGCCGTCAGGCGACGACGCCGTCGCCCAGGGTCACGCCGCGAGCGGAGACGAGCTCGTCGAAGGCTTGCGCCTTCAGGATCTGCCGGGCGTGAGCGATCCTCGCCTCCGGCGTCAGCGCCGCCCAGGCATCGGGACGATACGGCGTGCGAAGTCCGCGCGGCGTCCGCCCTGGCTCGTCGGCGATCAGCGGCGCGAGCCTCTTCAGGCTCCGGGAAGCGGAGCGCCGGATCGCGCGCTCCAGTTCTTCAGGGGTGAAAGGGGGGAGCTTCTCAGGCAATGGTTACTTTCCTTCAGGGATAGCCAGGCCGCCACCCAGGGGAGAGGACGACGGCCAGGCAAGGGGCAGGGGTCAGCGGGGCGCCGCGTAGGGATCACGAGCCAGCGGCGCCGGGCGGGGCGGGAGGATCTCCAGGAGCTCCGCCTTCACCTTCTCGCGGATATGACGAAGGCGGGCGTCCGCGCCCAGGGCCAGCCACTCGCCGGACGAGTGAGGAGCTCGGAGCGCCGAAGGCGTCGAGGTTGCGTCCTCGTCGGTGAAGTGAACCAAGGAATTGACCAGGTCGTGAAGGTGTGCCTTGTATGCCTTAGTCCATTGCGTCCGGCTTCCAGGGACGGGAGGGAAGTAGTCGCCGCCCCGTATGTCCTCCGTGATCTCGTGCGCCGCGACGAAGGCGTCGAAGACCTGGCCGGTTATGAGCTTCCGGGCGTGAGCGATCCTCGCCTCCGGCGTCAGCGCCGCCCAGGAGGCCACGTTATATGGCTTGCGAAGTGCGGCCGGAGTGGCTCTAGGCCGGTCAACGATCAAAGGAGCAAGCCCCGCGAGTCTCGCTTCCGCTCCGCGCTCGACCTGGTGGCGAAGCTGGGAGAGCGTGAGCGGGCGCCGTACACCGTGAGAGTTAGCCATGACGGGAGCCCTTCCTAGACGGTCGCGGCGGCGTTGCGCCGGGCGTGAGCCTCACAGGAAAGGCGGTAATGCTCCCGGCATTTGTACTTACGATGGACGGGCTCGGCGCATCCATACGCCTCACAGATGCCTTGCTCGCGCGCCGCCTGGCGGAGCGCGCGCTTCAGACCTTTACGGCAGTCCAGGCAACGCGCCTGGGGTGCGACAGGTGGGAACGTGGCGTGATCTGGGCGGAAGTCCGCGTCCGGCCAGAGACGCTTACAGCGTGGACACCTGGAGAAGCCCTCGCGCTCCACGAACTCCGGGCGGGTGCGCTTTTCTACGGCGGTCCAAAGGACCTCCGGATCGGCGTCGGAAGGAACGTTGCGGGTATGGGGTGAGGTCATTTGTAGAAGCTCCTGGGGAGTGGCAAGGGGAGGGACTAGCGGGCGGCGAAGCGCTCACGCTGAAGGAGGAGGGCGGCGGCGTACTTCCTACGCCGAAGGAAGGAGCGCTCGCGGAGGTACGAAGGGACCTCGACGAAGCGCGCGCGGGCGTGGCCCGTCGTCACTTTGGCGAGCTCAGCGGCCAGACGGTAAAATCCGGTGCGGCCCAGGGCCAGGGCGCCGGGATGAACCTGGGCGATACGGTCGCGGGAGCGCTCGCGGGCGACCTGGAAAGCGTCCCAGACGTCGGCCAGAGAGTGCCGTCCTCCAGGGAGGGTAGCGATCCAGGTCCGCACGAGCGCGACGCTATCGGCGGCCTGGGCTTCTCGCCGGGCCTGGCGGCGCTCGGCCAGGGCCGACGGGCTCGGCGCCGAGGACGGGCGGCGGGCGGCTTTTGCCTGGGCTTCCAGGGCGTCGATCTCGTCCTGCTCAGCGACGTCCAGGTCCGGGAGGAGCTCGCGGGCCACGAGGGCCACGGTACGGAGCCAGGACGACGTCCCACGAGCACCCTCGACGATCAGGCGCCGAGTGGTGGCGGCTCGCCGGGCGCCAGAGCCAGGCTCGGCGGAGGCGGCGGCCTCCAGGACAGCCAAGGCGCGAGGGTGGATCTCCTCGCGGAAGTCGCGGATCGGGACGCGGCCAGGCTCGGCACCGGTACGGTAGACGACGATCCCGTCGGCGGTCGAGGCGTAAGCCTGGGCGTAACCTTCGGCGGCCAGGAGATCGGCGAGCACGCGGGCGACGGCGCGGGCGGCGATCACGTCCTCGCCCTGGAGGACGTCGGCGGCGCGGCGGTGGAGGAGTGTAGAAGTCTGGGCAGGGGTAAGCATGGGGTCCTTTTGTCGTGTAGAAGGCGCCGGAGTGCGGCGCGATTGTGGGGCTGTGTTGGCCGGTGACGGCGGGCTTCAAGCCAGCGCCGGGGAGCGGGACGGAGGCGTCGCTATGGTGAAAAGTTCTGTTCAGGGGTCTGTTCCGTCACTCTTCTATTACTTGTTCGAGAAGAAGAGAGCTCGAAGAAAAGATGTAAAAGTGACGGAATGGAACACAAACACGAACTTTTCACCATTCAGTGAGTGGCGAAGTCACTCTCGGCGAAGCTCCCGGCACCTGGGCGGGCCGCCCTCTCCGGCGTTGGGCGTGTAAACGCCGTCAGTCGCGGAGGAGCACTTCCGCTTGCCTGGCGATCGCGGCCAGGACGGCGGGGTCGGCGCCGTCGATGATCGCTCGTGTCTGTTGCCGCAGGAGCTCGGCGGCCTTGCCGCGCTTGGCGGTGTGGGCCTTGACTCGGCAATTGGTTGAGCAATGGCGGGCGTCCGCGCGGGTAGCGGCGAAGGTCGAACCGCAAAAGTGACAGGTCATTTCCATGTCGTCTCCTTCGTTAGTAACGGGTAAATGGCAAAAGACGCCGTGGGGAAGTTTGAAGAGCGGGACGACCGGCTCGCCGAGCGAGGATAGGCCCAGGCCGGAGCCCTCCTCACGGCGAGGAGAGCTCCAGCCGGGCCAGCGACTAGGCGACGGCGGTAGAGGTCAGCACGCGCACCGCGCCGCCGTTGGCCACGAGGGAGATCGTGCCGTCTTCGTTGTCCACGGCAAGCGGCATTGACTGGACGCCGACGAAAGCGGACACGAGCGAGCGGTCAGCGGCGACGGTTCCGTCGAAGGAGCGAATGTAGCGGAGGGCGAAGCCGTCCTGAGCGACGCTCGCGCCGAACGGAGCGCCGTCCGGCACGCGAGGCGCGCGGACCACGAGGGCGAAGGCTTCCTTCACGAAGCCGACGATCTCGTCGGAAGCGAGGCGGGTCGACTCGATGATCTCGAAGCCGCGCACCTTGCCGTTTTCGTCCCAGGTTCCGGCCGGGCCGTCCAGGAGGTCGGCGTACACGCCGGAGCCGACGGCGGCAACGAGCGGCGTCTCAGTCGGGACGCCATTGTCGCGGAGGGCCTTACGGATCTGCGTGAAAGCCTTCGCGGGAGCGGCAGGATCGTAGGCGATCGTGGTCGCCTCCGGCGTGGCGCTCATGGCGGTCGCGACCGCCTTCTCAATGTGCTTCACGATTGCGGTCGCCTGGGGGCGGAGCACCTGGGCGGCGTAGTCCTTAATTTCCAGGTCAAGGTCGCCTTCAGACAGAACCACGTTGTCGTAAACGTGATCCGTCAGGGCTACGTCGATGCTCTGCTCGGCGATCTCGTCGGACACGAGCGGCGTCGACGTGTCGTAAATGCTCCGGGTCTGCGCCATGACGGCGCCGGGGACTCGGACCTTCACGGTGTTGCCCTTGCCAGCGGCGAAGTCCGCCTCCAGGTCGCGGAAGACCTTACCGGCGAGGCCGAGGTCCTGGCCGACGATCGCGGCGGCAGTACGGGCGACGTTTTCAGCAGTGAGGAAAGAGTTAGTCAAGGTGAGCTCCTTTGTGAGCGGAAGAAGGGGAAAGGAGAGATCCGCATCTCGCGGGACCTCGCCGGTCGCGAGGCACTGCCACGCGGGGAGAGGTCAAAAGGCGACGCCAGAGGCGCCGGGGTTTGCCTTCGCGAGCACCTGGCTCACACGGCGGCCCCTTCGTCGCCGTGGCGAGCACCTGGCTCGCGGCGGCGACGGGGGAAGTCTTTGGGGAGGGAGGCGGAAGACGCCGGACGGGGCTCAGAACGCAACGCGGCCAGAGAGCAAATCGCGGAGCCAGCGGGGCCCGACGTCTTCCAGGTGCGCTCCAGGGTGCAGAACCCCTCCTGTTCCTGGGAGCGCGACCGTCGTCGAATGAAAGGGAAGACGACGACGGAGAGCGAGGCGGCCGCTTGCGGGATATCTGCGCGGGCAGGAGTGAGGCGCGTATCCACACAAGCGGCCAGGTGAAAGGGAGAGCGGGGGATCTTTCCCCTTCAATGGAGGAGAGGGCCAGCGTTGTTAACGCTTAGGAACGAGATCCGCGTAATGGCGGGGATTTCGTGGAGAGGTAGTCGAGGCTGTGATAAAGATTACGACGGAGCGGCTCCGGAGCGGGTCGCCGGACGGGCGGCACCGGAAGCGGGCGGGCTGCCCTGTGGCGGAAAGTGACGAAGTGACGGAATGACGCTGTGTTTCTATTTGCTGTAAGAGCGAGAGACTTCTTAACAACAAAGGGGAGCGACGCCTAGAAACGTCACTTCGTCACTCGAAGAGGGCCTCCGGCCTCTCCTCCGGCGTCCCCTGGTGCGTTTACACGCTTCGCCTCCGGCGTCTTGCTCGGCGTAAACGCAAAAGGCCCCGCCTCGCACATGGTGAAGGCGGGGCGTAGCGTCGCTCAATCGTCGTAATAACGGGCGTCGCTCTCGGCGTCCGGATTCAAGTGAGTGGCGAGCTTGTGCTCGATCCAGACACGGCTAATGTCCCGGCCAGGATTGACCTGGATATACAGGAGGGCGCGGACAATCTCGCGCTGGCGGTCCAGGTCGAGGGCGTCGAAACGCTCCAGGACGATCCGCTTCATTTCGGCGTACTCGTGCATTTCGAAGGAGGGCTTCACGATCAGATCCTGGGCTATCTCCAGCAACGCCGAGGCGGTTCCCTTCTCGGAGCGAGCGCGGTCCAGTTCGGCCTCGATAGCCTCGCGGGCATCCCGGAGCTCGATCAGGCGGGCTCTGGCGACGTTCGCCGGGACGAGGCCCTCGTCGCGGTCGGCCATTGTGGCGGCAACGGCGGCGGCGTTCTTCTCGTGCGCCGCGACCAGAGCGCGGACGTTTGCGCCGTTGCCGGGCTCAGGGAAGAGATCCGGGCCACCGGAGATAAAAGTTTTGGCGATCTCGTCGAGGACTCGGGCTTCCAGCCGGTCCTTGGTGATCGAGGTATGTCCAGCCGAGACGCGGCAGAGGTAAGTCCGCATGTAAAAGATAGGTGCGCCGCAGACGCCACAGTTGGTTAGGCCGGAAAGCAGATGCTTCGGCTTCGGTCCTGGCGACGTGCGCCGCGAGGGGTCATTTAGAATAGCCGCTACTTCCTCGGCGAGGTCGGGGTCGACGATCGGTGTAACGACGTCGGACTCGATCGTCTCGCCGAGGTGCTTAATCTTCCCGGCGTAATGTGGATTGAGCAGAAGATCTCGGACTCGGCGAGGGACCCAGATTTTTCCGGGCGCCGGGTCGACGCCTTCCTCGGTGAGCCAGGCGACGGCAGACCGGACGGAGCCGCCATCGGCGACGTGCGCGAAAAGGCGCCGGACAATGACGGCCTCTGCCTCGCGCGGCGTGATTCCGTCAGTTTCGTAACCGTAGCGGCGGCGGCCGGGAACGGGGCGACCGCTGGCCGAGCGGCTCTCATTGGCCCTGCGCTGGCGCTCGCTCTTGCGCCGGACCTCGAAGCGGGCGATACCGGCGAGCATGGTCGCGCGGAACTCGCCGTCGGCCGTCGTCAGGTCGATCTCACCGTCGACCGTAAGCACGCGCGCGCCGGTATCGGTGATCTCGATCAGGTCGCGGGTAGAGCGGAGGAGGCGGTCCAGGTCGACGGCGACGACGACGTCGGCGGCGCCGGAGCGGAGGTCGTCGAGCATCCGGTGCCAGGCGGTGCCGGGGCCCCGCCGCTTCGCGGCGCTCGTGTCGTTGTCCTCGTAGACACGGCCAGTGGTCCAACCTCGGGCAGCGATCAGGGCTTGGCAACGTTCGCGTTGGCGGCCAATGCCTTCGGCGACGTCTTCGGATTGGCGGGCGTAGATGGCGGCGGTAGTTGTCACGCATACATTCTAAGTTTCTGCCAGCGTAACCGCATCATTGCAGCCCTGTCCGCCGTGACCGTGGTGGTCGAGGCCAGGTGGCGGTCCGGGGCGTTGAACACCGCCCATCACGCGGAGACCCTTGGGCGTGCCGTCGGGACTGTTCCCGGTTCCGTGCACAGCGCCAACTCAGCCGGATGCCACCGGCTTCTCCGGGACGGGGGAGCCGTCTGCGTGACGGATGCTGCCGAGATTGCCGAGCTGGCCGGCCCCAGCGGCTCCGCCCTCCCTGATCCACGACAAGGGAAGTCTGCGGTGCAGGACGGCCTGACACTCGAGGACCTGATCCTCCTGGACGCGCTGCCGCTGCGGTCCACCACGTCCGTCGAAAAACTCTCAGCTGTGGCCGGCCTGAGCCAGGAGTCAGTTCGGGCCGGGCTCGGCCGGCTGGGCCTGCTGGGCCTGGCCGTCTCAGAGCGGGGAGGCTGGAAACGCGGCAAGGCAACGGGCTGATGCCCTTGCCAGGAAGGGCGGGGCCGTCCGGCACGGGAAGATACAGGCACCGGCTGGAACGAAGCGTGTCACCCGTCCTTTCCATGCTGGAGCTGGGACAGTAGATGGGTGGAGAATGAACACCTGCCTGCGGAGCTCGGCGAGGCGCTTGCCGCTTTCGGGCGGTACCTTTCCGCAGAACGTGCCGTCTCACCGCACACGCTCCGCGGGTACCTGGGTGATGTCCGCGGCCTGCTGGAGTCTGCTGCCGCTGAAGGCGCCGGCCGGCTCCAGGACCTGGAACTCGGAACCCTCCGGCGCTGGCTTGGGGCCCAGAGCCAGGACGGCGCGGCACGCAGCACGCTGGCCCGCCGGTCCGCCTCCGTCAGGGTTTTCATGGCCTGGGCCTTGGCGGAGGAGCGTATTGCCATCGATCCCGCGCTACGGCTCAAGGCTCCGAAACGCGAACAGTCCCTGCCGGGCGTCCTTCAGGCCGGGCAGTTGACCAGGCTGCTGGCAACCCTGGAAGAAGCGGCGGCCGAGGGTGCGCCGCTTGCCCTGAGGAACCGTGCCATCGTGGAAGTGCTCTACGCCACCGGGGTCCGGGTGGGCGAACTGGCAGGGCTGGATATTGATGACCTGGACCCGGACCGGCGGACGTTGCGAGTCATAGGTAAGGGCAACAAGGAACGCACTGTCCCGTATGGTGTTCCGGCGGCCGTCGCCGTGGATGACTGGCTGCGGCGCGGCCGGGCCCTGCTGGCCAGGGACAACAGCGGGCCGGCCCTCTTCCTGGGGGCACGGGGCGGACGGGTGGACCAGCGGCAGGTCCGCACTTTGGTCAACGACCTTTTCGCCGGTCTCGGTGACACTTCCGCGTCAGGCCCGCACGCGCTCAGGCATTCAGCGGCCACGCATCTGCTGGACGGCGGGGCCGACCTGCGGGCAGTCCAGGAAATCCTTGGCCACAGCAGCCTGGCCACCACGCAGATCTATACCCACGTCTCCGTTGACCGGCTGCGGAAGAGCTACCAGCAGGCCCACCCAAGGGCGTAAGACAGGCGCCTGGAATCGCACTGGCGTAATTTGGTGCCGTACGGCACAATAAGAATCACGTCCGGAAACTTTCAAGTCCCGCTTGAAGCTAACAGCTTTTCGCGCCACAGTAAGTCCGGACACTGCTTTATCTGATACATCTGAATACGCAGGCAGGAACCACAGCCGCAGAGCAGCGCACGGAAGTTCCATCCAGGCAGAGGTCGTTGGGGAAGACGTACCTAGAGCTATGGAGGATGGAATGTCTGTTGCAATGACCCGCGGTGTGCTGTTCGTTCACTCGGCCCCTACGGCTCTGTGCCCCCATGTTGAATGGGCTATCGGATCCGTCGTGGACAAGCGGACGGATCTTGAGTGGACCCCGCAGCCTGCCGCGCCCGGAATGTTCCGGGCAGAGCTGTCCTGGATCGGTACCCCCGGTACGGGCTCAAAGCTGGCGTCATCCCTGCGGGGATGGGCGCATCTCCGCTATGAGGTCACGGAGGAGCCGAGCCAGGGCGTCGACGGCGGCCGCTGGTCCCACACCCCTGAGTTGGGCATCTTTCACGCCGTCACCGACGTGCACGGCAACATCATGGTCTCCGAGGACAGGATCCGTTACGCCTACGAGTCGGGAGCCGGCGATCCCGCCGCTGTTTACCATGAGCTCTCGCTCGCCCTTGGCGAAGCCTGGGATGAGGAGCTCGAGCCGTTCCGGCACGCCGCTGAAGGCGCGCCTGTCCGCTGGCTCCACCAGGTGGGCTGACCGCCGTCGACCTTCCATTTCTCCATAGCAAAGAGGAGGCCCCGCCGAAATGGCGGGGCCTCCTCTTGTGACCGGGATGAAGTCCTGAAGGTCAGACGCTGCGGATTGCGATGACGGCGTTGTGGCCGCCGAAGCCGAACGAGTTGCTGAGGGCCACGATGTTGCCGGCAGGCAGGTCGCGTGCCGAGGTGACCACGTCGAGCGGGATCTCCGGGTCCTGGTTTTCCAGGTTGATGGTGACAGGCGCCTTCCGGTCGTAAACGGCCAGCACTGTCAGCACGGCCTCGACGGCACCCGAGGCGCCCAGGAGGTGCCCCATCTGGGACTTTGTGGCGGATACGGCTACGTTGTCCACGTGGCTTCCCAGTGCAGCACGGAGGGCGGTGTACTCAGGCTTGTCACCAACCGGGGTTGATGTGGCGTGCGCGTTTACGTGCACCACGTCCTCCGGCTGGATCCTGCCATCGAACATTGCGGCTTTCAGTGCGCGGGTGGCACCGAGGCCCGCGGGGTCGGGAGCGGTGATGTGGTATGCATCAGCGGTGACGGACGTTCCCGCCAGTTCGCCGTAGATGCGTGCTCCGCGGGCCAGGGCGTGCTCCTCGGCTTCGAGGACCAGCGCGCCGGCGCCTTCACCCATGACAAAGCCGTCGCGGCCCGTGTCGTAGGGGCGGGAGGCGCGCTCCGGCTCGTCATTCCGGCGGGAAAGCGCCTGCATGGAAGCAAAGGCTGCGAGGGGCATCGGGTGGATGGCGGCTTCGGCGCCGCCGCACATCACCACGTCTGCTTTGCCTGAGCGGATGAGGTCGAGCCCCAGATGCAGCGCTTCGGTGCCGGACGCGCAGGCGGAAACCGGGGTGTGGGCGCCGGCCCGGGCACCGAGGTCCAGGCTGACGGCTGCGGCAACACCGTTGGGCATCAGCATGGGTACGGTCATGGGGAGGACCCGGCGGGGGCCTTTTTCCTTGAGGGTGTCCCAGGCATCAAGCAGCGTCCAGACACCCCCGATGCCGGTGGCGAAGGCAACAGCGAGCCTGTCCTTGTCGAAGTCCGTGATGCCGGAATCGGCCCAGGCTTCGCGGGCTGCGATGACGCCGAACTGCGTGGACGGGTCCATCCGCTTGGCCTCGACGCGGCTGAGGACCTCCAGGGCAGGGGTGCTGCAGCGCGCGGCGAAGTGGACGGGGAGCTCGTACTTGGCTACCCAGTCGTCCTCCAGGGTGCGGGCACCGGAGACCCCCTTGAGCGCGTTGTTCCACATCGTGGGTACATCGCCGCCAATGGGCGTGGTGGCGCCCAGACCGGTAATGACTACTTTGCGTGTCATGGGATCACTCTTTCGTCGGTGGGGAATCCGTCTGCCGGAGGTCCCGCGTGTTGATGATCGGCATCCTGCTGCAAGCAACAACGCTGCCAGGGACAGCGCCGGATGAACGCTGGCGTGCAGGGCTGGATGCCGGAAAAATGCGGCGGGCTGCCGGCCCGGTCGTCCGGACCGGCAGCCCTGCCGTGCCGATGAACGGCAGAAGCCCTGGCTAGGCCTGTGCTCCAGCGATGAAGCTGACGGCGTCGCCGACGGTCTTGAGGTTCTTGACCTCTTCGTCCGGGATGCGCACGCCGAACTTCTCTTCTGCGTTGACCACAATGGTCATCATGGAGATGGAGTCGATGTCCAGGTCCTCGGTGAAGGACTTGTCCAGCTCCACGGCCTCGGGGGCCAGGCCGGTTTCTTCGTTGACGATTTCAGCCAAGCCGGCCAGGATCTCTTCGTTGCTAGCCATTGATGGCTCCTTTTCTTGTATTGCCGGCAGGGGCTGCCGGAAATGGTTCAGGACGCGGTTGCGGCCTGTTGGGGCGTTCCTAAGGAAGGACAACTACCTGGGCGCCGAAGACAAGCCCGGCGCCGAAGCCGATCTGGAGGGCAAGTCCGCCGCTCAGTTCAGGCTTTTCGGCCAGCAGGCGGTGGGTGGCCAGCGGGATGGACGCTGCGGAGGTGTTCCCCGCATCGGCGATGTCCCGTGCCACTGTAACCGTTTCGGGCAGCTTCAGCTTCTTGACCATCTCGTCGATGATGCGCATGTTGGCCTGGTGGGGGATGAATGCCACGAGGTCCTCCGCCTGCACGCCGGCGGCGTCCATGGCCTGCTGGGCCACCTTTGCCATTTCCCACACGGCCCAGCGGAAGACGGTCTGGCCGTCCTGGCGAAGGGTGGGGTAAAGCTCCTGGGCTTCCTCAAGCAGGGCAAGGTCCCCTGTCGAGTCCGACTGCCGGGCAGCCAGGCCAAGGTCCCGGACATCGAGCATTGAACGGGTCATTCCGATGGCGTCCCACTTGCTGCCGTCCGACCCCCAGACCGACGGCGCGATTCCGGGAGTGTCGGAGGGGCCGATGACGACGGCGCCGGCACCGTCCCCGAGCAGGAAGGAGATGGTGCGTTCGCGGTTGTCGATAACGTCTGACAACTTCTCCGCGCCTACCACCAGGACGTACTTGGCTGCGCCTGACCGGACCAGGGCGTCGCCCTGGGCAATGCCGTAGCAGTAGCCGGCGCAGGCTGCGGAGATGTCAAAGGCCGGTGCGGGGGTGGCGCCCAAGCGGTCAGCCAGGGCGGCCGCGGCGGAAGGCGTGGCGTAGGGGTGGGTGACGGTGGAAACGATGACGGCGCCCAGGTCAGAAGCCTGGATGCCGGCCTTTTCCATGGCCTCCAGGGCAGCGCCCTCGGCCATGTCGATGACGCTCACTTCGGCCGGTGCCCGGTGCCGGGTCACGATGCCGGTGCGCTGGCGGATCCATTCGTCCGAGGAATCGATCCACTGGCAGACGTCCTCGTTGGTGACGATGACGTCCGGCCTGTAGGCTCCCAGGCCGAGGATCCGGGTGTGCTCCTGAATCGGGGCCTGTTTCAGCGTGGGAACGCTCATGCGTTGCCCTCCAGTTCTGCGAAAAGCGCCAATGCGGCGGAAAGGTCGTCCGGGGTTTTGACCGCAACGGTTTTGACTCCCGGCATGCCCCGCTTGGCGAGGCCGGCAAGCGTGCCGGCAGGCGCGAGTTCAATGACGCCGGTGACGCCCCGTGCAACCATCGTCTCCATGCACAGGTCCCAACGGACGGGGCGTGAGACCTGAGCGATGAGGCTTTCGACGGCGGCGTGGCCGTCGGTGACTTCACCGCCGTCGTAGTTGGACAGCAGGGGCACCTTCGGTGCCTGCGGCTTAAGCTGCGGTTCCAGCGTCTTGAGTGCACTGACTGCGGGAGCCATGTGGCTGGTGTGGAAGGCGCCTGCCACCTTCAGGGGAATAACCCGGGCCTTGGCCGGCGGGTTCCCGGCAAGGGCCTTCAGCTGGTCAATGGTGCCGGCGGCAACGGTCTGGCCGGCGCCGTTGACGTTGGCCGGGGTGGCGCCCGCGGCCGTGATGGCCGCCAGGACCTCGGCGGGGTCCCCTCCGACCACTGCGCTCATGCCCGTGGGGGTGACGGCTGCGGCTGCGGCCATGCTGTTGGCCCTCTCACGGACGAAGGTCATGGCCTCCTGCTCGGTGAGGACGCCGGCGAGGGCGGATGCGGTGATCTCACCAACGGAGTGGCCTGCCAGGATGACCGGAAGGGAGCCGAGTTCAACGTCGAACAGGGACGCAGCCGCTACCAGGCCGGCGGCAACAATCAGGGGCTGCGCTACGGCCGTGTCCTTGATGGTTTCTTCGTCCGAGGTGGTCCCGTGGGCGATCAGGTCAATGCCCGCGATATCGCTGAGGGAGGCCAGCTGGCCTGCCACCGGGGGCAGTTCCAGCCAAGGGGCCAGAAAACCCGGGGTCTGTGAGCCCTGTCCAGGGCAGACTATTGCAAGCACGTATCCAGCTTTCCAAATTACTGTGTGATTCAGCGGTGTTTGTCCGCACCAAGCTCACGGGGTCAGGTTGTAGGAAGTCTACAACGCCTCAGGGCTGATTCCGGGACGGCTGGCGTTCGGCCGCAGCTTTCGGCGGCGTCGAAAGCCGGCCCACAACGAGCGCGGCCTGCAGTACGAAAGCCTCCCTCGGCAGGAGCGGATCCCAGCCCGTGACGTCGCAGACGCGCTTCAAACGGTACCGCACGGTGTTCGCGTGGACGAAGAGTTCCCGCGCTGTCGCCTCCAGTGAATGCCCCAGTTCCAGGTAGGTGCTTAGGGTTTCAACCAGCCCGTTGGACGCGGCCAGCAAGGGGCGGTAGATGTTCTTGACCAGGGAACGGCGGGCGGCGTCGTCCCCGGAAATGACGCGTTCGGGCAGCAAATCGTCGGCAGCCACGGGACGTGGCGCGGACGGCCACGCCCTCGCCGCTGTCAGGCCGGCGAAAGCGGACTGGGCGGATCCGCTGGCTTCCAGCAGCGAGCCGGCCTCGGGGCCGTAGACCACGGGGCCGGGAGCGAACATTTCGCTGAGCTTCACATACGCGGTTTCCCTGTCCTGGACTCCGCCCAGGATGAGGATGAGCCTGTCGCCCTGGATGCCTACCAGTGCGTCCTCCGCGTACCGTCCTGCCATCCGGCGCAGTTCGCTGACGTAGCTGGCACTGGGCTCCGAAGGTGAGTTGCCAACCATCACCGTGAAACGCTCCTGGGCCTTCCAGCCCAGCGCCGCGATCCTGGAACGCAGGGCGTCCGTGTTTTCGCCGCGGAGGATGGCGTCGACGATCAGGGCCTCGAGCCGGGTATCCCAGGACCCTCGCGATTCCGCGGCACGCGCGTAGACGTCGGCGGCAGCGAAGGCAACCTCCCTCGAGTAGCGCAATACGGCTTCACGGAGGGACGGCTGGTCAGCCTCCGGTGCAATGACCGGAACCTGGTCCTCCACCACCTCCACCACGATTCTGATCAACTGCAGCGCTTTCTGCAGGCTGATGGAGCGGGTGAGTTCGGTGGGTGCCGTCCCAAAGACGTCGGTCAGGATCCAGGACGGGGAGCTGGGCCTCTCGTACCACGTGACGAAAGCCGCGATGCCGTTTTGTGCCACCATGCCCAGCGCTGAGCGTTCGTCCGAGCTGAGCCGGCTGTACCACGGCAGGGACTTTTCCAGCTCGCGCATGGTGGTGGTGGACAGCTGACCCACGTTTGCCCGCAGTTTCTTGAGGGTCTCCGACTTCTCCGGAGTGACCCCCGGAGTGGAAGGTTTGCGCTTGGCGGACGGGGTGGCAGGTGCTGGCATTCTTTGAGCATACGGGCAGCGTCCCCCAACCTCCATTTGTGCAAAGGCTACAATCTGGTTTGCCCTGCGTCACATGGCCCAGGGCCTTAACGGACGACGGCGGCCCCCGCCTTTAGGAGGGAGCCGCCGTCGCGTCTTTACTTAGGAAACAGGCTAGGCCTCGCCGCCGGCGTTGCCCGTGGTGCCCGCATTGACATTGTGAAGCCTGTACTTCTCAATCGCCTTGATCGGAGCCTGCGCATCCACCTCGCCGCGGCGGGCGAGCATCTCCAATGAACGCACCACGATGGAGTGGGTGTCGTTCTTGAAGAAGCGGCGGGCTGCTGCGCGGGTGTCGGAGAAGCCGAAGCCGTCTGCGCCGAGGGTGGCGAATTCGTTGGGGACGAACTGGCGGATCTGGTCGGGGACGGCTTTCATGTAGTCGGAGACTGCGACGACGGGGCCGGTGGCTCCTTCGAGTTGCTGGGTGACGAAGGGGACGCGGGCGGGTTCGCCGGGGTTGAGGAAGGCTTCCTCTTCGGCGGCGAGGCCGTCGCGGCGCAGTTCGTTCCAGGAGGTCACGGACCAGACGTCGGCGGAGACGGACCAGTCCTCGGCGAGGATCCGCTGGGCTTCGAGGGCCCAGGGCACGGACACGCCGGAGGCCAGGATCTGGGTGCGGGGACCGTCGATCTTTGCCGGTGCCAGCAGGTAGATGCCCTTGATGACACCCTCGACGTCCAGTTCCTCCGGTTCGGCCGGCTGGGTGATCGGCTCGTTGTACACGGTGAGGTAGTACATGAGGTTCCGGTCTTCCGACTCCGGCCCGTACATGCGCTCGAGGCCGTCGCGGATGATGTGGCCCATTTCGTACCCGTAGGCGGGGTCGTAGGTGACCACGGCGGGGTTGGTGGAGGCGAGGAGGGGGGAGTGGCCGTCGGCGTGCTGGAGTCCTTCGCCGGTGAGGGTGGTCCGTCCTGCGGTGGCGCCGATGATGAACCCGCGGGTCATTTGGTCCGCGGCGGCCCAGAAGGCGTCGCCGGTGCGTTGGAAGCCGAACATGGAGTAGAACACGTAGACCGGGACCAGGGGCACGCCGTGGGTGGCGTAGGCGGTGCCGGCGGCGGTGAACGCTGCCACGGCGCCGGCTTCGTTGATGCCGGGGTGGATCAGTTGGCCCTGGGCGGATTCCTTGTAGGCCAGGACGAGGTCGCGGTCCACCGAGAGGTAGTTCTGTCCCTTGGGGTTGTAGATCTTCGCCGTGGGGAAGAACGCATCCATGCCGAACGTGCGTGCCTCATCCGGGATGATCGGGGCGATGTGCTTGCCGAAGTTCTTGTCCCGCATCAGGTCCTTGAGCAGGCGCACGAAGGCCATGGTGGTGGCGGCCTGCTGCTTGCCCGAGCCCCGTTTGGCGACCTCGTAGGACTTGGCGTCGGGCAGGGTGATCTCGGCGTGCTTGGACCGGCGTTCGGGGACCGCACCGCCCAGGGCTGCACGGCGTTCCATCATGTACTTGATCTCCGGAGCGTCCGTGCCGGGGTGGTAGTACGGGGGCTGGTACAGGTCTTTTTCGAGCTGGTCATCCGTGATGGGGATCCGCAGGTGGTCGCGGAACTTCTTCAAGTCATCCAGGGTGAGTTTTTTCATCTGGTGGGTCGCGTTGCGGCCCTCGAAGTGTGGTCCGAGGCCGTAGCCCTTGACGGTTTTGGCGAGGATGACGGTGGGTTTGCCCTTGAATTCGGTCGCTGCCTTGTACGCGGCGTAGACCTTGCGGTAGTCGTGGCCGCCGCGTTTGAGGTTCCAGATCTGGTCATCGCTCAGGTCCGCGACGAGGTCCTTGGTGGCCGGGTCTTTCCCGAAGAAGTGCTCACGGACGAACCCGCCCGATTCGGCCTTGTAGGTCTGGTAGTCCCCGTCGGGGGTTTCGTTCATGATCTTCACCAGCGACCCGTCGGTGTCACGGGCGAGCAGGTCATCCCATTCCCGGCCCCAGACGACCTTGATGACGTTCCAGCCCGCGCCGCGGAAGAACGCTTCGAGTTCCTGCATGATCTTGCCGTTGCCGCGGACCGGGCCGTCCAGGCGCTGGAGGTTGCAGTTGATGACGAAGTTCAGGTTGTCCAGGTTCTCGTTCGCGGCGAGCTGGAGCAGGCCGCGGGATTCGGGCTCGTCCATTTCCCCGTCGCCCAGGAACGCCCAGACCTGCTGGTCAGAGGTGTCTTTCAGGCCCCGGTTGTGCAGGTACCGGTTGGACTGGGCCTGGTAGATCGCGTTCATCGGCCCGATGCCCATGGACACGGTGGGGAATTCCCAGAAGTGCGGCATCAGCCGCGGGTGCGGGTAGGACGAGAGCGCGTGGCCTTCCTTGGACTTTTCCTGCCGGAACCCGTCCAGGTCCTCCTCCGAAAGCCGGCCTTCCATGAACGCGCGGGCGTACATGCCGGGGGAGGCGTGGCCCTGGAAGAAGACCTGGTCACCGCCGCCGGGGTGGTCCTTGCCGCGGAAGAAGTGGTTGAAGCCCACCTCGTACAGGGTCGCAGCACCGGCGTAGGTGGAGATATGCCCGCCCACACCGATGTTCGCCCGCTGCGCACGGTGGACCATCACCGCGGCGTTCCACCGCATGTACGCCCGGTACCGGCGCTCGTACTCCTCGTTCCCGGGGAACTCGGCTTCCTGGTCCACCGGGATCGTGTTCACGTAATCGGTCGTGGTCACCATCGGCACCCCGACGCTCTGCGCACCCGCACGCTGCAGCAGGCTCCGCATGATGAATTGGGCACGCTCAGTGCCCTGTTCCCTGATCAACGAATCCAGGGACTCAACCCACTCGGCAGTCTCTTCCGGATCACGATCAGGCAGCTGGTTAGTCAACCCGCTGAGGATATGGGAGGTATCTTCTCCTGCAGCCACGTCCAACCTCTCTTTGCGCGCATTGATGGCGCACTCAGGCCGGGCAGGGTGACCGCCCGGCGTACATACGCCGTGTGCGACGTATCGGTTACAACAGCCCGGTCATGTGTGCCGGGCAGGGTCCTAGCATTCCTACGTCTGCATTGGAGTTACAGGGTTGTTGCCCCGCAGGCATAGTTGTCACCTGCCACTCTAACTCTGTCCCCAACGCGATGCGTAGCCGCGGCTTGGGCGGCTCTGTTGTATTTCGCCGTCATACTGGTTGTGTGACGAAAAGCCGCTGTGCTGCGGGTTGGCGGATCCTGGTGTGACGCAGAATATGCCTCATCACGGGGGCGGCAGCTTGAAGCTCAGGCACAAAGGGTGTTGGCTGGGAGTAATGGAAATCACTATGCGCACTGCGCGTAAAAGGCATTGGAGGTACACGTGAGCGAGGCCGACGCCGCCACTTCGGTAAATGTGGCGGAAAAATTGGGTTTCAAGAATGGGGATCTGATTCAGGAGTTCGGTTACGACGACGACGTCGATTTCGACTTGCGTGACGATATTGAGGACCTCACCGGTTCCGAGCTGCTGGACGAGGACGACCACGAAGTGGCGGACGCCGTCGTTTTGTGGTGGCGGGACGGCGACGGGGACCTGGTGGACAGCCTCATGGATTCGCTGACCACCCTCAGCGAAAACGGCGTCGTCTGGGTCCTGACACCCAAGTCCGGAAGGGCTGGATACGTCTCCCCGGCGGACATCCAGGAGGCCGCGCCAACCGCCGGACTGCACGTGACGACGTCGGCAGGCGTGTCCAAGGACTGGAGCGCAACGCGGCTGGTGAGCAGGAAGAACAAGTGACGGCAGCGCTTGCCGCTGCCTCCGTTGCCGTCCCCGCCGTTGGCGGCCCGGCACCCGACTTTGAGCTGGTCAACCAGTACGGCGAGCCGGTCAGGTTATCCGCCTTCCGCGGCCAGAACGTGGTTTTGGTGTTCTACCCCTTTGCGTTCTCCGGCATCTGCACCGGCGAGCTTTGTGAGATCAGGGACAACCTGGCCCTGTTCGAAGACACGAACGCAGTTGTCCTTGCGGTCTCGGTTGACAGCAAGTTCACCCTGCGGGCCTACGCCGGGCAGGAGGGGTACACCTTCGACCTCCTGGCGGATTTCTGGCCCCACGGAGCTGCGGCAAGCCTCTACGGCGTCTTCGACACCGAGAGCGGAATGGCGCAACGCGGCACCTTCATCATCGATGCCGGCGGTACCATCCGCTACACCGTGGTGAACCCCCGAGGCCAGGCCCGGGACCTCGGCGAGTACCGCAAGGCACTGGCCGAGCTGGATAAGGCCTGACGGATCATGGCTGAGCGGCGGCATGGCGTGGGCCTCACGGGCTTCGCCAGCATGCCGCCCGTTCCCACAGCCCTGCCTTCCGCCGACGAGCTGGAGGTCCTGGTGCGGATAAGGGACCTGCTGGCAGGGGCCCGGTTTGCCCTCCTTACCGGCGCGGGCCTGAGCACCGACTCGGGCATTCCGGATTATCGCGGACCAGGCTCGCCGCCGCGGACACCGATGACATATCAGGAGTTCGTCAAGGCTGCCGCGAACCGCCAGCGCTACTGGGCAAGGAACCACATCGGGTGGTCACACCTCCGCCACGCTGATCCCAACCAGGGACACCGCGCCGCTGCCGAACTGGAACGACGTGGCCACCTGACGGGCCTCATTACACAGAACGTGGACCGGCTCCACCAGGATGCCGGAAGCGTCAATGTGGTGGACCTCCACGGAAGGTATGACCAGATAGTGTGCCTGGACTGCCACCGGACCTACTCCCGCCGCCTGCTCGCAGGAATGCTGGAGGAGCTGAACCCCGGCTTCCTTGACCGGGCGAAGGAATCCGGCCTGGTGGAAATGGCGCCGGATGCCGATTCCACGGTGGAGGACCAGGCCCTGATCAGCAGCTTCGTTGTTGCTGTGTGCCCCGCCTGCGGAGGGACGCTGAAGCCGGACTTCGTGTACTTCGGGGAGAACGTGCCCAAGGACAGGGTGGAAACGTCTTACCGTATGGTCGACGACGCCGCTGCGCTGGTGGTTGCGGGCTCCTCCCTCACGGTAATGAGCGGCCTCCGGT
This sequence comes from Pseudarthrobacter sp. NPDC092202, assembly GCF_044755505.1. NCBI lineage: Bacteria > Bacillati > Actinomycetota > Actinomycetes > Micrococcales > Micrococcaceae > Pseudarthrobacter > Pseudarthrobacter sp. NPDC092202. The sequence continues at coordinate 599,602 of NZ_JBIVRG010000002.1, read as the reverse complement.
TTGTCAGGCACGCGGCGAAGGACGGCAAACCGGTGGTCATCATCAACCGTGGGGCCACGCGCGGGGACGACAAAGCGACCGTCAAGCTCGAAGCGGGCGTCAGCGAATCGCTGACCTGGCTCGCTGCTGAGCTCCCGCCGGTCTAGCCCGGCAGCGGATTGGGCAGGGCGGGCCCGCCGATTCGCAATTTATGCCCGGCGTCGGGTAGAGTCTATGTTCGTTGGTCCGGGCGCAGCAGCGCCTGATCCGGCAACAATGGGTCTTTAGCTCAGCTGGTAGAGCGCCACGTTTACACCGTGGATGTCATCGGTTCGATCCCGGTAGGACCCACTGGATAACCCCGCACTTTCCGCCTTCAGGCGGAAAGTGCGGGGTTTTTTGTTGCCCAGTCGCGTGCTGGCTTGCCTGCCTGTTGTCCCGGTCCGGCTTGAATGTCAGCCCCCTGCCATAGCTTGCAGGCATGGAACACGTGATTGTGAGGACAGGCACCGACGGCAGGCCGACGGCGGTGCTCAGCAGCGGCAGGGAATGGGCTGTGGGTGCCGAGCCGGTGAGGTGGTTTGAGCGCGTCAACTGGTGGGAGACGCGCCGCCGCATGCCCAAAGGGTTCAGCAGGGTGGACATCGAGGTCCTCCAGCTCCAGGTCCGGCTGGGCCGGAATGCGGGTTCTGCCCTCACCACCATGCTCCTGGAACGCGACGGGCTGGGCGGGGGCTGGCGGCTTCGGGAGTCGGTTGCGGATGTCGCCTAGGGGAGGCCCACCGGCCGGAACAGGCCGGCCAGGGCAATGGAAAACCGCAATGGAAAACCCTCCACCGCGACTATTGGGGGATGCCGCGGTGGAGGGCCTGAATTGAATATACCGTGAACTTACGGAAACAAAAAGTCGTTTCCTGCTGTGTCCTCATGCACCCCTGGTCCCGCATCCAACCCGGCCAGGAGTTTGGAATACCACAGCCGGTCAATGCTCCGGATATGGACCGGAGTCAGCGGTTCACAGGGATGAAAACCCGCGGCTGTTCCGTCCAGGTATCGGACATCTGCGACATTGTCCGCCTCATAATCTTGTCGGAGGCCTCACGGGCGGCACCGGCGTCACCCCGGGCAATTGCCTCCGCCACGTCCACGTGCCATTGCAGTGCAGCCTCGTGCGGATGGTCCGGCATCAGCCCATGCACCGTCCGGCCGGTCAGTGTTTCGGCCACCTGCCCCGAGAGGTTCGCAAACATCTCGTTGCCGGATCCGGAAAGCAGCAGCGAATGGAACTGGATGTCCAGCTCAAGGAAGCGTGGCACTTCCCCCCTTTGGCCGGCGTCGCGCATTGCATGGGCGACGTCAACAAGCTCCAGCCGCAGCGGAGCGGGGGCGTTCTGGGCGGCAAGCTCGGCAGCAGCCGGCTCCACTGCGGAGCGCAGCTCGGCAAGGGAGCGCAACTGCGCCCCCCGGGCGTTGCTGGCAAGCCGCCACCGGATCACCTGCGGGTCGAAAGGGTTCCAGCGGCTTGGCGGGAGTACCCGGATACCCACCCGCTTGGTGGTTTCCACGAGGCCGAGGGACTGCAGCACCCTTACGGCCTCGCGGACCACAGAGCGCGAGACCTTGAGCTCAGCCTCCAGCTTTTCGGCAAGCATGATGTGACCGGCAGGAAGCTCGCCCGAGATAATGCGCGTGCCCAAGTTCTCAATGGCACGGTGGTGCAGGCTGCTGGTCATGCAGCTAAGCCTAGTGGGAACAGGTGGGTGGGAAAGCAGCAGTCCTTGACGGCCAGTGACACATTTTGTTCCATTACGTGGGCGTTACTTTCCTGTGACCTCAGGAATATATATGCTTTATTCAGACCCTCGGTCTGCATCGTGCTTCCGCGCACTGGAAGCCACTGCACATCCATCGCACAGTACGAATTGGAGTTTTGATGTCTGCACACATCGGTGTCACCGGCCTCGCGGTGATGGGCGCCAACCTGGCCCGCAACCTGGCCCGGAACGGTTTTACCGTCGCCCTGCACAACCGCTCAGTCGAAAAGACGGATGCCCTGCTGGCCAAGCACGGAACGGATGGCGAGTTCATCCGCACCGAAACCCTGCAGGAACTGGTGGACTCCCTCGAGAAGCCCCGCCGGGTACTCATCATGGTGAAGGCCGGCAAGCCGGTCGACTCCGTGATCGAACAGCTTGAACCCCTCCTGGAACCTGGCGACATCATCATCGACGCCGGAAACTCACACTACGAGGACACCCGCCGCCGGGAAGCCGCCCTGGCCAAGAAGGACCTGCACTTCGTAGGCGTCGGTGTTTCCGGCGGCGAGGAGGGCGCCCTCAACGGACCGTCCATCATGCCCGGCGGTTCCAAGGAGTCCTACAAGGCACTGGGCCCGCTGCTGGAAAAGATCTCCGCAAAGGTCGACGGCGAGCCGTGCTGCGCCTGGGTGGGCACCGACGGCGCCGGCCACTTCGTCAAGATGGTCCACAACGGCATCGAGTACGCTGACATGCAGGTCATCGGCGAAGCCTTCGACCTGCTTCGCTCCGGAGCCGGCATCGAGCCCGCGGAGCAGGCCAAGATCTTCACCGAATGGAACAAGGGCGAGCTGTCCTCCTTCCTCATCGAGATCTCCGCCGAGGTCCTGGGCCACGTGGATGCCAAAACCGGCAAGCCGTTCGTGGACGTCGTGGTGGACGCCGCAGGCCAGAAGGGCACCGGCCGCTGGACCGTCATCTCGGCCCTGGAACTCGGTTCCCCGGTCTCCGGCATCGCCGAATCCGTGTTCGCCCGCGCCCTCTCTTCCCAGGCAGCCCAGCGCAAGCTCGGCCAGGAACTGCTGGCAGGCAACGAGGCCGACGTCGAAATCCCCGAAACCTTCGTTGAAGACGTCCGCCAGGCGCTCTACGCCTCCAAGCTGGTGTCCTACGCCCAGGGCCTGGACATGCTCACCTCCGCAGCCAAGGAATACAACTGGGACCTGAAGCTGGACGAGATCGCCTCTCTGTGGCGGGCCGGCTGCATCATCCGCGCCGAACTGCTCAAGGACATCACCAAGGCCTACGCCGCTGACGAGAAGCCGGCAAACCTGCTGTTTGCTCCGGCCTTCACGGAAGCCATTGCCGCAGCCCTTCCGGCCTGGCGCCGCGTGGTGGCCACCGCGGTCCAGTTGGGAATTCCGGTCCCGGTCTTCTCCTCCTCGCTGGCGTACTACGACGGCCTGCGCCGCAAGCGGGTCGCGGCAGCCCTCATCCAGGGCCAGCGTGACCTGTTCGGTGCCCACACCTACGGCCGTGTCGATGCAGAAGGCACGTTCCACACCCTCTGGGGCGAGGACAAGTCCGAAATCGAAGCAGTAGACACCCACTAGGTTCCGCTGCAGTATGCAAAAGGCGGGCAGTTTCCGGTGATCCGGGAACTGCCCGCCTTTTCTTCGTGTGCAGCTTTTTGCTGACGGCCCAAGGGCCGGCCGCCACCGTCAGATGCGGTATTCGATGTCGTATTCCGCCGGGTCCACCGCAGGCTTGGTCTCGCGCTGGGCGTCACGGTGGCGCCACTTCGCGGGAACGCCGGTGACGATCGATTCCGGCGGTGCGTCCTTGACCACCACGGCGTTGGCACCCACGGCGCTGTCCCGGCCGATGGTGATCGGGCCCAGGATCTTCGCTCCCGCGCCGATGGTCACGCGGTCGCCGATGGTGGGGTGGCGTTTGATCCGCGCGAGTGACCGGCCGCCAAGGGTGACCCCGTGGTAGATCATCACGTCCTCGCCGATTTCGGCGGTTTCCCCGATGACCACGCCCATTCCATGGTCGATGAAGAAGCGGCGGCCGATGGTTGCGCCAGGATGGATCTCGATCCCGGTCATGAACCGGCCCAGCTGCGAGAGCAGCCGTGCCGGAAAACGCAGCGCCGGATCCTGCCACAGCCTGTGCGTCAGCCTGTGGATCCAGATGGCGTGCAGCCCGGAGTAAGCGAAAAAGTTCTCAAAAGAACCTCGAGCCGCCGGGTCGTGCGACCGGGCGGCGTCGAGGTCTTCCTTCAGTCTTGCGAAAAAGCCCACAGAGTTCTTTCTACAGGAAACGGGCGAACAGCGGCCTGATCAGCCGCGGATGTCGTCATAGAGCACGGTGGAGATGTAACGCTCGCCGAAGTCGCAGACAATGGCAACGATCAGCTTGCCCGCGTTTTCGGGGCGCTTCGCCAGCTCCAGGGCGCCCCAGACGATGGCACCGGAGGAGATGCCGCCAAGGATGCCCTCCTTGACGCCGAGTTCGCGGGCCACGCGGACTGAGTCCTCAAGGGTGGCGTCCAGGACCTCGTCGTAGACGTTGGTGTCCAGGATTTCCGGGACGAAGTTGGCTCCGATGCCCTGGATCTTGTGCGGGCCGGGCGCGCCGCCGTTCAGGATTGCGGAGTCCTTGGGCTCGATCGCCACGATCTGGACGCCGGGCTTGCGTTCCTTCAGGACCTGGCCGACGCCGGTCACGGTTCCGCCGGTGCCGACGCCCGCAACGAAGATGTCCACTGCGCCGTCGGTGTCAGCCCAGATTTCCTCCGCCGTGGTGGTTCGGTGGATTTCGGGGTTGGCCTCGTTGGCGAACTGCTGGGCCCAAATGGAGTTTTCCGTGTTGGCCACGATTTCCTGGGCCTTCTCCACGGCCCCGCGCATTCCCTCGGAGCCCGGGGTCAGGACGATCTCGGCACCGAAGGCGCGCAGCATCACTCGGCGCTCGGTGGACATGGTCTCGGGCATGGTGAGGATGACCTTGTAGCCGCGGGCTGCGCCCACCATGGCCAGGGCGATGCCGGTGTTCCCGGAGGTGCCTTCAACGATGGTGCCGCCGGGCTTCAGGGCACCGGACTTCTCCGCGGCGTCGACGATTGCCACGCCGATACGGTCCTTGACGCTGTTGGCCGGGTTGTAGAACTCAAGCTTGACGGCGACGGTGGCATCCAGCCCCTCGCTGAGCCGGTTCAGCTTGACCAGCGGAGTGCCGCCGACCAGTTGGGTTACATCGTCATAGATCCGTGCCATGTACATACGCCTATCTCTGAAGGGTGAATACTGAGGTCAGCCTAACGAGGCCGCGTAACGGTGGCTAAGCGTTAAGCCATGCAGAGTAATATTTCCGGGCCTTGGCGAGTTTGGGGTTGATGATCACCTGGCAGTACCCCTGCTCGGGATGCTTGGCGTAGTAGTTCTGGTGGAAGTCCTCCGCCACATGAAAGCGCGGCAGCCGGCTGACCTCCGTGACAATCGGATGCGTCCAGAGCGCCTGGTTGCGGTCGATCGCTTCCTCGAACAGTATCTTCTCCTCGGTGGTCTCGTAGAACATCGAGGAACGGTACTGGGTTCCCACGTCGTAGCCCTGGCGGTTCAGCGTTGTGGGATCGTGCAGGGCAAAGAACATGTCAAGGACCACCTCTTCCGGGATGATCTCCTCGTCGAACGTCACAGCCACCACCTCGGCGTGCCCGGTGGTGCCGTTGCACACGGAGTAATAGTCGGGGTTGGGGTCATGGCCGCCCGTGTAGCCGGACACCACGGCGCTGACACCCTTGGTCTTCTGGTAGACAGCGTCGAGGCACCAGAAGCAGCCTCCGCCTAAAACAAAAGTTTTCATGACCTCTTCAATGGTTGGGGGCGCCGGATGATTCCCTGGACGCCGCGGGCGCCGCCTGTCAACGTGCGGCGCGGACGGTGCCATGGGGTAAAACTAAGACTATGGAACCTGTGGACACCGACGTTACCGGCCCCGAGAATCACGACGGCGGGCCTCGCGGCGGCGAGGCCCCTTCCGGCGAAGAGGCGGCCGGCAGGGACGAGGCCGGCAAGGACGCCGCCGCCGGGCACCCCCAGGCGCCCACCCTCGGCGAGATGCTCCTGGCCGTGGAGGAACTGTGGCCCGAGTCCCTGGCGGAGAACTGGGACGAGGTGGGGCTGGTGGCCGGACACCCCTCCACTCCTGTCACGAAGGTCATGTTTGCCGTGGACCCCACCCTGGAAGTTATCGAAGAAGCCGTGGAGTGGGGCGCCGAACTCCTGATTACCCACCATCCGCTGCTGCTGAAGGGTGTCACCACCGTCGCTGCCACCACGCCCAAAGGCCGTGCCGTCCACCGGTTGATCGAGTCCGGCACAGCCCTCCTGACGGTCCACACCAACGGTGATTCCGCCGTCGGCGGCGTTTCCGATGTCCTGGCCGACGCCCTGGGCCTGCAGGACGCGGCCCCGCTCACCGTGGCAGCAAACGGCCTGCCGGAGGAGGGCATCGGCCGGGTAGGGGACCTGCCCGAGGCCATCAGCCTGGGGGACTTCGCAGCCCGGGTGTTTGGCATCCTGCCTTCCGTGGCAGGGGGAGTGCGGGTGTCCGGCGACAAGGACGGCCTTGTGCGGCGCATAGCCGTCTGCGGCGGCGCGGGGGACTCGCTCTTCAACGAGGTCCGGGCCAGCAACGCAGATGTCTACGTCACCGCGGACCTCCGCCACCATCCGGCGTCGGAGGCGCGGGAGGCTTCCCTGAACGGCAGGCCCTACCTGATCGACGTTTCGCACTTCGCCAGCGAGTGGCTCTGGCTGCCTGCTGCCGCAGCCGCGCTGGGCAACGTCCTCGCCGACCAGGGCCACGACGTCGAAATCCAGGTCAGCACCACCAACAGCGATCCCTGGGACTTCATCCTTACCCCGGGCTAAGCCCGGAGCCGGTGGGTAAGCGGCGAGGCGGGGGAGCAGGGCAGGCGCTAGAGTCTAGGAAGCGCCGTCCAGGCGCCCGGCTCCGGCCGGAAGGGACCAAGCGGAGGTAACAGTGGCGAAGGCAGCACCGGCGGAACAGTTGAAGTTGCTTGGGCTGCAGGGGCTGGATGCCAAACTGAAGTCGCTCGCGAACCGCCGCCGCGCGCTGGAAAACGATCCGCGCATCAGGGACCTTCAAGCTGCCCTCTCCGTGGCCAACGGTGAACTGGGCGCGGCGAAAGTTGCCGTCCACGACGCCGAAGCCGAACTCAAGCGTGCCGAGGCGGACGTGGAACAGGTTGCCTCGCGCATCCAGCGGGATGAGGCCCGGCTGAACAGCGGCACCGGCCTGTCCAAGGACCTGGTGGCCCTCCAAAAGGACATTGCCTCGCTCAACAAACGGCGCTCGGACCTGGAGGACATTGAACTTGAGGTGATGGAGCGCCTTGATTCCCTGCGGGCCACCCAGGCCCGGCAGCAGGGGATAGTGGACGACATCCAGGGATCCTTCGGTACCATCCGCGCCGAACTGGACGCGGACCTGGCCACGGTGGAGGCGGAAGCCAGCGGTCTCCGCGCCCAGCGCACCGAATTCGCTGCCGGCCTCGAGCCGGGCATGCTGGCGATCTACGAAAAGACATTGGCCAGGCGCGGGGTTGGCGCCGCCAGGCTCTTCCACGGCACCTCCGAGGCGTCGGGCATGAAGCTCAGCCCGGGCGACCTTGCTGAAATCAAAGCCGCTGCTGCCGACGACATCGTCTTTTGCCCGGACTCCGGCGCCATCCTGGTCCGGTCCGACGAGTGGGCCTGACTTAAGTAAGTAGCGTTAGGTGTCGTTTTGGCGGCTCATAACGACACTTAGCGCTACCTGGTTGGGGAGGGGCGGGGAATCAGCCCGGCAGGATGATGTTCAGGGCGTGCGGCTTGCGGGCGGAACCGTCCACCAGCTCAGCGTCCCACTTTTCGCGGGCCGCTTTCAGGAGTTCCGACGGCGTTGCCGGGGCCTTTCCGCGCCGCACCAGCAAATGCCTAGCCAGTTCGCCCCGGGTGTGCTTGGCGAAGTGGCTCACCACCTTGCGCACTCCATTGACGTCGGTAAACACATTGACCGAGACGGTCTGCGCCGCCGGCGGCGCCCATGCCGCCGCGTAAGTGCTGGAGCGGCAATCAACCAGCAGGTGCCCTTCCACTGCAGCGGCAAGGGCCCCGCTAAGCTGCGGCTTCCAGAACGGGGCGAGGCGGCCGACGTCGGGCAGTGATGTGCCCATGGACAGCCGGTAAGCGGGCACGCTGTCGCCAAAACGGATGGCGCCCCAGAGCGCGGAAACCACCACCACGGACTCGTTGGCCTTGCGGCGCTGCCCAGCCGTGAGGGTTTTGTAGCCCAGGGCGTCATACAGCACGCCCGAATAAATCCGGTGGGCGGGAGCCGCCGGTTCGGCATGAAGCCGGGTGTTGCGCCGGACGTCATCCTTCAGCGATGCCCCCACACCCAGCAGCGCGAGCGCATCCTCGTGGGCGCTCACCGTTCCCAGCGCCTCAAGCACTTTGGCGCGGCAGGAGTTCAACTCCGGGAAGCTCAGGGAAGGCCAGTCGACGGCGGAACCGCTGCCGGCGGGTGTCTTGCCTTCGGAAGGGGGAAGCAGAATCAGCACCGTCCGATCCTACCGGCGGCGGGAAAGTCCCAGCTCGCCGGTAGACTGGGGGTGGATGGGTTGACCAGGCGGCCGCGCGTCACGCAAGTGGCTCGAGGAACGTCCGGGCTCCGCAGGGCAGGGTGGTGGGTAACGCCCACTCGGGGTAACCCGCAGGCCAGTGCCACAGAGAACAGACCGCCTGGGTCGCGCCGGTTTGAAAGCGGCACGAACCAGGTAAGGGTGAAACGGTGGTGTAAGAGACCACCAGCTTCCCGGGTGACCGGGAAGGCTAGGTAAACCCCACCCGGAGCAAGGCCAGACAGGACACGTTTGAGGGCTGCCCGCCCGAGTGTCCGGGTAGGCCGCTGGAGGGCGCCGGCAACGGCGTTCGTAGATGGATGGCCGCTACTCCCGTGCCGGTAACGGAACGGGAGCACAGAACCCGGCGTATCGGTCAACCCATCCATTCTTTCCCGGTTTGACCTTGGACGATGGGTTGGGGATGCTGAACCGTGCCCGCAAATGATGACCCGCAAGACAACCCCGGTGCTCCCGCTCCGCAGCAGCTTCCCGGACGTGGTCAGCAGGCTCTTGCCCTTGCCGGATTCTTTTCGCTTTCGGTGGCCGCCTGGGCCGCCGCGTCGGTCCCCATCATCCTGCATTCCAGCGGCTGGTTTGCGGTGTCGGTAAAGGCCCCCTGGATGCCGCCGGGCTGGATGTTCAGGAGCATGTGGATGCTGCTGTACGTCGCGGTGGCGGTGGCCGCCTGGCTGGTCTGGCGCAAAGGGTTCCTCACGGGAGGCACCCTGGCGGGCTACCTCATCCAGCTGGTGCTCAACGCCGCGTGGCCGCTGGCGTTCTTCGGGCTGTTTCCGTTGTTCGGCGCCGCTGCCCTCTGGACGGCTTTCCTGGTGATTGGCGGCCTGGGGATATCTGTTGCGTTCCTCATCCTGCGGTTCGGTCCGGTCAGCCCTGCCGCGGGGCTGTTGATGCTTCCCTATCTGTCCTGGGTGGTTTTTTCGTCCAGCCTCAATCTCTATTCGGCCATCCACAATTGACAGGTCCCGCCGCGGCGGACCTCCCTGTGAGTGATTTCACTCGACTGGGGCCGTTTTGCGGAGGCCAGCCAACTTAGAATGGATCCGGACGCAGGAGTTCCTCCGCCGGAGTTGCGTTCGCAGCCGGCGGTTTTTCTTTGCGTAATCCAGGCGCCCGGGGGCCGACCCCCGTGGGCGCAGGTGCCCCTGCACAACATGTGGTGGCCGACAACCGTGTACGAGGACGTATGCGGCTGAACCGAGGAAGGTATTTCTGTGAGCCAGACGTCAGATTCTTGTCTTGATACGTGGATGGGCCGCGAGGCCCTCGCTGAGGCCATGATTCCGGTGATCGGCCGGCTGTACCGCGAAAACAACGTGGTGACCAGCATCCATGGCCGGAGTTTGATCAACAAGTCCACTATGAACATCCTCAAGGCGCACCGTTTTGCGCGCCGCATGAGCAAGGACGAACTCCTCCTGGAGGAGACCGCGCCGCTCCTGAACACCCTGGCCACCCTGGAGCTCGGAGCGGCAGCGATCGACATTGCACGGCTGAACCAGAAGTTCAAGGAAGAGGGCAACGGCGCCACCCTGGAAGAATTCCTCCGCGCGGAACTGGCCGACGTCGTAGGCAAGCGGGGCGGCGATGACCGCACCAGCACCGATGTGGTGCTTTACGGCTTCGGCCGGATCGGCCGGCTGCTGGCCCGCCTCCTGATCGAAAAGGCAGGCGGCGGCCACGGCCTGCGGCTGCGCGCCATCGTCGTGCGCAAGGGTTCGGACAACGACCTCTCCAAGCGCGCCAGCCTGCTGCGCCGCGATTCCGTGCACGGTTCCTTTGAAGGCACCATCCGGATTGACGAGGAAGCCAACACCATTACGGCCAACGGCGTCCAGGTGCAGGTCATCTACTCCGACAACCCGGCAACCATCGACTACACCGCCTACGGCATCAACAACGCCCTGGTCGTGGACAACACCGGGCGCTGGCGTGATGCCGAAGGACTTTCCCAGCACCTGCAGAGCAAGGGTGTTGCACGGGTGCTCCTGACTGCCCCCGGCAAGGGCGACCTGAAGAACATCGTGCACGGCATCAACCAGGGCACCATCGAGGACACGGACCAGATTGTGTCCGCAGCGTCCTGCACCACCAACGCCATCACGCCTGTACTTAAGGCGATCAACGACAAGTTCGGCGTGGTCCATGGGCATGTGGAGACCGTCCACTCTTTCACCAATGACCAGAACCTGATCGACAACTTCCACAAGGGCGACCGCCGCGGCCGGTCCGCAGCACTGAACATGGTGATCACGGAGACCGGCGCCGCCAAGGCAGTAGCGAAGGCGCTCCCCGAGCTGCTTGGCAAACTGACCGGCAGTTCCATCCGCGTTCCCACCCCGGACGTGTCCCTTGCCATCCTGAACCTGAGCCTGGAGAACGGGACCACCAAGGACGAGGTCAACAACTACCTGCGGGAAATGTCCCTGCACTCGGACCTGCGCAAGCAGATCGACTACATCGACTCGCCCGAGGTGGTGTCCACCGACTTCGTCGGGTCCCGGCGCGCGGGCATCGTTGATGGCCTTGCCACTATCTCGAACGACAAGAACCTGGTGCTGTACGTCTGGTACGACAACGAGTTCGGCTACAGCTGCCAGGTGGTCCGCGTCATGGAGGAAATGGCAGGCGTGAACCCGCCGTCGTTCCCGGCGAAGGAAAGCGCAGCAGCCCTCGCTGCCATCGCTGTCTAGGCTCCCTTCGGGTCGCTCCCGATTTCCCGGCTGATGGTGCTGGAATCAGCCGGGAAACGGGACCACACTGGTGGCATGGAAAATGATTCGACGCTTCAGCACGAGACAACCCTTGAGCACGCCCTTGACGTCGCCAAAGCCAACCACAAAGAGGCGGTCCGGCTGCTTGAGGGCGCCCGGGCCGCGTACAAAACGGGCGACGCCGGCGCGGACCGGGTGCGCCAGCTGGAAGGGCTGCTGGCAATAGCCGAGGAAGACCTTCGAAGGGTGATGCGGGAGCAGTAGTCCCGCCCGGTGTGACCTTTCACTCGCCCTCAACACTGTGGATATCGGCGGGCATGCCGGGCGGGTGTCCTAGGCTCTTCTGGTGCATGAGAACACCGGAAGCCCAGGAACCGCATGACCGTGAGCTGGTCCTCGTACAGACGGGCGCGCCGGCGTTCCCGGCAGGCGTGGGGAATCCTGGCAGCAGCGGCAGTGTCTGCACTGGCGGCCCTGTTCTGGTTCTTCACCGCAGGGCAGTTCGCCCTTGCGGAACCTGCCGTTTCCGGCCCCACCGAAGCCCCTGTTTTTGACCCGGCGTGGATGAAACCCGTTGAGCCTGTCCACCCGGTGCCCCCAGGTACTGCCCTGGCCGCCCTGGAAGGGCTGGCCGTGAAGGGACGGGCCGCCTCATCGGACTACAGCCGGGAAGCCTTTGGCCCCGCCTGGCAGGACGTGGACCGGAACGGATGCGATACCCGCAACGACATCCTGCGGCGCGACCTCACTGCCGTGGTGATGACGGAAGGCTCCAAATGCCGGGTGGCCGCGGGGTCGTTCCAGGAGCCCTATACCGCACAGTTTGTGGACTTCCGCCGCGGTTCCGAGAGCAGCCGGGCAGTCCAGATCGACCATGTGGTCGCCCTGTCTGACGCCTGGCAGAAGGGCGCCCAGGCCCTGGCGGCGGGGCAGCGGCAGAGCCTCGCCAACGATCCCCTTAACCTCATCGCCGCCGACGGTCCGGCAAACCAGCAGAAGGGCGCCGGCGACGCCGCCACCTGGCTCCCCAAGAACAAGTCGATCCGGTGCCACTATGTGGCGCGCCAGATTTCGGTGAAGGCAGCCTACGGGCTCTGGGTCACCGCAGCGGAAAAGGACGCCATGAAGCGTGTCCTGGGATCCTGCCCCGGACAACAGACTGTTGCCGCCCGCTGAGCCGTGACCGCGGCTGGATCGCATTACCGTTCAAGCACGGCCGCTGCCGGGCCAAGGCGCCCGGGCCGCTCCGCCGTCGGGCCTAGTGGCCGAAAGGGTCCGGATCCACGCCTGGCATCCAGGTCAGGCCGGGAACACCCCAGCCGTTCTTCTTCGCCAGCTTCATGGCCTTGCGTTTGTACCGGTCCATGAGCCGGTTCACGTACAGCTTGCCGTCCAGGTGGTCATATTCGTGCTGGATCACGCGGGCAAACCAGCCCGTGGCCTCGAACTTGACCGGCTGCCCGAACCCGTCGAACCCTTCAACCCGGGCCCATTCCGCGCGCTTGAGCGGGTACTGGCCGCTGGGAAAGGACAGGCACCCTTCCTCTTCCTCGTCAGGGTCCGGCACGGCACCGGAAATCTTGGATAGGGTCAGGACGGGATTGACCACCACGCCGGTGGGGGGAGCGCTGTCGTCGTTGGCGTACTTGTACACGAAGATCCTCTTGCCCACACCCACCTGGGGTGCCGCGAGGCCCACGCCGTTGGCGGCGTCGTTCGTTTCGAACATGTCCGCTATCAAGGTGCGCAGTTCGTCGTCGAAGACTTCCACCTCGGAAGCCCGGCGGTGCAGTACGGGTTCTCCCCAGATGGTGATTGGCAGAACGGTCATCTTCAGGTGGTCCTTCGGCGGTTTCTCGTGCAAAGAAAAGTGTGCAGGAACAGTGAAAAAAAGAAGGAGGCCGCACCGGATATCCGGTGCGGCCTCCTGTGCGGACGGCTGCACATACCGTCCCGTGAGGGTGAGCTACGGGGGTTGAACCCGCGACCTCCTGGACCACAACCAGGCGCTCTGCCAACTGAGCTAAGCCCACCATGTGCCTGCAGATTTACCGGCGAACCGGCCCTCTGGAAAGGCAACTCATATAGCTTACCTGCTCTTCAGGGGTGCTTTGTCCACTTTGGCCGATTTCGCGGAAAAATCCGTGAAAGGTGGCGCAGATTACGCTTCCGGTGCATCTTCGGCCGCCGTAATGCGCTTGGCGATCCGCTGGGCTGTGGCGCTGTCCGGTCCGGGCGAAGGCACGAACACAGCTTCGCGGTAGTAGCGGAGCTCGTCAATGGAGTCCTTGATGTCCCCCAGGGCGCGGTGTCCGCCCTTCTTCGCCGGCGACTGGAAGTAGGCCCGGGCGAACCAGCGGCGGGAAAGCTCCTTGATGGTGCTGACGTCGATCACCCTGTAGTGCAGGTGCTCCACCACTGCGGGCATGTCGCGGGACAGGAACACGCGGTCCGTCCCCACGGAGTTGCCGCCCAGGGGTGCCTTGCGCGGATCCGGGACCCACTTGGAGATGTACTCCATGACGGCGGCTTCGGCCTCGGCCATCGTCTTGCCATGCGGCAGCTCGTTAAGGAGCCCTGATTTGGTGTGCATGTCCCGGACAAAGTCGTTCATCTGGGCCACTGCGGCGTCATCGGGTTTGATGACCACATCGACGCCGTCGCCAAAGATGTTCAGTTCCGAATCGGTGACCAGGGCGGCCACCTCGATCAGGGCATCGTTCTTGATGTCCAGACCGGTCATTTCACAGTCGATCCAGACGATTCGTTCGTTAGATATAGGCACCGGACCAGCCTACCGTTTCACCTCCCGGCCACCGGCCGGTGCTAGGATTTCGGAGACGCGGCGGGTCGTGCCGCTCCCGTGGTGACTCGCCCCGGCCGGTTCCCCGCCAGGCGGAACCGCAAACGAGAAAGATTGGACGTTCCTGAGATGACGGCGCCTGTGCCTGCGACGAGGGAGACGGCGGCCGCCGCTACTGCCGCAGCGGGCGGTGCGGAAGTGGATAATCCCCGTTCCCCGCTCCTTGCCGGATTCGTGGGATCCATGTTCATGCTGATCGGATCCCTGGGAGTGGGCTGGCTGGCTCCGGTGTCGGAGTTCCGCAGGATGCCATTGTTCATCTGGATGCGTGCTGAAGCGGCCGGCGTTGCGCTCTCGATCATCCTGCTGGCGGTGGGAGGCATGCTCCTGGTGCGGGCCTGGCTCAGGCTCGGGCAGAGGGTCCGGGTGTGGGGCGACGAGGCCCGCAAAGCTACCTTGATGGCAGTGGTGGCTTGGGGGCTGCCCATGATGTTCAGCGTGCCACTCTTCAGCCGGGACGTCTACGCGTACATCGGGCAGGGCCGGCTGATGGTGGAGGGTTTCAACCCGTACGAGAACGGCATCTCGGCACTGTCCAACTACTTCCAGCTCGGCGCGGACAAGATGTGGACCGAAGCCCCCGTTCCTTACGGCCAGCTGTTCCTGTGGATCGAGCAGCTGGTTGTCTGGTCCACCAACGTCCAGCCCGAAGCCAGCGTGATGCTGTTCCGCCTGGTGGCGCTGGCAGGCGTTGTCCTGTGCGTTGTCTACGTTCCAAAGCTCGCTGAACTCCACGGCGTCAATCCGCACCGTGCCCTGTGGCTCACCGCCGCGAACCCGCTGTTCCTGACGAACTTTATCGCCAGCGTCCACAACGACGCACTGATGATCGGACTGGCGCTCGCCGGACTCTATTACTCCGCCACGCACAGGGTTGTCCGCGGCGTTGTCCTGGTGACCCTTTCCATCGCCGTAAAGCCCATCACCATCGTGTTCCTGCCGTTCATTGGTCTGCTGTGGGCGGGCAAGGACGCGGGCTGGCTCCGGAAGTTCACGTTCTGGGGCCTGACGGCGGCGCTAAGCCTGGGCATCCTGGCCGCAATGAGCATGGTCAACGGTTTCGGCTTCGGCTGGATCAACGGACTCTCCGCGCCGGGCAGCATCTCCATCTGGTATGCGCCGGTGGGGCTGATCGGCATGGTGGTTGCCTCACTGGCCAACTCATTCGGGCTCGACGGCGCCACCCTGGCAGGGTTTGTGTCCGACGCCGGGAAACTGCTGGCCGTGGGCGTCATCGCCTGGCAGATCTTCCGTGGGGACTATGACCGGCTGATACGCCGCCTCACCCTTGCCTTTGCTGCGGTGGTCCTCCTTGCCCCCATGATCCAGTCCTGGTACGTCGTGTGGTTGATACCGCTCTTTGCCGTCACCGGAATCAGGAACGACTGGCAGGTCAAGGCGCTCTACTTTGTTGTTTCCTTCTTCATGATCTATGCCATCTCGGACCAGCTGGAAGTCTTCCCGTACCTGCAGACCGAGGACCTGGGATTTGCGCTCGCCCTGGCCCGCGTGGCTGCTGCGGTGACCGGCCTGCTGTTCGGCCTGTACCTGATCTTCTGGGATCCCCGCACCCGCCGGCTGTTCCGGAAGACCCACGAGAACGTCGTCGAACGCCCCGTCATCTAACAGGCGCCAGGTGGCGGACTGCCTCCCTCCGCGACAGGGGACTCATGGCGGCAGCGTGTGCACCCACAAACGCGGCAACCCACGCAGGATCGGTTTTGCCGTACTCGCGCAGCGCCCAGCCGATGGCCTTTCGGATAAAGAACTCCGGGTCTGCCAGGTTCGCGTCCACTATGCGCGCCAGCAGTGAGGCATCAGTTGCAGCTTTCGCCTTGAGCTGCGACAGGATGGCCGCCCGCCGGATCCACAAGTCAGGATCAGTGCTCCAGCCAAGCAGTACTGCTGTCATCTCGGTGCGGTTGGCCTGCAGAAGCCCGCACAGCCGTCCAACTGTGCCGTCCACAAGGTCCCACCACGCGCCACTGCGGATGAATTCCTCGTAGACAGGCAGCATCCCCATGTCGCCGCTGACCATGCGGTTGGCGGTGAGATCGATCGCGGCATACCGCTCCTCCCTGGCAGCGGCGCCGCGCCACAGCTCCAGGGCGGTGGCCCGGAGCTGGTCCGGTGAGTCGAACGGAGCCCCGGCCGCCGCCGCTGAAACGATATGCCGTACCTCGGGCACGCGCACAGGCAGGGAATTGTGGATTTCAGGTAGGCCCCCGCGCCGGCCGCCCGTACGGGATCGGCCCGTTCCCGCAGTCCGGTGCGGACGGCAGCGAGCACGCGGCCATTCATGGCCTCCCCGTGGTTCATGATTCAACCTTAGCCAGCGCAGGGGAGCGGCAGCAGCGGGCGCCGCGCTCCCGCGGCAGGCGGTTCTGCAGATCCGCGCTGGAGAAGATTTACGCTAGGCTGGTTAGCGCTAACAAC
This sequence comes from Pseudarthrobacter sp. NPDC092202, assembly GCF_044755505.1. Lineage (NCBI taxonomy): Bacteria > Bacillati > Actinomycetota > Actinomycetes > Micrococcales > Micrococcaceae > Pseudarthrobacter > Pseudarthrobacter sp. NPDC092202. Next base: position 583,138 of record NZ_JBIVRG010000002.1, on the reverse strand, counting down.
AACGAACCGGCTGCCAAGAGGAATCCCATGCCATCCACGGAACTCAGCATCGCCAATGGCCCCTATACTGCGGTGGTGACAACCCGCGGGGGCGCTTTGCGCGAGCTGCGGCACCAGGGACGGGACCTGGTGGTGGGCTTTGGTTCGGAGGGGCGTATCCCGGACTACCGGGGCGTCATCTGCGTGCCCTGGCCCAACCGGCTGGCGGACGGCAAGTACACCTACGCGGGCAAGGACTTCGAAGCCGCGATCAACGAACCCGAGCGCGGCTCCGCCCTGCATGGGCTCGCAACCGAACTGGACTGGAAGTTGCAGCAGGCAGCCGCGGACTCCGTGGTGCTTGCCTGCAGGGTGGAAGCCGGGCCGCACTATCCGTCGGACCTTGAGGTCTCCGTTACCTATTCGCTGGGTCCTGACGGCCTGCGCAGCACCGTAGAGGCCATCAACGTTGGCCGGGCAACCGCCCCCTACGGCGCCTGCCCCCATCCCTACCTGGTGGCGGGGGAAGGAAAGCTGGACGACTGGATCCTTGAACTGCCGGCAGCCGAATTCCTTGAGGTGACGCCGGACAGGCTGCTCCCCACGGGGATGAAGAGCGTGGAGCGGCATGAGTTCGACTTCCGCAGCCCCCGCGGGATCGGTTCCTTGAAGATCGACCACGCTTTCACCGGAGTCTCACGGGACCAGCAGGGGATGGCCCGCGTCCGCGTGCAGGATCCAGCGGGAACGGGCGTGGAACTGGAGTGGGGCGCCGAGTGGCCCTGGGTCCAGGTCCACACCGCGGACAAGCCCGTGGGGCCGGACCGGCTGGGACTGGCCGTGGAGCCCATGACCTGCCCGCCGGATGCCTTCAACTCGGGGACCGACCTGCTCCACCTCAAGCCCGGGGAGTCGCATGCGGCGTCCTGGACCATCAGGGCACTGGCCTTGTCCGGGCTGCCCTAGTTCGGGCTGTCCGCTGTAGAAGGTCCGGAGGTCCAGCCCGCACGGTCCAGCCAGGTGGCGCACAACTGTGTCCATTGGTCCGGCCCGGGCTCCTCCACCGCGAGGCCAAGGCCGTGGCGCCCGCGGGGAAAGACATGCAGTTCAGCAGGAACGCCGGCGCTCATGAGTGCCCTCGCGTAGTCCAGGCTGTGGCTGACCGGGACGGCGGCATCATCGGCCGTGTGCCAGAGGAATGCCGGAGGGGTTGCTGCGCCCACGTGCTGTTCGGCGGAGAGTTGGGCAAGGAGGTCCGACGGCGGCGCGCTGCCGAGGAGGTTGTCCACGGAGCCCTGGTGTACGGACTGTGTGTAGGACACCACGGGGTAGCACAGCACCGTTAGGGCCGGGACGGCCTCCGGGACGTCCAGGTGGGTGCTTCCGGTTGGCGTGGCGGTGGACAGCGTGGCGGCAAGGTGCCCCCCTGCGGAAAATCCGAGGACGCCCACGCGGTCCGAATCCACGGCGAGGCCGTGGGCTCCGTTGCGGATGTGCAGCATGGCTTCCTTGGCGTCCTCCAAGGGTGCGGGGTGCCGGTCCGGTGCAACGCGGTACCTCAGCACGAATGCATGGATTCCCAGCGCGGCGAGCCACTCGGCCACCGGCTCCGCCTCGTGGTCCGCCTGGCGGGCATAGCCGCCGCCTGGCAGGACCAGGATGGCTGGCCTGTTCGTCCCGGCACCCTTGGGTCCGGCGGAGTTGAATGCGGGGACGGCGGTCAGCGCGGCCGCCATGCCTAGGCCACCGCCTCGGTGCTGCGCCGGAGCGTCACTTCACCGCTGACGGTCGGTTGCTCTTCGTCCCCATCGGCATCGCTGCTGCCGGTGGCGCGTCCCGTGGCCTGCGTTGCAAGCCTGCCAATCTCCTCCAGCGGCAGCCGGACGGTGGACAGCGCCGGGCGGAAGTCCCGCAGGGTCTCGATGTCATCGAAGCCGGCGATCGTGGCGTCCCTGGGTATCCGCAGTCCTTCAGCGCGCAGTGCAGCAGAGGCGCCGATGGCCATGACGTCGTTGACGGCGAAGATGCACAGCTTTGGGGCCGCGGCCCCTTCACCATCCTTCCCGCCGGCCTTGATCCTGGCTGCCAGGGTGAGGCCGGCTTCATAGCCGCCCGCACGGTTGAATGCGGTGCGCAGGATTTCGGCGGGTGGGCGGCCTGCCCGGGCCAGGCCTTCCTGGAAGCCGCGGACCCGGTCGTCGGATGTCAGGAGGCCTTCAGGGCCGCCGATGATGACGAAGTCACCGTCCCACCCGGCAGCAAGTTCACCGGCCAGGGCCCCTGCCAGCTCCTGGTTGGGGACGGCCACCACGTGGTAGCCCTCAGCAGCGGTGGCGCCCACCACTGAGTGCCCCACCACAGCCACGCGGCCGCCGTTGCGGCAGTACCGGTCAAGCTCCGCCGCAAGTTCAGCATTATCGCCCTGGTCCTCGGTCCTGCAGGAACGGGAGCCCGCGATCACGATCGAGTCCGCACGCCGGGCGGCGAAGGCTGCAACGGCTTCGCGCTCCTCGCCGGGGGCCCCGCCGGTGGTGGCCAGGAGCACCATCTTGCGTTGTTCCCGGGCGGCAGCCTGGACGCCCCTGGCGATGGCGGCGAAGTAGGGGTCGGCAATGTCGTGGACGATCAGGCCGATGAGGCCCGAGCTGGATTTCGCAAGCCCCTGGGCCTGGGCATTGGGAATGTAGCCGAGGGAGTCGGCCGCCTGGCGCACCCGGTCCGCAATGTCCTTGCCGGGCTTGCGCGCCGAGCCGTTCAAGACCCGGGATGCGGTGGCGGGGGAGACTCCGGCCAGCCGGGCCACCTCGGTCAGGGTACTTGCAGCCACGGGATCTCCTGGATAACGGGGGCCAATAAGGGGTCACCACATTATGGCAGTTTGAAGTTCTTCCGGAAAGCGCTTGCCAACTGTTACCCGCACGGTGCATCATGGACATAGCGGGAATGCGCTTTCCCAGACCAGCTTGAGTACAACTGCTCACTCACCGTGGAGGACACATGGGCTTCGAAACTAAAACCATCCGCATCGCCATGAACGGCATCACCGGACGGATGGGCTATCGCCAGCACCTGCTGCGTTCCATCCTGCCCATCCGCGATGCCGGCGGGTTCACCCTGGAGGACGGCACCCGCGTCCAGGTCGAACCCATCCTGGTTGGCCGCAATGAGGCCAAGATCCGCGAACTGGCCGAAAAGCACAAGGTCGCTGAATGGACCACGGACCTGGACTCGGTCATCAACGATCCCACCGTGGATGTCATCTTCGACGCGTCCATGACCAGCCTCCGCGCAGCCACCCTGAAGAAGGCAATGCTCGCCGGAAAGCACATCTTCACCGAGAAGCCCACGGCCGAAACCCTTGAAGAGGCCATCGAACTGGCCCGCATCGGCAAGGAAGCCGGCGTCACGGCCGGCGTCGTCCATGACAAGCTCTACCTTCCCGGCCTGGTCAAGCTCCGCCGCCTGGTGGACGAAGGCTTCTTCGGCCGCATCCTGTCCATCCGCGGTGAGTTCGGCTATTGGGTCTTCGAAGGCGACATCCAGGCAGCGCAGCGCCCCTCGTGGAACTACCGCAAGGAAGACGGCGGCGGAATGACCACGGACATGTTCTGCCACTGGAACTACGTCCTTGAGGGCATCATCGGCAAGGTCAAGAGCGTCAATGCCAAGACTGCCACCCACATCCCGGCACGCTGGGACGAAGCCGGCAAGGAATACAAGGCCACGGCGGATGACGCCTCCTATGGCATCTTCGAGCTCGAGACCCCGGGCGGCGACGAAGTCATCGGCCAGATCAACTCGTCCTGGGCAGTGCGCGTGTACCGCGATGAACTGGTGGAGTTCCAGGTGGACGGTACCCACGGCTCCGCCGTCGCCGGCCTGAACAAGTGCGTTGCCCAGCAGCGCGCCCACACCCCCAAGCCGGTCTGGAACCCGGACCTGCCCGTCACCGAGTCCTTCCGCGACCAGTGGCAGGAAGTCCCCGCCAACGCCGAGCTGGACAACGGCTTCAAGCTTCAGTGGGAAGAGTTCCTCCGCGACGTCGTGGCCGGCCGCGAGCACCGCTTCGGGCTGCTGTCCGCCGCCCGCGGCGTCCAGCTTGCCGAGCTCGGCCTGAAGTCCAACGATGAACGCCGCACCCTCGACATCCCGGAGATCACCCTCTAATGACCTCGCTCATCCTTCCCTCCCACGACGGCGGCACCCGCGAATACCGGCTGCAGGGCGGCACCTCCTGGGCCCGCCCGACGGCCCCGCTGACTGCCCGGCGCGCCTACGCTGCCGCGCATGTCATCCCCGAGGTCCTCGCTGACAACACCCCCGGAGCCCCGGCCCGGCTCGACTGGGACGCGACCATGGCCTACCGCCATGAGCTGTGGTCCTACGGGCTCGGTGTGGCAGACGCCATGGACACCGCCCAGCGGGGCATGGGCCTTGACTGGGCAGCCACGCAGCAGCTCATCAAGCGGACCGGCGTTGAAGCGGCCTCGGTGGTCGCGGCCGGAAACGCGGCGACAGCCGGGAAGTCGGTCCGGGACCTGGTTTCCTGCGGCGCCGGCACGGACCAGCTGGACATCGACTCCCTGCCGGTCGGCGAAGCCGGCATCAAGGCTGTGCTTGAGGCGTACCGCGAGCAGATTGCCGTGATCACCGAGGCCGGTCCCAAAGTCATACTGATGGCATCGCGTGCCCTTGCCAAGGTTGCCACCGGGCCTGACGACTACCTGAAGGTGTATTCCACCCTGCTGCAGGAAGTGGACCAGCCGGTGATCCTCCACTGGCTGGGCACCATGTTTGATCCCGCCCTCGCGGGCTACTGGGGATCCGACAATGTTGCCACCGCCACCGGGACGTTCCTGGGCCTCATCAAGGACAACGCGGACAAGGTGGACGGCGTCAAGGTCTCGCTGCTGGATGCCAGCCACGAGGTTGCCCTCCGGGCTGCCCTCCCCGAAGGCGTCCGCCTCTACACCGGCGACGACTTCAACTATCCCGAACTGATCGACGGCGACGGCACCCATCACTCGGACGCCCTGCTGGGGATCTTCGCAGCCATTTACCCGGCAGCCTCGGTTGCACTGCAGAACTACGACGCCGGCAACACCGCCAAGGCACGCGAAATCCTGGACTCCACGCGCGAACTGGGCAAGCACATCTTCAGCGCCCCCACGTTCTACTACAAGACCGGCATCGCATTTATGTCCTGGCTCAACGGCAAGCAGCCCGGCTTCCAAATGGTGGGCGGCCTGCACTCCGGACGGTCCGTCTGCCACCTGGCCAAAACCTTCGAACTGGCGGACCAGGCCGGCCTGCTGCGGGACCCGGCACTGGCTGCGTTCCGGATGTCCGACTACCTGCGGATCAATGGAGTGGGAGTATGAGCGACTTCTCACGCCTCTCCATCAACAGCGCCACCACCAAGAAGTGGACCCTCGCCCAGGTGGTTGACGGCTGCGTCAACGCCGGGATCCCCGCCATCGGTCCCTGGCGCGACCGCGTGGAGGAGGCCGGCCTGGACAAGGCGGCCCGGCTGATCAAGGACGCCGGCCTTCGGGTTTCCTCACTGTGCCGGGGCGGCTTCCTCACCGCACCTGACGCAGAGGGCCAGACTGCGGCGCTGGCGGACAACCGGGCCGCCATCCTCGAAGCCGTCGCGCTGGACACCCGGGAACTGTTCCTGGTGGTGGGCGGATTGGCTGCGGGAGAGAAGGACGTGGTGGCTGCACGCCGCCGGGTCGCTGACCGCCTGGCCGACCTGGTTCCCTTCGCAGAGGAGAACGGGGTCCGCCTGGTCCTGGAGCCGCTGCACCCTATGTACGCCGCGGACCGCGCCCTGATCTCCACCCTGGCCCAGGCCCTGGACCTTGCGGCGCCGTTCGACGCCGCCACCGTGGGCGTCGCCGTCGACACCTTCCATGTCTGGTGGGACCCCGAACTGAAGGCGCAAATCGAACGCGCCGGCCGGGAAGGCCGCATCGCTTCCTACCAGGTGTGCGACTTCAACATGCCCATCGCCGCCGATCCGCTGCTTTCCCGTGGATACATGGGCGACGGCGTGGTGGACTTCGCCACCATCGGCACCTGGGTGCGCGACGCCGGGTACACCGGTGACATCGAAGTGGAAATCTTTAACCAGGACATCTGGGACACGGACGGCAACACGGTCCTGTCCACGGTGAAGGAGCGCTACGCGGAGCTTGTCCTCCCGTACGCCTGACCCACTCTGGATGTCCTGACCAGACCGCGGGCTCCTGCTAACGTCACGGCAGGAGCCTGCGCCCCACCAAAAAGACCCGGACCGCGTGTGCGGTCCGGGTCTTTTCACGTTTCGGGTCGTCAGGCGTACAGCGAGGCGTACCGGCGGTAGCGGGCCAGCACGCCGGCGTCGTCCTTGCCTGCGGGGAGGTCGACGGCGTCAAGCGCCCACTGCGGGAAGTGCCCGGTGAGTACCCCTGCGGCCTGGCGGGCGGCGCCGTCGGCCACGTACTCGCCGGGACGCGGCACGGTGATGTTGATCCCCAGCAGCTGTGCCGCCACCTCCTGCACCGCAGCCGATTGTGCCCCGCCGCCCACCAGGATAATCCGCCGCGCCTCCACCCCCTGGCCCTGCAGCGCCGCCAGCCCGTCCGCCAGGGAGCACACGACGCCTTCGACGGCGGCGCGCGCCAGGTTGGCAGGCGTGTAGTTCCCGCGGGTAATCCCGTGCAGGGAGCCGGTGGCATCCGGCAGGTTCGGCGTGCGCTCGCCGTCGAAATAGGGCACCAGGGTCAGGCCCCCCGCACCGCTTCCGGCGGACAGCGCCAGGTCGTTGAACTCCGTGATGCTGACGTCCAGCAGTGCAGCGGTGGCATCAAAAACGCGGGTGGCGTTCAGCGTGCACACCAGGGGGAGGTAGTGCCCTGCGGCGTCGGCGAACCCGGCCACCAGCCCGGACGCATCGGCGGCCGGAGTGCCGGAGACGGCAAAGACCGTTCCGGAGGTGCCCAGCGACATCACCACATCGCCTACGCCCGCGCCGACGCCCAGCGCCGCCGCCGCGTTATCTCCGGCCCCGGCGGCAACGAGGGCACCGGAGGAAGCCTTGCCGGCCACCTCCAGCGGACCCAGGACATCGGGAAGGTGTGGAACGTGCCCGAGCGAGGCCTTCAGGACCTCCGGCAGGTACTTGCCCTCCGCCGTCGAGTAGTAACCCGTCCCGGAGGCGTCCGAACGGTCCGTTGCCAGGGCGTCCAGGTTTCCGGGGCCGCTGCCGGGGCCGTGGCCCAGAAGCCGCCAGGTCAGCCAGTCGTGCGGCAGGCACACGGCGGCTGTCCTCGCCGCATTGTCCGGCTCGTTCGCAGCCAGCCAGTGCAGTTTGGTCAGCGTCAGCGACGCTACCGGAACGGTGCCCGTGGCGCCTGCCCAGTAGCGGGCGCCGGCGGCAGCGTCGCCGGCGCCCGCGGCGGTGGTCAGTTCCAGCGCCGCACCGGCACTCCGCGTGTCGTTCCACAGCAGCGCGGGCCTGACGACTCCACCTTCGCTGTCCAGGCAGACCATGCCGTGCTGCTGGCCGCCAACGGACACTGCCGCCACCTCCTCCAGCCCGCCTGCCGCCGCAACTGCCTCCTGAAGGGCAGTCCACCAGTGGTCGGGGTGGACTTCGGTGCCCTCAGGGTGGCTGGCCCTGCCCTGGCGGACCATTGCTCCGGTGTCCGCATCACGGATCACCACTTTGCAGGACTGGGTGGAACTGTCGATGCCTGCTACGAGTGCCATATCTCTAGCGGGCGCCCATGAGGTGCTCAATGGCGAGCTGGTTAAGGCGGACGAACGCGAAGGAGCGTTCGGCGGCCTTGTCGGCGTCGAAGTCCTCAAAGGCGGTGGCGTCGCCCAGCAGGTCTGCAGTGGTTTCGCCGGCGGCGAGGGTGGGCTCGCCGAGCTCGAAGACGCCGGAGGCGGTGAGGGCTTCCTGGACCTGGGGGTCGGCGCGGAAGGCCAGGGCGCGTTCCTTGAGCAGGAGGTACATGGACATGTTCGACTTCGCGGATTCCCAGACGCCGTCGTAGCCGTCGGTGCGGGAAGGCTTGTAGTCGAAGTGGCGGGGGCCGTCGTAGCGGGGACCGCCGCCCGGGAAGCCGTTCTCGAGCAGGTCCACGGTGAAGAAGGCGCTGGTGAGGTCGCCGTGGCCGAACACGAGGTCCTGGTCGTACTTGATGCCGCGCTGGCCGTTGAGGTCGATGTGGAAGAGCTTGCCGGCCCACAGGGCCTGGGCGATGCCGTGGGTGAAGTTCAGCCCGGCCATCTGCTCATGTCCGGTTTCGGGGTTCAGGCCCACGATGTCGCCGTGTTCGAGCTGGGCGATGAACGCCAGGCCGTGGCCGACGGTGGGAAGGAAGATGTCGCCGCGCGGCTCGTTGGGCTTGGGCTCAAGGGCGATGCGCAGGTTGTAGCCCTTGTCCTTGATGTAGGCGGCGGCGGTGTCCACGCCTTCCTTCATCCGGTCCAGCGCTGCGGAGAGGTCCTTTGACCCGTCGTACTCGCTGCCTTCACGCCCGCCCCACATCACGAAGGTTTCAGCGCCGAACTCGGCCGCGGAGTCCATGTTGCGCAGCACCTTGGACAGGGCGAAGCGGCGGATGGAGCGGTCGTTGGAGGTGAAGCCGCCGTCCTTGAACACCGGGTGGCTGAACAGGTTCGTGGTCACCATCGGAACCTTCAGCCCCGTCTCGGCAAGGGCTGCCTTGAAGTTCTTGAGGATCAGCTCCCGCTCCGACACCGTGGCATCGAAGGGCACCAGGTCGTTGTCGTGGAAGGTGATGCCGTAGGCGCCGAGTTCGGCCAGGCGGTGCACGGCCTCCACCGGATCCAGGGCTGCGCGGGTGGCGACGCCGAACGGATCGGCGCCGGTCCAGCCAACGGTCCAGAGACCGAAAGTGAACTTGTCAGCGGGCGTCGGAGTGAGAGTCATGATGCGTCCTTGCAGTCAGTTTGCCGCCGGTTCGGCAAGTTAGTTTATCGCTTGAACTATATAAGCGTGATTACGCTAGGGTCAATAGGGGCCGGAGACGGACCCGCATCGAATCCAAGGAGAGCGCCATGGCGAGTACGGCATCTGCTACTTCCCCGTCCGACGCCGGGGCGCCGGGAAACATGGGGGACGTGCGGCGGAACAATCTCGCCCTGGTCCTGGCCAGGGTGGCGCAGTCACCGTCCGGAATCCACCTCACCCGGGCGCAGCTTGCCGCTGCCACGGGGCTGACTAAGGCCTCCGTTTCGAGCATCGTTCTGGATCTGCTGGAGGCCGGCATCCTCCGCGAGGTCGGCCTGAGCAGGCAGGGGGAGCGGGGCCGGCCGGGCGTGGGACTGGAACTGAATCCTTCGCGGGGCGTCATGGGCATGGAAATCAACGTCGACTACATTGCTGCCGGCGTGACAAGCCTGTCCGGGGAACTGGTGGTGAAAGAGATCCGGGAGCGGGATAACCGTGACAGCTCAAGCGAAGCCGTGATGTCCGCCCTCGCACTGCTGGCATCGGGGGTGCGGGAGGCGGCTTCCGTCAAAGGGGTCGACGTCCTGGGCGGAGGACTTGCAGTTCCTGGCCTTGTTGAAGCCGGCATTTCGACTGTCACCGTTGCCCCCAACCTGGGCTGGGTGGACACCAGACTGGACGTGGCCCGGCTGCTGCCGGGGGTCCCTTTGGGAGTCTCCCTCTTCAACGAGGCCAACGCTGCCGCGCTCGCAGAGCTTGCCCATGGCCCCCAACGGAGGGACTTCCTGTTCGTTTCGGGCGAAGTGGGCGTCGGTGGCGGGCTGGTCCTGAATTCGGAACTTTTCACTGGTCCTGAAGGCAACGCGGGCGAGGTGGGACATATTGTGGTGGACCCGGGGGGCGTCACCTGCTCCTGCGGCGGGACAGGGTGCCTGGAGACGGTGGCCGGCCAGGACGCGATATTTTCTGCCGCAGGAATCACTGTGAAGGGCCGGTCAAGGTCGGAAAGCATGGCGAACCTGCTGGGCGCCCTGGCTGCCGGCAGTCCTGCGGCGCTGACAGCTGTTCAGCGTGCGGGTACGGCGCTGGGGGTTGCCGTGGCATCAGCATCCCGCGTGGTCAATGTCCGCGCAGTGGTGCTCGGAGGGCACTTCGCCGTCCTTGACCAGTGGCTCCATGGGCCGCTCCTGGAAAGCCTGGCAAGGTACGCGCCCGGAGCACTTTCCCCTGAGCACGTCATCACGTCCACGGTGGGGGAGGCCGGGGCACTCCTGGGGGCGGCCGGCAGCGTGGTCCGCGCGCTGGTGGAGGCGCCGCACCGGCTCCAGGCCTGAAACACGCCCGCCGATGCGCGTTACTCATTTTCGTTTCGCCGCCGCCTCAAGGCGCCGTAAAAGCGAGGTCAGCGGGGAAAAGCGAAACACCCCGGTCTGTGGACCGGGGTGTTTCCTTTTGGTGCCCCAGGAGGGAATCGAACCCCCGACCGGCGGATTAGAAGGCCGCTGCTCTATCCCCTGAGCTACTGAGGCATGGCCTTCCGGAGCTGATCTCCGGCGCCTCAAAAAGTTTACATTGCCCGGAGTGCCGGCACAGTCAACCGCCGCTGGCCGGCCGACTTTTCCTCCACAGGCAGGGCTCTAGCCGGGTTGTCCACATATATGCGCCGCGCCCTCGACCCCGAAGAGGGCGACGGAGATGCTGGTTCTGCCTGGTAGAGGCACCACCATTGAAGACAGGAAGTAGAGATGAGCGACACCATAACGGTCCGGGGCTTCGTTGCCACCGAGATCAAGAGCTCCACAACACCAGGGGGAGTGGCCACCGCTTCCTTCCGGATGGGGTCCACCTCGCGGCGGCGTGACAAGGAGACCGGCACCTGGTCGGATGGCCACACAAACTGGTTCCTTGTCCAGGGCTATCGCCACCTGGCGGGAAGCATAGGCTGCAGCATCAGGAAGGGACAGCCCGTCATAGTGGTCGGCACGCTGAAGATCCGCAGTTGGGAAAGGGATGGCCGGGTTTACTACTCACACACCATTGATGCCGAAGCCGTGGGTCACGACCTTACATGGGGCACGGCCAACTTCATCCGTTCCTCCGTAAAGCCGATCCTCTCGCTCGTGGACCAGGCGCCTCCCCTGGCGGAGGGCGAACACCGTGCCGCCGACGGACCGTTGGACGAACCTGAAGACAGCGACGAAGACCCGGACCGCGACGCGGATCCGGCTGTTGCCTTCATCGAGGACACAAACGGCGAAGTGGTCCCCCTGGACCTTGAAACGGGGGAGCTCGCCGGATCAGGAGTGTAGAAGAGCTGTTGTCGTCGCTCCCATGGCCGCCTTGGCGGGCAGGACCAGGCACCCCCCGGCCGTGTCCTGCCCGTCCAGGTTGTGAAGGAGATTCAGCGGCTCGTGGCAGAATGACTGCATGCAGCTTCCCCTCGACCACCGGCAGATTGTCACGGCCGGCGCCTCCCGGGTTGAACGCTCCGATTCAGGGAAAACCGTGCTGATGTCACCGCAGCGGCGGGCCCATCGTTTTCTAGCTGTGCTGTCCGCCGCCGTCCTGGCCGGATCGCTGGCAGGCTGCGTGGGCGGGACGCCTTCGGTCAATCAACCTGGATCAGCGGCGCCAGGACTCGCAGCGCCAGAGGCCAGCGGCCCAGCCGCTGCAGATTCAGGGGCCGGCCCCGGCGCGCCCGGGCCTCAGGCCTCCGAGCCGCTGGCCGATACCTCCGCGGGGGCCCCGAACGTTGCCGCTGAAGCTGCCGCCACGGAAACTGTCCGCCAGACCGTCAGCGACGCCCTGGGCCGGCTGGCGGCGGGAACACCCAAACCTGCCACTGCCCAGGTAAGTGACGCGCTGACTGGAGCGGGCATCGCACCCGGTGTGCTTGAGGTCTCTCAGAGCCGGACCCCCACCGGCCTGGAAGCAGATGCCATCGAGGCGGCAGTGCTCCAAGGAGGTGACTGCGTGATCGGCCAGGTCCGCGACGGAGCCGTGGCGGTGACCGTGCTGCCTGTCCTTGCCAGCGGCAAGTGCTTTGTAGGCACCTAAGCAAGTCGCGCGGAATGTGAGATATGCCTGCCAACCCACTAGATTTGGAACCATGGCGGAATTTATCTACACAATGACCAAGGCCCGCAAAGCCGTTGGCGAAAAACTAATTCTTGACGACGTAAGCATGTCCTTCTTCCCGGGCGCCAAGATCGGCGTCGTGGGCCCGAACGGTGCCGGTAAGTCCACCATCCTCAAGATCATGGCTGGTTTGGACACCCCCTCCAACGGTGAGGCCCGGCTGAGCCCCGGCTACACCGTGGGCATCCTGCTGCAGGAGCCCCCGCTCAACGAAGAAAAAACCGTTCTGGGCAACGTCCAGGAAGGCGTCGGCGAGATCTACGGCAAGATCCAGCGCTTCAACGAAATCTCCGAGGAAATGGCCAGCCCCGATGCTGACTATGACACCCTCCTCGAGGAAATGGGACAACTGCAGGAAGCCATTGACGCCGCCGATGCCTGGGACCTGGATTCCCAGCTGGAGCAGGCCATGGATGCCCTCCGCTGCCCGCCGGCGGATGCTGACGTGACCAACCTCTCCGGTGGTGAACGCCGCCGGGTTGCCCTGTGCAAACTGCTGCTGCAGAAGCCCGACCTGCTGCTGCTGGACGAGCCCACCAACCACCTTGACGCAGAGAGCGTGCTGTGGCTCGAGCAGCACCTGTCCTCCTACGCGGGCGCTGTCCTTGCCGTCACCCACGACCGGTACTTCCTGGACCACGTGGCCGAATGGATCGCCGAGGTAGACCGCGGCCACCTGTACCCGTACGAAGGCAACTACTCCACGTACCTGGAGAAGAAGCGTGCCCGCCTGGAAATCCAGGGCAAGAAGGATGCCAAGCAGGCCAAGCGCCTGAGCGAAGAACTTGAGTGGGTCCGCTCCAACGCCAAGGGCCGCCAGACCAAGTCCAAGGCCCGCCTGGCCCGCTACGAGGAGATGGCCGCAGAAGCGGACCGCACCCGCAAGCTGGACTTCGAGGAGATCCAGATCCCGCCGGGACCCCGCTTGGGCGGCCTGGTGCTGGAAGCCAAGAACCTCCAGAAGGGTTTCGAGGACCGCACCCTGATCGACGGACTGTCCTTCAGCCTGCCCCGCAACGGCATCGTGGGCGTCATCGGCCCCAACGGCGTCGGCAAGACAACGCTCTTCAAGACCATCGTTGGGCTGGAGCCGCTCGACGGCGGAGACCTCAAGATCGGTGACTCGGTCAAGATCTCCTACGCGGACCAGAGCCGCGGCGGCATCGATCCCAACAAGACCCTGTGGGAGGTTGTCTCCGACGGACTCGACTTCATCCAGGTGGGACAGGTCGAAATGCCGTCCCGCGCCTACGTGGCCGCCTTCGGCTTCAAGGGCCCGGACCAGCAGAAGAAGGCCGGCGTGCTCTCCGGTGGTGAGCGCAACCGCCTGAACCTGGCGCTGACCCTCAAGCAGGGCGGCAACCTGCTGCTCCTGGATGAGCCCACCAACGACCTCGACGTCGAAACCCTCAGCAGCCTGGAAAACGCACTGCTCGAGTTCCCCGGCTGCGCCGTGGTGGTTTCGCACGACCGCTGGTTCCTGGACCGGGTGGCCACCCACATCCTGGCCTATGAAGGCGACGAGGAGAACCCCTCCAAGTGGTACTGGTTCGAGGGCAACTTCGAATCCTACGAGGAGAACAAGGTGGAACGCCTCGGCCCGGATGCCGCCAAGCCGCACCGCGTCACGCACCGCCGCCTCACCCGCGACTGACAGGCAGAGGCAGTACGGAACAGGCCGGCACCCACTGGGCGCCGGCCTGTTCCGCGTTTAACGCCCGGCGGCGGGATTCCCGGTCAGTCCCGTCCGGCTTTGCGGATCTGATGCTCCATCACCTTGGACTGGAAGGCGCCCACCACTTTGTTTTTCAGGTCCGTGGGCACCCGGACCATGCCCTCCTGCGCCACGGAGGCCACGTGCTGCCCCGCCTGGTTGAAGATCTTCCCGGTCGCCAGCCCGCGGGCACCCTGCGCGCTCGGTGACTCCTGGACATACAGCAGCCACTCGTCCACGCGCGCGGGGCGGTGCCACCACATCGCGTGGTCGAGGCTGGCCACGTTCATTCCGGGGGTAATCCAGCTCAGGCCGTGGCGCCGCAGGATGGACTCTAGAAGGGTGTAATCACTGGCATATGCCAGCGCCGCCCGGTGCAGGTTGGGGTTCTCCGGCATTGGCCCGAAAGTCTTCATCCAGACTGCATTGCGCGCTTCCCGCTGGCCCTTGGCGGAGACGTACAGCGGCGGATCCACATGCCGGATATCGAAAGGACGCTCGTAAGCCCAGTGCCGCGCCACGGGATGGTCGAATTTGCCCAGCAGGTCGGCGGTACTGGGCAGGGACTCGGGGTCCGGGATGCCGCTGGGCATCGTGGACTGGTGCTCAATCCCTTCATCCTCGCCCTGGAAGGAGGCAATCATCGACAGGATGGGCGTGCCTTCCTGGTAGGCGTGGACCCGGCGTGCCGAAAAGGACCGGCCGTCCCGGAGCCGCTGGACGCCGAAGGTGATCGGCTTGTTGGCGTCGCCCGGGCGCAGGAAATAGCCGTGCATGGAATGCACAAAACGGTCGGGGGCCACAGTCCTGATGGACGCGATGAGCGACTGCGCCAGCACCTGGCCGCCAAATACCCGGTGGTGGGGCTGCTGCTGGGAAGGTCCCAGGAAGATGTCCTCATCCGTCCGTGCCCCCTCCAGCTCACCAAGGTCAAGGAGGGAGATGAGTGATGCGGTGGGGTCTTCGCTGGGGAGCGCCAGCAGTTCGGCGTCGGCTTCAGTCATGGTTCGACTCTAGACGGCACCCCGGCACTGCTCAACAAAGCCCCAGCCGGTAGTGTTCTTGGTGTGTCTGATCTCCTCACCTCGTCCTTCCGTTTTGCCGACTCCCAGGACCTCGCCGACCTGAAGACCTTCGCCACGCGGGCAAAAGCCATTGACGACGGCGCCATCCGGCTTCAGGCGGCAGGTTCCGTCCTCGCCGCGTATGTGTGCGTGCTCCGGCCGAGGCTCCTGGGCGAGTCGACCCCGACGATCCTGGGGCTGCGGACCATGGCCCTGGCAGAACCCTCCGCGACCGATGTGACGGTGGCCCTGTCCGCTGTCCTGGACCGTTTGGCCCGCGCCGGCCAGGACGACGTCGAACTGCCCGTGCCGCCGTCCACCATCACCGAGTCCTGGACAGGAGTGGGCGCCCCGCGCAGCGGCTGGGAGCTGATCGGCTCCCGCTCCGACGCCGGGTTGCGGGAAGCAGCCGAGGCCGGCATTGCCGAGGTAGCCGGAATCGTGCCGGACAAGCCCGGCGCGCTGATCGTCAATAACGCCCGCTCTGCGGTGTGGGGCAGGGAACTCGATGAGTCAGGGCTGCCCGCCGGAGCCGCCTTCGCAGCACTGGCCCTGGGATTCCTGGCCGACGGCGACCAGAAGCTCTACCGGGCCGGCCGCTGGTTCCGCCTCACGGGTACCCGTGGCCACGTCCTGGCGCGGACCGGCAGCGGACTCCTCTAGTTCCCGGTCACTCCGTGACGGGTCAGGGTGCAGAGGGACTGTTCACCATGGACAGCGCAGCGCGCTCCATGTAGTCCCACAGGGTGCCCTCGTACAGCGGCGGAAGTGCCAGGGCGTCCACGGCGGTCCGCATGTGGAACAGCCAGCGGTCCTTGGCCTCTGGAGTCACCTTGAACGGCATGTGCCGCATGCGAAGCCGGGGATGGCCGCGCTCCTCGCCGTAGGTGGTGGGCCCGCCCCAGTACTGCTCAAGGAACATCAGGAAGCGCCGCTTCGCCGGCTCAAGGTCTTCCTCTGGATACATCGGGCGCAGCACCGGATCTGTCGCCACGCCGTCGTAGAAGACGTCGATCAGCTTCACGAACGTCTCGTGCCCGCCCACGGCATCGTAGAAGTTGTCCGTGTAGCCGGGCTTGCTGAACGGATCGTTCTGCATCAGCTGAGGCCGCTGCGGCTCGATGGGGATCGTCATCGCTATTCTCCGGCTTTCTGCTCGGTCTTCGTGTTCTCGGCACCGTGGTCGGAGCCCTGGTCCGTGGTGCCGTCCGGCGACTCGTGCAGCGGCACATACGTACCCTGCGAGCGGTTGCCCACACGCAGGATCTCACCGTTGCGCAGGTACCAGATGGCGCCGTCGTCGGACCGGACCCGGGTGATCCGGAGCCCCATGGATTCCACCACGCCCACCACCTCGCTGGTCTCGATCACATCGCCAATGCCGAACTGGTCTTCAATCGTAATGAAGATACCTGCCAGGAAGTCACGGATCAGCTGCTGGGCGCCGAAGCCAATGGCCACACCCAGGATGCCGACGCTGGTGAGCAGGGGCGCGATATTGATGTCCAGGTTCTGCAGCACGTACATGCCGGTGATGACCACCACCAGGACTCCCACGATGCTGTTCAGCAGCGAACCGATGGTTTCCGCACGCTGTACGCGCCGTTCATGGTCCAGCGCCCGGAAGGCCGGGGCGGCCCACCGGAACGTGGGTTTCTTGAAGAAGTTGCTGCCTGCCGCCACGCGTTTGGTGATGCGGGAGATGACGAAGGTGGCCACCAACCAGACGGCAACGCCGACGCCGAGGCTGATCACGATGCCGGTGACGCTGATGCCGTCGGGCTCGCTGGCGGCGGAAGGAAGGATGGACAACGTGCTGACCATAAGGGGGGAGTACTCCTGCTGTGCCGGGAAGGGGGGGGGCCGTGCTGCCGGTTACGCCCGGCGCGGACGGCTCTGTTCTCCTTCAACACTATCGCCGTAGCCTCTCAACATGCGCATCCTTGTCCTCGGCGGAACGGCCTTCCTCTCCGCAGAAATCGTCCGCAGCGCGGTGGCGGCCGGGCACGATGTCACCTGCCTGGCCCGCGGCTCCGCGGCTGTTCCGCCGCCGGGCGCATCCTGGCTGAGGGCCGACCGTTCACTGGGCGCGAACGCCTACGCGGATGCGGAGGGGGAATGGGACGCGGTGGTCGACGTCGCCCGCGACCCGGTGCCTGCCACCGAGGCGCTCGAGGCACTCGCGGGCCGTGCAGCACACTGGACGTTCATTTCCAGTTGCTCCGTGTATGCGGACGCTTCGGTTCCCGGCGCGGACGAGGACGCGGAGCTTCTTCCCCCGCTGCCGCCCGGAAAAGAATCAACAGGGGAAAACTATGGGGAGTCGAAGGTGGCAATTGAGCATGCCAGCGTCGCGGCAACCGATGGCAGGGTCCATCTGTGCCGTGCCGGTCTGATCGCCGGACCAGGGGACAGCTCGGACCGCTACGGCTACTGGCCCGCCCGCTTTGCCCGGGACGCCAAGCCCGTCGTCGTTCCGGCCATCGCAAACCACCCGGTCCAGGTCATCGACGTCCGCGACCTGGCAGCCTGGATCCTGCTCGCCGCAGAGAAGGGCATAACCGGGCCGCTGAATGCCGTGGGAGGCCAGGTGCCTTTCGGGACGTTTATTGCGGCTTGCAGGGACGCCGCGGACCACCGCGGCCCGGTGATCCCCGCAGCGGAAGCCTGGCTGGCCGGCCAGGGCGTCAACTACTGGGCAGGTCCGGATTCACTGCCGCTGTGGCTTCCGCCCGGGCACGGTGGCTTCATGGCCCGGAACAACAGTGCAGCAATTAACGCCGGCCTGCAGCTCCGGCCCTGGCAGGAAACGCTGGCGGGGACGCTGACGGACGAGCGCACGCGCGGACTCGACCGGCCCCGAAAAGCAGGCCTGTCCCCGGAGGCTGAGGCTCGGCTGGCCAAGAAGCTGTCCCGGAGCCTTTAAGTCCGGCATCAGGCCGTGAGCGTCACGGGTTCATGCTCCACCGGAAAGTTCACGCTGCGGGCAATGAAGCACACCTGGTTCGCCTCATGGTGCAGCCGGCCGGCCAGCTCCACGTGCGCCGGATCCGCCACAGTAACCGTCGGGCGCAGCGTGACACTCTCGAACTGGCCGCTGCCGTCCCGGTTCAGCTTCAGCATCCCGGACGCCTCGTCGCGGTAGTCCGTGACCACCACGCCGTGCTTCACGGCCACGTGCAGGTAGGAGAGCATGTGGCACTGGGCCAGGGCCGCAAGGAGCAGCTGCTCCGGGTTGTAGCGCTCCCTGTTCCCATGGAAAGTGGGGTCCGCCGAGCCCTTCAGGACCGGCAGCCCCGGAATAAGGATGTCGTGGTCCCTGGAGTAGCCCCGGTAGGACGCCGTCCCCCCACCGGTATTGCCGGTCCATTGGACGGTCAGCCCGTACCGGTGTTCGCTGAGTCCCATCCGGCGCTCCTATGCTTCGCCCGGGAGGACATCAGCCGCACGGGCGCGCAGGGCCCGGGCAACGCCGTCGCGGTTTTCCAGCATCATTCGCCGCAGCGCGGCGCTGGCCGGCGGAAGCGCCGCCAGGAAACCATCCGTGCGGTCGATGGTCGCCTGGGTGGTCAGCAGCGCAGGGTAGAGGCCGACGACGATCTGCTGGGCCAGTGCGTGCGTGCGGGTGTCAACGATGCCCGGCACGGCCTCGAAGTACTTTTCGGCGTAGGGTTCCAGCAGGGAGCGGTCCAGTACCCGCATGAAGCCGGTAACCGCCGAGCCCTGGAGCGCGTTGGACAGCTCGCCCTTGACCACGATGGAGTCCCAGGCCGCTGCCTTGGCTTCGGGGGTGGGGATGGCTGCCTTGGCCAGGGCCGCGGCATTTTGGCCGCTGGAGGTGTTGTCGCGCTGGAGTTCAGCGTCGATGCCCTCCTGGCCGAGGCGGCCGCCGGCCACCAGGGACGCCACCAGTTCCCAGCGGAGGTCCTGGTCCACGGCCAGCCCCTCCAGCGTGGCCGAACCTTCCAGGAGACCCGTCACCCGGTCCAGCTGCGACCCGCTGCGTGCAAGCAGCGCAAAGGTCTTGACGAACTGCAGCTGCGCATCGGATCCACCGGCAACCCCGGACGCCAGGTCCCACAGCCGGTCCGCCGCCGCCACCGTAGTGGCTTCCCGGTGCTTCTCCGCCACATAGAAATTCAGGGTAGTGGCCAGCTGGCGGAGCTGGACCAGGATCACAGAGGAATCCGACTCCGCCGCCACATTGGCGAGGACCAGGTCAACGTACCGACGTGCCGGGGTCTCGCCGTCGCGCGCGGCGTCCCAGGCCGAGTTCCAGACCAGGGTCCGCGGCAGGCTCTGGCTGAAGTCCTTCAGGTGCGCCGTAGCCGTCAGCAGGGATTTTTCGTCGAGCCTTACCTTGGCATAGGCGAGGTCGTCATCGTTGACCAGGATCAGGTCCGGACGAGCGAGCCCCACCAGGCCGGGCACCTCGGTGCGTCCGCCGTCGACATCCAGCTCCTCGCGGTGCACCCGCTCAAGCTTGCCGGAGCCACTGAGGTTGTAAAAGCCAACGGCCAGGCGGTGGGGGCGGATGGTTGGCCACTCGTCCACGGCCGACTGGACAATCGAAAAGGACGTGAGGCGGCCCTCGCCGTCCACCTCAAGCTCCGGCTTCAGGGTGTTCACACCGGCGGTTTCCAGCCACTGCCGGCCCCAGTCGTCAAGGTCGCGGCCACTTGCTTTCTCCAGCTCCACCAGGAGGTCGCGCAGTTCGGTGTTCTGCCAGGAATGCTTGGCAAAGTACTCACGGACGCCGGCCATGAACTGTTCCGGGCCCACCCACGCCACCAGCTGGCGGAGGACGGAGGCGCCCTTGGCGTAGGTGATGCCGTCGAAGTTGACCTCCACGTCCTGGAGATCGTTGATCTCGGCGAAAATCGGGTGCGTGGTGGGCAGCTGGTCCTGGCGGTAGGCCCAGGACTTCTCCACGGAGGCGAAGGTGGTCCACGCGCTGGTGAAGGACGTCGCCTCCACCGCCGCGAGGTGGGACATGTACTCGGCAAAGGACTCGTTCAGCCACAGGTCGTTCCACCAGCGCATCGTCACTAGGTCCCCAAACCACATGTGGGCGAGCTCGTGGAGCACCGTGATGGCTCGGCGCTCAACCTGGGCGTCCGTGACCTTGCTGCGGAAAACGTAGCCTTCCAGGATGGTCACCGCGCCGGCATTTTCCATGGCGCCGGCGTTGAACTCCGGAACAAACAGCTGGTCGTACTTCTCGAACGGGTAGGGGCAGCCGAACTGCGCCTCGAAGAAGGCGAAGCCCTGCCGGGTGAGCTCAAAAATGTTGTCCGCGTCGAGGTACTGCATCAGCGACTTCCGGGCGAAGACGCCCAGCGGAATGGTCCGCCCGTCGGAGCTCACCACTTCGCTGCGGATGGACTGGTAGGGGCCGGCGATCAGGGCCGTGACATAGGAGGACAGCCTGGGCGTGGGGGAGAAGGACCAGACAGAGCGGGCGCCGCCGTCATCGCCGGGCGTGGTTTCCACCGGTGCCGGCGTGGGCGAGTTGGAGATGACGTCCCAATGCGAGGGTGCGGTCACCGTGAAGGTAAACGTCGCCTTCAGGTCGGGCTGTTCGAACACGGCGAACATCCGGCGGGAATCCGGAACTTCGAACTGTGTGTACAGGTAGACCTCGTTGTCCACCGGGTCCACGAAGCGGTGCAGTCCTTCACCGGTGTTCATGTACGGCGCATCGGCCACGACAGTGAGCTCGTTCTGCTCAGCGAGGTCCGGCAGTTGGATCCTGACGCCGTCCGCCACGGTGGCAGGATCCAGGCTCCTGCCGTTGAGGGTGATGCTGTGGACTGCGGAGGTGACGGCATCGATGAAAGTGGAGGATCCGGGCCTGGCGCTGAACTTCACGGTGGTGCTGGTGCCGAACTCGTCTGCGCCCCGGGTCAGGTCCAGGCTGACATCGTAGGACTCCACGGAGATCAGTTGGGCACGTTCCTTGGCTTCAACGCGCGTGAGATTCATACCTGGCACAGTGGGCCCTCCAGAAAGATTGCGTCTGCGCAGCTGGCGGTGCCCAGCGGCGGCACTGCTCATTCTTGCATTCCCTGGCCCTTGGGCACGTAGCGCGGCTCACAGCGGATGGGGAAAAGGGGCAGGGCGCCAGCTGCCTGCTGCCGGAGTAGCGTTGGAGCATGGGCAAGCTTATGGATTCGGTGGACGCCAGGGCGCTGCGTTTCGCCGCAGGGTTCCCGGTGCTCCTGGCCGCCGGTTTTGTCGTATGCGCGTTCCTGCTCCGGCCGGACCTTCCGGAGCCGCTCGCCATCCGGTGGACGGACGACGGCGGCGCGGCCTTCGCGCCCTTCGGCACCTATGTGGGCGTGGGCGCGGCGGCGATCGTGGTGGCGGGCTGGCTGGTCCTCTCCCAGGCCGTCACTCTTAACCGGCCTGCAATCATGCGCCGGATCATGATGGGCGCCGGAATGTTCCTCAGCCTTTTCGTCACCAGCGCCCTCGCAGCAGGCCTGGTGGGGCAGGCAGGACTGGCCGACGCCCGTGAGTCCCACGTGGACATGACCGTCCTCGCCCTCGGCAGCGGTGCGGCCGTATCGCTTGGCGTCATCATCGCCTTTGTTTTCAAGGCCGACCAGCAGTGGTCGCTCGACGACGACCGCGCGCTCCAGCTGGCCCTGGCCAAGGAAGCGGACCCGGACCTGGCTCGGGACAGCATCCGCTTCTGGGTGCACGCCCGCAGCTCGGTGTTCATCATGATCGCCATAGCGTCGCTGTTTCCCTCGGCGCTGATCACCGTCGCCGTGCCCTGGCTCGGGATGCTCCTAGTGCTCCTCGCGGTGGTGGGCGCCGCCTTCCTGTTCGCGCGGATCAAAGCGGACCGCGAGGGCCTGAAGGTCCTCCTGGCCGGCATCGTGCCGGTCATGAACGTGCCGGCGGGAGCCATCTCCGGCGCCACCGCGGCAGATGTGAAGGCGGCAGACTATGGCGGGTGGGGCTACCGGCACCACGGTGGAACTTCGGCAATGCTCGTCAGCAGCGGTCCCGCCGTCGTCGTCAGCAGGACTGACGGCCAGCGCCTCGCGGTGAGCGGCGGCAGCCCCGCTTCCGCTGCCAGGCTGGCCGAGGTCCTGACCCGTGTGGCCGCAAGGGCGCGCGGCGGAGGCGGAAGCCAGCCACCAGCCGCTCCGCCGGAGTCCTAGTATCCTTGACCCTGTTGTCCTGACCCTGGCCTGCGCCGTCCCGGCCGGCTGCCGGCGCCCCAACCGAACGGATTCTGCTCGTGACTTCTTCCCCTGCCTTCCCGCGGGTCCACATCGCCACCGACCATGCAGGCATGGAGCTCAGCGCCCACCTGGTGCAGCACCTGTCCGCCAAGGGATATGAGGTGGTGGACCACGGTCCCAAGGCCTACGACGCGCAGGATGACTACCCGTCGTTCTGCATTAATGCCGCCCTTGCGGTGGTTGCGGACCAGCAGGCAGGCGTCCACGCACTGGGCATCGTCCTCGGCGGCTCGGGCAACGGGGAGCAGATTGCCGCCAACAAGGTCAAGGGCGTTCGTGCGGCACTGGCCTGGAACCACTCCACAGCCGTCCTGGCCCGCGAGCACAACGACGCCAATGTTGTTGCCGTGGGGGGCCGCCAGCACACAGTGGAGGAAGCAACCGGGCTCATTGAGGCCTTCCTGGCGGAGCCCTTCAGCAACGACGAACGCCATGTGCGCCGCATCGGCAAGATTGCCGCCTACGAAACAACCGGCGAGGTCATCGAGTAGTGCCTGAAGGGCATTCCGTCCGTCGGCTCGCGCGCCAGTTCGGGGACGTCTTCGGCGGCCGCCGGCTGAGTGTGTCCAGTCCGCAGGGCAGGTTCAGCGCAGGCGCCGCGCTGCTGGACGGGCACACCCTCCTCGCGGCCGACGCGCACGGCAAGCACCTGTTCCTGCACTTCGACAACGCGCTGGTGCTGCATGTGCATTTGGGGCTGTACGGGGCCTGGAGCTTTGGCGGTGACAGCACCTTCGCCGGTTCTTCCAGCATTGGAGCGCCGCGCCGCGTGGGGGAGCGGGAAACCTTTGCGGAAGGAAGCGACGACGGCGCAGGCGCGGGCAGCGACGGGGACGGCTCCTATGCCGGACCGCCGGCTCCGGTGGGTGCCGTCCGGGTCAGGCTGGCCAGCAGCAACGGCTGGGCAGACCTGCGGGGTGCCACCACATGCGAGGCCATCACCCTGGCCGAGACTGACGTGGTGCGGGCTCGGCTGGGGCCTGACCCGCTGGTCAACCGCAGGGGTGATGCCGGCCGGTTCGCCGCCAACCTCCAAAGCCGCAAGGCACCCGTGGCTGCGCTGCTCATGGACCAGAAAATCATTGCCGGCGTGGGGAACGTCTACCGCGCGGAAGTCCTGTTCCGGCGTCGGCTGGACCCCTGGCTGCCGGGCAACAACCTCCATGACGGTGAGGCACGGAAGCTGTGGCGCGACGTCGTCTCCGTGATGAACGATGGCGTCGCCGACGGCAGGATCATCACTACGACGCCCAGGTATTGGACGGGAAACGGCAGGGCGGCCAAACCCGCAGCCGAAGCCGCCGCGATGAAGAGCGGAACCTTCCCCGCCCGGGACAACGCGCATTTTGTGTACAAGCGTGACGGATTGCCCTGCCGGGTCTGCGGCACCACGGTGCTGGCCGCAGAACTGGTGGGCCGCAAGCTCTACTGGTGCCCGTACTGCCAGAGCTGAACAGGACCGCCGGCTTACGGCAAACCGAACCGGGGCACTTCGACGCGGACACTCCGGCCACAGACGCTGGTTGGGGCCCCGGCGCCGTCAAAGTGCCCCGCGATGGCCTCCCGGCACGGCGTCCTGGCGATACACAAAAAGGCGCGATACACGAAAAAAGGCCCCTCGGATGAGGGGCCCTTTGTGTCTGGAGGGGACGACGGGAATCGAACCCGCGTAATCAGTTTGGAAGACTGAGGCTTTACCATTAAGCTACGTCCCCGAGGAAGCTGCATCTGCAACATTAGCAGGCCTGCGACTTCGGGCTGGCTGTTCAAGCCGGATACAACTAAACCTAATCCATGGCCTACGTGTCAAATGTGCAAACTCGCCGCGTATGACCGTAGACTTGCCTGTGCACTTACGGGGTGTAGCTCAGCTTGGCTAGAGCGCCTGCTTTGGGAGCAGGAAGTCGCAGGTTCAAATCCTGTCACCCCGACTCTGCGGCCCGGACCTGTTGGCCTGGACAAAACATTGCGTTTGCAGAAACCCATCCCACAAACCCAGGAGTACTTAGACCGTGAAGAGCGCTGTCGAGAACCTCACCCCCACGCGGGTCAAGCTCAATGTTGAGGTCCCCTTTGAGGAATTGAAGCCCAGCATCGACTCGGCCTACAAGACCGTTGCTTCGCAGATCCAGGTCCCTGGCTTCCGTAAGGGCAAGGTACCTGCAAAGCTCATCGACCAGCGCGTTGGCCGCGGCTACGTCCTGGAGACTGCCATCAACGAGGGCCTCAACGGCTGGTACCAGACTGCCGTGCAGGAATCCGGCATCCGCCCCCTGAGCCGTCCCGAGGTTGAGATCACCGAGGTTCCGGACCCGTCGGCTACGGACGGCGGCCTGAAGTTCGCCGCCGAGGTGGACGTCCGCCCCGAGATCGAACTCCCGGACTACGCCGGCATCAAGGTTGAGGTTGCAGCCGCCGAGTCGTCCGAAGAAGACGTGGACAAGGCCCTTGACGAACTGCGCGGCCGCTTTGGCACGCTCAAGTCGGTCGAGCGCCCCGCTGCTGACGGCGACTTCCTCACCATCGACATCACCGCAACCATCGACGGCGAAGAGGTGGACTCGGCTGCGGGCCTGTCTTACCAGGTTGGCGCCGGCACCATGCTCGACGGGCTCGATGAAGCCGTCACCGGCCTCAGCGCCGATGAAGATGCCATCTTCAACACCACCCTTGTGGGCGGCGACCACGCCGGCGAAGAGGCCCAGGTCAAGGTTGTAGTGAAGGCCGTCAAGGAGCGCGAACTCCCCGAGGCCAACGACGACTTCGCCCAGCTGGCTTCCGAGTTCGACACCCTGGCCGAACTCCGTGAAGACCTGGCCAAGCAGGCCGCCGACTCCAAGGTAGTGGAGCAGGGCGTAGAGGCCCGCGACAAGGTCCTGGACAAGCTCGTTGAGCTCGTTGAGGTTCCCGTCCCGGACTCCGTGGTCGAAGAGCAGCTCGAGGCCCACTTCAAGGAGGGCAACGGACACGGTGAAGGCGAGCACGACACCGAGGAGCACCGCGAAGAGGTCCGCGCCAACACCGCCCGTGCCTTCCAGAACGAAATCATCCTCGACGCCATTGCCGAGAAGGAAGAAGTCAATGTCAGCCAGAACGAGCTGATCGACTACATCGTCACCACGGCCAGCCAGTACGGCATGGACCCGAACCAGTTCGCCCAGATCATCGACCAGAGCGGCCAGGTGCCCATGATGGTCTCCGAGGTCCGCCGCCGCAAGGCGCTGGCCGTTGTCCTTGGCCAGGCCGAGGTCACCGACACCGAGGGCAAGGCCGTTGACCTCAGCGACTTCGTACGCCCCGGCGGCGAAGAGGAAGCTCCTGCAGCCGAAGCTGTGGAAGCTGAAACCGCAGAGGCCGCCGCTGACGAAGACAAGGCAGAGGCCAAGGCCTAGGCTCTAGGACGCGCCGCCAGAGGGCCCCCGGATCACCCGATCCGGGGGCCCTCTGCGTTAATATCCGGCCACTGCCCGCCCGGCCCGGCCGATCGTGCGCCGTCAGCGAACAGCCGCCGGTGTGCGAACAAAACGCCGGTGAAACCGGTTAGTGTCCAAGTAGTGATTTTCAGTGATGTCACCGTCACCAGCGAGAGGTTAGTACACATGTCACAGCACCCCGAGTCCCCCCGGATGGCGACTGTCGATCCTGCAGCCCAGGACAACTACATCTACAACCGGCTCCTCAAGGAGCGGATCATCTGGCTCGGCTCAGAGGTGCGTGACGACAACGCCAATGCCATCTGCTCACAGCTTCTGCTCCTGTCCGCTGAGAACCCGGACAAGGACATCTACCTTTACATCAACTCCCCGGGCGGCTCTGTGACAGCCGGCATGGCCATCTACGACACCATGCAGTTCATCCCGAACGATGTCGTGACGGTTGCTACCGGCCTGGCTGCATCCATGGGGCAGTTCCTGCTCTCGTCCGGTACCAAGGGCAAGCGCTACGCCACCCCGAACGCGCGCGTCCTGATGCACCAGCCCTCGGGCGGCATCGGCGGTACCGCCTCGGACATCAAGATCCAGGCGGAGCTCATCCTGCACATGAAGAAGGTTATGGCCGAGCTGACCGCAGAGCAGACCGGGCAGACTGTGGAAACCATCCTCAAGGACAACGACCGTGACAAGTGGTTCACGGCGACCGAAGCTCTCGAGTACGGCTTCTTCGACAAGATCGCCGCCCACGCCGGTTCGGTGTCCGGTGGCGGCGGAACCGCGAATGCCTCCTCCGGCGAGTCAGCGTCCGAGAAGTAACCCGGCATTTAGAACACTTAGATCAGGAGCACCAAAAATGAACTACAACTTCGGATCGACTGCCGGTAACCTTCCGACCAGCCGCTACGTCCTGCCCCAGTTCGAAGAGCGCACGCCGTACGGCTTCAAGCGCCAGGACCCCTACACCAAGCTTTTCGAGGACCGCATCATCTTCCTCGGTGTCCAGGTGGATGACGCCTCCGCGGATGACGTCATGGCGCAGCTGCTGGTCCTGGAGTCCACCGACCCCGACCGCGACATCACCCTCTACATCAACTCCCCGGGCGGTTCCTTCACCGCCATGACGGCGATCTACGACACCATGCAGTACATCCGCCCGGAGATCCAGACGGTCTGCCTTGGCCAGGCCGCAAGCGCCGCTGCAGTCCTGCTGGCGGCCGGTACTCCCGGCAAGCGCCTTGCCTTGCCCAACGCCCGCGTCCTGATCCACCAGCCGGCGCTGTCCGGCGGCCAGGGCGGCCAGGCATCAGACCTCGAAATCCAGGCCGCTGAGGTCATGCGGATGCGTTCCTGGCTCGAAGACACGCTTGCCCACCACTCGGGACGGACGTCGGAGCAGGTCAACAACGACATCGAGCGCGACAAGATCCTCACGGCCGCGGAAGCCCAGTCCTACGGCCTGATCGACCAGGTCCTGGATTCGCGCAAGATCAAACCGCAAGCAATCACACGGTAAAGTCATGGGCCGGTGGAGCCAATCATTTGGCCCCACCGGCCTTTTCCTTCCACGCTGGGAAGCGAATGTGACCTAGAGTGGATGTTGTCACAACCGGTCCATGCAGGCTGGTGGAGATTCCAGCAACGGTGCAAGGCTGCCTGGCAGCAAGATACTAAGGGGTTCACATATGGCTCGGATTGGCGAGAGCACGGATCTGCTGAAGTGCTCTTTCTGCGGAAAGAGCCAGAAGCAGGTGCGCAAGCTCATTGCCGGGCCCGGTGTCTACATCTGCGATGAATGCATTGAGCTTTGCAACGAGATCATCGAAGAGGAACTGGCGGAAGTTGCTGACCTGGGGAGCTTTGAACTCCCCAAGCCCCGCGAGATCTTCGATTTCCTGCAGGAATACGTCATCGGGCAGGAACCCGCGAAGCGTTCGCTCGCCGTCGCCGTCTACAACCACTACAAGCGCATCCAGGCCGGCCATGCACCCAAGTCCGGGAGCCTCGCTGACGGCGGGCACCATGACGACGTCGAAATCGCCAAGTCGAACATCCTCCTGATCGGGCCCACAGGATGCGGCAAGACGTACCTGGCCCAGACCCTGGCGCGCCGGCTGAACGTCCCGTTTGCCGTTGCCGATGCCACTGCACTGACTGAGGCCGGCTACGTGGGCGAGGATGTGGAGAACATCCTCCTCAAGCTCATCCAGGCCGCGGACTACGACGTCAAAAAAGCCGAGCAGGGCATCATCTACATCGATGAGATCGACAAGATTTCACGCAAGAGCGAAAACCCCTCCATCACCCGGGACGTCTCGGGCGAGGGCGTCCAGCAGGCGCTGCTGAAGATCCTGGAGGGAACCGTTGCCTCCGTTCCTCCCCAGGGCGGCAGGAAGCACCCGCACCAGGAATTCATCCAGATTGACACCACCAATGTGCTGTTCATCGTGGCCGGCGCCTTCGCGGGCCTTGAGGAAATCATCGGATCCAGGTCCGGACGGAAGGGCATCGGCTTTGGAGCCCCCCTCAACGAGGCCAGCAAGAAGGTGGACTCCTACGGAGAGGTGATGCCGGAGGACCTGCTGAAGTTCGGCCTCATTCCCGAATTCATTGGGCGGCTGCCGGTGATCACCACCGTATCCAACCTGGACCGCGATGCCCTGATCCAGATCCTTTTCACACCCAAGAACGCCCTGGTGAAGCAGTACCAGAAGATGTTCCAGATCGACGGCGTGGAACTGGTGTTTGACGACACCGCCCTTGACGCCATCGCCGAACAGGCCCTGGAGCGCGGAACGGGCGCCCGCGGGCTGCGAGCAATCATGGAGGAAGTCCTGCTGCCCGTGATGTTCGATCTTCCCAGCCGCGAGGACGTTGCCAGCGTGGTCATCACGGAGGACGTTGTCCTGAAGGGCGCCGAACCCACCATCGTTCCGCACGTCACCAAACGCCGTAAGTCTGCCTGATTCGTCCGCAGGGCGGCCCAGGCGCAGCTCATTGGCCTGGCACAGTCCCGCCCGTTATAGACCCGACCACACCGTGGCTATGCTGCGCCGCGGGAACCAGCGAAGGAATATCCCATGACTGAACCAGTAAAGAACAGGGCCGATTTTTGGTTCGATCCGCTGTGCCCCTTCGCCTGGATCACCTCCCGCTGGATCGGCGAAGTCGAAGGCGTCCGCGACATCGAAACGGTCTGGCACGTCATGAGCCTGGCTGTCCTCAACGAGGGCCGCGACCTTGAACCTGCCTACCGCGAATCCATGGACAACGCCTGGGGCATGGTCCGCGTGATCATTGCGGCCCAGCAACAGCATGGCGATGCAACAGTCAAGGCGCTCTACGACGCCATGGGCTCCCTGATTCACGAATCCGGCGAGCAGGACCGTGACCTGGTCATCACCAAAGCGCTTGCGGAGTGCGGGCTTCCCGCCACGCTTGCCGCGGCAGCCTCCTCGGACGCCTTCGATGACCAGCTCCGGGCAAGCCACCAGGAGGGTATCTCGCTGGTGGGCCAGGACGTCGGAACTCCCGTGGTGGCCTTCAACGGCACCGCCTTCTTTGGTCCCGTCCTCACCCGGATTCCCCGTGGCGAGGAGGCCGGCAAGCTGTGGGACGCCACTACCGCGATTGCTGCCTACCCGCACTTCTTCGAGCTGAAGCGCAGCCGGACAGAGCGGCCTGAATTCAGCTAGGCCCAACCCGCCCAGGACGAATCCGGCCAGCCGCACTGTACGGCTCCAGGAGCCCCGGCAGAACTACCCTCTTGTAGTTCTTCCGGGGCTCTTGCGCATGCCGGCGGGCAGGACAACAATGGTTCTTACCCACTTCGAAAGAAGCGGGACGCAGGAACCAAAGATTCAGTGATATGTCATCCGACGCAGCCATCGGCAAAGTCAGATGCAAGCTACCAGTGACGTGGTAGGAAGACCTGAAGATCAGCGGATCCTGCCAGACCATCAAGACGTCACCGGATGGCCGAAAAGTCGAAGCCCCACCAACGGCAAAACGCTGATGGGGCTTCCCCTTTGCCCTGAAACCGGGGCGCCCCGAAACGAGGCCCGAAGTGTGGCTACGCCTTCGCGGGCTCTTCCGTCGCAGCAAGTGCCACGTCGCTGACGCTCAGCTCGCCCTCACCGACCATAAGGATGATCTCGCGGGCGTTGGAGGCTGCCTTCAGGTCGGCCAGGCCGGCCTGCAGCTGCGCGGTCAAAGCTTCCGGCGCCGTGATGGTCGCGGTCAGAACCTCGGTGCGCTGCTTGACCTTCGCTTCGGACTTTGCTTTCCGGACACCGCTGAGGGCCACCCCGACCGTTGCGAGCATGGCGGTGTCGCCGCCCGGGACCTCCAGCGGCGCGGGCCACTGGGCACGGTGGACGGAGCCCTTGCGCCACCAGCTCCACACTTCTTCGGTGGCGAAGGGCAGGAAGGGCGCAAAGAGCCGCAGCAGGGTGTCCAGGGTGGTGGCCAGGGCTGCCAGTACGGAAGCCTGTTCGGCCTCACCGGCGGCACCGTACGCCCGGTCCTTGATCAGCTCCACGTAGTCGTCGGTGAACTGCCAGAAGAAGCTTTCCGTGATCTGCAGCGCCCGTGCGTAGTCGTAGTTCTCGAAGGCCTTGGTGGACTGGGCCACCACCTCCGAAAGCTGCGCCAGGACAGCCCGGTCCAACGGGTTGGCCAGGACGGAAAGGTCGGTGGACAGCACGGAGTCTTCCGTGGCGCCCAGGTTCAGGACGAACTTGGACGCATTCAGGAGCTTGATGGCCAGGCGCCGGCCGATCTTCATCTGCGCAATCTCATAGGCCGTATCGGCCCCGAGCTTTGCGGAAGCTGCCCAGTAGCGCACAGCATCGGAGCCGTACTCTTCCAGGACGTCGGTGGGTACCACCACGTTGCCCTTGGACTTTGACATCTTCTTGCGGTCGGGGTCCAGGATCCAGCCGGAGATGGCCGCGTGCTTCCACGGTGCGCTGTTCTCCAGGGCGTCCGCGCGTACCACGGAGGAGAAGAGCCAGGTCCGGATGATGTCGTGCCCCTGGGGCCGGACATCAAAGGGGAACACCTTGGCAAAGAGGTCCTCGTCGCGCTTCCAGCCGCCCACGATCTTGGGCGTCAGGGAGGACGTTGCCCACGTGTCCAGGATGTCGGCGTCGCCCGTGAAGCCTCCGGGAACGTCGCGCTGGGATTCGTCGAAGCCGGGAGCGGCGTCGGCGGCCGGGTCCACGGGGAGCTGCGCGTCGGACGGGACGATGGGGGAGTCATAGTCCGGGTTGCCGTCGGCATCCAGCGGGTACCAGACCGGGATGGGCACGCCGAAGAAGCGCTGGCGGGACACCAGCCAGTCGCCGTTCAGGCCGGCAATCCAGTTCTCGTAGCGTGAGCGCATGAAGGCCGGGTGGAAGTCGATCTCATGCCCGCGTGCGATCAGGCGTTCGCGGCGGTCCTCGTCCCTGCCGCCGTTGCGGATGTACCACTGGCGGGAGGTGACTACTTCAAGGGGCTTGTCACCCTTTTCGTAGAAGTTCACGGGGTGCATGATCTTCTTGGGCTCGCCGTCGAGCAGTTCCGCGGCGGTGAGGAGCTTCACCACCTCTTCCTTGGCGCTGAAGACTGTCTTGCCGGCAATGGCGGCGAAGGCTTCGCGGCCGATGTCGGTGGTGATCCATTCGGGAGCCTCGCTGACAATGCGTCCGTCGCGGCCCACGATGGCCCGGGTGGGCAGCTGCAGTTCGCGCCACCAGGTGACGTCGGTCAGGTCACCGAACGTGCACACCATGGCGATGCCGGAGCCCTTGTCCGCCTTGG
Source organism: Pseudarthrobacter sp. NPDC092202 (assembly GCF_044755505.1). NCBI lineage: Bacteria > Bacillati > Actinomycetota > Actinomycetes > Micrococcales > Micrococcaceae > Pseudarthrobacter > Pseudarthrobacter sp. NPDC092202. The sequence goes on along the minus strand of NZ_JBIVRG010000002.1, from coordinate 551,780 downwards.
CGAGAGGATGCGCCTTGACTTCAACTTCGACGCCGAACAAGGGGGACGTGACCTTCTTGCCGAACAGCGGCTGGTACCGTTCGTCGTCGGGATTCGCCACCAGGGCGGCGCAGGCCGCCAGCAGTTCCGGGCGGGTGGTCTCAATGTAGATCTTCTCCCCGTCCTCGGTGAAGAACGGGTAGCGGTAGTAGGCGCCGGGCATCTCGCGGTCCTCGAGTTCCGCCTGCGCCACGGCCGTCCGGAACGTGACGTCCCAGAGCGTGGGCGCCTCTGCCATGTAGGCGTCGCCTGCGGCCAGGTTGGCCAGGAAGGCGCGCTGCGAGACCGCCCGCGAGTTGTCATCGATGGTGCGGTAGGTGAGTTCCCAGTCCACCGACAGGCCAAGCGTCTGGAACAGGTTTTCGAAGACCTTCTCGTCCTCTACCGCGAGCTCTTCGCACAGCTCGATGAAGTTCCGGCGGGAGACGACGTCGAAGTCCCGCTGGTTCTTCGCGGGCTGCGCCGGCGGCTGGTAGTCGGGGTTGTACGGGATGGAGGGGTCGCAGCGGACGCCGTAGAAGTTCTGCACCCGGCGTTCGGTGGGCAGGCCGTTGTCGTCCCAGCCCATGGGATAGAAGACGTTCTTGCCGGTCATCCGCTGGTAGCGTGCCAGCACGTCGGTCTGCGTGTAGGAGAACATGTGCCCCACGTGGAGTGATCCGGACGCGGTGGGAGGGGGAGTGTCGATGGAATAGACCCGGTCCCGGGTGGTCTCGCGGTCGAACTTGTAGGTCCCCTCCGCCAGCCACCGCTGCGTGAGGGCAGCTTCGAGGCCTTCGAGGGCCGGCTTGTCCGGAACGTTGATAGGGGCGGTGGTGGGCGTGTCTGTACCCTGCGTGTCTTCAGCCATCTGCCAATTGTTTCATGTCCGGGCATGTCTGCCTGCCGCAGGTGGCCCCGGCCGCACCGATCCTGAGGGCGGACCGGGCAGGGGCAGCCAGGCGGCCGGTCCCGCTATGGTGGTGCCATGACTGACGTTTCGCAGAAAAAGGCAGCTTTGGTGACGGGCGCGAGCAGCGGGATCGGGGAGGCCACAGTGCGTGCCCTGGCGGCGGAAGGCTGGAAGGTCTTTGCCGTGGCGCGCCGCGCGGACCGCCTGGCCGAACTGGAAAAGGAAACCGGCGCCGTCGCGCTCCCCGCCGACATTTCGGAGGACGACGACGTGTCCCGGCTGGTCTCGCAGGTGAAGGAGGCGGGGGGAATCGACACGCTGGTCAACATTGCCGGCGGGGCCAGGGGCGCGGACACCATCAGCTCTGCCAGCGCCGGGGACTGGGAATGGATGTACCGGGTGAACGTGCTGGGCACCATGAAACTCATAAAAGCCTTCCTGCCGATGCTTCGGGCCAACGGCGAGGGGACGGTCCTGAACCTGACCTCCACCGCGGGGCTGGCGTCGTACGAGGGCGGTGGCGGCTACAACGCGGCAAAGTTCGCCCAGCGGGCCCTGACGGAGGCACTGCGGCTGGAGGAAGCCGAGCATAACGTCCGCGTGATCGAGGTGGCGCCCGGCCTGGTCCAGACCGAAGAGTTCGCCCTGAACCGGCTCGGTGACCGGCAGGCAGCGGACAAGGTCTACCAGGGGGTGGAGAAGCCGCTCACGGCCGGTGATGTGGCGGATGTCGTCCGCTACGCCGTCACCGCTCCGCACCATGTAAACCTGGACCAGATCGTCATCCGGCCGGTGGCGCAGGCCTCAAACTACAAGCTCATCCGCAAGGGCTAGCACCTACGGCAGCACCAGGCGCGCTGCCACCGCGGCGTGGTCTGTACCCGGGAGCGTCACCACGTCGAAGTCCAGCACCTCAATCCCCGGGCTTACCAGGACATGGTCGATGGCCACGAAAGCCGGCGCCGGTGAATTGACCGGCCAGGTGGGGGCCAGGCCCTTCCCGGTCGCCTCCGCGGCGTCGGAAAGCCCCGTGGCCAGCAGTTCCCGGAACTCACCATGGTCCGCGCTCGCGTTGAAATCGCCGAGCAGGATGGAATGCCGGCTGTCCGGCAGTGCCTGCCACAGCTCGCCGAGCTGCCGCAGCTCGGCCCGCCACGACGCTATGTGGCCCCGGCGCGGGGAGTCGACGTGGACGGCGGTCAGGTGCACTGGCCCGGCGGTGGTGGGAAGGCTGGCCACGGCGCGGCTCTGGTGGAACGCCGAACCGGGCACACGCTCCACCTGCTGGAGGGGGAACCGCGAGAAAAGGGCGCTTCCAATCTTGTCCCAGTCCACATCCGTGGCCCGGTACGGCAGCAGGGCTGCCAGCCCTGCCCTGTCGAGCGCCTTCAGGCTGGCCGGTGCAAGCTCCGGCAGGGCCAAAACGTCCACGTTTCGGCTCCTGATCTCCGCCAGCAGGGCCCCGGGGTCCACTCCGGTGTACCCCACGTTCAGCGCCATGACCGTCACCACCGGCTCCCGGGCCGGGTCCCCGGACGGGGCAGGGGACTGGACGGTTGCCGGCTGTATGTTTCCGGAGGCCACCGGACCCGAGGTGCCGGGAGGCAGGACACGGTCCAGTACCCAAGCAAGTTGGATGACAAGCAGCATGGCTACGAGGGCAGCAGACACAGCCCTGCGGGGTTCGGCACGGAGGCAAAAGGCGACGACGGCGGCAGCGAGTGCCGCCGCCGTTGTTGACAGCCCTGCTGGAAACAGGGCCAAAATCTGGATCCATGGGGTGCCGACATCCCAGGGAACCAGGCGCAGGAACACCAGCGCAGCACCCGGCAGGGCCAGGACGGCGGCTGCAAGGGACCACCGGGACACATGCGGGCGTGGCCCACCGCCTCGACGCCCGTCCCCGTGCTCTTGCATAGGTTCAATTATTGGTGGCCCGGCCCCGGAAATAGTAGACTCAAAAAGGCTATGACCCGGCAATCACCGGTGAGCTTCCGGAAGAACACGCGAACCAGCAGGTGGGCACGCGCAAGTAGAACCGGACGGGTAAGCCCGTCACAGCAGTAATGAGTGGCCGTCGCGGCACATGTTCCCCCGGGGACGCGTGCAACGCCGGTAAGTGAGGTGGTACCGCGGTGAGCGTGGGGTCCGGACGGACACCCACACCAGCCGTCCTCGCATCCTGAACGGAACAGAAGGCGCAAGCCGGCAGTTCGCCAAGCTCAACCCAGGATGTCGACATGTCGTATTACCCCAAGGCCTCAGCCTCCGCCGAACCTTCCTCCAGCGGCGGCGCCACCGTTTCCGCCTCCGTGAAGTTTCCGGAGATCGAAGAACGCATCCTGAAGTACTGGGACCAGGACGGCACGTTCCAGGCCAGCATCGACCAGCGGAGCGCCGATGCGCCGGGCGGCGAGCCCGGCAGCAACGAGTTCGTGTTCTACGACGGCCCGCCCTTCGCCAACGGGCTGCCCCACTACGGGCACCTGCTGACCGGTTATGCCAAGGACCTGGTGGGCCGCTACCAGACCCAGCGCGGGAAGCGCGTGGAGCGCCGCTTCGGCTGGGACACCCATGGCCTGCCTGCCGAGCTGGAAGCCATGAAGCAGCTGGGGATGACGGACAAGACCCAGATCGAAGCCATGGGCATCGACAAGTTCAACGACGCCTGCCGGGCCTCGGTGATGAAGTACGCCGACGAGTGGCGGAACTACGTGACCCGCCAGGCACGGTGGGTGGACTTCGACAACGACTACAAAACGCTTAACGTCGAGTACATGGAGTCCGTCCTCTGGGCGTTCAAGCAACTGCACGAGAAAGGACTGACCTACAACGGCTACCGCGTCCTGCCGTACTGCTGGAAGGACGAGACGCCGCTGTCCAACCACGAGCTGCGCATGGACGACGACGTCTACAAGAACCGCCAGGACCAGACAGTCACGGTGACGTTCCCCATCACGGCAGGGGAGTCGGACCTGTCCAAGCAGCTCGACGGTGTCCAGGCCCTCGCCTGGACCACGACGCCCTGGACCCTGCCCACCAACGCCGCGCTCGCCGTCGGCCCTTCCATCACCTACGCCGTCCTGCCGGCAGGCCCCAACGGCATCAAGGCCGCCGCCGCGGACGCGCCCGTCACGGGCAGCTTCCTGCTGGCCGCGGACCTGGTGGGCAACTACGCCAAGGACCTGGGCTATGACGATTTCGAGGCCGCCCAGGCCGCTGTTGTATCCACCCACACCGGCGCCGAACTGGAAGGCCTGGCGTACCAGCCGCTGTGGAGCGATTTCGCGGACAACGAAAAGTACGGCATGGAGAACGCCTGGCGCTTCCTGGTCGCCGACTACGTCACCACCACCGACGGCACCGGCATTGTTCACCAGGCTCCGGCCTACGGTGAGGACGACCAGAAAGTCTGTGAGGAAGCTGGCATCCCGGTGGTCCTCTCCGTGGACGAAGGCGCCAAATTCCTCCCGCTCTTCAAGCACGGCGACCTTCACGACATCGTTGGCCTGCAGGTCTTCGAGGCCAACAAACCCATCACCCAGGTGCTGCGCGCCCAGGGCAGGCTGGTCAAGCAGGCCAGCTACGAGCACAGCTACCCGCACTGCTGGCGCTGCCGCAACCCGCTGATCTACCGCGCCGTCTCCTCCTGGTACGTGGAGGTCACCAAGTTCAAGGACCGGATGTCCGAACTGAACCAGGAGATCAACTGGATCCCCGGCAACGTCAAGGACGGCCAGTTCGGCAAGTGGCTGGAAAACGCCCGCGACTGGTCCATCAGCCGCAACCGCTACTGGGGCAGCCCCATTCCGGTGTGGCAGTCCAGCGACCCCGAGTACCCCCGCACCGACGTCTACGGCTCGCTCGCCGAGATCGAGGCGGACTTCGGCCGGCTGCCGCTGAACAAGGCCGGCCAGGTTGACCTGCACCGGCCGTTCATCGACGAGCTGACCCGGCCCAACCCGGACGATCCCCGCACGCCCGAAGAGGGCCAGTCCGTCATGCGCCGCGTGGAGGACGTCCTGGACGTCTGGTTCGACTCCGGCTCCATGCCGTACGGCCAGGTCCACTACCCGTTCCAGAACGAGGCCTGGTTCGACACCCACAACCCGGCAGACTTCATCGTGGAGTACATCGGCCAGACCCGCGGCTGGTTCTACATGCTGCACATCCTCTCCACGGCGCTGTTCGACCGGCCGGCCTTCCGCAACGTCATCAGCCACGGCATCGTGCTGGGCTCGGACGGGCAGAAGATGTCCAAGAGCCTGCGCAACTACCCGGACGTCTCCGAGGTGCTGGACCGCGACGGCTCGGATGCCATGCGCTGGTTCCTGATGTCCAGCCCCATCCTCCGCGGCGGCAACCTGGTGGTTACCGAGCAGGGAATCCGCGACGGCGTCCGCCAGGTCATCCTGCCGCTGTGGAACGTGTACAGCTTCTTCACGCTTTACACCAACGCCGCCGCCGGCGGCAACGGGTATGACGCGAAGCTCCGCTACGACGGCTACGCCGACACGCTGGACCAGTACCTGCTGGCCAACACCGGCGAACTGGTCGGCACCATGACCGAACGGCTCGACGAATACGACATCTCAGGTGCCTGCGATGCCCTGCGCAGCTACCTGGACATGCTCACCAACTGGTACGTCCGCAGGAGCCGCCAGCGCTTCTTTGATGAGGACCAGGACGCCTTCGATGCGCTGTACACCGCGCTGGAGACTGTTTCCCGCGCAGCGGCGTCCCTGCTGCCCCTGGTCTCGGAGGAGATCTGGCGCGGGCTCACCGGCGGACGCTCCGTCCACCTGGCAGACTGGCCGGACGCTGCACTGTTCCCCGCCAACCCGGACCTGGTCCAGGCCATGGACAAGGTCCAGCAGATCTGCTCCACGGGCTCTTCGCTCCGCAAGGCCGCAAACCTCCGCGTCCGCCTGCCGCTGCAGGAACTCACGGTGGTGGCACCCGGTGCGGATGCGCTCGAAGGTTTCGCCGCCGTCGTCGCAGATGAGCTGAACCTCCGCTCCGTCCGGCTGCTCGATGCTGCCACGGCCTCGCCGGAAGAGTTCGGCATCCAGCAGAAGCTCGTGGTCAACGCCCGCGCTGCGGGCCCGCGCCTGGGCAAGAACGTGCAGCAGGCCATCAAGGGCTCCAAGTCCGGTGACTGGTCCGTTTCCGAGGCAGGCGTGGTCACCGCCGGCGGCCTGGAGCTGGAGCCGCAGGAGTACACGCTGGAAACCGTGGTGGCTGAGTCCGAGGGGCGTGCCGCGTCCGCCAAAGCTGTCGCCGTACTGCCCGGCGGCGGGTTCGTGGTCCTGAACACCGAGGTCACTCCTGAGCTCGAAGCGGAAGGCCTGGCCCGCGACATGGTCCGCGCCATCCAGCAGGCGCGCAAGGACGGCGGACTCAATGTCAGCGACCGGATCCGGACCACCGTCACCGCGCAGCAGAACGTCGTCGACGCCCTGCTGGCCAATGCCGCCCTGGTGAAGGGCGAGACCCTGTCCGTGGAACTCACGGCAGAACCCGGGGACGCCGCAGAGCCGGCCGTCGCCGTCGAAAAAGTAGGGGCCTGAGCCATGACAGACGAATTTTCCGTAGAGAGCGTCTACGCCGAGCTGCTGGGCCGGGCGCCGGAAAACAAGATGGAGCCGCGGCTGGCCCCGTTGTTCCGGGCGATGGACGTGCTGGGCGAGCCCAACAAGGCGTTCCCGATCATCCACGTCACCGGGACCAACGGCAAGACCTCCACCGCGCGCATGATCGAATCCGTCCTGCGGGCGCATGGACTCAGCACCGGCCGCTACACCAGCCCGCACCTGTCCAAGGTCACGGAACGGATCAGCATCGACGGCCACCCGGTTCCGGATGAGACCTTCGTCCGCATCTGGGACGAGATCCGCCCCTACCTGCAGATTGTCGACTCCGAACTGGAGGCTGCGGGCGAGCCCCGGCTCACGTATTTCGAATGCCTCACCATCCTGGGCTTCGCGATCTTCGCGGACCAGCCCGTGAACGTGGCCGTCATCGAGGTTGGCCTCGGCGGCATCACCGACGCCACCAACGTGGGCGACGGGCAGGTTTCCGTCATCACCCCCATCTCGCTGGACCACACGGACCTGCTCGGTGACACCACCGAGGACATCGCCTACGAGAAAGCCGGCATCATCAAGCCCGGCGGCTACCTCATCAGTGCCGCCCAGCCGCTGGACGCCGCCCAGGTCCTGCTGGACAAGGCCAAGGACGTGGGGGTGCCGTTCCGCTTCGAAGGCGTGGAATTCGGCGTCGAATCCCGCACCGTGGCCGTTGGTGGCCAAGTGGTGAGCATCCAGGGGATCGCTGGCCGCTACCCGGAACTGCTGGTTCCCCTGCACGGCGCCCACCAGGCGCAGAACGCCGCGGTGGCAGTGGCGGCCCTCGAAGCCTTCTTTGGGGGCGAAAAGGAACTCGATTTCGAGGTGCTCCAGGAAGGCTTCTCGAATGTCACCTCACCGGGCCGCCTTGAGGTGGTGCGGACAGCTCCCACCATCGTGGTGGACGCGGCCCACAACCCGGACGGCATCAAGGCCTCCGCCGCCGCACTGCAGGAAGCCTTCACCTTCACCAGGCTGGTCCCGGTGGTCGGAGTGCTCAAAGAGAAGGACGCCGAGGAGATCCTCCGCCAGCTCAAGGAGTCCCTCGGCGGGATGGCTGAGGAGTACTGCTTCACACAGTCCAACTCCCCGCGTGCCGTGCCTGCCGCGGAACTCGCCGAACTGGCTGTTGAGCTTGGTTTTGGCGAGGACAACGTGCACATCGCGGAGAAGCTCGACGACGCCCTGGAATGGGCTGTGGAACGCGCCGAAGCGAACGACGATCTGTCCGGCGGGGTCCTGGTGACCGGTTCCATCACCCTGGTGGCAGAGGCGCGGATCCTGCTCGGCAAGACGGAGGCCTGATTCCATGGCCAAGTTGACCAAAGCGCAGCGCGAATGGCGCCCCGGCATGCCCAAGAAGCGCCGTTCCACCAAGGTGATGTTCGCTTCCACGGTCCTGCTGCTGGAAGCCTTCGTGATGTTCTTCGCCACCCTTGCGGTGTTCGGCCTGCGGCGCGGGGAGTTCCCGCCGGTGGTCATCCTGGGGGTGGGGATTGCGCTGTGCGTGGTGATGATCGTCGCGTGCGCCTTCCTTACCAGGCCCTGGGGCATCGGGCTGGGATGGATCCTGCAGCTTGTCCTGATCCTCAGCGGCATCTTCGAGCCGGCCATGTTCCTGGTGGGCGCCCTGTTCGCAGCGGCGTGGTGGTACGGGATCCGCACGGGAATCCGGCTGGACCGGGAAGCAGGGGAACGGGCCCGCGAGCAGGCCGCCTGGGAAGCAGCCCACCCGGATGGGTCCGGACCCGGCCAGCAGCCGCAGGCCCCGTAGACTTGACCCGAAACCCCTTACCAACGCATTGGAGCAGTTGTGACCACTGAGCGCACCCTCGTCCTGATCAAGCCCGACGGCGTCGCCCGCAACCTTACCGGCGCCATCCTGGCCCGGATCGAAGCCAAGGGCTACACCCTGGCTGAGCTGAAGAAGGTTGACGCCTCCCGCGAACTCCTGGAGCAGCACTACGAGGAGCACGCAGGCAAGCCCTTCTACGAGCCCCTGGTGGAGTTCATGCTCTCCGGACCTGTGGTCGCGGCCATCTTCGAGGGCCACCGCGTGATCGAGGGCTTCCGTTCGCTGGCCGGAACCACCGACCCCACCACGGCAGCCCCCGGCACCATCCGCGGCGACTTTGGCCGCGACTGGGGCCTGAAGGTCCAGCAGAACCTGGTCCACGGTTCCGATTCCACCGAATCCGCCGAGCGCGAGATCAAGATCTGGTTCCAGGGCTAACAGCCCAAGGACAGCAAAAAGCCCCTGGTTCTTCGGAACCAGGGGCTTTTTGCTGCTAGCCGGCCTAGAAGCCTGAGGTTCCGGCGAACACCTGGATAAAGGCGAAAAAGATGGTGGCGATGACGGCCACATACAGCAGGGCGGTGATGATCCAGCCCGAGTCGCCCAGGATGCGGGCCGCATTGGGGGGAACGGGGATGACCCCGGCACTGATGTTCCGGATGGTCACCCAGACAAAGAGCGGGATCATGGCCGCCCAGACAACCATGCAGAACGGGCACAGGATGTGGATGACGTAGAGGGCCTGGGACCACAGCCACACCACGAACGCGAAGCCGAGCGTAACGCCGGCCTGCAGGCCCAGCCAGTACCACCGGGCAAAATTGGCGCCGGCCAGCAGCGACATGCCCACGGTGATGGTGATGGCGAATGCCACGATTCCGATGAACATATTCGGGAAGCCAAACAGGGAGCTTTGCCAGGTCTGCATTACCTGGCCGCAGGAGATCCACGGGTTCACGTCGCACACGGTGGTGTGGTTGGGGTCCTTGAGGACCTCCAGTTTCTCCAGGACCAGCGTTCCGGAGGCGAACCAGCCGATGATCCCGGTAATGACCATCAACCAGCCGAGCGGCCGGTTGCGGGTCATCGGTGGACGGGCTCCGGCTGCACTGCTGTCCGGATCCTCGGTCCGTTCGGGCGCGTGGGTGCCCCTCAAGGGGGAGATGCTGGGCATTGGCAAGGCGTCCTTTTCGTCGGGTGGTCCTTGCCCGATTGTAACGCCGGACGCTGGGAAGACCTTCCAGGGAACGGAACAAGTGCTGCTGCTTCCGCCGTGGAATAGCCGGGGTATGAGAGAATGAACGTGGCTGGAACCCGATCCACATTCGGACTCCGGTCCGGCAGCTTGTTCGCAAGACCGCCAATGATGAGCAGCGCAGGCTTTGGATTTTCGATCCGGACTCCCGCAACTCCATTGGGCGGCACCTGGTTGTGGCATGTGGAACAACGGGTTCTTGAACATCCTGCCGGCCCCCACGGGCTGCCGCACCCCACTGCCGGTGCGAACCTGGGGGTATCCACTTGACTTCTGTCAACGCCTGCGGGTTTTGACAATATGTGCCCCAATGGGTGCCGGATGTGGCGGTACGTCAGGGGCAGGAGTGTTGCCACATATGGATAATGAACAAGTTTTAGCCGTTAACGATGAAGCAGCGGATGTCAACTCGGCGCCGAAGAAGGCCACGAGGACGCGGCGTAAGGCCGCTCCGAAAACCGGCGAGGCGGTGGCCGCCGAAGCCGCCCCTGCTGCGGTAACTGCAGAAGCCGCCGTGGACGCACCAGGCGCAGAGGCTGAGGCAGCCGAGGCAAAGGCGCCCGCCCGCCGGAGCAGGTCGCGGAAAAAGGTGGAGACCGCCGAACCGCTTCCTGTCTTTGCCGCGGAGGCCGGCGCAACGCCGGCAACCACCAACACCACCGACGACGGCGCTCAGCAGGCGCCTGCCGAGGCCGCCACGGAGGAATCGAAGCCTGTCCGGCGCCGCCGGGTGGCCACGCGCAAGACCTCGGCCCCCGCCGTCGTCCAAGCAGCGGAACCGCAGGCAGCGACGGCTGCGCCTGGCGAGACCGTTTCAGCTGAGGCCGCCCCCGCCGAGACCGCACCCGCTGCGCCGGCCAGCACGGCCCCCGCCGAAGCGCCCGCCGGCACTGAACCCACAGCGGAGGTTGCCGCCCAGGCGCCCGCAGCCCAGGTGCCCGCAGCCGGCACCGCCGCCGACGATTCCGCGCAGGCACCCTCCGCCGTCGAGCCTTCCACCGAAGCCGACGCTGAGCCCACCACGGCTTCGGCCACGAACAGCCCGTTTGGGTCGCTGTTCATGGAACCAGGGTCCGCCACGTCGGTACTCTTCCAGGCTCCGGACCTGAGTACCGTAGTCCGGCCTGCACCGGCAGCAGCCGAAGAGGCTGAGGCTGACGACGCCGAGGATGATTCAGACGACGCAGGCAGCCGCCGGAAGCGCCGCGGGCGCGGCCGCCGCGGCCGCAGCAGGACGGGCGAGCGTGACGGTGAAGATGCCGGCGGCGCCGCAGACGGCGACGAGGCCGACGACGCTGATGAGGAGTCCGCCGGGCCCGCCGATGAAGGCGTGACCTCCCGCCGTCGTCGTCGCCGCCGCCGTGGCGACCAGGACCTTGAACTGACAGGCGGGGGAGACGACGACCCGCCCAACACGGTCACACGGGTCCGCGCCCCGCGCGCCGTGAGCGAACCCGCGGTGAACAACCGCGTCACATCCGTCAAGGGTTCCACCCGCCTTGAAGCCAAGAAGCAGCGCCGCCGCGAATCACGCGATACCGGCCGCCGCCGTACCGTCATCACCGAAGCCGAGTTCCTGGCGCGCCGGGAATCGGTGGACCGGCAGATGATCGTCCGCCAGCGCGACGACAGAATCCAGATCGCCGTCCTCGAAGACGGCGTCCTGGCCGAGCACTTCGTGTCCAAGACCCAGCAGGACTCCCTGATCGGCAACGTGTACCTGGGCAAGGTCCAGAACGTCCTGCCGTCCATGGAAGCTGCCTTCGTGGACATCGGCCGCGGCCGCAACGCCGTCCTGTACGCCGGCGAGGTGAACTGGGAAGCCGTTAACCTTGAGGGCAAGCAACGCCGTATCGAGAACGCACTGAAGTCCGGCGATACCGTCCTGGTCCAGGTGACCAAGGACCCGGTGGGCCACAAGGGCGCACGCCTGACCAGCCAGATCTCCCTGCCCGGCCGCTACCTCGTCTACGTGCCCGGTGGCTCCATGACCGGCATCTCCCGGAAGCTGCCCGACGTCGAACGCAACCGCCTGAAGCGGATCCTCAAGGACCGCCTCCCGGAGCACGCCGGCGTGATTGTGCGGACAGCCGCGGAGGGTGCGTCCGAGGAAGAGCTGACGCACGACATCAACCGGCTCCGTGCCCAGTGGGAGGGCATCGAAAGCCAGTCGAAGTCCACCAAGATCCTCGCCCCGGAGCTGCTCTACGGCGAACCGGACCTCACCATCAAGGTGGTCCGCGACGTCTTCAACGAGGACTTCTCCAAGCTGATCGTCTCCGGCGAGGAAGCCTGGGACACCATCGAGGCATACGTCACCTACGTCGCCCCGGACCTGGTGGGCCGGCTCGAGAAGTGGACCAAGGACCAGGACATCTTCAGTGCCTGGCGGATCGATGAGCAGATCCATAAGGCCCTGGAACGGAAGGTCTTCCTGCCCTCCGGCGGCTCGCTGGTGATCGACCGGACCGAAGCCATGACCGTGGTGGACGTCAACACCGGCAAGTTCACCGGCAGCGGCGGCAACCTGGAAGAGACAGTCACCAAGAACAACCTGGAAGCCGCAGAGGAAGTAGTACGGCAGCTCCGCCTCCGCGACATCGGCGGCATCATCGTCATCGACTTCATCGACATGGTCCTCGAGTCCAACCGGGATCTTGTCCTGCGGAGGATGGTGGAGTGCCTGGGCCGCGACCGCACCAAGCACCAGGTTGCCGAGGTCACCTCACTGGGCCTGGTGCAGATGACCCGCAAGCGCATGGGTACGGGGCTCCTTGAGGTCTTTGGCGAGCAGTGCGAGGCCTGTGCCGGCCGTGGCGTGGTCACCCATGACGACCCCGTGGAGCACCGCCGCGCCAACATTGTGGCCGCTGAGCACCACGTGCAGCGTTCCGAGCACCGGCCGGAGGCACGCGCCGAGGGCAACCGCCCCGAGGTCCAGCGCACGGACAGCAACCAGCCCGGTGTCCGCCCTGACCGGAAGCGCCGCCGCGGCCGTGGCGGCCAGCAGCCGGAGGCCGCTCCGGCAGTCGCCGTCCACGTCCACACGGTCCACCCCGATCCGACGGACGCCGAGCGGCACGCGAAAGCGGAGGCCACCAGGCTGGCCCTTGCCAACATCGCGGCGGCTGCGCACGCTGCCCACCTGCATGACGATGAGTTGGCTGCCGCCAGGCAGGCAACGCAGGCCCAGCCTCCAGCGCCTGCAGAAACGGAGAAGCACGACGGCGATGCGTCCAGGCCCGCCGCCGTCCTGACCTTTGGCGGGGAGAAGGTAGTCCTGCCCTTCGTGGAGCACGCAGAGGAGCAGCAAGCAAAGCCTGCCCTTACCCTGGATCGCCTTGCCGCGGCCTTCGCCCAGCTGGGCGAGCCCGCCCCGGCGGCTGAAACGCCGGCCCAAACGGCAGTGGAAACGCCGGCGGAAATGCCGGCAGGGCAGCCGGCCCGGCGTGAGGCGGAAGAGGCTCCGCGTCAGGCCCCCCAGCCCGAACGGGACAGGGAACAGCGGGAGCCTGAAACTGGCCGGCAGCAGTCGCCGGCGCCTGCCGCGGCGGAGAAGGACTACTCGGACCACACGCTGGAGCAGTCGCGCCCGCGCAGGGCACGCCGCAACCGCAGTGCCAGCCGCGCGCAGGGAGCCGCCAACGAGACCTCGGTCCAGCAGCATGAAAATGTTCCTGCCGCCGCGGCCGGGCATTCCCATGCAGCCAAGGTACCGGCAACGGACCAGGCGGTTGCTTCCCAGCCGGCCAGCAACAAGCCGTCGGAGGCACCGATCATCCTCGGTGTCGGGGTTCCCGCCTCAGAGCTGTAGGGACCGGAGATCCAAGTACCGGATCTCCAGCAGAGGGAGTACTGACCGGATGCCCGGCCAGCCACAGGAAGTGGCCGGCCGGGCATCCGTTGCTTAAAGCTGCGTGTTCAACCCGCCGTGGACACTGCGCGTTCAACCCGCTGCGGCCGCACTGCGTCACCTTCACCCTGCGGACCGCGAAAAAGCTAGGCTTGGGAACCGACACGGGGTGCCGCGCAGAGAGCCGGCTGAGATCCAGACCCGTTGAACCTGTCCGGCTAGCACCGGCGAAGGGATGTCTCTTGTCTTCCACTTTCGCAATGCCCACTGCCTTCTTCCAGGGCACACCTGCGCCTTCTTCTGCATTTGCTGCTGCTTCTGCCCCTGGCGCGCAGGCACGCCAGTACCGCGACGTGCCCCGGGTCCTGGCCATCGCCGGTTCCGACCCCTCCGGCGGGGCCGGCATCCAGGCGGACCTGAAAAGCATCGCAGCCCACGGCGGCTACGGAATGGCCGCCATCACCGCACTCACAGCGCAGAACACCCGCGGCGTGCGCGGCGTCCATGTTCCCCCCGCAGCCTTCCTCACCCAGCAGCTCGACGCCCTCAGTGACGACATCAGCATCGACGCCGTAAAAATCGGGATGCTGGGCGACGCCGCGGTGATCGAAGCTGTCCGGGCATGGCTCGAAAAGGTGGGTCCCGGCGTCGTGGTGCTGGACCCGGTCATGGTGGCCACCAGCGGTGACCGGCTGCTCCAGGAATCCGCCGAGGCTGCCCTCCGCGAGCTGTTGCCCCTGGCCCACCTCATCACCCCCAACCTGGCTGAACTCGCCATGCTGGTTGGCGGCGAGGTGCAGGAGACCTGGGATGGTGCCCTGGAACAGGGACGCCGGCTCTCGGCAGCCACCGGGGCGACCGTGCTCGTCAAGGGCGGACACCTGGTAGGGGATCAGTGCCCCGATGCATTGGTCGATACGGGCGGCAGGCTGAGCCGGGAAGTGGTGGTGGTTCCGGGGACGCGGGTGGCAACGCGGAACAGCCACGGCACCGGCTGTTCGCTGTCCTCGGCCATGGCCACAGTCCAGCCGCGGCTGGGGGACTGGGAGGCCACCCTCCGCGAGGTCAAGCCCTGGCTGGCCGGCGCGCTGGAGGCCTCGGAAACCCTGGAGGTGGGGACAGGCAACGGACCCGTGCACCACTTCCACCACGTGCCGGCAGTGCATGGGGAGACGAGCTTCGCTGCACAGCTGTGGGCGGACGCCAGGAAGGACCTGGCGGACATCTACGCGCTGGACTTCATCCGCGGACTGGTTTCGGGCAGCCTGCCGGAGAAGGATTTTGCCTACTACCTCGCCCAGGATGCCATCTACCTCAACGGTTACTCACGTGTGCTCGCGCGGACCAGTGCCCTGGCGCCCACCGAGGCAGAGCAGCTCTTCTGGGCACGTTCCGCGGCACAATGCCTGGAGGTCGAGTCCGAGTTGCACCGCTCCTGGCTCAGTTCACGGACGGTTACGCCGCAGCTGGGACCTGTCACCAAGTCCTACGTGGACCACCTGGCCGCTGCGTCGGCCTCCGGCAGCTACGCCGTCCTGGCCGCAGCCGTCCTGCCCTGCTTCTGGCTGTACGCCGAGGTGGGCGCAACGCTGCACGCCGAGTTCGTGGCCGGCGGGGAGCCGGCAGGCCACCCCTACGCAGAGTGGCTGCGCACGTACGCTGACGAGGACTTTGCGGCGGCCACCCGCAGGGCGGTCGCCATTGTGGACGGGGCCGGCCGCAGCGCTTCGGCGGCGGACCGGGACGCCATGGTGACGGCGTTCAGGCAGTCCTGCCGCCTCGAAGTGGACTTTTTCGACGCGCCGCGCCTCCATTCCTGACGCAGGGGCGGGCATCCCGCCGGTACTATGGTGGGGCACGGGTAAGGGTGCGGACTGGGCTGTGGTTCCTATCACAGACAACGCGCCGGAACCAGCCTCATTTGCGGCCGAAGCCAAAACTAGCGTATTCTAGATCTTCGGTGCTTACGCCAACACTTGGGTTATGACCCCACGGCGTTGAGGCACAGCGAGAGCCCACCCAATTATGGAACCGGGTTCCGCACGCAAATTTGTAATAAACGTCGAGAGAAGTGAGTTCCCAAGTGGTGTACGCGATTGTCCGCGCAGGCGGCCGCCAAGAGAAGGTTTCCGTTGGAGACTTCGTTACCCTGAACCGCGTCGCCGGTGGAGCTGGCAGCACCATTCAGCTGCCCGCACTGCTCCTGGTTGACGGTGACAAGGTCACCTCCGCCGCTGCTGACCTGGCCAAGGTAACTGTTACGGCTGAGATCCTCCAGGACCTCCGTGGTCCTAAGATTGTGATCCAGAAGTTCAAGAACAAGACCGGTTACAAGAAGCGCCAGGGTCACCGCCAGGAACTGACCAAGGTCAAGATCACTGGTATCAAGTAACCTTCCGTTACTGTTCAGGTTTTTCAGCAGATTCCCCAGAATTTAGAGGCAGGCATTTCAGATGGCACATAAAAAGGGCGCGAGCTCCACTCGCAACGGTCGTGACTCCAACGCACAGTACCTCGGCGTCAAGCGCTTCGGCGGCCAGGTAGTTTCCGCCGGCGAGATCATCGTCCGCCAGCGTGGCACCCACTTCCACCCGGGCGCCGGCGTTGGCCGTGGCGGCGACGACACCCTGTTCGCACTGACCCCGGGCGCCGTTGAATTCGGTACCCGCCGCGGTCGTCGCGTCGTCAACATCGTTGCTGCTGCAGCTGCAGAGTAACAAACAGTTCTGAAGCGGTGGAGCGGGCCATATGGTCCGCTCCACTGTTCTTTTAACCGCATTACAATCGTCTTGGCGCTTTTGGGCGTCCAGGAAACAGCACTGAGGAGATCCACGTGGCCAGCTTTGTAGACCGGGTAGTACTGCACGTATCCGGCGGTACCGGCGGCCACGGGTGCGTCTCCGTCCACCGCGAGAAATTCAAGCCGCTGGGAGGGCCCGACGGCGGCAACGGCGGCAACGGCGGTGACGTGATCCTTCGCGTGGACCACCAGACCACCACGCTTCTGGACTACCACCACGCACCCCACCGCCATGCCACCAACGGCGGTCCCGGCATGGGTGACTGGCGCGGCGGCAAGAACGGCGAGACCCTCATCCTCCCCGTCCCGGACGGCACCGTGGTCAAGTCCAAGGACGGCACTGTCCTGGCGGACCTGGTCGGCGAAGGCACCGAATACGTGGCCGCGGCCGGCGGCATCGGCGGCCTGGGCAACGCCGCGCTCTCTTCACAGAAGCGCCGCGCGCCCGGTTTTGCCCTGCTCGGCATCGAAGGCGAATCCAGCGACGTCGTCCTGGAACTGAAGTCCATCGCGGACATCGCGCTGGTCGGCTTCCCGTCCGCCGGAAAATCGAGCCTCATCGCCGCCATGTCCGCGGCCCGGCCCAAGATCGCCGACTACCCGTTCACCACGCTGGTCCCCAACCTCGGCGTGGTCCAGGCCGGCGACGTCCGCTTCACCATTGCCGATGTGCCCGGGCTGATCGAAGGCGCCAGCGAAGGCAAGGGCCTGGGGCACCACTTCCTGCGCCACGTGGAGCGTTGCGCGGCCCTGGTGCACGTCCTGGACTGCGGCACCCTCGAGGCCGACCGCGATCCGCTCTCGGACCTGGCCGTCATCGAGGCCGAACTGGAAAAGTACGCCGTGGACATGAGCTACGCCGGCCAGGACGGCGAGGTGGTTCCGCTGAACCACCGTCCCCGCCTGGTTGCCCTGAATAAGGTGGACCTGCCCGACGGCAAGGACATGGCCGAATTCGTCCGCCCCGAACTCGAGTCCCGCGGATACCGGGTGTTCGAAATCTCCGCAACCAGCCACGAGGGCCTGCGACAGCTGGGCTTCGCGATGGCCGAAATTGTCCAGGCGGCCCGGGACGCAGTGGCAGCCGCACCGCCTAAGGTCCAGCCTGTTGTCATCAAGCCCCGTGCTGTCAACGAAACCGGCTTCCGGATCCGCCGCGAGGAAAAGGGCCTTGAGCCGCTGTTCCGCGTGCTCGGCGAAAAGCCGGTGCGCTGGGTCAAGCAGACCGACTTCACAAACGAGGAAGCCATCGGCTACCTGGCCGACCGCCTGGCCAAGCTCGGGGTGGAAACGGAACTGTTCAAGCAGGGCGCCAAGCCCGGCGACACCGTTGTTATCGGCGAGGATGACGGCGTCGTCTTCGACTGGGAGCCCACCATGATGGCGGGCGCCGAGCTGCTGGCCTCGCCGCGCGGCACCGACGTCCGTTTTGCGGACATCGGCGACCGCCCTACACGTGGACAGAAACGCGAGGAGCAGCAGGAACGCAAGGACGCCAAGGCCGCTGCCCGTGCCGAACTGGAAGCGGAGCGCAAGGCAGGCATCTGGACCGAATCCGTGAGCAGCCGCAGGATTGCCAAGCCTCTCAAGGAGAGTGGACTGGGCGCAGACGATGACTTCTAAGGCTGCATCCGCGGAGCCGCTGGCCGGGTCCGTGGACAGGAGCGTGCTGGCGAACGCCCACCGGATCGTGGTGAAGGTGGGCTCGTCCTCCCTCACCAGCATCAAGGGCGGGATTTCCGAAGAGGCGCTGACTGCCCTTGCCGATGCGCTGGCCGCCAAGCGCAACAGCGGGGCCGAGATTATCCTCGTGTCCTCCGGTGCCATCGCTGCGGGCCTCGCACCGCTGGGCCTGGCCAAGCGTCCACGCGACCTGGCCACCCAGCAGGCGGCAGCCAGCGTGGGGCAGGGCCTGCTGATGGCCCGGTACACGCAGGCCTTCGGGGCCCACGGCGTAACGGTCAGCCAGGTGCTGCTCACCGCTGAAGATTTGATGCGCCGCAGCCAGCACACCAACGCGTTCCGTGCCCTCAACCGGCTGCTCAGCCTTGGCGTGGTTCCCGTCGTCAACGAAAACGACACCGTGGCCACCCACGAAATCCGCTTCGGCGACAACGACCGGCTCGCTGCCCTGGTGGCCCACCTGGTCCGCGCCGATGCGCTGGTCCTGCTGTCCGACGTCGACTCCCTTTACGACGGCCCGCCGTCGCTTGGCGCGAAGCGGATCCCTCTTGTGGAGGGGCCACGCGACCTCGACGGGGTCTCCATCGGCAAGACCGGCAAGGCCGGCGTCGGCACCGGCGGGATGCTCACCAAAGTGGAGGCAGCGTCCATGGCGGCCGGGTCCGGCATCCATGCCCTGGTCACGTCCACCCCCAACGCCGCCGCTGCCCTTAACGGCGAGGACGTGGGCACCTGGTTCACGGTCAACGGTGCCCGGAAGCCTGTCCGCCTCCTGTGGCTGGCGCACGTCGCTTCCGTGCAGGGCCGGCTCGTGCTGGACGACGGCGCCGTGAAGGCTGTCCGCCACCACCGCACGTCACTCCTGCCGGCTGGTATCTCCGCCGTCCAGGGCGATTTTGAAGCGGGCGACGCCGTGGAAATAGCAGGTGCGGACGGAACGGTGGTAGCACGGGGACTGGTCAACTACTCGTCCGCGGAACTGCCCCAGATGCTGGGCCGGTCCACCAGGGACCTGGGCGAAGCATTGGGAACCGGCTATGACCGTGAAGTTGTTCATGTTGACGACCTGGTGCTGGTCTGAGCTCCCCGCTCGCCTAAACTTGGAACATGACTGAGGCCCTGACCCACACGACTGCTGCATATTCCGAAGACACTGCTGCTGCCACGCAGCCCGTTGGTTCATCGGCAGCACCGGTCCCGGCTGACGTCCCCCTGTCTTCCGGCGATGTTGAGGCTGCAGTGCACGCCATCGCCGACCGTTCCCGCCACGCGGCGCGGCGGATGGCCATGGCCAACCGTGCCTGGAAGGACCGTGCCCTCCGCGCAGTAGGCACCGCCCTGCAGGAAAACACGGAGTCCATCCTCACCGCCAACGCCATGGACGTGGCAGCAGGAAAGGCCAACGGCACATCCGCTGCCATGCTGGACCGCCTTACCCTCACGGAAACACGCATCGCGGGCCTCGTGGCGGCGCTGGAAAACCTGGCCAACCTGCCCGATCCCGTAGGCAACGTTGTGCGCGGACAGACGCTCCCCAACGGCCTGCGCCTCCGTCAGGTCAACGTTCCCATGGGTGTGGTGGCGGCCATCTACGAGGCCCGGCCGAATGTCACTGTGGACATCGCCGGGCTGGCCCTCAAGAGCGGCAACGCCGTGATCCTGCGCGGCGGCAGCGCCGCCCAGGCAACCAACGAGGTGCTGGTGCGGGTTCTGCGCGAAGCTCTCGAATCCGTGGGCCTGCCCGCTGACGCCGTCCAAACGGTGGACCAGTACGGCCGCGCCGGCGCCAACGTCCTGATGAAGGCGCGCGGCAGGGTGGACGTACTGATTCCCCGCGGCGGCCGCGAGCTGATCCAGACCGTGGTCACCAACTCCGCCGTTCCCGTCATCGAAACCGGTGAAGGGAACGTGCACATCTTCATCGACGAGTCCGCCAGCGAGGACATGGCGGTGGAGATCCTCCTGAACGCCAAGACTCAGCGGCCCAGCGTCTGCAACACGGTGGAGACCCTCCTGGTCCACTCCGGCTCAAGCGTGCTCCCGGCCGTGGCGGCCGCCCTGCGCAAGGCCGGCGTCCGGCTGCACACCGATGCGCGCACCCGCGCCGCCCTGCCTGACTCCATCGAGTCGGAACCGGCTACGGACGAGGACTGGGGAACCGAGTACATGGACCTCGACCTTGCCGTTGCCACGGTGGACAGCCTCGACGAAGCCGTCCAGCACATCCGCACCTGGTCCACCGGCCACACCGAGGCGATCCTCACCAACGACCTTTCCAACGCCGAGCGTTTCATCGCCGAGGTGGATTCCGCTGCCGTCATTGTCAATGCCTCCACCCGGTTTACCGACGGCGGCGAGCTCGGGCTTGGTGCCGAGGTGGGCATTTCCACGCAGAAACTCCACGCGCGCGGGCCCATGGGGCTGACCGAACTCAC
This sequence comes from Pseudarthrobacter sp. NPDC092202, assembly GCF_044755505.1. Classification (NCBI taxonomy): domain Bacteria; kingdom Bacillati; phylum Actinomycetota; class Actinomycetes; order Micrococcales; family Micrococcaceae; genus Pseudarthrobacter; species Pseudarthrobacter sp. NPDC092202. The sequence continues at coordinate 531,401 of NZ_JBIVRG010000002.1, read as the reverse complement.
CACCACGAAATGGATCGTGCAGGGCGAGGGCCAGGTCCGCGGGTAGCGCACGGTAACATAGACCAGAAGCCAGAAACGGCGGAGCTTTCCGCTGCCACAATCGTTTGAGCCCAAGGGGAGAACATGCTGTTCCAGCAGATTGCCACGTCCATCGCCGAAGGCGAAGAACACGAACTCGCGCCGCTGTGGGCTGAGCCGTGGGTCTTCGGTGTAGTGATCTTCGCCATCCTGCTGGTCATGATGTTCATCACGCTGTCCTACTCCAACCTGGGCAACCGCCACACAGCCACGGAGGAGCACGCGGACCCGCACCGCCAGCACCCGAACAAGCACGATCACGGGCAGGGCCACTAACATTTCCCGCGTTTTGCACCGCTCGGGTGCCAGCGGCAGGCTGCGGCTGGGCGTGATGGGCGGGACATTCGATCCCATCCACCACGGCCACCTGGTGGCTGCCAGCGAGGTGGCGGCGGAATTCGATTTGGACGAGGTGGTTTTCGTCCCCACCGGCCAGCCCTGGCAAAAGTCGCACAAGCACGTCAGCGAACCCGAGCACCGCTACCTGATGACCGTGATTGCCACGGCATCGAACCCGCGCTTTACGGTCAGCAGGGTAGACGTCGACCGGCCAGGTCCCACCTACACCATCGACACTCTCCGCGACCTCCGGGCCCAGCGGCCCGACGCCGACCTCTTCTTCATCACGGGCGCGGACGCGCTGGCGCAGATCCTTTCCTGGAAGGACATCGATGAACTGTGGTCGCTGGCCCATTTCGTCGGGGTCACCAGGCCCGGGCATGTCCTAGACGGCATGGGACGCGACGACGTCAGCCTCCTTGAGGTGCCGGCCATGGCCATCTCCTCGACGGACTGCCGGGCGCGCGTGGCTGCGAACCATCCGGTCTGGTACCTGGTGCCCGACGGCGTGGTCCAGTACATCGCCAAGTACGGCCTGTACGAAGAAGCCGCGGAAGCCGATGCCCCACCGTCCCTAGCACGTGAACCAGCCAGTACTGAATGAGTTCTCAATGAGTCAGGAACAGCCCCCCATCCGCAGCCGCCGGGAACTCCGGAAGGCCAGGGACGCCCAGCAGCAAGCTGCTTCAAAGGGCACGGAGCAGCTCCCGCCTGCCCCAGAGAAGGTTGCTGCTGCCCCCTCGGGACCCGATGCCGCCGAAACTGCAGCCGGGCAGGCCCCTGCCCAAAGGTCATCCCAGATCCGGGCGCGGGACCGTGCAACCCTGCGTGCCATCAAGGAGCTGGAGGAAAAAGAAGGCCAGCTCGCCGCCGGTGGTCCTCCCACCCGGCGCCAGCTCCGCCTCCAGCAGCTCAAGGAACAGGCGCTGACGGCGGCCAACCCCATCGTGCCGCCTGCCCGCGCTCCGCAAGGCCCAACGGAAGGTTCCCGGAACGTTGGCAGCCAAAAGGACGTCGGCAGCCAACAGGACAAGAGCCAAAGCGGTATCAGCCAGGGCAGCGGTCCGTCTGCCGGCGGGAAAAATGCAGACGGAAAAGTAGCCGTCGTTAAAAACGCAGGTGCGGGGGAGCAGTGCGTTGAGGGCGGGAAATCCACTCCTGGCGTGACACCCGGCTCCCCGGCCTCCCAGGGCATGACCGTGGAACAAGCGCTGGCGGCCCGTGCCCTGCTTGCAGAGCAGGCCAAAAACCAGATCGCCAAAATGGAGCACATCGCCTCCCTGGACCCTGAGGCGGTTGACCCGGAAATCCTGGCGGAGCAGATCGCCCTGGCGGAACGCGCGGCTGTCATGAACCGCCGCGCCATGGCCAAGCAGAAGCTTGCCGAGCAGGCCGGGGCCCCGGCGGTTCCCGCAGCCCCGCCAAAGAATGCCGTCCAAGGAGCTCCGCGGGACCCCGCAAAACCTGCGGGGGACGCAGGCAAGAAGGACAAGGCCGTGAAGCCGGCGGGTCCCGGCCAGCGTCCGGCACCCTCCACTGCCAGCAACCTGGCCATGGTCACGCCGCTGGAGTTTGTGCAGGTGCCCGGCATCGACCGGCCGGTCATGAAACCGCCCGCCACCTCCCATGTCCCGGTCACCACACGTCCGGGAACAAAGGCGACGCCGGCCGGCACCAGGAAGCGGCGCTCCCAAGGATCCCAGCGCACCGCCCCTGCGGATGCCGGCCCTGGCCGCTCGCAGGTGATCGCGAGGGCCGAAGCTGCTGCCCGGGCCGCTGCGCGCCCGCAGCAGGCGGTGGCTGAAGAGCACCACGGAGACGACCTCTTCGAAGACCTGCCCCGGATCCCGGCCTCGTCCGCACATGGCCTGGATCCCCTGGACGCGGCCACGGCGGGACTTGCCCGGGCGAACAGGACCAGGGTCCTGCAGTTCCTGATCCTGGCATTCGGCATCGTGGCCCTGGTCTCAGGAATCATCTTGATCATCAACGGCATGTCCCGCTGATCACCAACAGCCCGCCGGCAAGGTCCGGCCCCCGCATCTTTAACCCAACAAGGAGTCACGTGACTGCATCAGAATCGTCCATCACCATAGCCCGCGCTGCCGCCAAGGCAGCCGCGGACAAGATTGCCCAGGATATTGTTGCCCTGGACGTCAGCGAGCGGCTCGCCCTGGCCGACGTTTTCCTCATTGCCTCGGCACCCAGCGAACGCCAGGTCAACGCCATTGTTGACGGGATTGAGGAAGAGCTCGCCAAGCAGGACCTCAGGCCCGTCCGCCGTGAGGGCCGTTCCGGTGGCCGCTGGGTGCTGCTCGACTACTCGGACATCGTCATCCATGTCCAGCACGAGGAAGACCGGGTGTTCTACGCCCTGGAACGCCTTTGGAAGGACTGCCCGGTGGTGGATCTGCAGCTCGGGGACGACGCATCCGCCAAAGCCGCGGCAGGGTCCGAGACCGAATAAATCGGCGGAATCGCGCGGAATATGCCCGATTTGGAATTTTCGGAATTGCTGTTCTAAGATATTTGAGTTGCTTCGGGGAAAGCCGAAAAAGCTCGCAAGGGCAGCAATAGTTCGGGGCTGTGGCGCAGCTGGTAGCGCACCTGCATGGCATGCAGGGGGTCAGGGGTTCGAGTCCCCTCAGCTCCACCAAATGATCCGCCGGAATCACATGATTCCGGCGGATTTTTTTGGTTGGGCCGCCGCTGAGGACCCGAACGCCACCCTGGCCAAACGGCACTCCACCACGATTGGCGTGCGGGGCGAAAGTGCATTAAGCTGATCAGGTTGCTTCGCGGAATTACTCCGGGAGCGGCACGTCCGGGGCTGTGGCGCAGCTGGTAGCGCACCTGCATGGCATGCAGGGGGTCAGGGGTTCGAGTCCCCTCAGCTCCACCGGCACACATCCTGCAACAAGCCGGAAGGCGCAGGAGCATCGGAAGGGACGGTCCCCAATCGGGACCGTCCCTTCCGCGTTAAGCCGTCCGGCTATCAGACCCAGGATGTCCGCCGCAGCGGGGGTTCATCACCGCCGGGCCGCTGGACCAGGACCTGGTTGACGCCCGTCAGGCCGCTTTCAAAGCCAAGCGCGCTCGAAGCCATGTACAGCCGCCAGACCCGTGCCCGGCCCAGGCTTGTAAGCTTCACGGCGTGGTCCCAGTTGGCCTCCAGCCGGCTGACCCAGGCACGCAGGGTCAGCGCATAGTGCTGCCGCAGGGCCTCCACATCGAGGACCTCGAATCCCGTGCCTTCCAGGGCGGTCACCATCTCGCCAAGGCTGATCATCTCCCCGTCCGGAAACACGTACCGGGGAAGGAAGGAATCGGGATCAGGCTTGGTAGGCCCGGCGTTCCATGAAATCGCATGGTTCAAAAGCCGTCCGCCAGGCCGGAGCAGGCCGAACAGCGCGGCCGCGTAGGCCGGCGTCTGCTCCTTGCCCACATGTTCGGACATGCCAATTGAGCTGATGGCATCGAAGGGTCCGTCCCCGACATCCCGGTAATCCTGGACCCGGATGTCCACCCGGTCGGTGAGGCCTGCCTCGGCCGCCCGCTTGCGTGCAAGGTTCGCCTGTTCGGTGGAAAGGGTGATGCCCACAACTGTTGCCCCGTACTTTCCGGCGGCATGGAGCGCGAAGCTTCCCCAGCCGCAGCCGACGTCCAGCACCCGCATTCCCGGCCGCAGTCCGAGCTTCCGGCACACCAGGTCGAGTTTTTCCTCCTGGGCTTCGTCCAGCCCGGCGGCGGGCAGGTTGCCGGGCTCCGCGGATTCCGTGCCGCTGCTGCCGTCCGGCCAGACCGCGCAGGAGTAGACCATGGAGGGCCCCAGCACCAGGGCGTAGAAGTCGTTGCCCACATCGTAGTGGTGGGAGATGGCTGCCGAGTCGCGCCGCCGCGAATGGAGCCTGCCTTTCTTTACCACCTGGGCTTCCTCGCGCGGCGGCGCCGGATGGGGGCCCAGCGCGCCCAGCCGGACGGCCGTGCGCAGCAGTGTCCATATTTCCCCGGCCGTGGGCCGCCGGAATGGGCCGGGCTCCGCGAACTTACCCGCTGAACTCAAGGCAGTGAAGGCAGCGAAGATGTCCCCGGGTGAGTCGATATCTCCCGCCACGTAGGCCCGGCTCAAGCCAAGCTGGCCCGGGGACCACAGGATCCGGCGGAGGGCGCGGCGGGAATGGAACTCCAGCACAGGTGCACCCTCCGGCCCTGCCTCTGATCCGTCCCAGGCCCGCAGGCGCAACGGTATCTCTTCGGTACCCAGCACAACTGACAGGGCCTGGGCCAGGCGCGCTGCGTGTCCTTTGCTTGTGGTCATGGTGGTCCTCCCGTCTCCATGGGCCAAGACTAAGGCCGGGACAGGCCCCGCGACTATCATGGGGGAGTGAATTCCGCCCGAGCCGACGTCGTGGTCATTGGCGCAGGCCAGGCGGGGCTTTCGGCCGCGTACCACCTTCAACGCCGCGGCGTGGACCACATAATCCTCGACGCCGAGGACGGTCCCGGAGGTGCGTGGCGGCACCGGTGGAAGAGCCTGCGGATGGAAACGGTCAACGGCATCAGTGATCTTCCGGGAATAGCCAAGCCTGCGGTTGATCCGCGGGAACCCAGCTCGGAATTCCTGGCGCGCTACTTCCGCGGCTACGAAGAGGAGCTGGGGCTGTCCGTCCGGCGGCCCGTGAAGGTCCGGTCGGTCAGCCGGGTGGACGCAGACCCCGCCGGCCTGCTGGGGATCTCCACATCAGACGGAGACTGGACAGCCAAGGCAGTCATCAACGCCACCGGCACCTGGACCCGCCCGTTCTGGCCCATCTACCCCGGGCAGTCCACCTTCCGCGGACGCCAGCTCCACGTGGCGGACTACGTTTCCGCAGAGGAGTTCACCGGGCAGCACGTGATAGTAGTGGGCGGCGGTATCTCGGCTGTGGGCCTCCTTGACGAGATCTCGCGCGTCACCACCACCAGCTGGTTCACCCGCCGGGAACCTGTGTGGCGGGACGAGGAGTTCGACGCCCAGGCAGGACACGACGCCGTGGCCCTGGTGGAGGAACGGGTCCGCAGGGGCCTGCCGCCGCAGAGCGTGGTGTCCGTGACCGGCCTGATCTGGACGCCGGCACTCAAAGCGGCAGCGGCCAGGGGCGTCCTGGACCGGCAGCCGATGTTCACCTCCTTAGAGCCCGGCGGCGTCAGGCTCGCTGACGGAGGTTTCCAGCCGGCAGACGCGATCCTGTGGGCCACCGGTTTCCGTGCGGAGCTGGAGCATCTGGCGCCGCTGCACCTGAGGGGACCCGGCGGCGGGATCGTGATGGAAGGAACCCGGGTAGCCTCGGAACCCCGCGTCCACCTGGTAGGTTACGGACCGTCGTCGTCCACTATCGGGGCCAACCGGGCGGGACGGGCCGCCGTGGCGGCCATCCTGAAACTGCCCGGGATCAGTCCGGCGGCAACACCAGTAAGTTGGGGCTGACGGCAGGGGCCTTGGCCCCGCGCCGGATCCACGCCCGGAAGCAGAAGCACACAGTAAGCCCACAATGGAAGCGGCAGGAACAATTGTCACCAGACACTCTTGATGACGTCTTCAGCGCACTGCGGCGCAGGCCGGATGTGGAAGCGCCCAACCTCCAGGCGTGGGACGCCACGGACCGGCTCCTCCTGGAGACAGCTGTGGAACTCGTGCCGGGCGGAAGCACCATCGCCGTTATCGGGGACCGGTATGGCGCCCTGACCCTCGGCGCCCTGGCCACCCTCGGCCCGGGCGCGGTGCGCGTGCACCAGGACCTGGTCACCGGAGAACGCGCCCTGCGGCTCAACGCGGCCGCACTCCGCAGCGCCGGCCTCCTGCCGGACACCACAGCAGGAATGCCCGACGGCGGCGCCGGGAAAGAGCCAGGCTTCACGCAGGTGCCGCTCGGCCCAGAGCTCCTGGCAGGCGCCGGTGCCGTGCTCCTGCAGCTGCCCAAGACCCTGGCGGAACTGGACGAAATCGCTGCCGCCGTGGCCCGCTATGCCGCCCCGGACGTCACGCTGGTCGCGGGCGGGCGGGTCAAGCACATGTCGCTCGGCATGAACGCCGTGCTGGAACGGCACTTCCGCTCGGTCCGGCCCCAGCTCGCCAGGCAGAAGTCGCGGGTCATCCTGGCGGACGGGCCGCAAGGATCGGGGGAGCCGGAACGCTTTCCCGTGGTCGAACACCTCACCGAACTGGACCTCAGGGTCGCTGCCCACGGTGCCGTTTTCGCCGGCACCAAACTGGACATCGGCACCAGGTTCCTACTGACGTTCTTGCCCAACATGAAAGCTGCGCGGCACGCCGTGGACCTCGGCTGCGGCACCGGAATCCTGGCGGCCATGTACGCGCGGCAGCACCCCGGCTCGCAGGTGACCGCCACGGACCAGTCCGCCGCCGCCGTGGCCTCCGCCCAGGCCACGGCGCAGGCCAACGGCCTGGCGGGGCGCATCTCGGTCCTGCAGGACGACGCCCTGAGCACAATGGCGGACGGCAGCGTGGACCTGGTCCTGCTCAATCCGCCCTTCCACGTGGGGGCAGGCGTCCATGCCGGAGCAGGACTGAAAATGATTGAAGCCGCGGGCAGGGTGCTCGCACCCAACGGGGAACTGTGGACGGTCTACAACCGCCACCTGCCCTACCTGCCGGCCCTGGAGCGGCACGTGGGGCCAACCGTGGTGAAGGGCCGGAACCCCAAGTTCACGGTGACCTTGAGCACCCGCCGCATCACGGGCCCGGCAGGGGCGTAGGCCCTGGCCCGCACGCGGCCTGCCCGCTGCACTGCCGCCGCGCCGCGCCGTCGTACCCTCCTATGGGTCTCTGACCACGCGTAACGTACGATTCAAGCATCACCATATCTACGTGGCCGAAGACGTTTAGGGGACGCTGTGACTGAGATCCGCCAATCCTCACCGAGGCGCGGAACCAACCTGCCCAAGATGGGGGACTTCAACCTCACGGTGATCCTGGATGCGATCCGCAGGTCCTCCGGCGGCCTGAGCCGGGTGGAACTTGCCCAGATCGTGGGCCTGTCACCGCAGACCATCTCCAACATTTCACGGCGCCTCCTGGACCAGAACCTGATCGTGGAGGCGGGCAAGGAAGGCAGCGGCCCGGGTAAACCGCGCACCATCCTCCGGCTGAACCCCGGCGGCGTGTTCGCCCTCGGAGTCCACCTCGATCCTGCGGTGACCACCTTCGTTGTCCTGGACCTCGTGGGCTCGGTGGTACGGCATTCGCGGATCAAGACCCCCGGCGGCAACGACCCCTCTGCGGTGATCACCACCATCGCGGACGAGATCGACCAGTTGGTGGAGGCTTCCGGTGTGGACCGGGAGAGGATCGCCGGCCTGGGAGTCGCCGCCCCCGGCCCCATCGACCTGGACAACGGCACTGTGGTGGATCCTCCGCTGCTTCCCGGCTGGGACAGGGTGGAACTGCGCAGCGCCCTGTCGGAGGCCACCGGATACTCGGTCCTGGTGGACAAGGACGTCACCAGCGCTGCCGTCGCGGAAACGTGGGCCGGCGGCCCCAGCGGTTCCGGCAGCTTCATCTTTATGTACATGGGCACCGGCATAGGCTGCGGCATCGTCCTCAATGATGAGGTGGTCCGGGGAACCTCCGGAAATGCCGGTGAGATCGGCCATATCGTGGTGGACCCGGACGGCGCCCCCTGTGACTGCGGCCTGCGCGGCTGCGTGAAATCCACGTGTATCCCGCAGGTGCTGGTGGCGGAAGCGGAAGATGCCGGCATCCTGGACGGCTCCCGTTCAGGAAACAGCGGGGCGGAAATCCAGCAGAGCTTCTCCCGGCTGTGCGACCTCGCGGACCAGGGCAACGAACAGGCCCTCGCCATCATCGACAGGTCGGCGGTGCGGGTGGCCCGCGCGGTGGCCGTGGTGACCAACACGCTGGACGTTGAACGGGTGGTGTTCGGCGGGCCGTTCTGGAGCCGACTCGCGGACCGGTACCTCGAGAAGGTGCCGGCGCTGCTGGATGCCCACAGCGACACCCGCCTCATCCATCCCATCGAGGTTGTGGGCACCGGCGTGGGGGAGGACGTCGGCGCCATCGGGGCAGCCTCCCTGGTCCTTGAACACACGCTGGCGCCGCGGGCCCAGCGCCTGCTCCTCGAGAGCTGACCGGACCGGCAGCGGGCAGCACCTTGCCTGCTGCAGGACGTCCATCTAGCATGTGCATACTGTGCGGTTTGGGGCCCGCCAACACCAGGGCCGCCGCCATCGACCGAATGGAGCGCCATGCGTCGCCGGGCACTGAAGACCATGTCCCTGATTGCCGCGGCAACGGTAGCTTTGGCGGCCTGCAGCCCGGGCGAGCCCGGAGAGTCGTCCACAACCCTGAAAGTGGCCTACCAGAAGACGGATTCCTTCACCGCCCTGGATACCATGCTCCAGGCCGCCAAACAGGAGTTTGAGGCGGCGAACCAGGGGGTGACCGTTGAGCTGCAGCCCATCCAGGCCAACGACGACGACTACGGCACCAAGCTCGCCCTTGCCCTCCGCTCGCCGTCCACGGCGCCGGACGTGTTCTACGAGGACACCTTCAAAGTCCGCTCCGATGTGGACGCCGGCTACCTCCTGAAGCTGGACAGCCACCTTGAGGGCTGGGAGGAATGGGACACGTTCGACGACGGCGCCAAGGCGGCAGGGCGGGCGGACGACGGCGGGACCTACGCAGTGCCCCTGGGCACGGACACGCGCGCCATCTGGTACAACCGCAAAGTCCTCGAAGCTGCCGGGGTCACCCTTCCCTGGGAGCCGCGCAGCTGGCAGGACATCCTGGAGACCGCGAGGAAAATCAGGGCCAGCGACCCCACGGTCATCCCGTTCAACATGTACGCGGGCAAGGGAACCGGCGAGGGGACGGTCATGCAAAGCTTCTACGAGCTGCTGTACGGCACGGGATCCTCGCTCTACGACGAAGAGGCAGGGAAATGGGTAGTGGGTTCGCCCGGCTTCCAGGACTCGCTGGCCTTCCTCAAGACCCTTTATGACGAACAGCTGGCCGTTTCTCCGGCCGAGGCCCTGGACGCCAATGTGTGGAAGAAAGTGTTTGGCGAGTGGCTGCCGAACGGAAAGATGGGCGCCACCGTGGAAGGCTCCTACGCTCCGTCCTTCTGGCAGGACGGTGGAAGCTATGAGTGGCCGGGCTACGAGCAGGACATCGGTGTTGCCCCCTTTCCCACCCGGGACGGCCAGGCACCGGGAGCTGTGAGCATGTCCGGAGGATGGACGCTGGCACTCGGGGCGCAGACCAAGGAGCCGGACCTGGCGTTCGGCTTCCTGACCACGGCGCTTAACGAAAAGAACTCCCTCGCCTTCACCGTGGAAAGTTCCCAGATTGCCGTCCGGAAAGACGTGGCCGCGGACCCCGGCTACCTGGACGCTAACCCGTTCGTCAGGGATGTTTCCGCGCTCGTGTCGGTCACCCGATACCGCCCGGCAACTGCTGACTACCCCCGCATTTCGGCCGCGGTCCAGGAAGCCACCGAGGCCGTCATCACAGGCACCAGGTCGCCCCAGGAGGCGGCGGCGGACTACGATGCCGCGGTGGCGGACATCGTGGGCGCCGACAAGACCGTCCGGAAGTAGCGGGTGGCGTCTCCCGCGGCGGCACGGCAACTGCTCCGTTACCTTCCGGTCCTTCCCGCTGTCCTGCTCCTGCTCGTCTTCCTTGCCGGCCCTGTGCTCTGGGCCTTCCACGCATCCCTCACGGACGCCGGCCTCACCGGCCGCAGTGCCCGCAATCCTTCGTGGGTGGGGCTGGAGAACTACCAGCGGCTGCTGGCGGACCCGGTGTTTCCGCTGTCCGTCCTCCTCACGGTGGTGTTCGTGGCGGGTTCGGCGGTGCTGGGCCAGAACCTGCTGGGCCTGGCCCTGGCCGTGCTGATGCGCAGGGCACGGCCGCTGGTGTCCGCCGTCGTGGGCACCGCCGTGGTGGCCGCCTGGGTGCTGCCGGAAATCGTGGCCGCCTTTGCCGCGTATGCCTACTTCAGCGGGGACGGCACCCTGAACCAGCTGCTGGGCGGCCTGGGACTTGTCCGGCAGGACTGGTTGTACGCCTTTCCCATGGTGGCCGTGACGCTCGCCAACGTGTGGCGGGGGACGGCCTTTTCCATGCTGGTGTACCGGGCAGCATTGAATGAAGTTCCGGCCGAGGTGACCGAGGCGGCGCAGATGGATGGCGCCCACGGCTGGCAGCGGTTTGTGTTCATTACGCTGCCGATGATCCGCGGGAGCATCACCACCAACCTGATGCTGATCACCCTGCAGACCCTGGCCGTATTCACACTGGTTTGGGTGATGACCGCGGGCGGGCCCGCGAACGCCAGCACCACTCTGCCGGTCCTTGCCTACCTGGAGGCCTTCAAGTTCGGGGACATCGGGTACGGGACGGCCGTGGCATCGGTGCTGATCCTGATTGGTGCCGCGTTTGGCCTGGCTTACGTGCGGCTGCTCCGGGAGCCCAAGCCGTGACCGCCCCCGTGAAGACGCTGCGCACCCTTCCCGTCCGGCCTGCGGCTGCCAGGCGGCGCCTCGTCCGCAGTACTCCGGCTGACCTGGTGCTGCTGCTGATTGGTGGCTGCTTCCTGCTGCCCTTGCTCTGGCTCATCCTGGCTTCCCTGGACGCCGAAGCCGGACATGAGCTGAAGCTTCCGGACCGGGCCGGCCTGGATAACTTCGCTGCGGTGCTGACGCCGGAGCTGCTGCTCCGCCCACTGTGGAACAGTGTGCTGCTCTCCGGGGGAACGGCCACGGTCACCGTCGTGGCAGCCGTCCTGGCGGCCTACCCTCTGTCCCGGTACCAGTCCAGGTTCAACCGGCCGTTCATGTACGCCGTTCTTTTTGGGACCTGCCTGCCCATCACGGCCATCATGGTCCCCGTTTACGGGCTCTTCGTCCAGCTTGAACTGCTCGACTCCATGGCAGCCACCATTTTCTTTATGGCCACCACCACCTTGCCCATGGCCATCTGGATGACCCGGAACTTTATGGAGGGGGTTCCGGTGTCGCTGGAGGAAGCGGCCTGGGTAGACGGCGCGTCGCGGATGACCGCACTGCGGACCATCGTGCTGCCGCTGATGAAGCAGGGGCTCGGCGTGGTGTTCATCTTTGTGTTCATCCAGGCCTGGGGAAACTTCTTTGTCCCGTTCGTGCTGCTCCTCTCCGAGGCTCGGCAACCGGCAGCGGTATCCATCTTCAGTTTCTTTGGACAGCATGGTGCAGTGGCCTACGGCCAGTTGGCCGCGTTCTCCATCCTGTATTCGCTGCCGGTGCTGGTTCTTTACGTCATTGTGGCCAGGGGCGGCGGCGGTTCCTTTGCCCTGTCCGGAGCGGTGCGGGGCTGAGCGGGCACCGCTGCCGGAAGGGAAGGAACGGTTTCAGTCGATGTCCTCCACCACCACTCCGAACGGAATGGAATCGTCGAGGTGGGCCTGGTGGCCGGTGGAGCCCGGGTTGTACACCACCCGGACGCCGTGAAGCCTGTCCGCCGCGGACTGCTGCAGGACGGGCTTGACGGTGCTGATGAACATCTCGCTCTTGTCGGCGAGAAACTCCTTGTAACTGGCTGGAAGCTCGCTCATGGCAAAAGGATAGACCCGGCAACCGCTGATGGGGAGGGGTCCCCATTGTCCCGAATGCCGGGCCGGTCTTGGATAGGATGGCGGGCGGAGTGCAGCCGGCCGGCAGCCACGCCCAGTTCAGCCACCAGGGGGAAAACCAGTGCTTTCTACCAGTGCGTCCGCCAGAATCGAACCGTCGGAACTGGCCCGGGCGCAGCAGGTGGCGGCGAACATTGCCGCCAGCTTCGACGCGAAGGTGGTGGGGCAGTCCCGGCTGCGGGAATCGCTGCTGGTGGCACTGCTGACCGGCGGGCACATCCTTCTGGAAAGCGTCCCCGGCCTGGCAAAAACCACGGCTGCCCAGGCCGTTGCCGAGGCCGTGAGCGCCGATTTCCGGCGGATCCAGTGCACCCCGGACCTGCTGCCCAGCGATATCGTGGGAACCCAGGTCTACGATGCCGCCAACGGCACGTTCACCACGCAGCTGGGCCCGGTCCACGCCAACATTGTGCTCCTGGACGAAATCAACCGCTCCAGCGCCAAAACGCAGAGCGCCATGCTTGAGGCGATGCAGGAACGCCAGACCTCCATCGGCGGCCAGGAGCACCGGCTGCCCTCGCCCTTCCTGGTCCTCGCCACCCAGAACCCCATTGAGCAGGAAGGCACGTACCAGCTGCCGGAAGCGCAGATGGACCGGTTCATGCTCAAGGACGTACTGGACTATCCGTCCCCGGCAGAGGAAGCCGAAATCATCCGGCGCATCGATGCCGGGGTGTACGCGCCGGATCAGGTGCCGGCCGCTGCCGCCTCGCTGGAGGCCGTCACCGCCGCCCAGGAACTGGTCCGGCGGGTGTACATCGATCCCGCCGTGATCAACTACATTGTGGGCCTGGTCTTCGTCACCAGGAACGCCCACCAGTACATCGATTCCCGGTTGGCGGGTTTCATTGAGTTCGGCGCCAGCCCCCGGGCCAGCATTGCCTTCAGCCAGGCTGCCCGCGCGGTCGCACTGCTGAACGGCAGGGACCACGTCATTCCTGAGGACGTCAAAACGCTGGCCCACCGGGTATTGCGCCACCGCCTGATCCTGAACTTCGATGCAGTGGCAGAACAAGTGCGGGTGGAAACGGTGATTGACGCCGTCGTCGCTGCCGTCCAGACCCCCTGAGGCCCGCGTGACCAGCCTCCTCCAGCGGGTTAAATCCCGCATGGCCATCTTCGCGCACCGCAAAGCCCGCGGCATGCTTGACGGCGAATACGGTTCGGTGTTCCGCGGCCGCAGCCTGGACTTCGATGACCTCCGCGCCTACATCCCGGGCGATGAGGTCCGCGACATTGACTGGAAGGCGTCCGCACGGCACGGTTCGCCGCTGATCAGGCGTTACGTGGCCGTCCGCCGGCAGACAGTCATCCTTGTCACCGACACCGGCCGCAACATGGCCGCGGCGTCCCGCAGCGGGGAAACCAAAAAAGACATTGCCGTGATGGGACTGGGCGTCATGGGCTACCTCGCCCACCGGCACGGCGACGTGGTGGGACTGGTGGCCGGCGATTCCGGGGGCACCACGGCGTTGCCCGCCAAGGGCGGCGAGCCTCACCTGGAACGGCTCCTCCGGCAGGTGGATTCGGCGGCAACACTGGACGCCGCACCCAGCAGGATCGAGGACCAGCTGGAGCACGTGGCGCGGACCGTCAAGGGCCGCAACCTGCTGTTTGTCGTCGCCGATGAGGTGGCGGCAGGCCTGGAGACCGGCCAGCTGCTCCGCCGGCTGCGCGCCCAGCACGAGATCCTCTGGCTCACCGTCCGCGATGCGGGGCTCGTCCCGGACGATCCCTTCCTGCCGCCGGACCAGGAGGCGGACTCCTACAGCGTTTCCGGTTCCTACCCGCTCCTTGCACACCTGGCCCGGGACCCGGGGGTTGCCTCGGCCTACGCCACAGCCATGGCCGAACGCGACGCCGGCCGGAAAGCCATGCTGCGCCAGGCCGGCATCACGGAGGGTGAGGTGGCAGGCAGTCAGGACGTCCTGGCCGCGCTGTTCGCCCTCCTGGAAAGGCACCGCCGTGCAGGCTGACCCCGAATTCTACGGCCCGCTGCAGTATGGCCCGGTGTGGATGTGGGCGGCAGTGGCGCTGCTGGTCCTGGTGGCCACCTGGTACGCCTTCGTAATTGCAGCCACGCGCCGGCCCCGGGAGGCGCAGGAAGTCAAGCGTCCTGCCCAGCTGACGGACCTGGCGGCACTGAAAGCGGCATACCTGCAGCGGATCGATGACGTGGAACGGGACGCAGCCGCCGGTAAGCGGGGTGCCCGGGACTCCCACCAGGAAATCAGCCTCCTGCTGAGGAAGTTCGTCCGCGACGCCACGGGGGTGGACGCGCCCCGCATGACGCAGGCGGACCTGGCCAGCCATCCGCTTCCGGCGGCTGCGGCCGCCGTCGGAGCGCTGTACCCCGCCGCCTTTGGTCCCGAACCCGTTCCTTCCGTTGCCTCGTCCGCTGCCGCGGCCCGAAGGGCGGTGCAGGCGTGGAGCTGATGTGGTGGTGGCTGCTTCCCCCCGCCGCGGCGGCGGCAGGCGCGGCCTGGTGGGCGGCCGGACGGACGGACGGGAACGCCAACGCACGACGGCGGCCGGTGGCCCATGCGGACCGGCTCACCCTCCTTCCGGAATACCAGGCGGCACTGCGGCGGCACCGCCGCTCGCTTGCCGTCGCCCTGCTGGCCTGCGCCGCGCTGCTCGCCTCCACGGCGGTCGCAGCCGCCCGGCCAATCGGGGTGGCAACCACGCGGCCCGAACACCACAACCGGGACATCATGCTGTGCCTGGACACCTCGGGGTCCATGAGCAGCGCAGACGCCGCGGTGGTGGATGTCTTTTCGAAGCTTGCCGCGGAGTTCGACGGGGAGCGGATCGGCCTGACCATCTTTGACAGCACGGCCATCCAGGTCTTTCCGCTGACCGACGACTACCACTACGCCCAGGAGCAGTTGCAGCTGGCGCGGGACGCGTTCGACGGTAAGCCCGGCAGTTCCGGGTTCCTGGACGGAACGTGGAGCGGCCGCGGTTCCTCCCTGATCGGGGACGGCCTGGCATCCTGCCTCAACAGCTTCCCGCGGACCGCCGGCCAGGCAGGGGACCCGGTACCCGGCGGCACCCAGGACTCTGCCGCAGGCAAGGACGGTGCCGCCGCGCAGGACCCTGCCGCTGCCCAGGATCCTGCCTCTCCCCAGGGTCCTGGGCAGCCGCCGCGCTCGCGGTCTGTTGTCCTGGCGACGGACAACTTCCTCTCCGGCGAGCCCATCATGACCCTTGGTGAAGCGGCAGCCCTGGCACGGGACAGGGCCGTTCGCGTGTACGCGCTCAATCCGGGGGACCTCGATTACGGCGCAGGCCCGGACCAGCCCGGAGCGAAGCTGCGGGCCGCGGCAGAGTCCACCGGCGGGGCCTACTACGCGCTGGATAACCCCGAAGCCGTGCCGGGCGTGGTGCGCGGTGTGGAGGAAACGGAAAAGGCAGCGCTTCGCGGCGCCCCCCGGGCAGTTGTGTCCGATGAGCCTGGCCTGCCGCTGATCGCTGCCCTCCTGTCCGGGCTGGTCCTAGCGGTCGCCGTTTGGCGGTTGCGGCCATGACCTTCCAACCGGTGCTGCCCTGGTGGCTGCTTCTTCCCCTCATCGCCGCTGCCATGGCCTTCCTGGGGTGGCAGCTGTACGACGGGCGGGGGAAAGGCCGGCAGTGGCATATGGGATCAAGCCGCCGCGCCGGGCTTCGGCACGCCACCTTGGTCCTGCTGCTTACAGGGGCCGCGCTGCGTCCCGGGCTCCCCGGGGGAACGGCCCCGGCAGCTTCAGCTGACCTCAACGTGTTCTTCGTGGTGGACACCACCACCAGCATGGTGGCCGAGGACTACGGCAACGCGGAACCAAGGATGGCGGGTGTCCGGCAGGACATTGCGGCCATTGCCGAGGAACTACCCGGTGCACGTTTCTCGGTTATCACCTTCGACACAACTGCCCATGTCCGGATGCCGCTGACCACCGATACGCTGGCGCTTGAAACCATCACATCCGTCCTCGAGCCGCAGGTGACCTCCTATGCAAAGGGAAGCAGCATCACGGCGGCCCGCCAGCTGTTGTCTGAACGCCTTACCGTTGCCCGGCAGAGCCACCCCGGGCGGCCCCGGCTTGTGTACTACCTCGGCGACGGCGAACAGACCAGCCCGAAAGCGCCGGAGTCCATGGACCTGGAGGATGGACTGGTGGCCGGGGGAGCGGTGCTGGGCTACGGCACTGCCGGCGGCGGCAGGATGCGGGAGAACACCGGGGAGGATTACGACGCCGGTTCCACAGGAGCGGAGGCGCCCTATCTCCGGAACGGCGGCGGTGACGGCGCCGGATATGCACTGTCCAGGATTGATGAAGGCCGGCTCCAGCAGATCTCAGGGCAGTTGGGCGTTCCGTACGTGCACCGTTCGGCCGGGGACCCATCCGCCCCGATGATGCAGGACGCAACCCCAGCCACCCTGGATGCCGGCGGCCCCGATGGCCGGGACGGTTCCCTTGCTGCCCGGACCCAGCTGTACTGGATTCCGGCAGCAGGGGCCTTCGTCCTTGGCCTGGGGGAGCTGGTCCTCCTCCTGCGCCAGTTCCGCGAACTCCGCAGGATCCCGGCCGGACCTCCTTCAAACACGGCTTCTCCACATGCAGCTGCCTCACGCACCGCTTCAGCGGCTCCCCGACTATCCGGCTTCCAACAATCCAACGGCAACAAGGCGGTTATTCGGTGACGCCCGCCAAGGATGGCGCGGACCGAGGGGCAGCAAGGCGCCGCCTCCTGGCGTGGTCCGCCATACCTGTGATCCTCGTGCTGTTCATGGCGGCCAAGTTCCTGAGCCTTGGCCTGCTGGGAGCACGTGCGGTCAGCGCCTACGAAGCAAACGATGCCGCCTCAGTCCGTTCTGCCGCCGAAGCCCTCCACGTCGCAAACCTCATCGAACCGCACAAGGCCCCCTTCGCCGCCGGAGACGCCCATGTCCTCGCCGGGGACTATGCCGCCGCGCGGCTCCGGTTCGAGGAGGCACTGCACCTCGTCCCGCCCCGCCAGTCCGGATCGGCCGGGGCCTGCGCCATCAGGGTGAATCTGGTCCTGGCCATTGAGCGGCTCGGCGACGAAAAGCTCGACGTGGGAGCCCAAGCCCCGGCCGCCGCCCTGTTCGAGGAAGCGCTCGCAGCGGTGGCAGCAGCGCCGGAAGGCTGTTTTTCAGACCGACTTCCAGCAGGGACGGGAGACAGGCTGGCCGGAGCGGAAGCCCGGCTGCAGGACAAGCTCGCCGGCACCCGCCAGCAACAGGACCAGGAGCCCGCCCCGGAAACCGGGCAGGAGGAAAGCCAGGGTGAAGACAGCCAGGATGCCGCCCGGCAGAGCAAGCTCGAACAACTGGAAGACAGCGCCCGGCAGGCCCAGCGTGAACGCAACAGCGGACGTGAAAGGGAGCAATACCTGGAAGACACCGGCGACTCTGCCGGCACGGACCGGCCGTGGTAGGGCAGCGGCACGAAGAAAATTCCGTGGGGCACCCCACCAGGACGTAAAAGTGCGTCTTAATTCGGAAGCCAACTTGAAACAGTTCCCTGCCCCTCATAGAGTCTTATACAAGTTACCGAGGTAACGTGTCAGCGATCCTCCTTCTGGAGGGTGTGGGTGCCCCCATGTGGGCCTGACATTTGCTCACGGACAACTTCAATCCAGGCGTAACAGTCGCGGCTGCGTCCTGTGGAGTTCTTCCGTGTTCCCCAAACTCAAATTCATTGCCGGTCTGCCGTCGTATTCGACGACTGCCCCCAATGGCCCAAAGCCAAGGATGCAAATGTCTCCACCAAGCCTTATTGACACACACCCGAACCTCTCCGACACCGCTCCGGTGGCGCTCTCCTACGAGCTGTTTCCGCCCCGATCGCCGGCAGCCGCGGAAACCCTCTGGACCACCATCCGGGAACTGGAAACCACCGCTCCGGACTACGTCTCCGTCACTTACGGTGCCAGCGGCTCAAACCGGGACACCGCCGTCGAACTCATCAACCGGCTCCTGCTGGAAACCACCCTCCGGCCGCTGGCCCACCTGACCTGCGTGGGCAACACGCCCCAGGAGCTGGCGGGCATCATCGGTGAGCTGCTGGACACCGGTGTACGGGGGATCCTGGCGCTCCGCGGCGACCTTCCCAAGGACGGCGCGGAGCCGGTTGCCGGCTCGCTCCGATACGCCCAGGACCTGATCGAGCTGATCCGCCGCGTTGAGCAGCGCCGTTCGGCACTGCTCTGCGCAGGAAAGATCGCGGTTGGCGTGGCGGCCTATCCCACCCGACACCCGGAGTCGCCCAGCGAGGCGCACGACGTCGAGGTGCTGCTCGCCAAGCAGCGTTCCGGCGCGGACTTCGCCATCACGCAGGTCTTCTTCCACACCGTGCAGTACGCGGACCTCCTCACCAGGGCCCGCCGTGCCGGGGTCACCATCCCGATCATTCCAGGGGTCATGCCCCTCACCAGCCTCCGGCGCGTCCGGCGCCTCGGCGAACTCACCGGAGTGGAGCCTGCTCCTGAACTGCTGGAGCGCCTGGCATCAGCGGACAACGACCTTGAACGGCTCCGCATTGGTGTCGACGCTACCGTGGACCTTGCCAACGCAGCCCTGCAGGCCGGTGCGCCCGGCATCCACATCTACACCTTCAATGAACACCAGAGCGCCCTGGAGCTGCTGGACAAACTGGCCCTTCCGCGGCGCACCCATTCCGGCATCCGCCCGGACGCAGTTGCCCGCCAGCTCGCCAGCTGAACCTCGTACTGCACTGCCTCCTCCTGCACTGCCTTCTCCGCGCCACCGCGGACCTGTACCCAACTCTTAGGATTTGCCATGTCTGAAAACAACACGCCCAACCGCACTCCGTTCCCCGCCGCGTCCCTCCTGGGCTACCCCCGCATCGGCCGCCGCCGCGAGCTCAAGAAGGCCGTCGAAGCCTACTGGGCGGGAAGGATCGACGCCGCCGCCCTGGATGCCGCCGCCAAGGACATCCAACTGACCATCGCCAACCGCCTGCAGGAACTCGGGCTCACCGAACCGGCCGCAGTGCCGGGCACCTTCTCCTACTACGACCAGGTCCTGGACACCACCGCCCACCTGGGCGCCGTGCCCGCCCGGTTCGGCAAGCTCCTCAACGGCCAGGGGCAGCTGGACATCGACGGCTACTTCACCCTGGCCCGCGGCACCAAGGACCAGCAGCCGCTGGAAATGACCAAGTGGTTCGACACCAACTACCACTACCTGGTCCCGGAGATCGGCCCGGAGACCGAGTTCACCCCCGCCTCCACCGCCAAGGTTGACGAGTTCGCCTTCGCACTGGCCAACGGCATCGAGACCCGCCCCTACATCGTGGGTCCTGTCACGTACCTGCTCCTGTCCAAGGCTTCAGACGGCGCACCCGCCGGTTTCGCGCCGCTGTCCCGACTCGAGGACATCCTGCCCGTCTACGTCCAGCTCCTGGAGAAGCTCGCCGCCGCCGGCGCCAGCTGGGTCCAGCTCGACGAGCCTGCCCTGGTGGTGGACCAGGACACCCCGGCCGGCGAGATCGAGGCCGCCGTGGCCCGCGCCTACGAGGTCCTCACCTCCGCAGCCAACCGCCCGCAGATCCTCGCCTCCACTCCGTACGGCTCACTGGACGGCCAGCTCGGCACCCTCGCTGCCACCAACATCGACGCCCTCCACATCGATGTCTTCAAGGGCAGTGTTCCCTCCGCCGCGGCACTTGCCGGCCTGGGCAGCAAGACCCTCGTTGCCGGCGTCGTGGACGGCCACAACATCTGGCGCAATGACCTCGCCGCTTCCGCCGCCAAGCTGGATGCACTGAAGGCAGCTGCCGGCAAGGTCGCCGTCTCCACCTCCACCTCCACCCAGCACGTCCCGCATGACGTTGCCGAGGAGGTGCAGCTTTCCGAACAGCTCCGCAGCTGGCTGGCGTTCTCGGACCAGAAGGCCGTGGAGGTGAAGACCCTCGCGTCCTACCTGGCGGATCCCGCTTCCGCCCGGGCGGCCATCGATGAAGCAACAGCCGTGATCGCGTCCCGCGCCACCGCAGAAGGCGTGCGCCGCTCCGACGTCCGTGCCCGTACCGAAGCGCTGGCCGCTGCTGACTTCACCCGCTCAGCCTACGAAGTCCGCGAGGCCGCGCAGGAAGAGGCGCTGCACCTGCCGCCGCTGCCCACCACCACCATCGGCTCCTTCCCGCAGACCTCCGAGATCCGTTCGGCCCGCGCACGCAACAACAAGGGCGACCTCACCGACGGGCAGTACGAAAAGCTCATGAAGGACGAGATCCGGCGCGTCGTTGAGCTCCAGGAGGAACTCGGCTACGACGTCCTGGTGCACGGCGAGCCCGAGCGCAACGACATGGTCCAGTACTTCGCCGAGAACCTCGAAGGCTTCGACGTCACGGTCCACGGCTGGGTCCAGTCCTACGGCTCACGCTGCACCCGTCCGTCCATCCTGTGGGGCGACGTCACCCGCAGTGCCCCGATCACGGTTGAATGGGCCAAGTACGCACAGTCCCTGACCAACAAGCCGATGAAGGGCATGCTCACCGGCCCGGTCACCATCCTGGCCTGGTCCTTCGTCCGCGACGACCAGCCCCTGGCCGAGACCGCCAACCAGGTTGGCCTGGCCCTCCGTGACGAAATCGCGGACCTCGAAGCTGCCGGCATCAAGGTCATCCAGGTGGACGAGCCCGCACTGCGCGAACTCCTTCCGCTGCGCAAGGCAGACCACGCCGACTACCTGAAGTGGTCCGTGGACTCCTTCCGCCTGGCCACCGCCGGTGCTGGCGACGCCACGCAGATCCACACCCACCTCTGCTACTCCGAGTTCGGCGTGATCATCGACGCGATCGACGGACTGGATGCGGACGTCACGTCCATCGAGGCCGCACGGTCCCGCATGGAGGTTGTCCACGACCTCGAGTCCCACGGCTTCGGCCGCGGCGTTGGCCCGGGCGTCTACGACATCCATTCACCGCGTGTGCCGGGCGAAGCTGAGGTGACCGAGCTGCTGGCCACCGCCGTCAAGCACGTTCCGTCCCGCCAGCTCTGGGTCAACCCGGACTGCGGCCTGAAGACCCGCGGCTACGCCGAGACCGAGGATTCCCTACGGAACCTGGTCAAGGCAACCCAGGCGGTACGCGCCGGTCTGCTGGAGGCAGCCAAGCAGTAGCAGCGCAAGCCAGCATTAAGCAGAAGCGGCGGCTGCCCACCTCAGGTGGGCAGCCGCCGTCGTTCTTTAAATCATCCTGCTCAGGACTCCCAGACGATCTCGTCGTCCACCACGCCGTCTTCATCGGCCGAGGCCACCAGCACCTCATCGGTGAAGTGCTCGCCCAGGGTGAAGTCCAGGACGAAGTAGCGCTCGGGCTGGCCGGGATAGATGCCCACGTGCCCCAGCTTCAGGGCTTTGAGGAAGACTTCGTTGGTGAGCTGGCTGCGGTCGGAGACGCCGAAGACCTTTTGCAGGTGCTCGTCCTTGAGGGCGTTGCAGTGGAAGTGCAGGTACTCCTGGGGGCTGGTGCCTTCCTGCTCCAGCTCCTCGGCGATCATGTCCCGGACCTCGTCCACGAGCTCGGGCAGGAACCTCAGGCGGTAGTCCACCTTCCGGAGGGCGGCCTCATCGAAGTGGTCGTGTGCCGTGATGTTGAGGTCGAGTTCCAGCGGATGCCCGCGCAGCTCGTGCTTCGCGGCCACGAAATGATCCTTGCCGTGGTTGAGTTCGATCTCTCCAAAGTGCCGGCTCGCTACCTTGCTCATAGTTTCAACATAGACCTGAACAGCGGCTCATTCCAGCGTTCAGGCCTAATTCACGGCGGTGCGCATTCCGGCGAGAGTCTCGGCCAGGAGGTCCACGAAGAGCTGGACCCGTGCGGTTTTCCTGTCGTTGATGATGAGGGCAAAGACGTTCCTGGCGAGCCGGATCTCCGGAACGTCCAGCACCACGACGCCGGCGGGCTTGTTCCGCAGCGCCAGTTCCGGAACCAGCGCCGCCCCCAGGCCTGCGGCCGCCATCTCAAGGCTGGCGTGGAAGTCGTCGCTGTGGGCCACCACGCGCGGATGCAGGTTGCAGCCGGCGAAGAGCCGCTCGATCACCATGGCGTCGCTGGTTCCCGGATGGTGCATGATCCAGGGCATCCCGGAAAGGTGGTCGGCGGCGACTTTTGCGTCGCTGCGGAAGCCCCAGCCGGCAGGCAGCACCACCCGGAAGTCGTCGTCGCCGATCCATTGCCGGTTGATGGTATTGGGCCACGCGAAGCCTGTCTGCCCCACCTGGAACACCACGGCGAGGTCCAGTTCGCCGCCGGTGCGCAGCCCCTGGATGGTCTGCCCGGGTTCAGCCACGGACACCTGGAGGTCGATGCCGAGTTTCTTCCACGCCGGGTTCTTCAGGATCCGCGGCAGGACGTACGTGGCCAGGCTGGGGAAGATCCCCAGCCGCAGTTCCTGGTTGGCCGAGTCCTGGATCCTGGAGGCGGCTGCCATGAGGGCTTCGATGTCCGTAAGCACTTTGGCGGCGTGCCGGGTCATGACGACGGCGGCTTCCGTGGGCACCACGCTGCGTGCCGAGCGCTGGAACAGGACGACGCCGGTGTCCCGTTCCAAGGCGGTCATCTGCTGGGAGACGGCTGAGGCCGTATAGCCCAACGTGGCGGCCGCGGCCGCAAAGGAGCCGAGCCGCGTGACCTCCAGGAGGGTCTTCAGGTGTACCGGGTTTACCACCTGCCCACAGTACTCCGCCGCCCGGCGCTGAAGAAGTTGCCCGGCGCCGCACCCATCCGCTGGCGCGACGGTGCCGAATTGCCCTCTAGCATTGGCAAATGTCCAGCAGAGGAGCATGCATTGTCACCTGACCCAGCAGTAACCGGAGGCGGGCGGCGGCGGGTGGCCGTTGTCGGCAGCGGCGTGGCCGGCCTGACCGCGGCCTACGTCCTCAACAGGCAGGACGACGTGACGCTGTTCGAAGCGGATTCCCGGCTGGGAGGGCACGCCCACACGCATGACATGCCGCAGGCGGACGGCTCCACCATCGGCGTTGATACCGGCTTCATTGTGCACAACACGCGGACCTATCCCACGCTGCTGCGGCTTTTCGCGGAGCTCGGGGTGGAGACGCAGGACTCCGAGATGAGCATGTCCATCCGGTGTGACGGCTGCGGGCTGGAGTACGCAGGAGCCCGCGAGGGTGGACGCGGCATCATCGCCCGGCCCTCAAGCCTGCTGCGCGGCCGCTACCTGCTGATGCTGCTGGAAGTGACCCGCTTCTACCGCAAGGCGCGGGCGCTCCTGGCCACGGCACCGGTTTCCTCGGTGAACCCGGACCTGGACGTTCCTGAACCCACCCTGGGCGAGTTCCTGGAGCGCGAGAAGTTCAGCCCCTACTTCGTTTCGCACTTCATGACCCCCGTGGTCAGCGCCGTGTGGTCCTGCGACCCCACCACAGCCCTGGCCTACCCGGCCCGCTACCTCTTCACCTTCCTTGGCCACCACGGCCTGCTGGGCGTGAAGGGATCCCCGCAGTGGCGGACGGTCAGCGGCGGTTCAGCCAGGTACGTCGAGAAGCTTGCTGCCACGCTGGCGGACGTCCGGCTGAAAACGCCCGTGACCGCCATCCGGCGCCATCCCGACGGCGTGGAGGTCACCACTGATCACGGGACGGAAGACTTCGCCGCCGTCGTCATTGCCACCCACCCCGCCCAGGCGCTGGGATTCCTTGCCGATGCCACTCCTGGGGAGAAGGAGGCGCTGGGCGGGATGCCGTACTCGGTCAACCACACTGTTTTCCACCAGGACCCGGCCGTCCTGCCCTCCGCGGACAACGCCAGGGCGTCCTGGAACTACCGCCTTCCCTCCTGCGACGCCCGGCCGGACAAAGTCCTTGTCAGTTATGACCTCACCCGGCTGCAGCGGCTCAGCCCGGCGGATGGCAAGCCATACCTGGTGAGCCTGGGGGAGTCGGAGCTGATCGCCGGTGACCGGGTCCTGGAACGGATGGTGTACGAGCACCCGCAGTACACGCCCGAATCGCTGCGCGCCCAGCAGGCGATCGCCGGGCTCAGCGACAACAGGATTGCCTACGCCGGCGCCTACCTGGGCTGGGGCTTCCACGAGGACGGCGCACTCTCCGGCGTGCGGGCGGCTGAGTCGTTGGGCCGCATGTGGCCGGTGGCCCGGGCTGCCGATCCGGTGGATTCGCAGGACGGCGGGGAACGGGAGCTGCTTTCCGCGGCTGAGCCGGCATGACAACTGAGGCAGCGATCTACCGCACAGCGATCTCACACGTGCGCCGCACACCTCTGAAGAACGCCTTCACCTACCGCAGCTACTCCTGGTTTGTTGACGTGGACCGGCTGCCACGCCTTCCGTTCCTGCTCCGCCCGCTTGCCGTGTTCCGCTCCGGCGACCACCTGGGGGATGCGCGCGCCAGCATTCGGAGCAACGTGGAGCGGTTCCTGCGCACCCAGGGCATAGAGCCCGACGGCGGCGCGATCCACATGCTGACCAGCGCCAGGGTCTTCGGCTACGTTTTCAACCCTCTGACACTGTTCTGGTGCTACCGGACCAGCGGCGAGCTTGAGTGCGTGGTGGCCGAAGTCCACAACACGTACGGGGAGCGACACTGCTACCTGCTGCAGACGGACGCGGCAGGCCGCGCCTCGGTGCCGAAGGCGTTCTACGTTTCGCCGTTCAACGAGGTGGACGGGCAGTACCGCATGAAGCTGCCCGCGCCGGGAGAGCGGCTGGGGGTGTCCATCGTGCTGGAGCGCGAGGGCCACCGGCCATTCGTGGCATCCATGGATGGAGTCCGCCGGCCCGCCACGGTCCGGAACATCCTGGCGGCGGCGGTGGCCGTGCCCGCCGCGCCACTGCTGGTTTCCGCACTCATCCGGGTGCAGGGCATTACACTCTGGGCAAGACGCCTGCCGGTCGTCGCCCGACCCCACCACCCCTCACAGGAGGCAGTTCAATGACAATGACGGACGACAACCAGGCAACTGCATCCACCGGAGGCAAGGCGCAGCGCAAGACGCTGGAGGATGCCGCCACGCCGTATGCCGCAACCTGGACCGCAACCGGGGTGCCGGCGTCGCCCGCCACCATCGATCCGGAGCTGTGGCCGGAAGTTGCGCAGCCGCCGTCGGGCGCAAAAGCAGCCGTGGCCGGAAAAGCTGCCGGCCTCCTTTTCAAGGGGGCCGTGAAGCGGCTGCCCCTGCGCGTGGAGTACCCCGACGGCACCGTGCTGGGCACGGGCGGCCCGGACGCGCCGGTGATGACCATGGTCCGGCCGGACGCGTTTGAAGCGCGGATCGGCGACAACGGTCTGATCGGGCTGGGCGAGTCCTTCATGGCGGGGGACTGGGAAGCCAGCGACCTGGCAGGAGTGCTGGAGGTTTTCGCAGCCTCGGTGGACACGCTCATTCCCGCGCCGCTGCAGAAGCTGCGCGCGCTGTACCTGCCACGCACGCCCCGGCAGGAGCGGAACGCAGAGCAGAACACCCGCAGCAACATCTCGCGGCACTACGACCTCTCCAACGAGCTGTTCTCCAACTTCCTCGACTCCACCATGAGCTACTCGTCGGCGCTGTTTCCGCTCGCCGCGGGACCGCTGGTTTCTGTTGGT
The DNA here is from genome assembly GCF_044755505.1 of Pseudarthrobacter sp. NPDC092202. Taxonomy (NCBI): domain Bacteria; kingdom Bacillati; phylum Actinomycetota; class Actinomycetes; order Micrococcales; family Micrococcaceae; genus Pseudarthrobacter; species Pseudarthrobacter sp. NPDC092202. Next base: position 505,694 of record NZ_JBIVRG010000002.1, on the reverse strand, counting down.
TGGGAGGCGCTGGCGGAAGCGCAGCAGGCGAAAATCGACAGGCTGCTGGACAAAGCCGGCGTCGGGGCCGGCACCCGGCTCCTGGAGATTGGCACCGGCTGGGGTGAGCTCGCGCTGCGGGCAGCGGCCCGCGGCGCCACTGTCTACAGCGTCACCCTGTCCAGTGAACAGCAGGCCCTCGCGCAGGAACGCATCGCGGCTGCCGGCTATGCGGACAAGGTGACCGTGGCGCTGCAGGACTACCGGGCTGTTGAGGGCGAATACGACGCCGTTGTCTCCGTGGAGATGATCGAGGCCGTGGGCTACGAGTACTGGCCCATCTACTTCCAGACCATCGACCGGGTGCTTGCGCCCGGCGGCAAGGTGGCCATCCAGGCGATCACCATGCCGCACGGCCGTATGCTCGCCACCCGGAACGCCTACACCTGGGTGCACAAGTACATTTTCCCCGGCGGCTTCCTGCCCTCCGTCCGCGCCATCGAGGGCATCACCCAGCAGCACACCACGCTGCGGGTGCGCGAACGGATGGGCATGGGGGACCACTACGCCGCCACGCTGCGGCTGTGGGAGGAACGGTTTCTGGAGCGCTCCCGCGAGGTGGGCGAGCTGGGCTTCGACGCGGTGTTCCAGCGGATGTGGCTGTTCTATCTGTGCTACTCCCGGGCAGGATTCCAGTCCGGGTACCTGGACGTCCAGCAGGTTGTGCTGGACCGCCGAGAGGCGCAGCTGTAGCAGCGGTGCCGCGTGTCCTGCCGCTCCTGCACGGGTAGGATTCTTTGCGGCGTGCCGCCAGGCCCGCTAACTGGCGGTTCCAGCGGCAAGGATGGTATGACGATGAAGGCCACGCGGAAGGCGTCCGGCGCCACCGGAAACGCAGCGGCTCCCCAGCCAGGGATGCCCTGGGGTGAACGCCCCTGGACTGCTTCATATGGGCCAGGGGTGCCCGCCGCTCCGGTGCTCCCGGAGGATTCGCTGGTGGACCTCGTGGATCAGTCGGTGCGCAGGTACGGGAACAAGACAGCCCTGGAATTCTTTGGAGCCCGGACCAGCTACCGCGAGCTCGGAACACTCATCAGCCGGGCCGCGGCGGGCCTGAAGAAGCTGGGTGTCAAGCCGGGTGACAGGGTTGCCCTGGTCATGCCGAACTGCCCCCAGCACGTCATTGCGTTCCATGCGGTGCTGCGCCTCGGCGCCGTGGTGGTCGAGCACAACCCCCTTTACACGGACCGCGAACTGCGTCACCTGTTCGAAGACCACGCGGCCGTCGTCGCAATCGTATGGGACAAGGCCGTGGAGCGGGTCCGCCAGCTGCCGGCGGACGTCGGGCTCCGCACTATCGTCTCCGTGGAGCTTATCCCCGCAATGCCGTTGCTGCAGCGGCTGGCGCTGCGGCTCCCGGTTCCCGCTGCCCGCAAAGCCCGTGCCGCCCTGACCGTTGGCAGGGACCACGCGAAAGGCAGCGCCGCTCCTGCCCTGCGGCACGTGCTGTCATGGCGGCAGCTCCTTGAAAACGGCGCTCTCCGGAAGAAGCATCCGCGCCCGGCGGCGGCGGACCCGCCGTCGTGCAGTACACCTCCGGGACCACCGGTTCGCCGAAAGGCGCCATGCTGAGTCACGCCAACCTGCAGGCCAACGCTGCGCAGGGCCGGGCCTGGGTGCCCGGGCTCAACAAAGGCCGGGAAACCGTCTACGCAGTGCTGCCGCTGTTCCACGCATACGGACTGACGCTGTGCATGACCTTCGCGCTGAGTATCGGGGCGAAGCTGGTCCTGTTCCCCAAATTCGACGTGGACCTTGTACTCAAGGCGTTCAGGAAGTCCCCGGCGACGTTCCTGCCGGCGGTGCCGCCGATCTACGACCGGATTGCCGCCGCGGCAGCGGAACGGGGCATCGGGCTGGAAAGCATTCGTTTTTCGATCTCCGGGGCCATGAACCTGCCGGCGGCGACGGTAGAGACGTGGGAGAAAGCCACCGGCGGCTACCTGATCGAGGGCTACGGGCTGACCGAAACCTCTCCCATCGCCATCGGCAACCCGTTCGGTCCCACCCGTAAACCGGGCACCGTGGGAGTACCGTTTCCGCTGACCGACATCCGGGTGGTGGACCCCCGCAACGTGGCGCTGGACCGTGCCCCGGGTGAGGAGGGGGAGCTCCTGATCCGCGGCCCGCAGGTGTTCAACGGGTACTGGAACAGGCCAGAGGAGACCGAGGACGCCCTGCTCGAGGGCGGCTGGTTCCGTACCGGCGACATCGTCTCCGTGGACCACGACCACTTCGTCACCATCCGGGACCGGATCAAGGAACTGATCATCACCGGCGGCTTCAACGTTTCGCCGAGCGAGGTGGAGGAGGTCCTCGCCACCTTTGCGGATGTTGCGGAGGTCTCGGTGGTGGGGCTGCCGCGCGGCGGAGGCGGCGAGGATGTGGTGGCCGCGGTGGTTCCGGTTCCGGGCACCACCGTCGATCCCGACGCACTCCTGTCTTTTGCACGGGAACACCTCACCGCCTACAAGGTGCCGCGCCGGGTGGTCATTCTGGACTCGCTGCCGCGCTCACTCATTGGCAAGGTCCTGCGCCGGGAGATCCGGGACAACCTCCTGGCGCGGGGCTGAACCGGCGTACTGCTGTCAACGGCTGCCGCTGCCGGAATTGAGCCGGGCAATTGACGCGGACAGGACGGTAGCGAAGCCGCACCACGCGGCGTAGGGGGCGAGGGCTGCTCCGGCCCGGGGGTTCAACCGGTACGTGCGCCGCACCAGGTCCGCGCTGCTGGCCGCCAGCAATGCCGCTTCCGCTGCGGCGAGCCAGGGCCGGCGGGAGCGCCAGAACAGCCAGCTCCAGGTGGCATTGAGGACTAGGTTGGCCGCGAGGGCGCCCTGGTAGGCGCGGACCTCCGGTCGGTTGCCCTTGCTGTTTGTCGAGGTAGTCCCGGCTGCGGTGCTGTTCCGCCCGGCCGCAGCATCTTTTGTGGCGGCGCTGTCCAGGGCGACGGCGGAACTCACTGCGAGATCCGCGTACAAGGCCGTCCACACGACAGGGAAGGCAAGCGCCGGCGGCTGCCGCCCGGGCTTCCGCAGCCGACGGTACCAGCTGCTGTTCGGGTCTGTCGCTGCTCCGCCCGCAGCAGCGGCTGCTGCGGTTGCGGCCGTGCTCCATGCCAATGTGGTGAGTTTCATCGTTGAGCCCTCTCTATCGGTCCTGATTGCCCTGCCAGTCCTATTGGATCCCGCCGCTGGGGCCGCGACCGGCCCGTGCGCTGCCCGGGAAAGCTGCTCCTGCACCTTTGATGCTACGGCTCCGGCAGCCGGCCGTCCTGGGCCGAATGGATCACTACATGCAGTGATTCTGGACTCTTCCTTGGCAGGAGCCGGCACCATCCGACACGCCGTCTTTTCCCCGACACGCTGGGCGAAAAATGTGGCTAAGTACTCCACAGGGTGTGGACTTCGTCCACAAAAACAGCGGGATTCCGGACATTTTGGGGGCACCTGCCTGTGGATTAAAAGTGCATTAAATGACATACTTGTAATACATCATCTTGGGGTTCCAAAGAGGCGTCTGCACTAGATGTAGTATCTAGGTACAGCTTGGGCGGGGACACCGGACCAGCAAGTTTTCCAGAAAAGGGGACAGGAACCATGACCGTAACGGTTTACACAAAGCCTGCTTGTGTTCAGTGCAACGCCACCTACCGGGCGCTCGACAAAAAGGGCATCACCTACCAGAGCGTTGACATCTCCCAGGACGCCGAGGCCCTCGAGCGCCTGAAGTCCCTGGGCTACATGCAGGCTCCCGTTGTGGTCACGGACCAGGACCACTGGTCAGGTTTCCGCCCGGACAAGATCGAGGAACTGGCACTCTCAGCCGTTTCCTCTGTGGCATAAGACCCTTTCCCTGGCGGCTTCCGGCAGCCAGCAACCAGCCGAGGTGACTTCAACGGCAACACCAGCAGTCCAGGACATCCACGCGGCTCAGCGTGTGGATCCTTCAGTGCCGGTCCCGCCGGTAGTCACCGGCAGCCGGCTCATCTACTTTTCCTCGGCATCCGAGAACACCAGCCGCTTTGTCTCGAAGCTTGGCCGTGAGGTGGCCCGCATCCCACTCTTAGCCAAGGACGCACCCCTCCTCGCCACCCGGCCGTTCGTGCTGGTGGTGCCCACCTATGGCGGCACCGGGGGAGAGGGTTCCGTTCCCAAGCAGGTCATCCGGTTCCTGAACACCCCGCAGAACAGGGAGCTTCTGCGGGGTGTTATTGGGGCCGGCAACACCAACTTCGGGGACAACTACTGCATGGCGGGGGACATCATCGCCGCCAAGTGCGGAGTACCGCACCTCTACCGCTTCGAATTAATGGGCACGCCAGAAGACGTGGCCCGCGTAAACAATGGATTGGACACGTTTTGGACACGACTGTCGCAGACACAGAAGTAACCAGGGCCGAGAAGCCCGAGATGCCCGCAGCGTACAAGGGCCTGGGCTACCACGAGCTCAACGCGATGCTGAACCTGTACGGCCCCAATGGCGAGATCCAGTTCGAGGCCGACCGTGAGGCTGCGCACCAGTACTTCCTGCAGCACGTCAACAACAACACCGTGTTCTTCCACGACCTGGAAGAGAAGCTCGAGTACCTGGTCAAGAACGACTACTACGAGCGCGAAACGCTGGACCAGTACACGATGAACTTCATCCGTGAGCTGTTTAACCGCGCATACAAGAAGAAGTTCCGCTTCGAGACCTTCCTGGGCGCGTTCAAGTTCTACACGTCCTACACGCTGAAGACGTTCGACGGCAAGCGTTTCCTGGAGCGCTATGAGGACCGCGTCTGCATGGTTGCCCTGCACCTGGCCCGCGGCAACGAGCAGCTTGCCCTGCAGATGGTGGACGAGATCATCGAAGGCCGCTTCCAGCCGGCCACGCCCACGTTCCTGAATGCCGGCAAGAAGCAGCGCGGCGAGCTGGTCTCCTGCTTCCTGCTCCGCATCGAAGACAACATGGAGTCGATCGGCCGCTCCATCAACTCCGCCCTGCAGCTGTCCAAGCGCGGCGGCGGCGTGGCCTTCGCGCTGACCAACATCCGCGAGGTGGGCGCACCCATCAAGCAGATCGAGAACCAGTCCTCCGGCGTCATCCCCGTGATGAAGCTCCTCGAAGACAGCTTCTCCTACGCCAACCAGCTCGGTGCCCGCCAGGGTGCCGGCGCCGTGTACCTGCACGCGCACCACCCGGACATCTACCGGTTCCTGGACACCAAGCGCGAGAACGCGGACGAGAAGATCCGCATCAAGACCCTCTCGCTGGGCGTCGTGATCCCGGACATCACGTTCGAGCTGGCCAAGCGTGACGAGGACATGTACCTGTTCTCCCCGTACGACGTCGAACGCGTCTACGGCATGCCGTTCTCCGACGTCTCGGTCACCGAGAAGTACTACGAGATGGTGGACGATTCCCGGATCAAGAAGACCAAGATCAAGGCGCGCGAGTTCTTCCAGACCCTCGCCGAGATCCAGTTCGAGTCCGGCTACCCGTACATCATGTTCGAGGACACCGTGAACCGGGCCAACCCGATTGACGGCAAGATCATCATGTCCAACCTGTGCTCCGAGATCCTCCAGGTCTCCCAGCCCACCACGTACAACGATGACCTGTCCTACGACGACACCGGCAAGGACATCTCCTGCAACCTGGGCTCGCTGAACATCGCCAAGACCATGGACTCGCCGGACTTCGGGCTGACCATCGAGACGGCCATCCGCTCGCTCTCGGCGGTGTCGGACATGTCCAACATCACCTCGGTGCCGTCCATCGCCAAGGGCAACGACCAGAGCCACGCCATCGGCCTGGGCCAGATGAACCTCCACGGCTACCTGGCGCGGGAGCGGGTCCACTACGGTTCCGAAGAGGGCCTGGACTTCACCAACATCTACTTCTACTCCGTGGTGTACCACGCGGTCCGCGCCTCCAACCTGCTGGCCATCGAGACCGGCCAGACCTTCGGCGGCTTCGAGAAGTCCAAGTACGCCTCCGGCGAGTTCTTCGACAAGTACACGGAGCAGGAATGGGTTCCGCAGACCGAGAAGGTTGCGGAGCTGTTCAAGAACGTGCACATCCCCACGCAGGCTGACTGGCTGGCGCTGAAGGCTTCGGTCATGGAGCACGGCATCTACAACCAGAACCTGCAGGCTGTTCCGCCCACGGGCTCGATCTCCTACATCAACAACTCCACCTCCTCGATCCACCCGGTGGCGTCCAAGATCGAGATCCGCAAGGAAGGCAAGCTGGGCCGCGTGTACTACCCGGCGCCGTACCTCACCAACGACAACCTGGAGTACTACCAGGACGCGTACGAGATCGGCTACGAGAAGGTGATCGACACCTACGCCGCTGCCACCCAGCACGTGGACCAGGGCCTGTCCCTGACGCTGTTCTTCAAGGACACCGCCACCACTCGGGACATCAACAAGGCCCAGATCTACGCCTGGAAGAAGGGCATCAAGACCATCTACTACATCCGTCTCCGCCAGCTTGCGCTGGAAGGGACTGAGGTTGAGGGCTGCGTTTCCTGCATGCTTTAATCTTCAACTAAATGTGCCAGTACGACGGCGGGTGCCCGCCCGCCGTCGTACGCTTTAACTTAGAGAAACCCACCCAACGCTTAGGGGATGACATGACCGAGAAGGTCAAGCTGCTTAGCCACGTCGAGGCCATCAACTGGAACCGGATCCAGGACGACAAGGACGTGGACGTCTGGAACCGACTGGTCAACAACTTCTGGCTGCCGGAGAAGGTGCCGCTGTCCAACGACGTCCAGTCATGGAACACGCTGACGCCCGCCGAGCAGCAGCTCACCATGCGCGTGTTCACGGGCCTCACCCTGCTGGACACTGTGCAGGCAACTGTCGGCGCCGTCTCCCTGATTCCGGATGCGCTCACCCCGCACGAGGAAGCCGTCTACACGAACATCGCGTTCATGGAGTCGGTGCACGCCAAGAGCTACTCCTCCATCTTCTCCACGCTGGCCTCAACCAAGGAGATCGACGAGGCGTTCCGCTGGTCCACCGAGAATGAGAACCTTCAGAAGAAGGCCCAGATCGTCATGGATTACTACCAAGGCGACGACCCCCTGAAGCGGAAGGTGGCCTCCACCCTGCTGGAGAGCTTCCTGTTCTACTCGGGCTTCTACCTGCCCATGTACTGGTCCTCACGCGCCAAGCTGACGAACACGGCTGACCTGATCCGCCTGATCATCCGCGACGAGGCAGTGCACGGCTACTACATCGGCTACAAGTTCCAGCGTGGCCTGGAGGCTGTGTCCCCGGAGCGTCGCCAGGAAATCAAGGACTACACGTTCGAGCTGCTCTTTGAGCTGTACGAAAACGAAGTCCAGTACACGCATGATCTCTACGACGGTGTTGGCCTGGCCGAGGACGTCAAGAAGTTCCTGCACTACAACGCCAACAAGGCCCTGATGAACCTGGGCTACGAGGCCATGTTCCCGGCGTCCGTCACCGATGTGAACCCGGCCATCCTCTCGGCGCTATCTCCGAATGCTGACGAGAACCACGACTTCTTTAGCGGGTCAGGTTCTTCCTACGTGATCGGCAAGGCTGTCAACACCGAAGATGAGGACTGGGACTTCTAAGAGTTTCCGTCTGAGGCCCGTCCGAAGGGCTGGTCAAGGCCCGGACCCGCGGCATCCGCGGGTTCGGGCCTCTTTTGTGCCTCGTTTTGCAGAAGCAGCGGTTCCTGCTCAGAACAGCGGCCAGGGCACCGCCGACATCTGACCGCCTGGAGCGGGGAACCGGCCCGCCGCGCGCAATCGGGTGCAGCGCGCGGCGAGCGACGCAATTTCTTCGGCGCTGATCAGGTCTGCCAGGTTTCGGCCCAGCTCACCGTCCAGTCCTGCGCTGACCCGGTCGATGCCCTCAAGCTCCTCGATGGTCAGGGCGTCTCCCAGCCAGCCCCACAGCACCGTACGCAGCTTGTTGTCGCGGTGAAAGGTAAGCCCGTGGTCCACGCCGTGGCGGCGCCCGTCTGGCATGGCAAGGATGTGGTCGCCCTTGCGGTCGGCATTGTTTACGACGACGTCGAACACCGCCATGCGTCTGAGCGCCCCAGAATCCTCGTGGATGAGCGCGACCATCCGTCCGGTCTCATCCTGGCCCTCGAGGACGTGTTTCCAGCCGGTCTCCGGTACGTCGTCCGACGCGACGAGGTCCACAGCGTTTTGGTCGGGGTCTCTCTCCTGCCAGAGCTGCACCATCCCTTCGCCTAGCGGACCATCCCGCAGCCAGGTGCGGGGCACCACGTTCCAGCCGAGGACCTCCGAGACCAGGTAGGCGGCAACCTCCCGGTGGGCAAGGACGCCGTCAGGAAAATCCCACAGCGGTTTTTCCCCGGCTATCGGCTTATAGACAACCATGGTGTCGCCGATGCTGCCCACGAAAGTGGCGTTCGACGCCGTCGTAATGCGCCCGGTGAGCGTCAGCTCGGCCGCCACCAGGTCCGGCGCCGGCATCAGGCCTCGGGCAAAGTGCAGACGTGCCCGTCGGCGTCTACGGGGTAACCGCAGAGCGGGCACGCGGGGCGCCCGGCGCCCACAACCTCCCGCGTGCGCTTGGCAAATGCGCGGGCGGTCCCCACGGGCATCCGCACCAGCAGCATTTCGGGCACCTCGGCGTCATCCTCATCTGGCGATTCGTCGTCACTATCAGCATCGACATCGGTGATCGGGTAGGCCTCGATCACGACCTGCGCCGTCGTAGGGTCCCACCCTAAGCCCATGGCGCCGGTCCGAAACTGCTCCTCAACGGCCTCCAGCCCGTCATTGTCAACCAGTTCGATGGGAGTACCGGTGGGAACGCTGTGAGGGTTGCCCTCGACGGTGAGAAGCTGGTCGAGGATTTCGTCGATCTTCTCCGCGAGCAGGGCCGACTGCTGCTTCTCCATGGCGATACTGACGATCTGGTTCCCCGCCCGCACCTGGAGGTAGAACGTCCGTGCGCCCGGAAGGCCAATGGTGCCGACGACGACCCGGTCAGGCCAGTCGAACTCATGAACACGTGTAGGCATAAGAGCATTTTAGGCACAGGCGCCTCACGGCGCCTGTTGCCCTGCACCGCCGCCCACCGGCGCGTCGGCAGAGAGGACGCCGTTCGACAGCCACGACAGGTCCCCGGCCTCGGTGTTGGTCGCGTAAACGCTTGGCCGGGTGCCGCTGTAGCGCACGATCGATACGGAGGCAGGGCTCACGTTGATGCGCTGGAACAGGTCGAGGTGCATGCCCAGCGCGTCGGCAAGGATTGATTTGATGACGTCACCGTGACTGACCGCGACCCATACGGCTCCTGGCCCGTACTCGGCTTCGAAGGCTGCATCGTGGCGTCGAATGGCTGCCACCGCCCGAGCCTGCATCCCGGCCATGGACTCACCGCCGGGAAAGATGACGGCGGACGGCTGCGATTGCACAGCAGCCCACAGATCTTCGGTTGCGAGATCAGTGAGCGTGCGGCCCTGCCACTGGCCGTAATCGCACTCGGTAAGATCGGGTTCCAACGGTGCGTAAGGAGTGCCGGCCTGGCGGTCGAGGATGAGCTGGGCGGTTTGCTGACAACGCTCGAGGGGGCTCGATACCACCCCTGCCAAGGGCACTGCCGCGAGCCGCTCTCCGGTAAGAACCGCCTGCTCGCGGCCAGTCTGGTCAAGGCTGACGCCGGCAGCCCGGCCGGCCAGCAGTCCAGTGGCATTGGCTGTGGTGCGGCCGTGCCGCACGAGGATTACTGTCGCCATTGACCCAGCCTATCCACCCGCTCGATGGCAGCGCCCACCCGGACCCATCAAAATCTGCCGGTCACAGCTTGCTCACGGTGATAGTGCACCCACCAAGAAGACCACCGGGGGAGTAGTGACCGGGCCGGGGCAAGGACTGAAGGGGTCTTCCCTGGTCCACTCCAGATCGTTCACCTGCTCGGCAAGCACCGGGCCGTCCTCAGCGAGGGCGCGCAGGGTGATACGGCTTGGGACCGGACCAAGGATGAAGGTAAACCGCCAGGTGTCCTCGCCCTGCCTGCTGCCGATGTAACGGGTGTCGGGGTAGGTGGGCGGCGGGACACTTGGCCCGGGTGCGGGGGAGAATTCTCCACCGGGCAGCTGTACCCAATGGTCAGTGACCGCGATGGAAGGGGCTGGGGCCGCAGTGGGTTCCGGCGCCGAGCACCCCTCGTCCGTGCACAGCTGGACGTCGTCAACCCCCTCCGCACCGCCTTCAACGGTCACTTCGAGGGTGCTGACGTAGCCAATGGCGGGACACGCCGTACTGCAGCCGGCGGCCGGCAGCGTGAGCGCAATCAGCGCGGCGACCCGGATCCCCCAACCCGTTTTCATGGATGCAGTCTATTGCTGGAAGGTGTTCGCCGGTCACATTCGAAAAACAAGCGTTCCCGGTGCAGCGTCCCACAGATGCGGTTATGGTGATTCAACCACGTGTATGCGTGACCTGGGAGCAGCGGGCAGGGTTGTAATGAGCTGGCAGAACCGCCCGCGACCCAAGGAATTTCATGAACGTGTTCACCTCCCGGCCAGCAGGCGTCTTCCCGTGGTAGCCGGAACTTCCCACACGAGGCTGCGCCGGAAGAGGATCCGGCATCCCCGGTTCACAGTAGGGGAGAGGGTGAGCTTTCTGGACGCCGGCCTTTCCGGCACGGGCGTCGTGGATGCCATGGCGGGCGACTACTCAATTGTCTGGATCTGGGCTGACGGCGGTCTTGGCCGCCGAATGTTCTTCCAGGGCTGCGGCAGTATCATCGCCTCCCTTGAGGACCAGCCGGAGTGAGCAGTGGGACTTTACCGTCCGCCTTCATCTGCTGCCGGGACGGGGCCTGTCACACGGACCCCGCCAACGGCCCCCGTCCACGGAGTATCACCGGGCCCGGGAAGGACCAGGTGCGCGAAAACGTAGCCCTGCTCGAGTTCAATGACTTTCGAAGCGGCCCCAGCACAATCCAGTGCGAGCTCCAGAGGCTGAAAGGGCGCGCCAGGGTGCTCCTGGCCAACGGAAACCTTGGCCCTTGTTGCACCAACACAGGCAGCTGTCACGGTGTACTCCCCGGCCGCCGGCACCTTCTCCATTGCTCCAAAGCCCCTGACCGGCCCATCCAGTGGCCCTTCCTCAAAAAGGATGGCGGGTCCCGGCACTGCCTTGAGCAGCCGGTCCAGCTCACCATAGTTCTTGACCTCCCGCTCCAGGACCAGCGGGTCGACATAAACCGGCGGGGACGCAGCCGACGCATCAGGGGCAGTGGTTGGCTTGTTCAATGAATCAGTGCCACCTGGTGGCGGATACCCCGGCTCAGGGTAGTCATAAGAGCACCCCGCCAGAGTGAGCAGCGAGCACGCGGCAAGCGCAACCAGCTGCCGCCTGTCCCTCGCTCCCATGGTCGTACCAGGTCCTGCCGGTCAGGCCGTCTGCCAACTCACCGGGAGTGCCTTCAGTCCGTAGACGATCGTGCTCTCCATTCGTTCCAGGCGAGCTTCCTGATCCAGAGAGAGTCCTGGCAAACGGGACAGCAGGGCCTCCAGCGCGATCCTGGCTTCGAGCCGGGCAAGGGGCGCACCGAGGCAAAAGTGAATGCCGTGGCCGAATGCCAGATGGCGGTTCTGGCCGCGGTCTATATCGAACTCGGCAGGCCGCTGGAACTGCCGCTCGTCGCGGTTGGCGGAGCCTATCCAAGCCACGACCGGTGCGCCGGCGGGAATCACTACTTCTCCCATGTCTGCCTCCGCGACAGTCATCCGATACATGGACTGGACCGGCGATCGAAAACGCAGAACCTCTTCGATGGCCTGGGGGAGCAGGGCGGGTTCGCCCAGCAGGCGGTCCAGGGTGCCCGGGTTCTCAATGAGGCACAAAACGGCGTTGCCGATCAGATTGGTTGTGGTTTCATTGCCTGCGACGAGCAACAAAGCGCAAAACCCGAGCAGTTCCGGCACCGTCAGTTTTTGGCCGTCAATCTCCGCTGCCAGCAGGGTGCTGATCAGGTCATGTCCCGGCCGGCTCCTGCGTTCGTCGATCAGGGCCAGGAAGTACTGCGTCATCTCCATGTTTGCGGCAATATGGTTCTCGCTGGCCGACCCGCTCCGCGTTTGGCTGATAATCATATCGGACCACTGTTTGAAGCGCTCACGGTCCTGGGCGGGGATGCCCATGAGTTCGGAAATCACTATGACCGGCAACGGGTAGGCCAACTCCTCAATTAGGTCGGCGCTGCCCCGGGCCGCGATTCCCTCCAGAAGCTCGTCCGTGAGCCCGGCAATGCGGGGCGCCAGAGCGTCCACCGCTTTGGGCGTGAACGCCTGCGTGACGAGGGAACGCAGCTGCCTGTGCCTTGGGGGGTCTGTAGCGATCAGGCTTGAGGCGAACAATTGGCCCGTCCCCGAAGCATCGTCACCGCCCATGTGGGACGAGAACGTTGCATATTCGGACAGTGTCCGCTGAACGTCGTCGTACCGGAATACGTGCCAACTCCCCGACTGTTCGTCGAAATAGACGGGGGCAGTTTCCCGCATGCGTTCGTAGTAGGGGAAAGGGTCGAGCTGATATTCGGGGGACGCGGTCAAATCCATGGCTGGCCTCTCTGCTCGCCTGGAACTCTTCGGCTCCACGGCCGCCCGTGCCTCAACCGGTTGGAGCGTTGAACCTTGATTTTAGCCACTGCCTGCTTCCGGGTCATTAGCACGCAGTGGCCCGGTTCAATCCGTATCGCTGCCTACTGGTGCAGGCGCTCCCGCCAGTCTGCCGGTACCTTGTCTGCCGGTGCAGGTGCCGGCTGCTCGGGTGGCCTGGATTGGGGATCCGGAAGCCTTGGTCCGCGGAAGAACTTCTTTGTGGTGTGCTCGTAGAACCAGGCCTCCCCGGGTTCAAAGGACCTCATCACGGGGTGACCGGAGGTGCCCGCGTGGGCACTGGCATGCTGTGACGGTGACGAATCGCAGCATCCGATATGGCCGCATGGGCGCAGCGGCGAAGGTGCAGCCACCATCCTGGGCCGTCACCGCTGAGGCACTCCAGGCACCCTGTTCCACTGGGTGCGGCGGTAAGGCTGATTCCCGGGATAGGGCGGTCCTCCATGGGGTTCTCCACTTCCATCGCTCCGGTCCTGTTCAGGTCATCCTCCCAGCCCGTCGTCGAGGCCATTCTGGCAGAATCTCCGCATCTTTGGAATGAGGGAATCTTGGCCGCCGGCGGGGTTCGATACAACCCCGGCCCCGGTAGAGAAGGACCTTCCCGGAGGCGTGCAGGACCCCTTGTCCCTGGTGTCCCGCCGCGAGTATCGTGAGCGCCACCGAACCATTGAACCGGAAAGACGGCCGCCATGGATGACTCGGTTCCGATCATGCTGATTGCTACCCCGGACACGGATACCCGGCGCATTCTTGGAGACGAATTACGCCGGCGCTACGGTGCCGACTACGAGGTGGTGGCCTGCGCCGGCCACGCCCACGGGCGGGCTGTGCTCGAGGGGCTTCGGCGCTGGAACCGCCCGGTGGCCCTCATCCTCGGGTGCTACGGACCCGCCGACCGCGGCGGCCTCGATTTCCTGCGCCGTGCTTACGGCTTTCATCCGGCCGCCAAGCGCGCGGTTGTGGTGACCTGGGGTGACTTCGCCAGCGCCCCCACCGTCTTCCGGGCGATCGGGCAGGGGTATGCCGAACTGCTGATCATCCGTCCCGAACGCCCGCGCGACGAAGAATTCCACGGGGCGATCACCGACGCCCTGGACGACTGGCACCTGGCCCAAGGGGTTGGGTTCGAGGCGGTCCGGCTGATCGGGGGGATAGGCGACGAAAGAACCCATGCGCTGCGCGACTCGCTGAGCCGAAACCACATCCCCGTGGGCTTCCACCCTGCCGGCTCCGAGACCGCGGAACGGACACTGGAGAGCCTGGGCCTCCGCGACCCGGTGCTGCCGGTCCTGGTGCTGGAGTTCACCGCGTCACCAATTGTCCTCCAGAATCCCAGTGACCTGGAGATCGCCGAAGCGATGGGGGTGACGCGACCGCCACCGGCGGACAAGATCTTCGATGTGGTGGTTGTGGGCGCCGGTCCTTCCGGCCTTGCCACCGCCGTATATGCCTCCTCCGAGGGCCTCGCCACCCTGGTGGTGGAGGGGGAAGCAGTGGGCGGCCAGGCCGGCACCAGCTCGTTGATCCGCAACTACCCTGGCTTCTCCCGCGGTGTGAGTGGCGCCCACCTGGCCTACCGCTCGTTCCACCAGGCCTGGACTTTGGGCACGGACTTCCTGTTCTTACGGAAGGTGGAAGGTCTGGACGCGGATGGTGCCCTGTACGCTGTGTCGATCTCCGACGGCAGCGTGGTGCGGTGCCGCACAGTGGTGGTTGCCACCGGCGTGGACTACCGCCGCCTTGGCATACCCCAGCTCGAGGATCTGGTGGGCAGGGGCGTCTTTTACGGAGCCACAGTCTCGGAGGCGCCGTCGATGGCCGGAAAAAACGTCTGCGTTGTGGGTGGCGGCAACTCGGCCGGACAGGCGGTCCTGCACCTCGCAAAGTTCGCGAAGAAGGTGACGCTGCTGGTTCGCGGACCCACTCTGTCGGTCAGTATGTCCGAATACCTCATCTCCCAGCTTGAGGCCACCCGAAACGTGGCGATCCGCTATGGGGCCGTGATAGCGGGGGCCCGTGATCGGGACGGATTCCTTGCCGCTGTCAAAGTGGGGGCAGCCGGAGCCCCCGACGCATTCCCGGCCGAGGAGATCGAAGCGGGCGGCTTGTTCGTTCTCATCGGATCGGTGCCTCGGACCTCCTGGCTGCCCGACACAGTGGAGCGCGACCCGGCCGGTTTTCTGCGCACGGGGACCAACCGGGATGCCATTGCCACCGGGTCCGTCAGGCCGGACAGGCCTCCGCTGGCGCTGGAAACCAGCATGCCCGGCATATTCGCGATCGGGGACGTGCGGGCCGGTTCGATCAAAAGGGTAGCCACCGCCGTGGGAGATGGCGCCACCGTGGTCTCGATGCTCCACACTTATCTGGCCGAGCACCCCCTTCCCGCTTCGCCGGCTGCTCCTGCTGGGGAAGCCGTACACGAGGAGTTGCCTGGTGATGTCCGCTTCAGCTGAGGCCACACCGTTGATTCCGGCAATGCGGCGGCTGCTCTACGCCGCCGCATTCCTGGTCTTTCTTGCCGGACTGGTGCTGTTCGTGTTTCCGCTGCGGACGGCGGAATGGTTCGCGTGGACAGTCAATCCGCCCATGACCGCAGTCTTCCTTGGGGCGGCATACTGGTCCGCCGCCGGCCTGGAGGTGACGGGTGCCCGGTCAGCGAGTTGGGACTCAGCGAGGCTGGCAGTCTGGCCCGTGTTCGTCTTTACCACGCTTACTCTCGGAGTCACCCTGCTGCACCTTGACCGCTTCCACCTGTCGCCGGACAGTGGTCCCCTTGCGCAGGTAGCCACCTGGGCGTGGCTGGCAATCTATGCAATCGTGCCCGTGGCCATGCTGGTGGTCAGCTGGATTCAGATCCGCGCCCTGCGTAGCGTCCCAGGGTCCGTGACGGCGGGACGGCCGGTACTGCCCCCTGCGCTCCGCCTGCTCATGGTGGCAATTGCCGGGGTTCTGCTGATCTATGGCGTGGCGCTCCTGGCAGTACCCGCCTATGCTGCGGCTTGGTGGCCGTGGACACTGTCCGAGCTCACAGCGAGGGCGGTTGGGGCGTGGCTGGTCGGCCTTGGGTGGTCCGCCGCGCAGGGCCAGCTCAGCGGCGACCTCCGCACTGTCCGCCCCGTGGCACTGACCTCGGTTGCCTTCGTCATTCTGCAGGCGCTTGCCCTGCTGCGGTATGGAGGTGCCCTGGCATGGACGAGCGCGCAGGCGATCGGCTTTGTCGCGGTACTGCTTGCCATTGGGGTGGCCGGTGGATGGGCACTCGCTCTGTCCCGTTCGCCGCGGGTCCGGGCAGGAGTTAGGTGAGCAGGCTTCCCGCCCCGGCTTGCTCCTTCTTTTGCGTCCCCTGCTCAGCGCGCTGCTTGATGCCCAACAGCATCGCGCGGTCCATGACCAGGTAGGCCGGCTGAAGCAGGAAATCCAGGAAGTGCAGCACTGCGGGCCGGTCCGGACCGCAGCGTGTGCGCAGCAGCAGCCGCGTCCCGCCGTCGTCGGCAGCGTGGAGGATAAACTGCCACGTGCCGGTTACCGTGCCTGCCGGGGCGCCCGGGCTTGCGTCGAGAACGAGGTGCCGCTCCCTCTCCAACTCCACCACCCGGGGCCCCATACGCCCTCCGGGGTAACGCGCGGGCGTGAAGGCAATAATGTCGCCTACTGCGAGGTCCTGCCACTCCGGGTGGATCCGGTCTGCGTTGGTGACGCCCAAATGCAGCAGCCCGTTCTCAACCCACGTGTACGAGTACAGTCCAGCCCGGTCAACCCCCATCTGCACCAGCCACGGCCAGACCTGCCCGGGCGGCGCGGCGATGGTCACGGCCATCGTCTGCACGGAGCCGGGTTCAGGGATCAGGTGATCGCCTGGAAGGGGCATACTTACTTCTGACCCGGCAGCACCCCACTTGCCTAAAATACGGGGCAGCACGCCGTGCGTAAGGACACCGGCAGCTGCAGCAGTCCCCACGGTTCCCGGAATCCAGCGCCCCGGAGTGCGCGCCGTTCTGCGGTGGTCCGGGGTTGGAAGTGGAAGCATCTTCCTGTCTCCTACGGTAAGTGGCGTCCGGGGACCCTACGGAAACGGTGGACACCGCCACGGAGACTACGGCCCGGCCGGCCCGGAACCCAGAGCCCAAGGTCCCTTTGGAACGGACGCGGCTGCCACGGCGCAGATGCACCACGGCACCGTGCCCAGGTGCCGGATTAGAACTTTTGGTCCGGGAACCGCATCGTCCCAGGTGAGATGGCTTACTATCGAACTCACGTCGAAACCGGCTTATTCGATGACATCTCGATGCGGACCCAGGAAGCGAACCGGGAACCAGCCGTTGGGGGCGGTCCAGGTCCTGGCCCGAACTAATCCTGGGGGAGCCTGATGGTGCAGCACCGACTGAACAAGCATGACTGTACTGCCCACACCACTGATGTTCTGCACCGTTTGGGACTCCTCGTGCCGTGCATTGCAGGGGAGGATCTCAGTCCGGTTGGTGCGGCGGAGCTGGCGAACTGGATCGATGTGGAGCTCGAGGCCGAACCCGAGATTGCCGGTCACACCTGGCAGGTGGGCCTGGGCGATGAAGTTGGCCTGCTTGTCCGCCCCGACCACGACGATCTGGCCGAACTCCTGGGCGGGCAGGCCGGCGTCCGCTCGGTCGTCCAGCTCGATCGGGAGGTGTTCGCCGTTGACGCGCCCCGGTTGTGCGCTGATGGACTGCGCGCAGCCGTGATGCAGGCTGTCGCAGCTGCCAACGCCAGGGCGCATGATCCCTCTGTCGCGGAGCAGCTGGATGTCCCGGCCGGAGGCGGCGCCACCCCGGACATCTCAGCAACTATGTCCCATCCGCCGCAGCCGGTGGAACCTGAAGAGGATGATGACCTGTGCCGGCTGGTTTGCGGGGACGCCGCCAGCGGTGGCCGGCGGGTTCAAGTGTGGGTCAACATGAACGGCATCCTTATCCTGCCCGCTGGAACCATCCCGCACGGTCCGTTGGACCAGGGCGAGAATCCCCGCTTTCAGCGCGCCACCGTGACGCCGGCGCGTGCTGTCAGGCTTGCCAAGCAACACGCAGGGCGGTGGATCCCGTATGCCTACCTCGGCAATCTCCGGCTCCGCCGGCCCGGGCTGGTACGCCGCCGTTGGTCGGCCACTGTTGTGGAGCGGGACGGCTTTTCTGTCCCCTTAAGCTGGCGGGGAACGCGTCCACACGCGCTGTTGCTGTGGGGGTACGTTGTGGCCAGGCGCGGGCTCGGCGCGGCGGACGGGCTGCCCTAGAAGGGACGTGGCGGGAGGCTGCGAAGCGTTGATAATTCACGCTTCCGCAAGAAGTGCTCAACGTCCTGTCAATATTCCGGAAGCATTCAGGAACCGGGCCGTCAGCCGCTGTTTTTCGAACCCTTCCGGATCTACGCTGTCCAGCATCCGAAAGTTTGGGAGACGGCCATGGGCGCTGATGCCACACCACTGCTGTTGGGCGAGCGGGTTCCCGGGCAGGCAGTGCTTGAAGAGCTGATGGCGCTCCAAAGCCGCGTTCCGCCCCGCAACTGGCTGCAGCGGGTCTTTGGTGCCAGCCCGCTCAGACCGGAAACCATCACGTGGTACAAAGGAGCGCTCGGCGAGATCGCCGTCGGGCAGATCCTTGAGGGGCTCGGTCCCGAGTGGCTGGTCCTGCATGCAGTGCCGGTGGGCACAGGCTCCGCGGATATAGACCACGTGCTGGTGGGGCCGGCGGGAGTCTTTACCTTGAACACCAAGAACCACTCCGGCCGGCCCGTGTGGGTGGCGGGGCGGGCGCTCCTGGTTGCGGGCAAGAGGACACGGCACCTTCTTTGCTCTGCGCACGAAGCCGCCCGGGCAGCAAAGCTTCTGAGCGCGGCGGCTGGCTTCCCTATCGAGGTGACCGGCGTCGTCGTCATCGTCAACCCGAAGAAGCTAACCATCAAAGCGCGGCCCGAGCGCTTGGCTGTCGTGAGGGATGCACGGCTCCTTGCCTGGCTGCGCCAGTTGCCGCCCGTGCTGGGCGCGGAGCAGGTGGCACAAATCGCGGAGGCGGCCGTCCGGCCGGGGACCTGGTGCCGGCAGCCTCCTGCCACCACCGATCTGCCGGCCCTTCAGCGCAGCTTCACTGCCCTCCGGCTGCTTGTGGACCAGGCACGACAACGGCAGGCAGCCTGGGCGTTAGGCGTTCCGGCCATCGGGTTTGTGATGCTGGCTAACAGCGCACAGTGGGGCGCCGCAATCCTCCAGGGCCTCGGCGGACCCTGAACCAGCCGGGACGTTGGCCTCTGGATGCGGCAGGGGAGTGCCGCACAGACTGGGGTGATGCAAGCCCACCTGCGTTGGAGCGTTGTGCTCATATCCGCTGCTACGATAGCCGCTTACGCCCGGTTTGTGCGTCCCTGGCAGCTCCACTGGGGTGCGACGCCGGAAGAAGTCTCGCGAGCTTTGCCCGGAGATGACCTCGTGCTGAGGCCAACGTTCAACGCCACGCGGGCCATCACGGTCGGCGCGCCACCGGAGCAGATCTGGCCGTGGCTGGTCCAGGCCGGACTTACCCGGGCCGGTTGGTACAGCTACGACATCCTCGACAACCTGGGCCGTCCAAGCGCGCGCCGCATCATTCCCGAACTCCAGAAGCTCGCCGTGGGCGACATCGTGCCGATGAGTCCCGACGGCAAGCACGGCATGCCAGTCCAAGCGATTGAAGCTCCAAGGTCCATGGTCTGGGGTACCCCGGGAGACACCACCTGGACATGGCAGCTCGACCCTATTTCGGACGGCTCAACGCGGTTGATCAGCCGTGTGCGTTCGCGGTACCGGTGGCTCTCGCCCACTATCGCTTTCTCCCTCTTGCTTGAGTTCGGCGACTTCTGGATGATGCGCAAAATGCTGCTGAACCTCCGCGACCGGGCTGAATCAATCGGCTCTGGATGATGAGGTACACCAGGTCTAGATTGGTGCTTGGCTTATGCAGCGGGCCCGCCACAGCGAAACGAGGAGGGGACCATGAGCCCCACGCCAAAACAACCGATCACAGATGACAGCATCCAAGTCCGGCAGGTCAACCATTACCAGTTCAGCTGGGTGGCCGGAGACGCAGGAAAGCCTGGTACGTGGACCCTTCAGCTGGTCCTCGACCAAGGGGCCTGGGAAGAAGTGCTCACGCTCGACGCCGAAGATGCCGAGGTCCTCCATGGCCTCCTGAAACGGTCAGACACCGTCTACTACGATGTGCGGCGGCGGACCCTGATGTTTGGAACCACACAAGCTGGGCAGTGATGAGCCCAGAGCTTGTGGTCTTGCCGGTGGGATTCGAACGGTTCCACCGGCGGGACTTCATCAACTACCAACTCAACCGTGCCCATGCCCTGGGCTTTGCGGACCGGGATGAGCTGCTCGGCGCTGCCACATCCATACGGCGGATGGAGGACTGTGCCGCCGTGTTCGAGGGCTTGTCCAATCGGGCCGCAGCCGAGGACCGGCACCGGCAGGCAGCAGGTTACGCCAGGATCGCGGAGTTCTTCACGCCGCCACGGTCAGTGGAGAAAGCGGACCGCTACCGCCGCTACCTGCAGCTCTTTGACACGGCATTCGGTGCCAGACTGACACGGCACAGCATCCCCTACGGCGGGGCGTCGCTGCCGGCCTATGCGCTTCCGGCATCCGGCACACGAACCGGCGGCACGGTGCTGCTGCACGGCGGGTTCGACTCCCTGATCGAGGAATTCTTCCCCATCTGCCAGCGGATCGCGGCCGCCGGATTCCACGTGATTGCCTTCGAAGGGCCGGGCCAAGGCGGTGCCCGGACACTGAACGGGCTCACCTTCGACCACGACTGGGAAAAGCCGGTGGGGGCGGTATTGGACCACTTCCGGCTCGGCCAGGCTGCCCTGGTGGGCATCTCGATGGGCGGGTACTGGGCATTGCGTGCCGCAGGACGCGAGCCCCGCATCCAACGCGTCGTGGCCTGGCCGCCGGTATATGACTGGCTTTACAGGGTGCCGCGCGTGGCGCGCGGCCCGATCCGTGCCATGGTGCGGCGCCGCGGCTTCATGCGGTGGAGCGTACGCACCCGTGCCCGGCTGTTTCCAACCCTCCGTGCAGTGGTGGACCAGGTGCTGTACATGCTGGACAGCGACGATCCGGCGGACGTCGCCGAGTGGTTCCTGGGAATGAACAAGGAGCACTTGGGCAGCGGCCGGGTGAGCCAGGACGTGCTGCTGATGTGCGGCGAACATGACGCCTTCCAGCCGCCGGCGCTGGCCCGGGCGCAGGCGAAGGCGCTGGTGGCTGCCCGAAGCGTCACCACGCGCACCTTCACCCGGGCCGAGCACGCCGACCAGCACTGCCAGATGGGAAACCTCGAGCTCGCCTGCGGGGTCCTGACCACCTGGCTGCGGGCCGTTGACACGAGCTCAGCCGAAACGTCCCCAGCCTGAGGACAGGCGGTCCCGAACACCGGGACCACCTCCCCGTTTCAGCGTCCGACGACGTCGAGCGCCACGAGGTGCGCGCCCTCACCTTCCGCGAAGACCGCCAGGGCCGTGCTCGCCTCTGCAGGGAACACAAGGTCCGTGATGGTGGCGAGCCCGTCCTGGGCGAAGACCTCCACTGAGCAGCGGTCCAGATGGATCCTCAGGCGGAGGCGGCCATCGTGCAGCGGCACCGCGACGGCTTCGACGGAAGGGAAGGTGTGGTGGAAGCCGGCCTGTCCCGACTCCCGCCGGTCCAGGCGGAGCAAGCCCTCCTCCACGTCGTAGCTGAGGACGGTGCGTTCCGCTCCGCCAGCCCGGACCAGCAGCCCCACGCTGTTTGCTGTGCCCGGCTCGAATTCGACGTCAATACGGGCAACGGCTGCTGAGGCCGGAAGCTCGAGGACACCAGGAGGCAAGGGCCGCGGGCCGCAGCGGACGCCGGGTGATATCGCCCCTTCGAAAGGATCGATGGCAGCCTGGCGCAGCACCACTTTTCCGTCCAGCCTGGCCAGCGAGACTTCCCGCGGCAGCGACATCGCGCTTCGCCAGCCGCCGGTGGGTGTGGAGCCGGCATAGTCCCAGTTGTTCATCCAGCCGATCATGATCCGCCGGCCGTCAGCGATCCCGCTGAAGGAGACCGCAGCGTAGTAGTCGCGGCCCCAGTCCAGCCAGCCGTACTCCCGCATGAGGCTGCCGTCCTGTTGGAGGCCCTCGGTGACGGTGGATTCGGAACGGAACGCCACGCCGTCGAACTCTCCCAGGAAGTACTGCCCCGCCGAGCCGCCGGCGATGCCGCCAGGGTTGATGTTCACAATAAGGACCCACCGGCTGTCCGCCGGATTCCCGTCCACGGGCAGTTCGAAGAGGTCCGGGCACTCCCAGACCCCGCCGGTGGCGTTGGCAGGTCCGAACGTGCTGAGGTGCTCCCAGTTCTTAAGGTTCGCCGACTTGTACAGGACCACCTGGCGCTCCACCGCCTCAACGGCGACCATGACCCAGTAACTGCCGGCACCGCCGTCGTACCGGAAAACCTTCGGGTCCCGGAAGTCAGCGGACGCCCGGTCCAGGACGGGATTGCCGGAGTACTTGGTCCAGGTGGCGCCCTCGTCGAGGCTGTACGCCAGCGAGTGCGCCTGGCGGCCGGCCAGCGGCGAGGAGCCACTGTAGGCGCTGGTGTAAATGGCCACCAGCGGAGGATTGCCGGCAGTGCCCAGCCCGCTGGTGTTGTGCTCGTCAAACACGGCCGAGCCGGAGAAGATGGCCTCACGCTCGTCGCACGGGATGGCCACCTGCCTCTCTTCCCAAGAGAGCAGGTCGCGGGAGGTTGCGTGGCCCCAGGACATGTTGCCCCAGTCCGGGCCGAACGGGTTGTGCTGGTAGAAGAGGTGGTACGTGCCGTTCAGGTACACCAGCCCGTTGGGATCGTTCAGCCAGTTCCGTTCTGAGGTGAAGTGCCACTCGGGCCGGAACGGGTCCGCGGCGGAACTGGCTGGAGTGGCGGGACCGGCGGTCCCTGTGGCGGAAGCGGACGGTGCCCCGGCCGTCGTCGTCAATACCTCCATGCTCAGCCCTTCACGCCGCTGGAGGCGATGCTGTTGACGAACGATCGCTGGAAGGCGATGAAGAGCACCACCACCGGAACCGTGATGAGGGACGCGTACGCCATGACCTCGCCCCACGAGACGTTCAGCTGGAAGAAGTACTGGATGCCGATCATCACCGGGCGCAGCTCCTCGGACTGAACCACCATGAGGGGCCAGAGGTAGGAGTTCCAGGCCGGGAGGAACGTCAGGATGGCCACGGTGGCGGTGGCCGGTCCGGAGAGCGGCATGACCACCTGGCGGTAGATCTTGAACCAGCCGGCGCCGTCGATGCGTGCGGCCTCGTCCAGTTCCTTGGGGATGGACTCGAAGTACTGGTGGAACAGGTAGATGGAGAAGGCGTTGGCGATGAACGGGATGATCTGGACCTGGTAGGTGTCCAGCCAGCCCTTGGAGAATTCCAGGCTGAAGCCGTTCAGTTCGAAGTAGGGGAGCTGGTTGACCCACCACACGAGCGGCAGGGCGAGGGTCTGGAAGGGCACGATCAGCGTGGCCAGGATCGCAGTGAAAACGATCTTCTTTCCACGGACCTGCATCCGGGACAGGGCGAAGGCGCAGAGGCTGTTGACGAAGATCCCCAGGATGACGGTGACGGCTGAGACGCCCACAGAGTTGAGCAGGAACCGGGCTGCCGGGACGCGGTCGAAGACGGCTGTGTAGTTGTCGAGGGAGATGTTGCCCACCGGCAGGAACGCTGCCAGGGAGGACATGTCGCCGAAGATCTGCTGGTCCGGCTTCAGCGAGGACACCAGCATAAAGACGATGGGGAACGCTGCGACCACCGCGAAGAGGATGCGCACCAGCATGGTGCCGGCACTTTTGAGGAGTACTTGGTTTTTCATGTCAGTCTTTCTCCCGCGTGAGGTGGCGCTGCACCGCGGAGACGGTCAGGACGAGGACGAAGAACACCAGCGAAATCGCCGAGGCGTAGGAGGTTTCCTGCTGCCGGTAGCCGGACTGGACAGCCTCGTAAATGATGGTGGTGGTCGAGTCCATCGGACCGCCTTGGGTCATCACGCTGATCTGGTCGAAGAGGCCAAGGGCCTGGATGGTGATGGTCACGAGGACCAGGCTGCGGGTGTGGAACAGCCCGGGCCAGGTGACATAGCGGAACTGCTGCCAGCGGCTGGTGCCGTCCAGCTGCGAGGCCTCGTACAGTTCGCCGGAGATGCCCTGGAGTCCGGCCAGCCAGATGATCATGTGGAAGCCGGCTGCCTGCCAGATGGACAGGATGATGATGGCCGGCATTGCCGTGTTCGGGTCCCCGAGCCAGTCCGGGCCGTCGATCAGGCCGAAGCTGACCGCGGAGAGGATCTCGTTGATCAGGCCGTCCTTGCGGTACATGAACAGCCACAGCAGCGACACCACCACCATGGAGGTGACCACGGGGACGAAGTACACGGTTCGGAAGAAATTGACGCCCCGGAACTTCTTGTTGATCAGCAGCGCCATCACCAGGGCCAGGCCGGACTGCACCGGCACAATCACGACGGTGAAGTAGGCGACGTTGAGCAGGGCCCGGTAGAACGTGGGGTCCGAGAAGAGGCGGGCGAAGTTGTCCACGCCCACGAACTCGACCGGACGGGGCGAGATGAGGCGTGCGTTGGTGAAGGCCAGGCCGAAGCCGAGGATGGCCGGGATGAAGATGAAGGCCAGCAGCAGAACTGCCGCCGGAGCGATCATGCCCCACCCGCTGAGCTGCTCGCGGCGGAAGCCGGGGCGGCTGTGGGCCTTGGGGGCCTTGCCTTTCGCGTTCGACGGCGGCGGGGCAGTTTCCGGCGTGGCTGGACTTGGGCGTGTGGGAAGGGAAGCAGTTGCCATGGGGGTCTCCGTAGATCGGGCTGCCGGGTGTTTGCGGCGCGTTGCGGCGCCGCACCATCCGGCGTGCTCCGGCTAGTTCTTGTAGCCGCCGTTGGACTTGATGTTGGCGTCGATCGCCTTCACGGCGCTGTCCAGCGTGGACTGGGGGTCGGCCCCGTTCAGGATGTCCTGGGTGGCCTTGCCGAACTCGGTGGCAATGAAGGGGTAGGCGGGTGTTTCAGGACGCATGACGGCGTATTCCCGGGAGAAGTCCATGAAGATCCGGTTGGCACCGCCCTCGGCAAAGCTGGGAATCTGGGCCGCAGCCGCTTCGCTGGCCGGAATGGCGCCGGTGGCCTTGGCCACCGCGGCGATGTTTTCCGGCTTCAGCGAGTACGCCAGATAGTCCATGGCTGCGCCGGTATCGGTGCAGCCGCTGGTGACGCCCCACTGCCAGGATGCGCCGCCGATCTTCGGGCCCTGGCCGAGGTCCACCGGCGGCATGACCACAAGGTCGTCACCGAGGGTCTCCTTGGCCTTGTCCGCAGCCCATGAGCCGGTGTACACGATGGCGCTCTTGTTGTTCAGGAAGTCCTGGGTGGAATCCTTGCCGCTCTTCTTGGCCATGAACCCTTCGTCGGCAAGCCCGTGGAACCAGTTGGCCCACTCCACTGCTTCGTCACCGTTCAGCTCACCCTCGGCACTCTGGAAACCGTCGCGGTTCACCAGGTCGCCGCCGAAAGACTGCAGGAAGGGGGAGTAGGCGTAGGGGAGCCATTCACCGGTGCCGGCCGTGCCGAGGTCCAGCGGGTGCTCCCACTTGCCCAGGGCCTTGAGCTTGGTGAGGGCGTCCTGGAACTCTTCCTTGGTCCAGGGCTGTTCAATTGTGGCAACCCGGACACCTGCCGCCTCCAGGTCTGAGGCGCGGGCCATCATGGCCAGGGCGACGTCGTAGTAGCCCACGGCGTAGGGCTTGCCATCCCATTCAGCCACGGTGCTGGGCAGGTGCTTGGACAGGTCCGTGCCCAGTTCGAGGGGTTCCAGGTACCCGGCCCAGGCCCAGTTGGGCACGTTCGGGCCGTCGATGTCCACAATGCAGGGGAGGTTGCCGGCGGCGGCCGCGGAGACCACGGAGTCGTTGTAGGAGTCCTGGGGGAAGGCCTGGACTTTGACCTTCACTTTGTCCTGGCTGCTGTTGTAGGAATCGACGATTCCCTGCACCGCGGCCAGCTCCTCCGGGTTGCCGGCGTTGTGGGTCCAGAGGGCAATTTCGCCGGATCCTTCCGTGGAAGAGGAGGCGCTGCCTTTGCCGCAGCCGGCGAGGGTGGCGGTGAGGGCGGCAGCGGCTATGCTGGTCGCCAGGATCCTG
Source organism: Pseudarthrobacter sp. NPDC092202 (assembly GCF_044755505.1). Classification (NCBI taxonomy): domain Bacteria; kingdom Bacillati; phylum Actinomycetota; class Actinomycetes; order Micrococcales; family Micrococcaceae; genus Pseudarthrobacter; species Pseudarthrobacter sp. NPDC092202. The sequence goes on along the minus strand of NZ_JBIVRG010000002.1, from coordinate 479,780 downwards.
GTGAGCTTCTTGTTCATGGGTCGGTCTTTCTGCTTGGACAGCGGGGGATTGATGCGGGGTCCTGCAGGGAACGCGGCCGCTGCAACGGCTGCGTTCCCGTTTTTGTGGGGGATGTGGAGAGTGGCGGTGCCAGTAGCTGGACCGGCTGTGCCGGTCAGCCCTTGGGCGGAGCGACGGACTGCCGCTCAACCAGGGGGCACGGGATTTTTTCGTGGGTCCGGGGCGCTTCGGGGTTTTCGAGTTCGTTGAGGAGCTTCAGGACTGCCCACCGGCCCATCTCGTAGTGGGGGAGTGCCATGGTGGACAGGCCGGGCCAGAGCCCATCGGCGATGAGCTCAAGGTTGTCCACGCCAACCACCGAAACATCCTCCGGGACGCGAAGGCCCAGGTGGCCGGCGGCCTGGTACGTGCCCATGGCCATCGGGTCGTTGAAGCAGAACAGCGCGGTGGGACGCTCCTTCCTTGACAGCAGGTCCAGCGCCGCCTCCCGGCCGCCCGCTGTGCTGGGGTGGCCCGCAACGAGGAACTCCTCGGGCAGCCGAAGCCCGTGCCGGTCCAGGCCGGCCCGGAATCCTGCGAGCCGCCCGTGGGCGGCAGGAATATCGTCCTCGTTGTTGATCATGGCGATCTTGCGGTGCCCCGCCGTCACCAGCAGCTCGGCGGCACAATCGCCGGCGCCAAACTCGTCCGGCACCACGGAGGACAGCCCGGGGTTGTCCGAGGTGGCATCCAGCACGATGGTGGGCACTGCCCGGAGCTCCTCCGGAACGGATACCTGCTGGTTGAACATGCGCGCGAAGATGATGCCGTCCACCTGGTGCTGCTGCAGTGCCCGGATCTCCTGGCGCTCGAGTTCGTTGTCCAGGCCGGAGTTGACCACCATCAGCAGGTGCCCGTGTTCGGACGCGGCGTCCTGCGCACCCTGGATCATGGCGCCGGCAAAAGGGGTGGTGGTGATTTCGTCGCTGACAAGGCCAAGGATCTGGGAGCGCTGGTTGCGCAGCCCGCTTGCCATCCGGTTGGGGGCGTAGCCGAGATCGCCGGCCACAGCTTTAATGTGCTCCACGGTCCGGGCGTTGACCCGGGAGCTGTGCGCTTCGCTCAGGGCATGCGACACAGTTGTTACGGAGACGCCTGCGGCTTTCGCCACGTCCCGGATGTTTACCTTTGTCGCCATTGACTTCGTTCCTTTGCAAAACGTTTTGTATGTTGCTTGCATCACTATATGCAAAACGTTTTGCAACCGTCAAGCTTTCTGGCGGATTCCGCTGCGGGTTACTTCGCGCAGACGGGGACCAAAAGCCCTTTTCCCCGGGGTAAGCCAGCCCGCGTCTTCCCGGAAAATTTCCCTTGACAGGCACAGAACAGGGGACTCTCATCAAAGAAGGACGTGGATCAGAGAGGGGGTGGCGGCTGTGCCGGCCATCCAAACTACTTCCGCCAAACAGTCCCGGCTCCGGGCCGGAGCGGCCCTGATGGCGCTCGCCGGACTGGCCTTCGTGGGGTACGCCGCAGTGTTCCTGGCTCTCAACTTCCAGGGCGCGTTCCTGGAACTGGGCATCGGTCCGGAACAGGTGGACAAAGGCAGGGCGGAGGTCCTGGCGTTCAGCCCTCAGCTGTATCACTACATCAGCCACCTGCACATTGCGCTCAGCGGCTTCATCGCTGCCACCGGGCTGGCTATCGCAGCGTTGTCCTGGTTCGGGGTGCGGCGGGGGGAACGGTGGGCCTTCGCCGCAACCGTCACCATCACGGCCGTCAGCCTCGCGGTGTCCCTCCCGGCGCACTACCCGTGGGGCCTGGCAACGCTGGGACACCTGGGCCCGGTTTACCTTGCGGTCCTCATATTCCTGGCGGGGGCCGCCACGGCCTACAGCGGAATGCGGGACATGACGGTTGAAGCGGTTGAAAGCCGCTGACAGATGGTCTTTGTGCCCTGCGCAGGGACGTCCCTGGCGTGCAACACTTTGCGGATGAGCAGCCCACGCAAGTTGGTTCCCCTGGAGGAGCATCACCGCCCGGGCAGCGCCCTGCACCCGGACAGCCCGTGGGTCAGGGCGGTCCGGCTGCTGGTGGGCGGGTTCGTGCTCGCCGCCCTCGTGCAGAAGACCTACGATGCAACCCTGCCGGGCAACGACGTCGACGTCTTCCAGCTGTACTCGGAATTCACCGTCCAGGCGAACCTCGGCCTTGGGCTCCTGCTGATGGCATCGTCGGCATGGCCGGCGGCCAGGCTTCCGCGCTGGTGGGACCACGTCTTCGGCGCGTTTGTCCTGTACCTGGTGATGACGGGACTCATCTACATTGTCCTCGTGGCGCCACCGGGTGAACCCTGGTGGAGCTGGGACCTGTACTGGCCGCAGATGGCCCACCACCGGCTGGCTCCGCTGTATGTCCTCCTCGATTGGCTCCTGGTCACGAGGACGGTGCGCGGTCCTTGGTGGCGGCCCCTGGCGTGGCTCGCCTACCCGGTGGCCTTCCTCATCTTTTCCTGGGTGCGGGGCTCTCTGGACGGCTGGTACGTCTACGACTTCCTCGATCCCACCTTCGATGGCGGGTGGCCTGCTGCCCTGGCATCCGTAGCGCGGGTCCTGGTTGCCTTCCTGGTGATCGCGGCCCTGGTTCATCTTGCCGGCAACGCGCGCGCCGCACTCGCCCTCGGACGCCTCCGGGGCGAAGGCCTGGCAACCTAACCCCGGGGCTCCTGCCGGTGAACCGGCGGTCCTTCAAGAATCCTCCGCGCATCGTCCTGGGCTTGGAGGGCAAGGTCGCTGACCACCTGGCCCCTCAGGTGGCCCGAGGCGGAAATGATGTGCCGGAGCTCAGACACGGTGCGCGGCGGGCCGGCACTGCAGTGTGCCAGGGAGTGGCAGTTGGGGCACAGCGGCACGAGGTCGGCAACGGGATCCAGCTGGTACCCGCTCCCAAGCAGCTCCGGCGGCACCACGTGGTGTACATCAATCGACCAGGAGCCGGCGCCGCCATAAAAGGCCTCGAAGGAAAACCCGCAGGCGGCGCAGGAGGTGCCATGGAACGCCAGGCACACCCGGCGTGCGTCAGGGTTCCGCTCATAGCGGTTCACGTCGAGCGTGCTGACAGTGTCCGGCGGGCAGGTCCCCGGAACAACGTGCGGATAGCCGGTCGCCGCGGGCCCGAGGTCCCGCCACAGACGGCGAAGGCCCGGCTCCGCAGGGCCAGGAACGGCAACGCCCGGGCGGTTCACCGCCTCACCCCAGGGAATCCCGGGGGCTGCTGCGCGGAGGGCATCCTGGCGGACCTGCTCACCGAGGGGAAGCAGCGCGTCGAACAGGATGCTGACGTGCCACTCCGCGGCGCTGTCGCCGGGCAGGCTCTGGTACGGCTCCGACATGACCACCCCGTGGCCGATCAGCCCGGTGCCGGCGTCGGTGCTTCCCTGGACGAACAGCCAGGCTTCACTTCCTGCGGTGGCGTTGAGTGGCTGGTCACCGCTCCAGCGGTGCAGAAACCTTCCGGACTGCGTCACCAGGTCGACGGCGGCACGGTAGTCCCAGTGTCCGGACCCGGTGGGGTTCCATCCAAGAATTACTGCAGCCACTACTCACCCAATCCGGCACACACGTGCGTTGGCCTTCACAGCCTGCAGAACGGAACCTAGATGGGTTCCTTGGCCAGCGCCTTGGTCCGGGCGGGGGTTTCGCGGCCGAGCCGCTGGTCGAGCGTGACGCGCAGCCTGGCGGCAGCCACCTGGACGCGATGCTCGGCAGGCGTGGCTTTCTTCGGGGCCGGCTTGGCGGCGGCGCTCCGTGGAGTATGGACGAACCGGTGTTCAGACGATGCCGCGCTCATGGTCCAACCTCCTTGGAATTGTCTTCACCCGTGGTTCCATTCTCGCCTAAGTTGCCACCGGCGTCCACGAACGCCGTCTCCTGGTCCGCCCCGGTGCCCTGCCCGTCGTCGTCCGCGTTCTCATCGCCCCACACGCTCTTCCAGGCGATGTCGAACAACTCAAGCTCTTCGTTGCGGGCCAGTTCGCTGCGCGCCAGGACTTCCAGGGTTGCCAGTCCCAGGGCCTTCGTCCCCTCGTCCTGGTCCAGTGCCCGGTCCAGTGCCCACTGCGTCCGGCGCCACCATTCCGCGCGGCTGTCCGCCTCGGTTTTTTGCAGCAGGGCATGGGCGTCCGCTTCCCGCTTCTGCTCCAGCGCAGTGGCATCGGCAGCAGTGCGCTGCTTGAGCGTTCGCCAATTGATGTAGAACGCCAGCAGGGCAGCGATGAGGACGGCCAGGGGACCCAGCCCGGCAAGGATGACCCACCAGTCAGCCGGTCCGGAATGGACGACGACGTCGAGCGGGCTTGGGGAGGGGGCAGCGGTCACTGGACCAGCATAGGCCGCGGTGTGGCTGCCAGCCGGGCGGACGCCCCCGCGCCGTGGCTATCAGGACGTGCCCATCAGGAAGCGCCCGTCAGGCGGTGATGACGACCTTCAGTGCGTTCGTCTCCGCGGCCCGGGCGAAGGTGTCGTACGCGTCCATGAACTGCTCAAAGCGGAAATGGTGCGTGGCGAACTTTTCCGCGGGCAGCTTCTTCTGCGCAACGAGTTTCAGGAGCATCGGCGTGGTGTTGGCGTTAACCAGTCCCATGCTGATGTTGATGTTCTGGATCCAGAGGTTCTCCAGGTGCAGTTCCACCGGTTTGCCGTGCACGCCAACGTTGGCAACCGTGCCACCGGGCCGGACGATTTCGGTGCATATGCCAAAGGTGGCCGGAATGCCTACGGCCTCAATGGCAACGTCCACGCCCTGCCCGTCCGTACGGGACAGCACCTGCTCCTTCCAGTCGGAATCACCGGACAGCACAACGTGGGTGGCCCCGAACGCGCGGGATTGCTCCAGGCGGTTCCGGTCAAGGTCTATGGCGATGATGGTGGCCGCCCCATAGAGCCCCGCCGTTGCAATCGCAGCCAGTCCCACCGGGCCGGCTCCCACTACCGCCACCACGTCCCCGGGCTTGACGCGGCCGTACTGGACGCCGATTTCGAAGCCGGTGGGGAGGATGTCCGAGAGCATGACGGCCTGTTCGTCGGTGACTCCCTCCGGGAGGAGGTGAAGGGAGTTTTCCGCATAGGGAACACGGACATATTCGGCCTGGGTGCCGTCGATGAGGTGGCCGAAGACCCAGCCGATTCCCGATGCGCCTTCGTCCCCCAGGCAATGGGAATAGAGCCCGGTCTTACAGTTGGCGCAGTGGCCGCAGGATTTGATGCAGGAAATGATGACCCTGTCGCCTGGTTTCAGGGTGGTCACGGAGGACCCCACTTCCGTGATGGTTCCCACGCCCTCGTGGCCCAGGATCCGTCCCTCCTGCACTGCCGGCACATCGCCCTTGAGGATGTGCAGGTCCGTTCCGCAGATGGTGGTGGTGTCCACCTTGACGATGGCGTCGCTGGGATTGACGATCGACGGATCCGGCACATCCGTCCAGGATTTCTTCCCGGGTCCGCCGTAGACAATGGCTTTCATGGCTGCTCCTTGCTGGTTGCCCGATCCGGTCGTTCCTGGATGCTGCGTCAACCTCAAGGATGGAGGAGGGGCCCAAGATCCATAAGGGTCCTAGGTCCCGGGGCCGGGATCGTGCCGTTCGCGGGTGTCAGCCTTCCTGCAGTTTTTCGGCGAGCATCACGAGTATTCCGCTGGGGCCGCGGAGGTATGTGAGCTTATAGGCGTCGCCGTAGGTCGCCACGCCGCGCAGTGGATGGCATCCGTGCTTCGCGGCCACTTCAAGGGCTGTGTCCAGGTTGTCGACAGAGAAGGCAATGCGGTGCATGCCAATGTCGTTGGGGCGGGTTGGGGCCGTTTCATTCGCTTCGGGGTGGATGTATTCAAAGAGCTCAAGTTGACCCTGGCCGTCTGGCGTCAGGAGCATCGCAATCTTGGCGTGGTTGCCATCCAGTCCTACGGCAGTTTCCGTCCACTCGCCGCTGACCGTGTCGCGGCCAACCACGGTGAGCCCGAGGTCGGTAAAGAAGGCGATTGCTGCTTCAAGGTCGCGGACGGCGATGCCGACATTCTCGAATTTGATGGCCATGCGTTGAAGCTACCAAGGCGGAACCATCAGCTCCAGTGGTTTTATTGTTCTCCCCTGATGCGGGCGGCCGTGCCGCGGCGGGAGATGAGGACCGGACCGTGGGCATGGTGCAGGACAGCGTGGGCCGTGGAACCTATTGTCTCCCGGAAGAACCCCTGGCCTTTGGTTCCCACAACCAGCATCCGTGCACCTTCCGAAGCCCTGAGGATGGCATGGGCCACCGAGGTATCGGTGAGCACCTTTCCCTCGGCAGGGACTGCGGGGGCCAGGGTCCGGGCACGGTCCAGGGCAGAACTGAGGACCTCCCCGGCGGCAGCATCGGCGTCGGGCATTTCCCGGTGCCCGTATCCCGGCGGCGTGTGGCGGACATGGACGAGGGTGAGGCCCGTTTCCCAGGCGGAGGCGAGTGCACAGGCGTCTTCCAGCGCGGTGGGGGACCCCAGTCCGTCCACCGCGACGACGACGGGCCCGCCAGGGTGAAGATCAGGCCGGATCACGGCTACCGGGCATGCCGCCGTGGCTGCCAGTTCCAGGCTCACGGATCCCACCAGCAGGCCCAGGAACCCGCCCAAACCCCGGCTGCCGACGACGATCATCTCCTCGCCGGAAGAAATTTCGGCGAGGTACGACGCCGGCAGTCCGTGCAGCAGGGTGCCTTCAACCTTCAGCCCGGGTGCCGCCGCTTGGGCACGGCTGATGCCCTCTTCCAGAATTTCCTGCGCTGCCCGCTCCAGCCCGCTGTCCGCAACTCCCGGAACCGGGCCCAGGTTCCTGGTCAGCAGCGGCCAGATGGAGCAGTGCACCACAAGTAGGGGGCGGCTGCGCAGGCGCGCCTGTTCCGCCGCCCACTGGATGGCCGCTGCAGCTTCAGCCGAACCGTCATAGCCGGCAACGATAGATCTCGAATCCTGCATAGCTCCTGCGCTCCTGGTCGGGGGACCTTCGGCCCTGTGGTGGTTTCTCCTGAGGCTCCATGATGATGGCGGGGGTTCCTGTGTAACCGCTGATCCAAGCAGAGCACCACACAGCAGCGGGAAGCAACACGTGCTGAGGATTGAGGAGCGCCCATGGCTGCGCGGCAGGAACACATCACGCCGGGCCGGGTCGCGGGCAAGGCCGCGCGCAGGGGAGCAGCCGGGTGGCGCAGATAAACACCGCAGTGCACAGGCTTGTGGGCCTGCTGCTGGTCCTGGCAGCGCTGCTGCCGGGCGGAGCAGCCGTTGCCTTCGCTGATCCGCCGGTTTCTGTATGGGTGGAGGACACCGCCGGCGTCCTGGACCGGAACAAGCTGGTCCCGGCTTTGGAGGGCATTGACTTCTATGCGCCCACGCGGGTTGCCATCTACACCTACAACGGCAGCCCCGGGGACAACCTTAATGAAGAGGTCCTGAGGTTTGCCCGGAGCGGGCATCCGGAGTGGATCAGCGCGGACGGGCAGAAGTGGGCCGACGGGCTCTTCATTTTCGCCCTTGATCCGGTGGGCCGCCACGTTGGAACGTACATGGGCGAGGACCGGAAGGTGTCCCTGGAGCAGCGGAACGACATCCAGGACGCGGCCAAAGAGCTCCTCCGTGACGCGCAGTGGACGGACGGAACCATCGCCGGGGTACGCCGTGCGGCCGGGCTCATCAACCAGCCGTGGTACCGGTCCGCCGCTTTCCTGGTCACGGCTTGGGTGACGGCAGGAACAGCGGCACTGGGTGCCGCCGCCTGGCTCATCGTGCGGGCCGTGACCAGGTCCTCCAGCCGGAAGGAGATTGAGCGCGGTGACCAAAGCTACGCCAACGTTAGCATGGACCTTGAGGTGACAGAGCTGAACGCGGGCACCATTCCGGAATCGTCGCGGTACGGAGGCCACGTCCTGGAGAAGCACCGCACGTTCCTGAACCGGTACAACACCGCCAGCCAGCTCTCAAACAGGGTGCATGCGTTGTCCAAACGGGAGCTGGGCCGCCGCAGGCACCTGAAGCTCGCCCGGGAGTACGCGGATGCGGCATCCGAGCTCGACGCGCTGGACGATGTCATCGCCGACACCAACGCCCTCCTCAACAAGGCCGGCACGTGGCCTACCGCGTGGGACCGTCAGCTCGCCCCCTTCCGCAAGGACCTAGCGGGCCTGGAGCAACTCCTCACCAAGCGCCACGGGCAGGGGGATTCGGCGACGGCGGCGGCGCTGCGGTCCTTCCGCGACCAGAGCCTGCGTGAAATCGAACGGTGGACGGCGGAGCTTGCCGAGGAGAAAATCAGTCCGGAAAAGGCGCTGGACCACCTCTACGATGCCCGGTCCAGGCTCGCCGTGCTCCTGGAAAACCATGCCCAGACAGTCATTGGGGGATTCGCGAAGAACGAACGCGAAGCGCAGCTGATGCGAAAGGAGATGGAGGCGGCCCAGGACGGACTCAACCACAAGCGCCGGCGCAGCTACGAGCCAAGCATCCTGGGCACCGTATACCCGTCCTACCACTTCTTCTCCGTGGCCACCTTCAATTCCGGGCTGAACACGGGAGTCAGCAGCGTCAGTTCCGCCCGGGGCGGAGGCGGCAGCACCACCGGTTATGGAAGCAGCGGCGGGAGCTTCTCCGGGTCCGGCAGCTCGTCCAGTTTCTAAATTCCGGCCCGGCTCCAGGAGCGGCGGGCCGGGCCGGTCAAACCGGAACTACAGCGCCCGGCTGAGACTCCGGCGCAGCAGGAATGACCCCAGCGCCAGCAGCGCCAGTGCCATGGCGGCCAGGACCCCGAGCTGCGGAAGGATGTCCACTAGGGTGCCGTCATGCCGCTGGATATCCGCAAAAGCGTCATACGCCCAGCGGTGCGGCGTCGCGCGGGACACTGCCTGCAGCGCCTCGGAGAAGAATTCCGGCGGCACCATGGAACCGCCCAACCCTGCCAGCACCAAACCCAGTCCCACCCCCACACCGGCCGCGGCGGCGTCGTTATCCATCAGCGCGCCAACCACCATTGCTGCCGCGGCCGAGACTGCGCAAAAGAATGCCAGAACCAAGCCCGCCAGCAGGGGATCCCCCCAATCGACGCCGAACAGCAGGGCCGTGCCAGCCATGATGTACCCGCCCTGGACCGCCGCGATGCCGAACCGGCCCAGCGCCTGGCCCGCGAGCGCCTGCCAGCTTGAAACGGGCGCCGCCATGACGCGGGCTATGACCCCCAGCCGCCGGGCCTTGATCAGGGTGGCGGCACCGGTGAGGGAACTCAGGAAGACGAACAGGAGGAGCTGTTGGGTGGCCCCAAGGTCGAACCGGCCCAGTCCCTGGAAGACCTGCGTGACGTCGTTGGTGTCCACCAGCTCCACCCGGGGCTGTTGCACCGATTCCTTCGCCTGCTTCAGCGCCGCAGCCGCCTCCGGTGCGCCCACTCCTGCTGATTCGAGCAGGGACTGTTGCCGCCGTTCCGTGCTGACGGCCTGGATGGAGGCGCGCACCTCCTGGAGCACAGCCTGCGCGGCTGACTGCGAAGCTGTCACCACTTCGATGTCCGCCGGCCGGCCGGCTGCGAAGGCCGCGGCGTCGTCGTCGCTGATGAAGATCCCGACGTCGGTCCTTCCGCGGCTCAGCTGGTCCCGTACTGATGCGGCTCCGGCTGGGGACACCTCAAGGCCGTCCTCTTCCAGCTGCCCGGACAGGGCCTCCGCGAGTTCCGTCCCCGGCGCGCCGGACAGTGCCACGCGTGCCTGGGCGCTGTTGGCGCCGAACTGCGAGCCCAGCAGCAGGATCAGCAGGAGGGGGAAAACAAAAACAAAGAAAATGTTGGACCTGTCCCGCAGGAAGAGCCGGACTTCCACCGCAGCGATTCCGATGATGCTCCTCATGCCCGGACACCCCTGTCCGGAAGCAGCCGGGACGCCACGGTGGCCGCGGCGGCGAAGCCCAGCATGATGGCGAGGGGGGTGGCGATGTCCGGCACTCCGCCTCCTCCCGCGGTGATGCCCAGGCCGCGTATGAAGGCCGCGATGGGGTTGAGGTCCATGAGCGTGGCCAGAAAGCCCGAGGCTTCGACGGGGAAGAACGCGCCGCCGGCGATTCCCAGGAGCATGGCAACGATGGACTGGGCAATATTGGCCTGTTCGGCGCTGCGGACAAGGCGGGCAACGATGAACGTCAGGCTCGTGGCGGCCGAGGCCACAGCCAGGACCAGGAGCGCCACCACCGCCGGTGAGCCGAACGAGACGCCGAACAGCACACTGCCCGCCGTGAGCAGGACGGTTGTTGCCGCTACGCCGAGGATGAATCCCACCAGGGCTTTGGCCGAGATGATTGTCCCGGCGGCCACCGGGGTTGACTGCAGCCTGGCGAGCGTGCCCTCCTCCCGCTCGGCCAGCAGCCCCAGGACCCCGAACCCGACCGTGAAGAGCAGGAAGAGGCCGGTCTGGCCCGCCACGAGCGTTCCCTTGAGTGAGAGCTGCTCGGCGGACGCCTGGCCTTCTGACAATGTCAGGGCAGGCGTGCCTGCTGCAGCCTGCTGTGCAAGCCCGCCGAGGACCCCGTGGGGGAGTCCGGCGACGTCCCCGGCCGTGGCTGTCACGGTGCCCGCCGAGAACTGCTGCAGGAGCCCGTCCACCACGGAGACCAGGACACCGGTTTCCAGGCCCGCCGCATCCCCTTCGATGATCTGGACCGAGAGCGCCCGTCCGGTGGACAGGGCCGTCGTGAAGTCCGCCGGCAGGATGATGCCCAGGTCGGCCCCCGTATCCTTTGTTTCCTGCCGGACATCGCCGGCCGCGGCCCGTTGGATGGTCACGTCCATGGTGGGCAGCGAGTCCACCGCTTCCAGAAGTGCGCTGCCAAGCGGCCCGCTGTCTTCCGAGTTTGCAATGACGACGGCGGGCTTCAGGGTGGCGCTACCGCTGTCGAAGCCGCCGAATGACAGATTCAGGACTCCCATGAGTGCCAAGGGAACAAGGAGGGAGAAGATCAGGACTGACTTGTCGCGGATACGCTGCCGGAGGTCGTTGGCGACCATTGTCCAGAGTCCGCGCACGTCAGTCCCGCAGTGCTTTGCCGGTCAGGTGCAGGAAGACGGATTCAAGGTCCGGCCGGACGATCTCCACGGACGTCAGCGCCATGCCGGCTCCGCCCGCCTCAGCGACAATGGGGGCGAGAAGGCCGGGGCCGTTGTGCACCGTCAGCGTCAGACCCGCCGCACCGCCGTCGACATGCTGCACCCCTGCAAGCCGCCGCAGTGCTGTGGCAGCGGCACCGGTGTTTCCGCTGCCGTGCAGGTCGATGCGGTCCACTCCGCCGGTCAGCTCCACCAGTTCGCTCCTGGTGCCCTCTGCCTGGATCCGTCCTTCGTCGATGATGGCGATCCGGTCGCACAGCCGTTCCGCTTCTTCCATGTAATGGGTGGTGTAGAGGACGGCCATCCCCTCCGTTGCAAGCCCTTCAACCGATTCCAGAATGGAGTTCCGGGACTGGGGGTCCACGCCCAGGGTTGGTTCATCCAGGATCAGCAGGGTTGGCCGGTGCAGCAGCCCGATGCCGATATTGAGCCGGCGTTTCATCCCGCCGGAGAACTTCTTGGTCTGCTCGCCCGCCCGGTCCGCAAGGCCGATGAGGTCCAGGACCTCCCCGGTGCGGCGCTTCAGCTCCTGGCCGTGAAGGCCCTGGAGCCGGCCGAAGAACCGGAGGTTTTCCTTCGCCGTCAGGTCCGGGTAGATGGCAAGTTCCTGCGGGACCAGGCCAATGTGCCCCTTGACCCGCGTACTCACCGGCGTCATCACCGAGCCTGCCAGCTCGATGGAACCCGAGGCTGCCGGAATCAGCCCGGCCACCATGGAAATGATGGTGGTCTTGCCCGCGCCGTTGGGGCCCAGCAGCCCGTACGTTTCACCGGCCCCGATGTGGAAGGAGACATCGTCGACGACGGTGTGGGCGCCATAGCGCTTGACCAGGCCTTTGACGCCCAGGACCTGGGCACGGTGCGTCTGGACGTCAGCCGTCACGGGCTCCACGGACTTCTACGCGGCACCGAACGACTTTTCCTTGTTTGGCATGAAAGGGCGGACCTGGTGCGGGCGCCTGGAAGCCCTGGCCTTCGCCGGGCCGGGCGCAGGAGCGAGGTCACGGATCAAGCCCGTGCCGGCGCACTCGCGGACATCCCTGATGGCGGCGGCAGCCTGGTCCTTGTCCCGGTACTGTCCGGACAACGCCAGCACGGTTCCATCCGGTGCAACAAGCCTGAACCTGATCCGCGAATCCTCATCGGCAAACAGCTCGAACGTTCCCGCCATAGATGTGCTCTCCTCGATGGTTGTGCAGCTGGCCTCCGTCCACCGTGCCAGAGGACGGGCCAATCCATTAGGGGCCAAGGTCCCGTTATGGCTGCCTGCCGGGGCCTACCGTGCCGGCGGGCCAGGGGGACGGCGGCGGGAGCTAGTTGTACCCATTCAGTCAGCCTGGGCAGACCCTGGTCCGCTGCCCGTTTTTACGTCGGCAGCTATGCGGTCCGCCCAGGCGTCGATGGCATCCCAATCACGGAAGTCACCTGCCGGCAATGCATCCTTGGCCGCCGGAGCGAGCCGGACCAGGCGCTCGCCGATGCCGATGGGAGGAGACTCCGGGTTCCACGACCCGAAAAACACTTCTTCACCCCTGGGCTGGAGCAGCGCCTGCAGTTCCGCGAATTCCTTGGGCCGCGCACTGTGCAGGACATCCCCGCCGTCTTGATCCACAGCGTCGTTTCCGAGCGGGCCGCTGCTGAAGAGCCAGACCTTCCGGGCCTGCAGCTCCCGCTGGTGCCGCTTGGCGAATGATGTGGCGTCCTTCAACCAATGCCCCATGTAGGCGGCGCCGCCAAGCACCACGGCGTCGTACAAGCCCACGTCGTCCACGTCTGCTACCGGGTGGGCCTCGGCCGGGATACCGTCCGCAGCAAGGCAGGAGGCGATGCGTTCGGCGATGCCGGCCGTCGCACCATGGCGGGTTGCATAGGCAACGAGGATTCTCACAGGACCTCCTGGGGCCCGGCAGTCACGCGAAGGGCCAGATGACCCGCGTCTGCCACTTTGCGGGGTCGGGTTCCGTTTCGGGGTCGCTCAGGTAGTACTCCCACATGATGTCCGCCGGGGTGAGGCCTTCCGCCCGCATGTGCCCGAGGACCGCGTTGTACGTGTTTTCCAGGGTGTCGTAGGGGCCGATGTGCAGGGCTTCGAGGGCATCAGTTTCCGGCAAGGTTCCGGCGGCCACCCCGTCAGCGTCCCTGAAGTTACCGGCCATGGGAAAGCCGGCTTCCACATCAACGGTCTCCCCGGGGATGCCCCGGTACAACGCAAAGGGAGGCCCGGCAGGGGCCGTGCCCTGCTTCTGGGCTGCTGCCATCACGGTTCCGAAGGCCCGGCCAAAAAACTCCGTCAGCGCGTCCATCCGGACCCGTTCACGGACGACGGCGACCGGCTGCTCCGCGAGATGGACTTTCCTGGGGTGCGGGCCGGAGTCACTCATGGCTCCAGCCTGCGCGCCCGGGCACCGGGCGTGACAGGGCCTTAGGACTCTAAACGGTGCCGGTCCCCGTGCCGCCCACAGGCAGGTTCGGACGGCTGGATTCAGCCGGCAGCCTCATAGGCCTGGCGCATCCATTGCTCCACCTCGCCGTCCAGCTGGCTGCTGTCCAAAAGCTCAAGGTGATGCATCCAGATCCCCGGGACAGGGTGCGCTGTTTCCTTGAACCGGGGGGAGGGGATCTCGTGGGGAAGCGCCAGCGACAGCACAACAGGAACGTCTGACTTGATGTACATACCCGGCCGCCAAACGAACGCAAAGCCCCGCCGGCGGCGGAACGAAACCTGGCTCTTTGACACGCGGACGGTCATGGGGCCTATGCCGGACGCCATGCGTTCCGCCGCCCCGTAGATGGCACGGGCAGCGCCGGAACCTTCAAAAAAACGGTCAACAGTCCAGGGTTCCGTGCCTTCCACCGGGACGGCTGTGGCTACTCGAGGCCTGCGCGGGTGGCTTCGTTCAACGGGGTCTGCCAGGTGCCGGTGGCTGTCAGCGTGAACCTCCGGCCCGTCACGGACTGCGGAATGATCCGGATGAGGTGGTCCTGCCCAACGCCCTGCCAGGGGAAAAGCCCCCGCCGTGTCTCATTCAGGGCGGGTGAGGCGGCGTCATCCTCGACAGCCGTACCCTTGACCACAACACTCCAGGCCAGGCCGAACTCTGCACTCACGCTGTCCGCTTCCAGGGCGACCATTGAGTTCGCCTCAATGGCCTGCAGCTTTGTTCCGCTGCCCGTCCGGAAGACCAGGCCTTCGCCGTCGCGCTTAAAACTTACCGGGAAGACGTCCGGCTGTCCGTCGACGATGACGCCAAGCCGTCCGATACTCGTTTGTTCCAGCAGTCTCCAGCACTCGTCGGAGTCGAGGATTTCAGCTTCAGGAGCGATTTTCTTGTCGGTCATGCCCAGATCCTAAGGCGCGCGCCACATCCCTGACAGGGCCCAAAGACCTTTGACCTGCTTGCCGGGCCCACCCCTTCGCCAGTGGCCGGCCCGGGCCTAAATGCCCTAGCGGTTCTGGCCGGCCAGCAGTACTTTCAGCTGTATGCGTAACAACACACCGGACCGGAATGCCTCATCCGCAGTGGAAGTCCTGGACGCGAACGCCTGCTGGGACCTCCTGCGCGGGGTGTCGGTCGGCCACCTGGCAGTCCTGGTTGACGGCCATCCGGAGATCTTCCCCGTGAACTACAAGGTGGATCACGGATCGGTGGTCTTCCGCACCGGAGAAGGGACAAAGCTCCACGCCGCGGCCCGGCCCTCCGCCGTCGCACTCGAAGCGGACGGCACTGACCAGGACAAACGGACCGCCTGGAGCGTCCAGGTGAAGGGCCATGCCGAGGTCCTGGAGCCCTCACCGGAGCTGATGACTGGCGTTGGCCTCACCCTCTTTCCCTGGCAGGCAGGCCACAAGGACCACTTTGTGCGGATTGTTCCGACGACGGTAAGCGGCAGGCGGTTCACCGTAACCTCCCCCCTGACCTGGTGGAGCCACCTGGATGATCCGGCGCGGGCGGGCCTTGCCTGAGGGAAAGCCGGCCGCCCCGCCCGGCACCCCCGTACCGCGGCAGGCAGCCGGCCCCGAAGAGGAGCCCGGCCAGTCGCTCCCGGGCCGGGCCTCGGCGCTGATCCGTCAGTACCCCCTGGTGGCGCTGACGTGCCTGGTGCTCGCCGTCACCGGAATGCTGCTGCAGTCCGGACTGGAACAGCCCGCCAGGCTCGGCGCGTCCGCCTATGCCGCCGTCGTCGCCGCCATCCGTGCCGCAGCGATGTTCCGCTCGCTCCGCGAGGGCCGCTGGGGCATCGACGTCCTGGCGCTGATGGCCATTGCCAGCACCGTCTGGGTGGGCGAGTACCTCGCTGCCCTCGTGGTGATCCTCATGCTCTCCGGCGGGGAAGCGCTGGAAACCTTCGCCCAGGGACGGGCAGCACGCGAACTGAAGTCCCTGCTGGCAAGGGCGCCCCGCTTCGCCCACCGGGAAGCCGCCGGATCAGTCCTGGAAGAAACACCCGTGGGCGAAGTGGTTCCCGGCGACGTGCTGGTGGTGCGCCCCTCCGAGCTGGTCCCGGTTGACGGTGAGCTCCTGTCCGACGCCGCAAGCATGGATGAATCCTCACTGACGGGGGAGAGCCTGCCCGTTGAACGGACCCGGGGGGAACTCCTGCTCAGCGGCTCCGTCAACGGCGAGACGGCCATCAGGATGCGGGCGGCCGCCACGGCCAAGGATTCACAGTACAGCCGCATCATCGCCCTGGTGGAGGAAGCGGCGTCCAGCCGGGCCCCGGTGGTCCGCCTTGCGGACCGGTACGCCGTTCCCTTTACCGCGCTGGCGATCCTCATGGCCGGAACAGCCTGGGCCCTTTCAGGGGATCCCGTGCGCATCGCCCAGGTCCTGGTGGTGGCAACGCCCTGCCCGCTCCTGATCGCGGCGCCGGTGGCGTTCCTCGCCGGCACGAGCCAGGCGGCCCACCGGGGCATCATCATCAAGAACACCGGAACCCTGGAGCAGCTGGCCAAAGCCAGGACCGCCGTCTTCGACAAGACCGGAACGCTGACCTCAGGCCGCCCGGTCCTGGACATGGTCCAGGTTGCACAGGACCACGGACCATCCGCCGGTGCGGCGATGAGCGCGGAGCGGATCCTGCAGCTCGCCGCCTCAGCCGAGCAGTACTCCTCGCACGTCCTGGCGGCCTCGGTGATCGAGGCCGCCGCCGAGCGCAACCTTGAGCTCCTTCCCGTCACCCGTGCTACGGAACATGCCACCCAGGGCGTCGAAGCCGTCTGTGGCGGGGACACCGTGGTGGTGGGCAAGGCGGGGCTGGTCCGGGACGCGTCGGAGGGCTTCCGGGAAGCTGTCCTCCACAGCGGACAGCTGGCCATTTACGTCGCCGTCAATGGCAGGTATACCGGGGCCCTGATCATGAAGGACCCGTTGCGCGGCGACGCCGGGGACACCCTGGCCCGGCTGCACCGGCTGGGAGTCCGGCACACCATGCTGCTGACCGGAGACGCCCACGGGACTGCGGCCCACATCGCCGAGGAAGCGGGCATCCGCCATGTCCAGGCTGACTGCCTGCCGGAGGACAAGGTGAATGCCGTGGCAGCCGTGCGGGAACGGCCCGTCATCATGGTGGGCGACGGCGTCAATGACGCCCCCGTCCTGGCCGCCGCTGACGTGGGCATCGCCATGGGGGCAAAAGGCGCAACCGCCGCAAGCGAATCGGCGGACGTTGTGATCATGCTCGACGATCTGTCCAGGGTGGCCGTGGCGGTCGAAATCGGCAAGCGCACAGTGGCGGTGGCTATGGTGAGCATCTGGACAGGAATAGGCCTGAGCGTCGGCCTGATGGCTGTGGCCATGACGGGCTACATTCCAGCGGTCACCGGCGCCCTCCTGCAGGAACTCGTGGACCTTGCCACGATCCTCAATGGGCTGAGGGCGCTGCGCCCGGCCCGGCCGCGGAATCCCGCAGGCCGGGGCTGAGCCTGAAGGGCCCGGCATGACCTTCGGCCCTTCCGCCGTCCGCCGGGAGTGGCGAAGGTGGTGGGTATGAACGCAGAAACAGTGTCCAAGCCTGTGATTGTCGGCGTTGACGGTTCCGAGTATTCCTCCGCCGCCCTGCGGTACGCCGGATCCCTCGCCGCGCGCCTTGGTGCGCGGCTGGAGGTCATCACCTGCATCGGCATGCCCGATTACCTGGTGGTGGCACACCTCGAAGGCGGCGAGCACCCCTTGACTGCGCGGCTGGAAGAAACCGCCACCCGCCTGGTGGAGGAAGCCTTGGGACGGGCATTCACCGGGGGGCGGCCGCAGAACATCGACGTCACGGTCAGGTTCGGCCCGCCCGGAAAAGTCCTCGTGGACGAGAGCCGGCGGGCGCAGCTGCTGGTTGTCGGGCGGCACGGTGAGGGCGGATTCCTGGGCACATCCATGGGCTCGGTCAGCAAGGCCTGCGCAGCACACTCCCTGTGCCCGGTGCTCCTGGTGGGCCAGGAGGCGGACGACGTGCCATGACAGCGGCGGGCCTGACCTCGGGCCAGGCTGCGGAACTCCTGGAGAAGGCAGGGCCCAACGTCCTCCCTGCGGAGAAGTCCGTATCCCAGTGGCGGAAACTCTGGGGGGAGCTGACACACTTCTTCGCCCTCATGCTGTGGTGCGCGGCAGCCCTGGCCTTCCTCGCGGACCTGCCGCAGCTGGGTGTGGCGATCATCGTCGTCGTCCTTGTCAACGGACTCTTTGCCCACATCCAGCAGGAACGCGCCCAGCACGCCGCGGCGAGGTTGCGGGGGCTGCTGCCCGCGGACGTCATGGTGCGGCGGGACGGGCACGTCCGCAAAGTCCACGCCAGTGAACTGGTGGTCAACGACGCCGTGCTCCTGGCGGCAGGCGACCGCATCCCCGCAGACGTCATCCTTGTTACGGCACAAGCCTGCGCCGTGGACGAGTCGATGCTGACCGGCGAAAGCGACCCGGTGCCCAAAACGGGCGGTGACCCCGCCTGGGGCGGAACGTTCCTGGTTAACGGTGACGCCGAAGCCACCGTAAAAGCCACCGGTGCCGGGACCCGGCTGGCGGGGATTTCTGCCCTCACCAGCGGCGCGGTTCCGCCACCCACGCCGCTGTCCCTGGAACTGCGCCGGATAGTCCGGGTGGTGGCATCCCTTGCCCTGGCGATCGCCGCCCTGTTTTTCCTGGTCTCCCTGCTGGTGGGGATCGAATGGCGCGATTCCTTCCTGTTCGCTATCGGGGTTGCCGTCGCGCTTGTCCCGGAAGGCCTGCTGCCCACGGTGACGCTGTCGCTGGCGATGGGCGCGCAGCGCATGGCCTCCCGCAACGCCCTGGTCCGCAACCTTGAGGCTGTGGAAACCCTCGGTTCCACCACCTTCATTTGCACCGACAAGACAGGGACGCTCACGCAGAACCGGATGAACGCCGTCGAGGTTTTCACCTCCGGCGGATCGGTCAGCATCGCGGGCGAAGGCTACAACCCGGAGGGCGCTGTCCAGGGAGACGGGCAGGAGAAGGCAGCGGAAACGGCCCTCGCGGCGCTCGCCGCCTCGCAGGGCCGGGCCGAACTCCACGACGGGCAGTGGCGGGCCTTTGGCGACCCCATGGAAGCGGCAATCGACGTGCTGGCGCGGCGTTTGGACGGGGCGGCAGAGAACCGGACAGCGCCTTCGCGCCGGTTCGCCTTTGATCCTTCACGACGGCGGGAGTCGGCGATCGTGGGGCACGACCTCTTCTGCAAGGGCGCACCGGAGGCCGTCCTTCCGCTGTGCAGCGGCGCCGACGGCCAGGTTGCAGGCCAGGTCCAGCTCATGGCCTCCCGCGGACTCCGTGTCATCGCCGTGGCGCGCAGGCGGCTCGATGGGCCATCCGAAGCCTGGGCATCCCGTCCTCCCGGGGACATCGAACGCGGCATGGAGCTGCTGGGGCTGATCGGGCTCCACGATCCGCCGCGGCCGGACGTGGCCGACGTCATCCGGACTGCCCGCACGGCAGGGCTCAAACTGGCCATGATCACCGGCGACCATCCTGCGACCGCAGCGGCGATTGCCCGCGAGATCGGGCTGATGGGGGCGCCGGAGTGCATCCTGGAGGGCTCGGATCTTCCCGACGACGAGCAACTGCTGGGGGCGCTCCTGGATCGGGACGGGGTAGTGGTGAGCCGGGTTTCCCCGGAGCAAAAGCTCCGGGTTGCCAAGGCCCTGCAGTCCCGAGGCCACGTGGTGGCCATGACAGGCGACGGCGTCAATGACGGCCCGGCCCTCCGTGAGGCCGACATCGGGGTGGCGATGGGCCTGAGCGGCACCGACGTTGCGCGCGAAGCTGCGGACCTGGTGCTCCTAGACGACCACTTCGCGACGATTGTGGCAGCCATCGAGCAGGGCAGGGCCACCTACTCGAACATCCACCGCTTCCTGACCTACCACCTCACCGACAACGTGGCGGAATTGACCCCCTTTGTGGTCTGGGCCCTCTCGGGCGGCCAATTCCCGTTGGCCCTGGGGGTCCTGCAGATCCTTGCCCTGGACATTGGTACAGACCTGCTGCCTGCCCTGGCCCTGGGCGCCGAGCCGCCCGGCAAGCGGGTGCTGTCCCGGCCGCCGGAGCGGCGGCACCTGATGGACCGGCAGCTGATGGTGCGGGTCTTTTGCGTGCTGGGCCCGGTGGAGGCCCTGGTTGAAATGTCCGCTTTTTCCGTGGTGCTCTTTGGCGGCGGCTGGACCAGGGGCGAACCGCCGGAACCCGGGCTTCTCATGGCCGCGTCCGGGGCGGCCTTCACTGCGGTGGTACTGGGCCAGCTGGCCAACGCCTACGCCTGCCGGAGTGCCACCGTGCCGCCGTGGAGGCTGGGGTGGGGCTCGAACAAGCTCCTGGCGTGGGCCGTCCTGGCCGAACTGGCCGTGCTTGCAACCTGCCTGTACCTGCCGCAGCTCGCCGCCCTGCTGGGCCAGGCCCCGCCGCCGGCGGCCGGGCTGCTCCTGGCCACCCTGGCCGTACCGGCGGTCCTGGCGGCAGACTGGTCGTACAAGGGATTCAGGGGCAGCGGCGCCCGCTGAGCAGCCGCCAGTAACCCCCCCGGCCGGTGCTCGGGACCAAAGACTCTGCATTGCCTCCGGGGCACGGCCCAGAATCAAGGCATGACTGCTCCCGCAACGTCCCCGGCCGATGTTCACGTCATATGGTTTGAGGACACCGGGATCGGGGACATTGCGTCCGTGGGAGGAAAGAACGCTTCGCTGGGCGAGCTGACCCGCTCCCTGCAGTCCGCCGGCGTGAGGGTCCCCGACGGGTTTGCCACCACCGCCGGCGCCTACCGCGCTTTCCTGGCAGCGAACTCCCTGGAGCCGCGCATCAGGACGTACATCGAGGAGTACCGTGCCGGACGCGCAACGCTGCGCCAGGCCGGAGCGGCCATCCGGGAGCTGTTTTTGTCGGCAACGTTCCCGGACAGCATCGGCGAGGCGATCCAGGAGCGCTACCGGCTCCTTTCCCGGCGGGCAGGCCAGCACGAGGTGTCGGTTGCAGTCCGCAGCAGCGCCACGGCCGAGGACCTCCCGGATGCAAGTTTCGCTGGCCAGCAGGAGACATTCCTCAACGTCGCCGGCGGCCGTGCCGTCCTGGATGCGTGCCGGAACTGCTACGCCTCGCTGTTCACCGACCGCGCCATCAGCTACCGCGAAATGAAGGGCTACGACCACCTCGACGTCGCCCTGTCCGTGGGGGTCCAGCGCATGGTCCGTTCGGATGTGGGCGCTTCAGGGGTCATGTTCTCCATCGACACCGAGTCCGGTTTTCCGCAGGCCGTGCTCATCAGCGCGGCGTGGGGCCTCGGTGAGACCGTAGTCCAGGGGACCATCAACCCTGACAAATACCAGGTGTTCAAGCCACTGCTCTCCGACGGGCGCTTCAGCCCCGTGATCGAGAGGGAACTGGGCGCGAAGGAACGCAAAATGGTCTACAGCCACGGAGGCAACGCGCGGACCCAAATGGTGGAAACCACCGAACGGGAGCAGGGTTCCCTGGTGCTGTCCGACCAGGAAGTGGTCCTGCTGGCACGCTGGGCCAAGGCCGTGGAAGACCATTACGGGCGGCCCATGGACATGGAATGGGCCAAAGACGGCGTGACGGGCGAGCTGTTCATGGTGCAGGCAAGGCCGGAGACAGTGCAGGCCCAGCGCAGCAGCACGTCCTTCAGGACGTACCACCTCCGGCAGCAGGGCCGGTTGCTGACCGCGGGGGCGGCCATTGGCGATGCCATCGCCGGCGGTCAGGCCTGCGTCATCCGGGACGCGAAGGACATCGAATCGTTCGTGGACGGTTCAGTGCTGGTGACCAGGATGACGGACCCGGACTGGGTCCCGGTCATGAAGCGGGCCGCCGGCATCGTCACTGACCACGGCGGCCCTACCAGCCACGCAGCGATCGTCAGCCGGGAACTCGGCGTGCCCGCCGTCGTCGGAACCCGGAACGCCACCGAAGCCGTCCCCGACGGTGCCCCCATCACCCTGTCCTGCGCCGAAGGGGAGGAAGGCCGCGTCTACGAGGGGCTGCTGGAGTTCAGCGTGGAAGAGGTGGACCTGGAGGCCCTTCCCGCCACCCGGACCGACGTGATGGTCAACATCGGCAGCCCTGCCGCCGCCTTCAAGTGGTGGCGTCTGCCGGCGGCGGGCGTTGGCCTGGCACGGATGGAATTCATCATCAACAACCTCATCCGCATCCATCCCATGGCCCTGGTCCACCCTGACAGAGTGACGGATCCGGAGGAAGCCGCGCTCATCCGGAAGCTCACCAGCGGCTACAGCGATCCCACGGAGTACTTTGTTGACGTGCTGGCCACCGGGATCGCCAAGATAGCGGCGCCTTTCCACCCCAAGCCGGTGATCGTGCGGCTCAGCGACTTCAAGAGCAACGAGTACAGCCACCTGATCGGCGGCGGGTTCTTCGAACGCCCGGAAGAGAACCCCATGCTGGGTTTCCGCGGCGCCTCCCGCTACTACAGCGACCACTACCGGGAAGGCTTCGCCCTCGAATGCAAAGCCCTCAAACGGGTACGCGAAGAAATCGGCTTTTCCAACATCATCGTTATGGTCCCGTTCTGCCGGACCGTCCGGGAAGCGGACCTGGTCATCGAAGCGATGGCCGGGCAGGGACTGGTGCGGGGCAGTGCCGGGCTGGAGCTCTACATGATGTGTGAAATACCCTCCAACGTGGTACTTGCCGAGCAGTTCGCCGAGCGCTTCGACGGGTTCTCCATCGGCTCCAACGACCTTACCCAACTGGTCCTGGGCGTGGACCGCGACTCCGAACAGCTTGCCGGGCTGTTCGACGAAAGGGACCCTGCTGTCAGCGCCATGATTGCCCAGGCGATCGAAAAAGCCCACGCCGCCGGCATCAAGATTGGAATCTGCGGGCAGGGGCCAAGCAACCACCCCGATCTTGCCGAGTTCCTGATTGGCCGCGGCATAGATTCAATTTCGCTGAACCCTGACACTTACGTGAAAACCGTCCCCGTCATCGCAGCGGCGGAGCAGCAGCTGGGCAGAGGGGCCTAACGGCACTGTCAACGAAGGACGGCCTGCTGATATCCCTGTCATATGACCGCGTCGTCACCCACTGCCGCAGCCGCCAAGCCACCCTTCGACGCCGTCATTTTCGATCTGGACGGGGTGGTGACCAATACGGCGCTGGTCCATCAGGCCGCCTGGAGGGACGCGTTCGAACACATCCTGCAGGACCCGCGGGTGCCGGCCACCGCCAGCCGCGCACCCCTTTCCAAAACCGACTACCGAACCTACATTGATGGCCTTCCCCGGGAGGAAGGCGTGTTGAAGTTCCTCGCGTCAAGGGGGGTGAAAGTCGAGAAGGGGTCGGAGAGCGATGAGCCCGGCACCTGGAGCGCGTTCGGCCTTGGTGCACTGAAGAACCGGCTGTTCCAGGAGCGGCTCAAGCGCGACGGCGTCCAGAGCTATCCGGGAACGGTGCAGCTGCTGCAACGGCTTTCCGACGCCGGGGTCCCCACCGGAGTGGTCACGTCCAGCCGCAATGCGTCCTCGGTCCTGGACGCCGCCGGGCTTCCGGATCTTTTCGGCGTCATCCTGGACGGGACTGCTGCCGCCAACCTCGGCCTGCGGGGGAAGCCCGCTCCCGACGTCTTCCTGGCGGCCGCCTTCCGCCTCGGGGTATCACCATCCCACGCCGTGGTCATCGAAGACTCGGTGGCAGGGGTCCTGGCAGCGCACAAGGGCGGGTTCGGCCTCGTGGTGGGCATCGACCGCAGCGGAACCCGGCGGGAGCTCGAAGCCTCCGGTGCCACCACAGTCCTCAACGACGTCAGTGAACTGGACCTGGGACTCGTCCTTGGTGATCCCTGGCAGCTCGTCTACGAGGGCTTCGACGCCGGACACGAGGGCCACCGGGAAGCGCTGACCACCCTTGGCAACGGCTACCTCGCCATCCGCGGCGCATCCCCCGAAGGCGGCGGCAGCGCCCGGTACGCCGGCATGTACCTGGCTGGAGTCTTCAACCGCCTGGCCGCCGAAGTCGCCGGCGAGGTGCTCGTGGAAGAACACATGGTCAACGCCCCGGACTGCCTTCCCCTGGACCTGCGGCTGGCGGACGGGCAGTGGTGGTCGGAGGGAGGCCTGGTGGCTGTCCGCGAGCGCCGCACGCTGGATCTCCAGCGCGCGGTCCTGGAACGGCGGCTCCTGCTGGAAACCGGGGACAGGCGGCGCATGGAAATCGTCCAGACGAGGTTCGTCTCCATGGCGGAGCCCCACCTGCTGGGACTCGAAACGAAGATCACGCCGCTGGGCTGGAGCGGAGCCGTGGAAGTGCGCAGCGGCGTGAACATGGGCGTCACCAACTCGAATGTTCCCGAACCGGTCTCCAGCCCCGGGATCCACCTTGTTGACCGGACCATGAACGGCGGCGGCTTCAAGCAACCGGCTCCGGATGACGTTTCCGTCGTCGAGGCTGAGACAACCCAAAGCCTGGTCCGGATAGCCGTGGCATACCGCACCAGTGCGTCGGGGGCAGCAGCCAGCGGCGTACATGGCAAAGGGCAGCCCGGCAGAGTCGGCCCGTTCCACTTCCGGACATTCCAGGTGGCACTCGCTGACGGGGCTGCAGCAAGAATCTGCAAGATCGTGGCGGTGGCGACATCCCGTGACCGGGCCATCGCCTCGCCGGCCTCCGCCGCCGTGACAGTGCTGGCCCGGGCCGGCGGGGACTTTGACGCCCTGCTGGCCGCACACCAGGATGCGTGGCGGCACGAACACCATCCGTTCCTCGTGGACATCGAGGCGCCGGTGCAGGTGCGCCTGGTCCTCAACCTGCACATCTTCCACCTGCTGCAGACCCTCACCCGCCACACGGCAGAACTCGACGCCGGGGTTACGGCCCGGGGGCTCCATGGCGAGGGATACCGGGGCCACGTCTTCTGGGACGAGTTGTTTGTCCTGCCGCTCCTGACCACCAGGACGCCGGATGTGGCCCGCTCCCTCATCGAATACAGGTGGCGCAGGCTTCCGGCAGCCCGACACGCGGCAGCACTCCAGGGCCTCCCGGGGGCACAGTTTCCCTGGCAAAGCGGGAGTGACGGTACGGAGGAAACCCCCAAGTGGCTCTACAACCACAGGTCCGGCAGGTGGGTGAAGGACCACTCGCACCTGCAACTGCACTCCGGACTCGCCGTTGCCTTCAACGTCTGGCAGTACTTCCAGGCCACCAGCGACAAAGCCTGGCTGCTCCGCAAGGGTGCCGAACTGGTGATCGACGTTGCCCGGTTCTTCGCAGCACGGGCCGGGTACAGCCAGGACACCGGGCGCTACCACGTCCGCGGCGTCGTGGGGCCCGATGAGTACCACACGGGATATCCGGGCCGCCCCGATCCCGGGCTGGACGACAACGCCTACACCAACGCCATGGCTGCCTGGGCTTGCCTCCGGGCCGCGGAGATCATGGGCATCTTCCACGGGAACGAACTCTCCGGCCTGATGGAGAGGCTTGGCGTCACCAGCGAGGAGGCCGCCGGCTGGGAGCAGGTGGGCCGGGCCATGTTCATCCCTTTCCACACGGACGGCGTGATCAGCCAGTTTGCCGGATACGAGGAACTCGACGAACTCGACTGGGAACGGTACCGGGAGACCTACGACAGCATAGAGCGGCTCGACCTGATCCTGGAAGCCGAGGGGGATGAAACCAACCGGTACAAGCTTGCCAAGCAGGCCGATGTCCTGATGCTGCCGTACCTGCTGGGCCATGAGGGTGTGATCGCCCTCCTCCAGGAACTGGGATATGCGTTCACGGGAGACCTGTTGAACCGGACCGTCGAGTATTACCTCGCTCGGACTGCCCACGGGTCCACCTTGAGCCGGGTGGCCCACGCGTCCGTGCTGGCGGCGCTGGACGCCGACCGTGCCTGGGACAGCTTCCGCGAAGCGCTCGACGCCGACCTCGACGATACCCAGCACGGCACCACACGGACGGGCATTCACTTGGGCGCCATGGCTGGAAGCATCGATGTCATCCAGCGCAGTTTCGCCGGGCTGAGGCTGAGCGGCGACGCGATCGCCTTTGCCCCCAACCTGCCCACCGGCCTGCGGTCCGTCGCCTTCAGGGTCCGGTACCGGGGGCATCACCTGAACGTCGAACTCAAGGACGGGCGCATGAGGATTGCATCGGCGGCCGGGGACGCCGAACCCATCAGCGTGCGCGTCAACGGCAGGAAGGCGGCGCTCGCGGCCGGCCAGGCCAGGACATTCCGGCTTCCCGTATCGGTGGAAGGATCGGCTGCACCATGAAGAAACTCGGGATCCTGACAAGCGGCGGGGACTGCCCCGGCGTCAACGCAGTCATCCGCGGGGCAGTGCTGGGCGGTGAGGTTGTCCACGGCTATGGATTTGTGGGGTTCCGTGACGGGTGGCGGGGAGTCCTGGAACAGGATGTGGTTCCCTTGCCCCGGCGCAGTGTCCGCGGAATATCCCGGCTCGGCGGGACCATCCTTGGGACATCCCGCACCAATCCGCTGGAGGGCGGCGGAGCCGAGGCGGTGCGGGACAGCCTGCGGCGCAATGGCCTGATGGGGCTGATCGCCATTGGCGGCGAGGGAACACTGGCCGCGGCGAAGGAACTGTGCGACCAGGGCATCAACGTGGTCGGGGTGCCCAAGACGATCGATAACGATCTTGGTGCCACGGACTATACGTTTGGGTTCGATTCCGCCGTCCAGACGGCCACTGAAGCCATTGACAGGCTGAGGACCACCGGGGAGTCCCACCACCGGTGCATGATCGCGGAGGTCATGGGCCGCAATGCCGGCTGGATCGCGCTGCACTCCGGAATGGCCTCGGGTGCCCACGCGATCCTCATACCGGAGCATCCGGTGTCCCTGGACCAGATCTCCGCGTGGGTCCTGTCAGCACGGGACCGGGGGCGGGCGCCCCTGGTGGTGGTGGCTGAAGCCTTCGTGCCGGAGGGGCAAGGAACGCCCTACGCGCCGCGCGGGCTGGATACCTTTGGCCGGCCGCGTCTTGGCGGCATCGGCCGGCTGTTGGAGCAGCAGCTGCAGCACACTACCGGAATAGAGACCCGGGCCACGGTCCTGGGCCACATCCAGCGTGGCGGAGAACCCACCGCTTACGACCGTGTCCTTGCCACCCGGCTGGGCCTTGCCGCCGTCGAGGCAGCGGCCGGCGGTTCATGGGGGACCATGGTGTCCCTCCGTGGGACGGACGTCGTCACCGTAGGCCTGGAGCTTGCCCTAGGACGCCTGAAGGTGGTTCCCGAGGAACGGTACAAGGAAGCGGCAGTCCTGTTCGGGTGACAAAACGCGCGGATGGCGTGACCGTGCCTGGCCCCGGAGGGACCAGGCACCAAACCTCAGCCCCTGCTGATCGGGATCTTCGACGCCGAGGCCACCTCTTGCTGGTCCGGAAGGGGAGCGCGGACTTCCAGGACGCCGTCCCTGTACGACGCGGTGACGTCAGCCTGCCGCACCCCGCTGGGAAGGGGGAGCCGCCGGACGAAGGAACCGTAGCGGAATTCGGAACGGTAGCTGTCCTTGTCCTTGTGTTCCGTTTTCTCCTGCCGCTCGGCCCTGATGGACAGGACACCGTCGGTCACTGTCACGTCCACGTCTTTTTCGGGGTCGATCCCGGGCAGCTCCGCGCGCACCACCAGGGTGTTGCCGTCCACCACTTCCTCCACCCGGATGGCGGACGACCCCATCTCTCCTTCGAACAGTCTTTCGATCACATCCATGGGGGAGCGGCGGGAATCAAACCACTTCATCAGGTCAGTCATTGTTGCCTCCTGCTCATTGTGAGCCGGGCCGACGCATTGCCCGGCATTAACACCATCCGCCCCCTGCGGGTGCTGTTCCAGAGTCCAAGGTCCCACCGTGGCCCCGCGGTGTTTATGGGCGGACCCGGAGGACGGCCGAGCCGGTAATCCTGTCCGCAGCGAGATCCTCGAGGGCCGTGTCCGCGGCATCGAACGGGTAGGAGGTGGTGGTTGGTGTCAGTGGAATCCTGGCCGCGAGGGCCAGGAACTCCTTCCCGTCAGCCCGTGTATTGGCCGTAACGCTGCGGACCTGGCGCTCGTAGAACAGGTGGGCCTCATAGTTCAGTGGCGGGATGTCGGTGAGGTGTATACCAGCAACCGCCAGCGTCCCGCCGCGGTCAAGGGCAGCGAGCGCGGCCGGCACCAGGCCGCCCACAGGGGCGAACAGAATGGCCGAGTCAAGCGGCACCGGAGGAGTGTCATAGGCGTCGCCGGCATATTCGGCACCCAGCTCCAGGGCAAGGGCACGGGCCTCCTCAGAGCGGGTCATGACAAAAACGGATGCCCCCTGGTACACGGCCATCTGCGCGGTCAGGTGGGCGGAGCTGCCGAACCCGTAGATGCCAAGGCGCCCTCCGGCCGGGAGGTTGGCGCGTTTCAATGCGCGGTAGCCGATAATGCCCGAGCACAGCAGCGGCGCAGCCTGTTCATCGGTGAAGACGTCCGGAATGAGGTACGTGAAGTCCTCGGAGACGGTGAGTTTTTGGGCGTAGCCGCCGTCCTTGTCCCAGCCCGTGAAGACGGGCGCCGAGCACAGGTTTTCGTCCCCGCGGCGGCAGTACGCACACCTCCCGCAGACACCGCCCAGCCACGCTACGCCCACCCTGTCGCCCGGCGCGAACCGGGAGGCCTCCGGTCCTGTTTCCACCACCACGCCTACCGCCTCATGGCCCGGGACAACTCCGGGGCGGCGCGGTTGCAGGTCCCCTTCGGCCAAGTGGAGGTCGGTCCGGCAGATTCCGCAGACGCTGACGTCCACCAGAAGTTCATTGGCCGCGGGCAAGGGGTCCTCTCGGGTGCCCTTGACCAGGGGACGTGCAGATATGGGGCCGGGCCGGCCCACCCACCATGCGAGCACGCTGTCCTCCTTCCGCCGCCTTAGTCAACAATGGCCGGGGCCGCGATGCGCATGCCAGAGCCGAAGGTCACCAATGCCATCAGTCCTCCGGGCGTCCGGCGAGGCGCCGCTGGAAGTACCGGATGGCTTCGATGACCAGGCTGCCGGCCACGGCCACGGTGACGGACGCGGCCAAAAGATCCGTGGGCGGCCAGTCCAGCCGGAAGAATCCTTTTGCCGGGGGCACGGTGAACAGGAGCCCCAGGCCCCCGTACATGCCCGCCAGGATCAGGGTCTTCGTCCAGTTGAGCGGCCGGGATGCCGTCACGAGGATCCAGGAGGCCACCAGGGCCAAGGTGATGACGGCGGCCGACTGCGTGGCTTCGGCACTGCCGGGTGCGGCGAAGTGCGCGTACATGCTGACAGCGAGCACACACAGGGCGCCACACAGTCCGGCCGGTACCGAGAAGGCCAGCGAGCGCTTCAGGAATCCGGGCTCATACCGCTGCGCGCCGGGTTGCAGAGCCAGGAAGAATGCCGGCAGGCCGATCGTCAGCCCGTCGAGGACGGACATCTGGCGCGGAAGGAACGGAAAGGGCCACAGGAGCAGGGCAAACGTCAACGAAATGACCGTGATGTAGACGGTCTTGCTGAGGAACACCATGGAGACCCGCTCGATGTTGCTGATGGCCCGCCGGCCTTCGGCAACGACCGCGGGCAACCTGTCGAAGCGCCCGTCCAGGAGGATAAGCCGGGCTACTGCCTTGGTGGCCGGTGACGCAGTGTCCATGGCAATGCCCAGATCGGCTTCCTTGAGTGCCAGCACGTCGTTGACCCCGTCGCCTGTCATGGCAACCGTATGCCCGCGCCGCTTCAGCGCCTGGACCATGTCCCGCTTCTGGGACGGGGACACGCTTCCGAAAACGTGGTGGTTCTCCACTGCTTCTTCAAGCAGCAACGGGTCCGTGGGCAGGTTCCTGGCGTCGTAGGCTTTGCCCGTCCCGATGCCCACTGCGCGTGCGAGCACTGCCACGGTGCGGGGGTCGTCCCCGGAAATGATTTTCAGGCCCACGCCCTGCTGCCGGAAGTAGGCGAGGGTTCCTGGCGCTTCCTTCCGGATATCCTCGCGGAAGGTCAGCAGTACCACCGGAACGAGTCCAGTGGGCAGTGCTCCGCCTTTCGCGGACACGGGAAGGCCCCCGGGCATGTGGGCGAGCGCCAGCGTCCGCAGGCCGGTAGAAGCCAGCGCTGCGGCGCTCCGGCGGGCGTGGGCACTGGAGGACGAGTCCGCCAGGACAAAATCCGGCGCCCCAAGAACCCATGTTCCGGCGGCCGGCGAGCCCGGCGGGAACGTCACCGAACTCCATTTCAGGGCGGAGGTGAAGGGCACGGATGACGTTTCCGGCAGGACGTCGGCCGCGGGAAACGCGTCACCGATGGACTTGGCGGTGGTGCTTGCTTCCTCCTTGGCGCCGAACCATTCAAGGGCCTTCCGCCATCCCTCGGCCGCGGGCACGCCGGCGTCGTGCACTGCGTTGAACGCCATGGCGCCGGAAGACAAGGTGCCGGTCTTGTCCAGGCACAGGACATCCACCCTTGCCAGTACTTCCACGGCCGCAATTTCCTGGACCAGGACCATATGGCCGGCCAGGCGTACCCCGCCCACCGCGAAGGCCACGCTGGTCAGCAGGACCAGGCCAAGGGGAATCATGGACATGATGCTGGCCACCAGTCCCACTGCCGCGGGTATCCACTGCCCGGAACTGAAGGCAGCCGCCCAGCCGCCGGCGTTTTGGACCTGGGCATGGGTGACCAGGACCGCAGTAGGCAGGAGCAGCCAGGTGATCACGCGAAGCACCTTGTCCAGGCCGGAGCGTATCTCGGACGTGACCAGGGCGAACCGCCTGGCTTCGGCAGTCAGTTTATAGGCGAACGTCTGGGGTCCCACCCGGACCACCGCCGCCCGTCCGCTTCCGGCCATGATCAGCGACCCGGAGAGGAGCACTGCTCCCGGACGCTTGGGAACCGGCGCCGACTCCCCGGTCAAAAAGGATTCGTCTGCCTCCACGTACCCGCCGTCCAGGAGCCGCACGTCAGCGGCCACCTGTTCGCCGGCGCTGAGCAGGACAATGTCATCCGGGACCAGGGCCTCCGCCGGGACCAACCGTGGGCTGCCGGCCCGGACCACCCTTACCTGTGCCGCGTGGAGAATGGCCAGCCTGTCCAGGGACTGCTTGGCGCGGTATTCCTGGATGATTCCGATCAGGGAATTCCCCAGTGCTGAGAAACCAAACAGCGCGTCCCGCCACTGGTCCAGCACCAGCAGCAGGACAAAGCAGCCAGCCACGATGGCGTTGAAGAGTGTCAGGACATTCGCCCGGACAATGTCCCACACACTGCGGCTTGTTGCCACGGGGATGCTGTTGATCCGTCCGGCCCTGGTCCGGGCCAGGACCTCGTCGGAGGAGAGTCCGTCCACCGCTGGCTGTCCCGCCGGCGCACCGGACCCCACGTGGCCTCCGGTGCTTTCCCCTTTTTCAAACATCATGTGGAGCGCAGAGCCCACCCGTCATGTGTCATGCCGGGACTTCTTCAACCGGGTGATGACCGTGGGGCAGGGAGGCTGGGTGAGGACACCGTGCGCCGTCGATCCGAGCAGGAGCCTGCCGAAGCTGCCCCTGCCCCGGCTGCCCAGGACCAGCAACCGGGCGTCCGCGGCTGCCCGGACCAGGGCGTCGGCCGGTTCCATGACGGTTTCCAGGATTCCGTGTACCACCAGGCCGGGGTAGTCCTGGCGGAGCCCGGCGACTGTCTCGGACAGGACTATCTGTTCCTCTTCCACCACATGCCCCGCAAAGCTGCTGGACGGGAGGCCCGCTTTGATCCAGCGGTTGGGGCCGGTGAACGCATACAGGACGGTGAGTTCCTCACCCAGTGCATCAGCCTCGGCCGCCGCGAAGGCCACGGCCTGGGTGGACTCTTCCGACCCGTCAACACCCACCACAACACCCTGCCCGCTGCTTTGGCCTGTCCCGATCACCGCTACCGGGCATTCAGCCGTGGCGGCTGCCTGGAGTGCCCGGTCGGTCAGTGCGCCGCGGGAGTGGCCGCTGCTGCCCAGGACCAGCATCGAGGCGTCCTTCGAGTACTTCCCGAGTGAAGCCCCGACGCTTCCCTCCAGCAGTTCCTGCGACACCTGAAGGTCCGGTTCGGCGCTGCTCACCGTTTCGTCGGCTTCCTTCAGCATGTCCATCGCGGACTGGCGCAGGACGTCGATGTAGGGGAGCGCTTCGATCCTTTCGCCTGCCATCCAGCGGTCGTCGAGGACATGCAGGATTGCCAGCGGAACCTTTTGCCGCCGTGCGCGGGCCGCTGCCCACAGCAGGGCCGCCTTGGAAGGGGCGGAGTCGGCGATGCCGACGGCGACTGGCTTGTGTGCGTCCATGGGGTACCTTCCGTGGTGCTGCTGGTGGTTGAGAGTCTTAGTGCCGGAAAGGGCTTCAGGCCCTGTCGACCGGTTCCTGCGGGGCCCACCACCGGGTGGGCGGGGTGATGAAGAATCTCCTCCCGGTGATCTCCTCCGGTGTTACCCGGATGAGGCTGTCCTTGGGGCCAGCCTGCCAGGGAGACAAACCTGCGTCGGAGGCATCCTGGAAGTCTTCGGTGTCGTCCACAACGGCCGCGTGCCCCTTCACCACCACGCTCCAGGCAATGGTGCCGTACTGGTTCAGGCCGTCGGCCTCCAGGGACACTGCTTTGCGGCCGGCCACTGCGTCCATTTTGGTGCCCGGGCCGGTGCGGATCAGCAGGGTGCCGTTGCTGGGCACGAAGTTGACCGGGAAGATCTCCACCGTGTCGCCGCGGGTGAAGGCCATCCTGCAAACGGACGTTGACCGCAGGTATCTCCAGCAGTCATGCACGCCAAGGTTTTCGGGTTCCGGTTCTGTTGCAGCTGTGTCCATGGCCGTAGCCTAGGACCCGGAGCGGGGCGGGGCTAGGGAAGAAGGTCCTGATGCGCCGGGTGCAGGCGGCTGCTGCCGTCCGTCCTTCCGTAATTGGGGC
Organism: Pseudarthrobacter sp. NPDC092202; assembly: GCF_044755505.1. NCBI lineage: Bacteria > Bacillati > Actinomycetota > Actinomycetes > Micrococcales > Micrococcaceae > Pseudarthrobacter > Pseudarthrobacter sp. NPDC092202. The sequence continues at coordinate 447,238 of NZ_JBIVRG010000002.1, read as the reverse complement.
ATTTCAGACCTTGACTTACTCTCCTAGACTGGTGCCGGACGCCGCTTCGAATGAGGCGGAAGCGGCGTTGCCCGGGGGAACCTACCTCCCGGACGCGTGCAACACCGCTGAGGGCCCGCAACGACGCAGGCACTTTCCACAGGAGGTCGGACATGAGCACTGAGCCGTGGAGCTCTCCCATGAAGGAACGGGCCGAGGATCTCCTTCGGGACTTTGTTGCCCGTGCAGATGAGCTGCTGCAAACCCAGGAACGCATGAACGGCCTGCTTGCCGCCGTCGTCGCATTGGCCCAGGACCTGAGCCTTGAAGCCGTGCTGGACCGCCTGGTCCGGTCCGCGTGTGAACTTGTGGGCGCGAAGTACGGGGCGATGGGCGTGATCGCGGAAGACCGCAGCCTGAGCCACTTCATCACGGTGGGAGTGGATGAGGAAGACATCAGGTCCATTGGGGACCTGCCTACGGGGCACGGCGTCCTTGGCCACCTGATCCGGGAGCCGCAGCCATTGAGGCTGCACGATCTCGGCCAGCACCCGATGGCCTCAGGCTTTCCGCCCAACCATCCCCCCATGAGTACCTTTTTGGGAGTTCCGGTCCGTGTCCGGGACGAAGTGTTCGGAAACCTCTACCTGACGGAAAAGGACGGCGGACAGGACTTCACGCCGGAGGATGAAGACCTTGCCGTGGCCCTGGCCGCTGCCGCCGGTGTGGCCATCCAGAATGCCCGCCTGTTTGAGGACAGCAAGCGGCGCCAGAAATGGCTGGAGGCAGGGATGGAACTGAGCAGCCGGCTGATCATGGCACCGCACCCCGGCGACTCGGACAACCTTGACCTGGTGGCTGAAACAGCCTTGCGGGTGTCAGAGTCCGCGCTGGCCGTGATTGCTGTTCCTGCTGGTGACGGGGTCCTCAGGTGCAGGTCCTCCCTGGGCGTCCAGGGCCTGCAGGCGGGGCAGGAGATTGGTGCTTCGGACGCCGTCTCCACGGTCATCGAGACGGGGGAGTCCCACGTGGTGCGTGATCCCCAGCGGGTCTTCGGCGATGAGGTGGCAGAAAAACTGGGTTCGGTGCTGGTCTGCGCCATCGGCCACAGCAACAGCGAGAACGGCGTTTTGCTGCTCGCCCGTCCACAGGGCTCAACTGCCTACAGCCAGGCCGAAGGGGAGTCCAGTTCGATTTTCGGGAGCAGGATCGGGCTGGCACTCGACCTTGCCCGTGTCCATGCGCTCCGTGAGCAGAACCTCCTGTTCACGGACCGGGAACGGATTGCCCGCGACCTGCACGATCTTGTCATCCAACGGCTTTTCGCCTCCGGACTGAGTATCCAGAGCCTCCGCCGCTACACCCTGGATCCCATAGCGCACGAACGCATTGCCACGGTCACGTCCGAACTGGACGACACCATCCGGAAGCTGCGGGACACCATCTACTCGCTTCGGACGGGGGAGGAAAACCTTGAACCGCTGACAAACCGCATCCTGGGGGTGGTCCAGGACAACTCCCGCAGCTATGCCGTTGAACCAGAAGTGGCTTTTTCCGGTCCCGTGGACACCGTCCGGGAAAACGTTGCCGGCCATGTGCTTTCCGTGCTTTCGGAAGGACTGAGCAATGCTGCCCGCCACTCAGGTGCCAAGGAGATACGGGTTGCGGTGTCCGTGACCCAGCGGCAGGTTGAGCTGGTGATCCAGGACAACGGGTGCGGTTTCGAAGAACCCGCACGGGTGAGCGGCCTGGCCAATATGCGGCACCGGGCAGAGATGCTGGGCGGCAGCTGCACCATCCGGAGCGCGCCAGGGGAAGGCACCCGGATCACGTGGACCGCCCAGCGTCTGTGACGGAACCGGACAGCTGCCGGCCCTGGCGCCGCCCGCCAGCCGCGGATCCTGGGGACAGGTTATTGCCCGTCCGTGGTGTTGCGCGTGACGTACACGGCAGCCTGTGTCCTCCGCTCGAAGCCCAGCTTCGCCAAAATGGATGACACGTAGTTCTTGACTGTTTTCTCGGCCAGGAAGAGTTCCTCGCCGATCTGGCGGTTGGTCATGCCCTGCCCGATGAGTGTCAGGACCTTCTTCTCCTGGGCACTGAGTGCATCCAGCCGCGGGTCCGTTGGGGCCTTGGAAAGTCCGGCGATGATCCGCTCCCGTACGCCGGGCTCGAAGAGGGACTGTCCCGCGGCCGCCTTGCGGATACCGGCGAGGAGGTCATCGCTCCTGATCTGCTTGAGGATGTATCCCGATGCTCCTGCCAGGACGGCGCCGCGGATGGCCTGCTCGTCGTCATAGCTTGTCAGGATGAGGCAGTGCAGGCGGGGGTCCAGCGAGCGCACATCCCGGCATACCTCGATGCCGGTGCCGTCGGGGAGCCGTCCGTCCAGGATCGCGATATCCGGCTGCAGCGCGGGAATGCGGCGCGTGGCCTCCGCCGCGGATCCGCTCTCACCGACTACCTCGAACCCTTCGCCCTCAAGGAGGTCCTTCAGCCCCTGCCTGACAAGTTCGTGGTCATCGAGAATGAACACGCGCAGGGGCTCCTGGGGACCTGCAGCCCCTTCCGGGCCCGACTCATGCCTTTGCACCCTATGCTCCCTATTGTCTTAAGGACTATGCCTGCACGGCTGTGCAGGCAGCCCGTGCCAGGGGCCTGGTCCCATCTTTCCGCCTGTGCGGACCTGCAGGAAGGGACCAAAGTCGCGAATCCTGATCATACAACCGTCGCCCCTCGCCGGCGTCTGCCCGTGGGGGAACCTCTGCCCGCACCCGGCGGTGACTTTCGGCCCTATCCCGCTTCCCGGACCCTGTACAGTCTGGGAGCAGACCAAACAGATCGGAGCCACATGGACGCCCCCGAGGAGCACCCCAGGATTGTTGTTGGCGTGGACGGATCCGACGCCTCGATCGCGGCCCTTCGCACAGCCGTGGACCTGGCCGGGCCCCTAGGCGCAACAGTGGAAGCGTGGGCATGCTGGGACGTTCCTCCGGGCTATGGGCTCTACCTTGTGGTGGGCATCGAAGGCTTCGAATACGCCGCCAGTCAGTCACTGGAGCAGGCCCTTGCGGACGCTTTCGGCCCGGAGCTGCCGGCATTTGTCCACCCGCGGCTGGTACGGGGCAAAGCCAGTGAGCAATTGATTGAGGGGAGCCGGAACTCGTCCCTCCTCATCGTGGGGCGGCGCGGTCATGGCAGCCTGGTGCTGGGCTCGGTGAGTTCGGCGTGCGTCAGCCACGCCCACTGCCCGGTCCTGGTGGTCCACGCCCCGGTGGAAGCAGCGCACCGGAAAAGCCGCGGCGGGCAATAAGAGACGTGTCATCAGCGATGCTGCGTGCCGTCGTCGTGCGTCCCGGCGTGGCGGCCCGTGCCTTCTCCGGTCAGTTCGTGAAGCCCCTGCACGGACGCGGCGAGGGACATGTCCGGGGACTCGACGATGAAGGGCATCAGGAGGCGGTTTTCCTTGTCCAGGTGCAGGGCAAACAACCGCTGGATGGCAGAAGCTGCCACCGCGGCGGCTAGTCCGTTGGAGGTTCGCAGTTCCTCCACGAGGTCCACAATGACGCGGTGTTCGGCCAGCATCCCCTCCACCAGGAGCCTTCCCTCGGAGGTAGCGTGCGGTCCGCCGTACAGGGGACCCTCCTCGGCCAGGGCATGGGGGATGAGGTTGCTGTCGCACCAGTCCAGGAGTGTTGCCTGCGCTGTTTCTTCGGCGGAGGCATCACGTGCCTCCACTGCTTTCATCAGGAGGGCAACGAGTCCGTTCAGATGCTTGAGCATGTGTGCGTGGTGTCTTTCAACCGCCTGGAGTGCTTCTGCCTCGGCGGCAGCGTCCTTGTCCTGGTTCATGGTCCCTTCCTCATCGTCTTTTCCCAACCGTCCCTTCCCAACCGTCCCCTTCAGGGGTGCCGCGGGCCTGTGCCTGCAAACTGCCGGCAGCGTCCCACCCGTTCCTGGCGTTAACTATGGGCAGTGGGGCCGGGCGCGTGGCAGAGCCGTTGGTCCCCTACCTTGGAAGAAGCATGAAGGGAGGGCTGTGCCTGGTGTGTGCTGACTTAGCTGATTCGCCGCGCAGGACCGCCTTTCTTGTCCGCTGGGTGGCGTGGGTGAGCGCGGGCGAGAGCCTCGGCTTCCTTGCCCCTGCGGCGGCCCAGCTCGTTTCGGTTGTCTTCTGGCCGGTAGCCGGGGTTCCGTTGCTGGTGCTTGCCGGCTTTGTAGAGGGTGCCGTCCTGGGGTGGTTCCAGGTGCGTGTTCTTAGGACCAGGCTTCCCGCCGTGTCCGTACGGCGCTGGGTCCTGCTTACAGCAGCGGCGGCTGCTCTTGCCTGGACGGTGGGCCTGTTGTCCTTCAGCAGCGAGTCCTGGCAGGGGTGGCCGGCAGCAGCCCAAATAGTTACGGGAACCGGGGCCGCACTGGTGCTCCTGGTCTCGATCGGCCTGGCGCAATGGTTCGAACTGCGCCGTCATGTCCCCAGGGCCTGGCGGTGGATCGCCGGAAGCGCCGCCGCCTGGGCCGTGGGACTGGGCGTTTTCATGGCCGTTGCGACTCCGCTGTAGCAGCCCGGCCAGGACTTGTGGCTGACAGCCACCATTGGAATAGGGGCGGCGGTCCTGATGGCGGTGGCCATGGCCGCAGTGACCGGACTGGTGCTGGTCCGGCTCCTGCCAAAGCCATGAGGCCCGCTCCTGCAGTACCTGGAACGGCGGGACCTGGCTAGAACGAGTGGCGCCTGAAGCGCTTGTCCACGGCGACGACGAGTGAAGCCAGCACTGCGATGCCCAGGATCCGCAGCCAGGTCTCCGCGCCGAGGGGGGCTGTGTGGAAGAGTTCGTTCATTACGGGGGAGTAGGTGATGGCCAGCTGGCCGGCCGCCTGGACCAGGACACCGAGAACCACCCAGCGGTTACTGAAGAAGCCGATCCGCCACACGGACCGGGTGAGGGAACGGCAGCTGAAGAGGTAGAACGTCTCCACCGCCACGAAGAGGTTGACTGCAGCGGTCCGGGCTTCGGCAAGCGACGCACCACCGGCCAGTTCGAGTTCGAAAATCCACCAGGTGCCTGCCACAAGGAGCGTGGAGACCAGCAGGATCCGGAGGGTAAGGGTCCAGGTCAGGAGTGGGCGGCCGGGTGTCCGGGGAGGCCGGGACATGAGGCCGGGCTCCTTCGGCTCGAACGCCAGCATCAGCCCCAGGGCCACCGCTGTGGTCATGTTGATCCACAGAATCTGCGTGGGCAGGACGGGAAGGGTCGCTCCGGCCAGGATCGCCACGAGGATCACCAGGCCTTCCCCCATATTGGTGGGCAGGGTCCAGACGATGAATTTGGTCAGGTTGTCAAAGACGTTCCGGCCTTCCTCGACAGCCGCCTCGATGGTGGCGAAGTCGTCATCTGTCAGGACGATGTCCGAGGCCTCCTTTGCCACTTCCGTTCCAGACCGTCCCATGGCGATCCCTACGTTCGCCTGGCGCAGTGCCGGCGCGTCGTTGACGCCGTCGCCCGTCATGGCAGCCACGTGCCCCCGGGACTGGAGCGCACCGATGAGGCGGAGCTTCTGCTCGGGCGACACCCGTGCGAAGACCGTTGCGCGCTCCACCGCATCGGGCAGCTGGTCCTCGGGGATCGCGTCCAGCTCCGTTCCCGTCAGCGCGGTCCCGTCTGTCCGGTCCGCAGTGATGCCCACTGCCCTGGCGATCGTGGCTGCAGTACCAACATGGTCCCCGGTGATCATCTTGACGGCTACCCCCGCCTGGTGGCAGGCACGCACTGCTGCCGCCGCTGCCTCCCGCGGCGGATCGAACATCGCCTGGAGCCCCGTCAGCGTCAGCTGTCCGCGCAGGTTTGCCTCGGCAAGGGAGGTGCCGGCGGGCAGGTGCATTATGGCCGTGGCCAGGACCCTCAGGCCGGTGCCGGCAAACCGGTGCGCAACCTCCAGGACCGCCTGCCTGTTGAGGCGCCCGTAGTCACCGGGGCCGTCCATCTGCCAGGCACACAGCTCCAGCACCCTTTCCACGGCTCCCTTGACCAGGACGGTGTCCTGCCCTGTGCCACTGGCGTCCGGGAACCGGGGGGAGTGGACCGTGGCCATGTACTGGCGCTCCGAGGTAAAAGGCAGGGCGGCGCGCCGCGGAGTGGAGGCGAGGAACTGCGCGGTATCCACTCCGCCCTTCCCGGCAGCCACCAGCATCGCAGCCTCCGTGGGATCCCCCTGGACGCGCCAGGCGTCGCCCTCCCTCACCACCCTGGCGTCATTGCAGGCGCCGCCAGCCAGCAGGGACCAGTGCAGCGCGTCGTCCTGCGCCGCCTTCGCCGTTCCTTCAGCCCCTTCCGCGGCGCCCTGGACACCAGGACGTGCCGGAAGGACGCGCCCCTCCGGGCCATAGCCGGAGCCTGTCACGTCGTAAGCGCCGGATGAAGTCCACAGTGCCCGCACCGTCATCTGGTTTTCAGTGAAGGTGCCGGTCTTGTCCGAACAGATGACCGTGGTGCTGCCCAGCGTCTCAACAACCGGCAGCCTGCGCACCACTGCGCGGCGCCGGGCCATCCGGCGGACACCGATGGCGAGCGTAACCGTGACTGCCGCGGGAAGGCCTTCGGGGATTGCCCCCACCGCGAGCGCGACGGCGGCGGTAAACATTTGTGCCGGCTGCTGGCCGCGTGCCACGCCTGCAAGGAAAGTCACGGCGGCAAGTGCCAGGATGGCCACCGTCAGCGTCATGCTGAAGTGCGCCAGCTTTTGTGTCAGCGGGGTGGCCACCTGCTGCACCGAGCCCATCAGCCGGTGGATCTCACCGAGTTCCGTCTCGCCACCGATGGCGACGACGACCCCCGCGCCGGTGCCGGCCGTCACCAGGGTGCCGCTGTAGACCATGTTCCGGCGGTCCGCCACCGGTGTGGTCGGGGGAAGGACCACCTCGTTCTTCTCTACTGCCTCGGACTCGCCCGTCAGGGCGGATTCATCGGCACGCAGGCCGGACAGCCGGACCAGCCGCAGGTCCGCCGGGACTTTGTCGCCGGCCTCGAGGATTACTAGGTCTCCGGGGACGAGGTCCTCCGAGGGGACCTCTTCCCGTTGCCCGTCCCTGACCACCACAGCGCGCGTGCGGACCAGGGAATGCAGCGCATCGAGGGCAGCCTCCGCCCGGACTTCCTGGACAAAGCCGATCAATGTGTTCACCAGGACGACGGCGAGGATGACGCCCGAGTCCAGATATTCACCCAGGAACAGCGTGACGGCCGCCGCGGCCAGCAGCACGTACACCAGCGGATTGTTGAACTGCCGGGCCAGTTTCCGGAAGATCCCCCCGCCGCGTGAGCGCGGCAGCACGTTGGTTCCGAACTGGGCCTGGCGGCGTGCCACCTCCGTGGAAGCGAGGCCCTGCACGTGGTCCGTCCCGAGCAGCAGGACCACCTCATGCAGGGGAAGCCCGTGGTGTGCGGGATCGGCCGTTCCGTTCGATGCCGGAGCAGGACGCCTGCCGGTGGCTTTTGCCTGCCTGGTCTTCTCCATTAGCGGCCCTTCCTTCTGTTAGGGGGCCAGCAGCGCGTCAAGGGTGGCGAAGCCGTACCCGGCGGCGCTGATGCGGTCGATGATGTCAGGCAGGGCGTCGGCGTCAAGGGTGGAGCCGTCGTCGGGATTGGAACCGATGTGCATAAGGATAATTTCGCCGGGCTGCAGGGCGGCCAGCGTGCGGTCTGCGACGGCCTGGGCGTTGACGCCGCCACTGGTACCTTTCCATCCCAGGGTGTCCACGGTCCACCGGACGGCAACGTAGCCGAGGCTGTTGACAGCGGCAATAGTGCGGGCATCCCTTTCGCCGAACGGGAAACGGAACAGCGGACGGGGGTCGGCCCCGGCTGCCAGGATTGTTTGTTCCGCTCCCCGGACCTGTTGGGCAATCTGCCCGTCGTCCAGGCCGGTGAAACCAGGATGGGTCATGGAGTGGTTGGCCACCCGATGCCCCGCAGAAACGATCTGCTTCACCCCGCCGGGGTTGGCATCCACCCAGTTACCGGTGAGGAAGAACGTGCCCGTGACCCCCTTGGCGGACAGGGTGGACAGGATCTTCGGCAGTCCTGCCGCATTGGCTCCGGCATCGAACGTCAGCGCCACCACGCGCCCCGCGTCCGGAATGACGGTGAGGTCCTGGCTGATCAGCCGGGAGGGGAACGGCGCTGCCGGCGGGACAGGATCCGGTTCAGGGCCGGGCCCGCCGTCCGTTGCGGGGGGCGGGACCGGGACGGGAGGCACAGTGGCGGGAGGCTGGACAGGGTTCTGCCCTGCCTCCGGTGTTTCCGTCGATGCCTCCACAGGCTGGGATGCGGAGGGGTCTGCTGTGGATGGCCGTGTTGTGGCGGGAGGGGCGCTGGAGGCCCCCGGGCCTGGGCTGGTGGAGGCGCCGGGAGAGGAAGGTGCGGCCGGCTGTAGAGAAGTTCCCGCCGGTGACCGCAGCAGTACGGCAAGAACGATGGCCAGGACAATCAGGGCGAGCACGACGGCGGCAGCCGCCATCCGTCGTCGTGCGTCACCCCGCAGCGGCTCCGTCAACGGACTGCGCCTGCCGTAGTCCCGGCCACGTGGACCTCCTTCAGGGTGCCCCCGGGCGATCTTCCGGCGTGTGGACCACCAGCACCGGACAGTGGGCGTGGGCCACCAGGGCTGAGCTGACCGAGCCGAGGAGCAGCCCGCCAAAACCGCCGTGCCCGCGGCGTCCCACCACCACCATGTCCGCATCACGGCTGGCGTCGATCAGCGAGTCCCGCGGGTGGCCGCGGATCAGGTTGGGAAGAACGTTCGACGGCGTCTCGCCGCCGAAAGCCTTCCTGACCGCGTCGTCGAGGATCTCCCCGGCACGCTCCTCGAAGCCTTCGATACCCATCATCACGTAGCCGGCGTAGACCTGCGGGTAATCCCAGTACGCGTTGGCCAGGACCTTGGCACCCAGCGGCGTTGCCAGGCGCTGGGCCTGCCGCAGCGCCTCGATGGACGGTTCCGAGCCGTCGACACCCACAAGGATCCGGGCAAATGGTGTTCCAGCAGTACTCATCTCAGCTCCTCAGGTGACCCGGGCGGTCCTTGGTACATGATGTCCCGGCGGGACAACGGGAGGTAGGGCCGAAAGTCACGGCAGGGGCCGCCGGCAAGTTGCAGTGGCCACCGGCAGGTTACGGGAGAGCCGACGGCGGCTCTTGCGCAGGCGGTTCACGGCGTGGTGGTTCCTGTGCCGTCGGCAGGACGTCAGCGGGTCCCTGGTCAAGCCGGAACGGCGGGTATTCATCGCGCATGAGGGCCGTGTAGGCCAGGACGCGGTAGATCCAGCGGTTGATGCCGAGGATGAAATCGAACAGCGGCCGCTGGTACCGCCCGGTGAACAGCAGGGCCACCACGGCCACCAGGACGAGCAAGCCCAGCAGGGACGGGCCTGTTGCGCGCTCATAGGTCGTTCCCAGGTCACCGGCTTCTGTTTCCCACGTCCAGGTGGCTCCGGACAGGGCGGCGACAATCAGCAAATGCGGAAGGGACAGGAGCCACCACTTCACCAGAACCAGCCCGCGGGACAGCTTCTCCGGGTAGTCCACTTCGAAGTCCGCCGGATAATCGGTGCGTGCCAGGGTGAAGGGCGGGTAGCGGTCCGTGCCCGCAGCTGCGTAGGCGTAAAAAGCCACCCGCCAGTTCCAGCGCAGGACTCCCACGTTGAAGTCGAACAGGGGGCGGGGGTAGCGGCCGGTGAACAGGATGGCGAAGCCTGCCACAATCGTGGTCACGAGGAACGCGAACCACAGGAAGACCAGCACGATGAAATGCGGAATGGCAAGGAACCACTTGACCAGCCACATCGCCCGGGACAGGGCCGGATCAAGGTCACCGAAAAGCCGGGCGGGATAGGGAGCCTGGTCTGCCCGGTCCGCAGCCCCGGGGTGCGGCACCGCTGGGATACCAGGGGCTCCGGCTCCCGGCACAGGTGATGCTCCGGCTCCTGGCGCACCCGGTGCTCCAAGGGGTCCGGGGACTGGTGTTCCGGGCACTGCTCCGGCAGGCCCGGCAGGCGGCCCATAACCGGTCGATGGACCGTAGCCAGCCGCATAGCCGGGCTGTGTTCCGTACCCCGGCGCGTACCCGGGCTGTGTTCCATACCCCGGCGGCGGCCCGTATCCAGGTGGTGGTGCGGCAGGCCCCCGGGGATGCTGCCTCGCGTGCCGGCCGAGGCCCACGGCTCCCAGGATCAGCAAGGGGATCCCCAGTGCCAGCGCAATTGCCCCTCCCACCAGCAGGCCTGTGGCAGCCGGCATGATCAGGTCCGAACGGAATCCCGCCTGTACCTCGGCATCCACGCCAAGGCTGCCGTCGGCGTTCATGATGACGATTTCCCAGCTGCCGGCGGCCAGGTCCCAGGTGAGCTCCTGTTCGCCGGGCCCGGAGGCGGACGTGCTCCAGAACGTTTGCTCGGCCGGAGGTTCAGGTGTGCCGGTGCCTGAATGTCACGGTATTCGGCCCGGAAGGGCCGGCTGTCCACTTCGAGCAGTTCGGAATGGTGCACGCCCGAAAGGTAGCGCTCAACGTCCTCCTGCGGGGCAACCCCTATGAAGATCTCCTTGCCCGGTTCCGCGGACGTGGCCCGCAGCCTCAGCGTCCCGACGTCGAAAGGCAGGCGCGGCGGGACGCCCTCGCCCACGGCATCAAGCCTGGGCGAGGTCAGGGCGTGGGATCCGACGGCCAGGCGGGCAGTGCCTGACGTGAGGTAGCCATCTCCCTGCGCGGATCCGACCACTGAGGCCGCCGCCCCTCCGGCGAGAGTGGCGAGGCCAACCATCGAGATGAGGATCCCGAGGATGAGCATTATTGCTGAAGCAGTCTTCTTCATGACGCCAACCCGAACGTAGGAGGTGGTTACAGCTATGGGGAGAAGCAGCAGGCCGGGGCTGGCCTAGTTCTTGTTCTTGGTGGCCTGGATGCGGGTAATAACAGTGGGGCAGGGCAGGTGCCGCAGGACGCCGTGGGCCGTGGATCCCAGCAGGAGCCGTTGAATCCCGCCGCGGCCGCGGCTTCCCACCACGAGCATCCTGGCGTTCCTCGCGGCATCCACCAGCGCATCGACCGGGCTCCGCTCGGTTTCCAGCACCTGGTGCACCTGGAGGCTTGGATAGTCTTCCTTCAGTCCGGCCACCGTTTCCGCCAGGACAAGGCGCTCCTCTTCGGCAATAAGCTCGGCGAGGCTGGTGGATGTCAGGCCGGCATCCACCACACGGTCGGGGGCGATGATGGCGTACACAACTGTCAGTTCGTCACCTTCCCGGTCTGCCTCAGCTGCGGCGAAAGCCACGGCCTGCGTCGCTTCCTTGGAACCGTCAACGCCTACCACCACGCCGGAGCGGCCCTCCAGGTCCTGCGTTCCCACCACGGCCACCGGAACCTTCGAAGAGGCTGCCACCTGGAGCGCCCGGTCGGCCAGTGAACCGCCCAGGTGGCCGGTGCCGGAGCCGATGACCACCATGGACGCCTTGGCGGAATACTTCGCCAGCGAACGTCCTACGCTTCCGGTGAGGAGCCGGGTGGTGATGGTGGTGGGGAACGCGTCCCGGACCCGTCCTGCCGCAGTCTGCAGGAGACGGTCACCGGCCTCTTCCATAACGCCGATCCAGGGATACGGTTCCGCCACCCACCTGTCGTCCACAACATGGACGATCACCAGGGGCACACCGTGGCGCTCCGCCCGGCGCGCCGCCCACAGCACCGCCGCCTGGCTTTGCGGTGAGTCGTTGGTGGCGGCGGCGACTGGTTTACGAGTTGTAATAACCGGCTCTCCTCATTCGCACGGGCGTGGGTCTCCTATAACACTGGCCCCGCAACCACGCGGGACATAGGGCCAAAGGTCACGGCAAGATACAGGTTGGGACGGGCCCCGCCGCGGACCTCGTCGAAGAGCCGGCCCGGTTCTGGCGGATCAGTGCGGAGACGTTAGCAACGCCGCAGGGTCGTCAGTATGCTTACTATTGTTTTACTCCAGCTGTTCGAAGAGAAAGGCATCACCATGACGGAACAGAACCTTCCCGATGAGGGGCTCGAGGTTGTCCAGGATGACGACGTGCTCCTTGATGAGACTCCGGGTGCGGCTTCCTCCCTTGAGCTTGACCCTGTGAATGGCGAGCCGGACAGCTACCCGGGCGCGGCCGAGGACAATCCGGACCGCTGGCAGGAGGATCCGTTGATCCAGGATGAGGCGGTTTCGGGAGAGGAAGAGGACTTCATCAGCGAACAGACTTTCCGGGATGAATCGGCGCAGTCCCGCTTGGAGGCTGAGGGACAGGCCGCCTCCGCTACGCCCACCCTGGGGGAGGCGGTTGCCGACGTCGACTTCGGCGAAGAACCCACAGGGCTGGAAGCTGATGCCAGCGACGACGAGGAAAACTTCGGCGGTTCGCCGCTGAGCGAATTCGAACCCGACGACCTGGAACGTTAAGGAACAAAAGGACACGCCGCAGAGGGGCCCACTGCTCCCCGAACGCCGGACCGGGAAACCGTTCCGGTGTTCGGGGGGCAGTTTCTGTTTTAGGGTTGCCGGAAAATCGGCATCTGCCATGCTGCCACCGCCGTGAGTTCGCCGGTGAATCCACGGGACGAAAGACTCTGGCGTTAGACGTCCCTTTGCCGGGACAGTCAATCAGGGTTCGGCAGCAGGGCAGGAGGAGCAGCGATGATGTACTGGGACGGGAACATGGGCGCCTGGGTCTACGTCCTGATGGTGGTGAGCTTCGTCCTGTTCTGGGGAGCAATCATCGCGGCCATTGTCCTTTTTGCCCGGTCCATGTCCCCGGGTAACCGCGGGCGTACCGGCAATGGGCCCGGTAGAAGCGCTGCGGAGGACCTCTTGGCCGAACGCTTCGCCCGCGGCGACATTGACGAGACTGAATACACGGCCAGGTTGGCGGCCCTGCGCCGTGCCCGCGGAGCCTGAGCATCGGGTTCCGCGGGCAGCGGAGTCCCCTACTGGAAGTCGGCCTGCCAGAGGTCCGGACCGAACACTTCGTACTGGATGTCCTTCGGCGGAACGCCCTTGGAGACGAGGCTGCTTCGCACGGACTGGAGGAAGGGCAGCGGGCCGCAGAGATAATACTCGGCGTCCAGCGGGAGCTCGACGGCGTTCACGTCCATGAACCCGGCGAAGCCGGAGGCGTCGGAGTCCTGGTTGAGGAACCAGGTGTGCATGGAGCCGTCGGACAGCAACGCCAGGTCCTCGGTGACTTGCCGGCGCAGCGGAAACGATCCGGGGCTGTCATCGGCATGAAGGAGCACCACTTGGCGCTGGCTGCCGGCTTTGACCAGGTGCGAGAGCATGCCGGCCATCGGCGTCACCCCGATCCCCGCACTGGCCATCACTACCGGCCTGTCCGTGTACTCCAGCACTACATCCCCGAAGGGGGCTGAAAGCACCACCTCATCGCCTACCCTGACGTCGTTGTGCAGGAGGTTGGACATTTCGCCGTCGGGCGTTCCCTGCCCGTGCACCCGCTTGACGGCGAAGTGGCGGTGCCTGCCGTCGTCTGCGCGGGTGAGGCTGTATTGCCGCGGCTGGTGGACGCCGTCCTTCATGAGCATCTTGATGGTCACGTACTGTCCCGGCAGGGAAGGCTTCACCTCCCTCTCGTCGACGCGCTCCACAACGAAAGTGACGACGTCGTCCGTCTCCTGGATGCGTTCAGCCACCCGCCAGGTGCGCCAGATGGTCTCGGGAGACAAGTGCACAGCGTTGTACAGCCCCCGTTCCTGGTTGATCAGCATGTTGCCCATCAGCCAGTAGACCTCATCCCAGGCAGCGGCTACCTCGGGGGTAACGGCCTCGCCGAGCACATCGACGATGGCCCAGAACAGGTGCTCGTGGACAATCTCGTACTGGTCCGGGCTCAGGCCCAGGGAGACGTGCTTGTGCGCAACCCTGGACAGCAGGTGGTCAGGCAACTGGTCGGGCTTTTCCACGAGGTACCGGGCAAACGCTGCGATGGATCCGGCCAGCGCCTGTTGCTGCCGCCCGTCAGCCTGGTTGCCCCGGTTGAACAGGCCGTCCAGCAGGTCCGGCCGTGCGTCAAACATGTGCTGGTAGAACCGTTTGGCGATCTCTTGGATGTTTTCGCCGACCACAGGCAGCGTTGCCTTGATCACGGGGAGGGAGGTGTCTGAAAGCATGTTGGTTACCTTCCGGGTAGCGGGTTCCCTGGCGGGGGAGGGGGCCTGAGGCGTGCAAATTTAGCAGCCGCCCCGGCACGCCGGTAGGGGCAACCGCCCCTATTCCCGAGCACCCAGGCCGCGCCCCCAGGAAGCAAGCGGCAGCGGGGATGTTCGGCCTGTCCCCTCGACGTGGGCCCAAACTGCGCTAAAATCATAAGCAGGCTGATGAATATCGGTTGGCAGGATCACTACTGAAGGAGTTTCACATGAACTTGGGAAGCATGATCAAAAATGCCGCTGGACGATTCGCAGGCAGGACCGGGACCGGCGGGACTACCCGCGGAACCGGGCTGAATGCAGCCCGCCGGACGCCCGGCACAACGGGTGCCGCAGGTGCCAGGCCGGGCGGCGTGGCCGGCAGGATCATGGGAATGCTCCGGCGGCGCTAAGCCGCCGCCGCATCCACAAAAGCAGGTACCGGATTCTCCGGCACCTGCTTTTTGGTCCTTAAAGCCATGCGCGAGCTCGTTGTCCTCGGCACCGCCTCCCAGGTCCCCACCCGGACCCGGAACCATAACGGCTACCTCCTGCGCTGGGACGGCGAGGGCCTGCTGTTCGACCCCGGCGAGGGAACGCAGCGCCAAATGATCCACGCCGGGGTCTCAACGAACATGATCACCCGCATCTGCCTCACCCACGTTCACGGCGACCACTGCTTCGGGCTGCCGGGGGTGCTTTCGCGCATGGCCCTCGATGCCGTGCCCCATCCGGTCCATCTCCACTATCCATCCACCGGCGGGGACGTGGTCCGCGCCCTTGTATCCGTCAGCACACCGGGTATCGACCTCAGGCTGCACCCGCACGGCGAAGCCGGAGCGGTGGCAGAAGGACTGGAAGTCCGGCCCCTCAAACACCGGATAGAAACCTACGGCTACCGCCTGGCCGAACCGGACGGCCGGACCCTTCTGCCGGAACGCCTGCACGCGGCAGGGATATCCGGGCCGGACGCAGGGCGGCTGCAGCGCCAAGGGAGCCTG
Source organism: Pseudarthrobacter sp. NPDC092202 (assembly GCF_044755505.1). Taxonomy (NCBI): domain Bacteria; kingdom Bacillati; phylum Actinomycetota; class Actinomycetes; order Micrococcales; family Micrococcaceae; genus Pseudarthrobacter; species Pseudarthrobacter sp. NPDC092202. Next base: position 432,059 of record NZ_JBIVRG010000002.1, on the reverse strand, counting down.
GGCGGCGTGCAGCTTGAAGACGTCAGCGTCGCCCGGACGGGCCAGCGATTCGCCTTCGTGATGGACACCGCGCCCTGTCCGGGCGCAGAGGAACTTGCCGACGGCGTCGACCTCCTCGTCGCCGAGTCGACCTTCGCTGACGACGACGCCGGGCTGGCCGGCCAGTACCGCCACCTCACAGCCGGGCAGGCGGGAGAGCTGGCGGCACGTTCCGGCGCCCGCACCCTGGTGCTCACGCACTTCTCCTCACGGTACGGCGACGACGCCTCACTGCTCCTGGCCCAGGCCGGTGCCCGCGCGGGTTCTGCTGCAGTCATCGCGGCTGAGGACCTGCAGCGCATCCCCTTCCCCCAGCGGCGGCGCTTATCCCACGGCCCCGCACTGCGCCCCGGGCCAGCCGTTGCAACAAAGCCACGTCCCTCATCCAGCCCAGCCAGCCTTGGAGGCCACTCATGAGCGCAGCTTCAGAAGAAGTGTCGGATGTTACTGCCCACGGCAAGGAGCCCACGCTCAAACGGGTGCTGGGACCCAAGCTCCTGCTGCTGTTCATTGTGGGCGACATCCTCGGCGCCGGCGTCTACGCGGTAACCGGGACCATGGCCGGCACCGTAGGGGGAATCGTCTGGCTGCCGTTCCTGCTGGCCTTCGTGGTGGCAACGCTCACCGCCTTCTCCTACCTCGAGCTGGTCACGCAGTATCCGCAGGCGGCGGGCGCCGCGCTGTACACGCACAAGGCGTTCGGGATCCACTTCGTCACCTTCCTGGTGGCATTTGCCGTGGTCTGCTCGGGAATCACCAGCGCGTCCACGTCTGCGAACGTCCTGGCGCAGAACTTTTTCGGCGGCCTTGAGATCAATGGCTGGATGGGGGAGCCCGGGCAGGGAGTGATTACCGCGGTGGCCCTTGGATTCATGCTTGTCCTGGCTGCCATCAACCTGCGTGGCGTGGGGGAGAGCGTCAAGTTCAATGTTGTGCTCACAGTGGTGGAAATGGCAGCACTGTGCATCGTGATCGGTGTCGGGTTCTTTGTCATGGCCCAGGGGACGGGAAACCCGGGCGAAATCTTCGTCTTCAACGACTCCCAGGACAAGGGGCTCTTCCTCGCCGTGACCGCAGCGACGTCCATCGCGTTCTTCGCCATGGTGGGCTTCGAGGATTCGGTCAACATGGTGGAAGAGACCCAGAACCCCGAAAAGATCTTTCCCCGCACCATGCTCACCGGCCTGGGCATAGCAGTACTGCTGTACATGCTGGTTGCTGTGTCCGTGGTAAGCGTCCTCTCGCCTACGGAGCTCGAGGGAATCCGGGAAGCCGAAGGCGCTGCCCTGCTGGAAGTGGTCCACAAAGGCTCGCCGGACTTCCCGATCGACAGGGTCTTCCCCTTCCTGGCCGTCTTCGCCGTCGCCAACACGGCTCTCATCAACATGCTCATGGCCAGCCGGCTGATTTACGGCATGGCCCGCCAGCACGTCCTGCCCGGCGCCTTGGGGAAGGTCCTTCCCGTCCGGCGCACCCCGTGGGCAGGAATCGCCTTCTCCACAGTCCTGGCTTTGGGCCTCATCCTCTACGTCACCAGTGATCCCGAAAGCAACATCGTGGCCAACCTGTCCGGCACCACCGCCTTCCTGCTGCTGTGCGTTTTCACGGTGGTCAACGTGGCCTGCCTCGTGCTGCGCCGCAAACGGGATCCCCACCGCAAGGTGTTTTTCACATCCCCGGGCCCTCTGCCGCTCGTGGCCGCGCTGCTCTGCGCCTTCCTGGCCGGCCCGTGGGTTGGCAGGAACATCATCCAGTACCAGATTGCCGGCGGACTGATGGCCATTGGAGTCATCCTGTGGCTCATCACCTGGCTGATCAACCGGCGCACCAATGACGGCGATAGGGTTAATCCATGACTGCAGCAGCAGAATCAACTGTCACCTTCGAAGGCTTTTTTGCCCGCGACCTGCCGGAACTCGCCGTGCCCTGGCAGGCAGAGGAAGCGCCAGAACCCACGCTCCTGGTCCTTAACGAAGTCCTGGCCGGCGAGCTGGGGCTGGCTCCCGAATACCTGCGGACCACCGAAGGCGTCCGGCTCCTTTTGGGCAACCACGTCCCGGCGGGCGCCACGCCCGTCGCCCAGGCCTACGCCGGGCACCAGTTCGGCGGTTACTCGCCGCTGCTCGGCGACGGAAGGGCGCTCCTGCTCGGCGAACTTCCGGACGCCGGCGGCCGCCTGCGCGACGTGCACCTCAAAGGCTCCGGCCGGACACCTTTTGCCCGGGCAGGCGACGGCCGCGCCGTCGTCGGCCCCATGCTGCGCGAATACCTGGTGAGCGAGGCAATGCACGCCCTGAACATTCCCACCACACGGGCCTTGGCGGTTGTGGCCACAGGACGCCCGGTGCGGCGGGACACCATGCTGCCCGGCGCCGTTCTGGCACGTGTGGCCAGCAGCCATCTCCGGGTGGGCAGCTTCCAATACGCCCGGGCCACAGACAACATGGAGCTCCTGCGCCGGCTCGCGGACCACGCCATCAGCAGGCACTACCCGGCCGCAGCCCAGTCTGAAAACCCCTACCTGGAACTGTTCGCCTCGGTGGTTGCCGCCCAGGCCCGGCTGGTGGCCCGGTGGATGCTGGTGGGGTTTGTGCACGGCGTCATGAACACGGACAACATGACCATTTCGGGCGAAACCATCGACTATGGGCCCTGCGCCTTCATGGACGCTTTCAACCCCGGTGCCGTGTACAGCTCCATCGACGTCGGCGGGCGCTACGCCTACGCCAACCAGCCGGTGGTGGCCGAGTGGAACCTGGCGCGGCTGGCGGAGGCGATGCTGCCGCTCTTCCACGAGGACCAGGAACAGGCGGTCGCGCCCGCAGTGGAGGCGCTGGGGAAGTTCCGCGGCCAGTACAGCGACGCCTGGTTCGACGGCATGAAGGCAAAGCTGGGCATCGCCGCCGGCCCGGCCGGAAGCAAGGAAGGCGACGAGGCATCGGAACTGGTGGACGGGGTCATCGGCCTGCTCAAGGACGGACCTGTCGATTACACACAGTTCTTCCGGAGCCTTGGCCAGGCAGCCAGGGGAAACACCAGGCCGGCGCGCGGCATGGTCCTGGACCTCGCCGCCTTTGATGCTTGGGCTGAGCGCTGGGCCCGCCTCAAGCCCGACGCCGGTCTGATGGACAGCGTTAACCCGGTGTACATTCCCCGGAACCATCTGGTGGAGGAAGCGCTGGCAGCAGCAACGGAGGGGGACATGGGCCCCTTCAGCCGCCTCCTGGAGGTGGTGAGGTCCCCGTTCGAGGAACGCGAGGGGCTGGAACGCTATACCGAAGGTCCGCCGGAAGACTTCGGCACCTACCGGACCTTCTGCGGTACCTGAGGCGGGCACGGGAGAACCGCGCGGAGGAAGTCCCGGGGAGACAGAACAAGGGCGGCAGCCGGGAGAACCCGGCTGCCGCCCTTGTCTGGAGTGGCCTGGCCCTTACGGGCCAGCTGCGCCTGTGTCCGTGGTGACTATGCCACGCGGACGAAGGAAGCGCCGCTGAGCCAGCTGATGGAGTGAACCTCGGTCTGGTTGCCGTTCACGCCGCCGCTGACAACCTGGCCGTCGCCGGCGTAAACGCCCACGTGGCCGGCGGTGATCACCAGGTCGCCGGGGGCGGGGGTGCCCACGGTGGTGCCGTACTGGTAGAACTGGCCGGGGGCAAGGTCGCCGACGGACTTACCGACCGTGCGCAGGGCCTTCTCCACCATCGCGGTGCAGTCCTGGATCTGGCCCAGCTGGCCGTAGGCGTTGGCCAGGATGGCTGCTCCGGCGCCGCTGCCGGTCGCTGCAACCGGTGCGGACGCGTAGGACATGTTCATGCCGGTGTTCGCCGGGGTAGTAACAGCAGCGGTCTGGACCGGAGCCGGTGCCGGTGCTGCAGCCGGTGCAACGTAGGCTGCGGCCGGGGCGGCAGCAGCGGTTCCGGCGGCGGGAATCTGGATCTGGTCACCGGGGTAGATGATCGTGGAGACAGAAAGCCCGTTGGCCGACAGGACGTCATTCAGGCTGACGCCGTAAGCGGTGGCAATGGCACCAAGGGTGTCGCCCGATACAACCGTGTGGGTGTTGCCGGCTGCTGCGGCGGGGGCCGCGGCTGCCGGAGCAGGGGCGGCGTAAGCCTGGACGCTAGCGGTCTCGGTGGTGTCCGGACCGTTCACACCGGCGTGAGCCGGGGCTCCGACGCCGAAGGCAATGCCGGAGGCTGCTGCCACGGCGAGAGCCGGACGGCCCAGGGACTTGGCCGAAACAGACAGTCCCTCGATCACGAGGGAGCGGGCCGGGGTTGCGCGGTGACGGGCGGTGGTGGAATTTTTTGACACAGTTGATCGCCTCTCCCATGCCTGCGGGGTGAGCTGTCGGGTTCGGGTTGGAGATACCCGGCCGGTAGCTACTCCGAAAGGAACGGAGGCGCTATCGACTTAACCCCAAGGCCTTCAAAAAGGCCGCGGAAACTTGGTTCCCCCGTCCCTGCCAGCTGGAAAGCGATTGGTTCCCGGGTCAGTGGCAGGGCTCGGCATACTGATGGGAATGTCCCGTCTGAGAGGGACACCTGAAGACCATAACCCGACTTACCACCCATTGTCACATTTGGATAACATGCGAGGCGCGGCTCTCAATTACGCAATCAAGTGGATTTCGCCATCTCATGGCGATCCAGTCCAGCCAGGCAGGCGCGCCGGGTTTTTGAAACGTGGGATTTGTCACAAAGTAGTAAAGGAAGCGCCGCACCCGCCATGGGAGCTTGTTCTCACGTTCCCGGGGGAGGAGTATGTTCGGCACCCCGAGGAGGCACTGTGATGCAGCTTGGCAAGTATGAGAGATACCTGATTGAGGAATTCTTCGACGATTACAAGTCCGGTGCGCTGAGTCAGCGCACCTTTACCCGGCGCGTTGCGTTCATTACCGGCAGCATGGCGGCTGCAGCGGCGGCGATGCTGCTGGTGGGGTGTACCCCCAGCGAGGTGCCGCGGAGCACCGACCCCATGCCCACCCCGGAGCCGTCCCCGACGTCCGCTGCCGGTACGGCGGGATCGGGAGCGGTGCCCGGGGCAAAGAGCCCGCTCTCCGTTCCGGAGGGGGAGCCAGGATTGACGACGGCGTCCATCCAGTTTCCGTCCGGCAGCGCCTCCGTCAGTGGGTACCTGGCCAGGCCGGAGCGGGAAGGGCGCAGTCCTGCCGTGCTGATCTGCCACGAGAACCGCGGGCTGACGCCCCACATCGAAGACGTGGCCCGCCGCTTCGCGAAGGAGGGATACGCCTCCCTCGCCCTGGACCTGCTCAGCCGTGAAGGCGGGACGGCAGGCATGGACCGCGATGCTGTTCCCGGTGCGCTCACCCAGGCAGGCGCCCAGCGGCACGTCGCCGACTTCGCAGCGGCGTTGGAGTACCTGCGTGCCCAGGACTTCGTGGAGGGCGGACGCATCGCCATGACCGGCTACTGTTTCGGTGGCGGCATCACCTGGCAGGCGGCAGCGGAACTGGACGGGCTGAAAGCTACCGCGGCGTTTTACGGGCCCGCACCGGACCTGGCAAAGGTGCCGGACATCAGGGCAGCCGTTTTTGGCGTCTACGCTGAACTCGACCAGCGCATCACCGGCCCCATGCCCGCACTCAAGGATGCACTGGCAGCATCCGGCGTTGTCCACCAGCTCACGGTCTACCCCGGGGTGGACCATGCCTTCCACAACGACACCGGGGACCGCTACAACGAAGCCCAGGCTACGGCGGCGTGGAACGACACCCTTGCCTGGTTCAAGGAACATCTCTAAGAAACGGGCGTCCCGGCCCTGTTCCGCGAAACCGAACTTCCTCCGCTCCATAACGATGTAGAAACGCCCTCCTTCAACCTGCGGATCAAGGCGGTAGGCTTCCGGACTATGTCCCGGTTCGTCACCAAATCCAGGGCGCCCCTGCCCGTGGCGCTTCTTTCGTGTGCCCTGGCAGGAAGCCTGTGGCTGGTGCCGGCAGCCGCCGCGGACAGCAGTCCCGGGGATTACCCGTCCTGGGAGGAGGTGCAGGACGCGAAGGACAGCGAGGCCGGGAAGGCCGCGGAAATCGCCAAGATTGATGGCCTGCTCTCCGGCCTCCAGGAGCAATCCGAGGCCGCCGGCTCCGCAGCGGTGCAGGCGGCGGCGGAGTATGCAGCCACCGACGCGGCATTGCAGGCCGCCGCTGCCAGGGTGGAGGCCCTTGCGGCGCAGGCAGTACACGCTGACTCGGAGTCGGTCCAGTACAGGAAGGAACTTGGTGCGCTGGCGGCCCAGTCATACAAGACCGGCGGCACGAACATGGGGTTCTTTGTTGCCCTGGACGCTGTACAGGCCAACACCGTGCACGGGCTCAACGTGGTGCAGATCGTGGGGGACAAGACCGCCGCGCTCGTGCATAAGGCGCGGGCCGCAGGGGAAATTTCTGCTGCACTGGCTGCCCAGGAACAGGCCGCAAAGGATGAGCGCGGACGGCTGGCCCTTGAAGCGGAAGCGAGGCTCGGAGCGGCCCGCTCGGCCCAGGACGGCCTGGCCCGCAAGTCGGCGGACGAAAAGGAGCGGGGCGCGCAGCTGACAGCGCAGTTGGCGTCGCTCAAAGGTACGACGGCGGAGGTGGAGAACGCGTACCGGCAAGGCGAGGCGGCGCGCGCCGCCTACGAGGCATCCCAGGCGGCCAAACGGGCCGCCGCCGAAGAGCAGTCCCGCCGGCAGGCCGAAGCGGCAAACAGGCCGGCGATGCCCGCCGCCCGCCCCGCGCCTGCTGGTCCTGCGCCCGCCCCGGCTGGTCCCGCCCCGGTTGATCCCGCTCCCGCTCCGGCTCCGGCAAACCCTGCCCCGGCACTTCCTTCCCCTGCAGTCCCGGCGCCCGCCCCGCCCAGCCCGCCGCCCGTCGTCGTGCCTTCCCTTCCCGGCGGCGCGGTCAATGACCCGGCAGGAGCCAAAAACTACGCCTCCGGCAGGCTGGGCGCGCACGGCTGGGGCCAGGACCAGTTCCTTTGCCTCGCCCAGCTGTGGACCAAGGAATCGAACTGGCTGACCACCGCCACCAACCCCTATTCCGGCGCCTACGGAATCGCCCAGGCCCTCCCGCCGGGCAAGTATTCAAGTGCCGGCGCCGACTGGCTGACCAGTTACCGGACACAGATCGACTGGGGACTGGGCTACATCCGGGAGCGTTACGGCTCGCCCTGCGCCGCCTGGAACCACTCCATGGCAAAGAACTGGTACTGACCCCGCGTAGGCTTTTCCCATGCCCGACTATGAACGCTTCCGGATGATGCTCGAGGAGGAGCGGGAACGGAAGGTGGCCCTGCTTCCGGCGCTCCGCGCGGACATCGCCGCCGCCAACTCGGCACGCCAGGATTCGAACGTGGACGACGAACACGACCCCGAAGGCTCCACTATCGCATTCGAGCTGTCCCAGGCGTCAGCCCTGCTGAAGCAAAGCAGTGCGGGGCTGGACCAGGTTGACGCAGCCCTGGCCAGGATCGCTGCCGGCACGTACGGGACCTGCGCCGTCTGCGGGGAAGCCATCGCCGAAGGCAGGCTGGAGGCACGCCCCTGGACCCCGTTCTGCATCCTCCATGCATCGGCGGGCCGCAACCAGTGAGCAGCGACGCCGGCCCCGTGATGGCTGCCGCAGGATTCATTGACAGCACGCTGCAAAATGAGGGCGCGTGGTACCGGGCGGACGACGTCGAAGGCAGGCTGGGCGGCCGGCTCTCCTCCTACGGCTCTTCGGTGGGCGCGGTCCGCGGAACCGTCCGCGACGCCCTGCGGAAGTTCAAGGACCTCGACCACGACGCCGTCGTCCAGCTGGCATCTGCCCTGTGGGGCCAGCCCCGGCCCGGTTCCAGGCCGGTTTTTGAACGCCGGCTCGCCGCCGTTGTGCTGCTGCAGTCCAGGGTGTCACTCCTTCGCCACTCGGACCTGACCCGCATTGAGGGGTTCCTGCGGTCCGCCGGGACCCGGGAACTGACCGAACCGCTGCTGGCCGACGTCGTGGCGCCGTTCCTGGCGCGGCTCGGCGGGCGGGACCGGCAGCGCGCAGATGTTGTCCTGGCCCGATGGCGGACGGACTCCGACAGCCAGCTGCGCACCGCCGCCGCCTACATCCACCAGCAAGCCGCCCCCGAAGCCCCACCACAAGGAGACACCCATGAGCGATCCCTATAACCTCGACCGGTTCGTTGCTGCCCAGGAGAGCGGCGGCGCTTACGATCAGGCCCTGTCAGAACTTCAGCTGGGCAGGAAGTCAGGCCACTGGATGTGGTTCATCTTTCCGCAGATCGCAGGCCTGGGGCACAGCGAGATGTCCCGCCGGTACGCCATCAGCTCCCTTGCTGAAGCGCGGGAGTACCTGGACCACCCGGTGCTGGGCCCAAGGCTGCTCGAGTCCGCCCTTGCCGTCACCAACCACTCAGGCGTCCCGGCGGAGGACATCCTTGGCGGCATAGACGCCCGAAAGCTGCACTCGTCAATGACATTGTTCCTCCGTGCAGCCCCCGGGGAAACGGTGTTCAAGACCGTCCTGGCCCAGTTCTTCGACGGCCAGCCCGACGCCGCCACCGACGACCTGCTGGCCGGGACGGACGAAAAATAGGACGCAGGAGATAAGGCCGACGGCGGTGCCTCGCGCACCACGCGCAAGGCACCGCCGTCGGCCGCTGTTCTTTGAGCCTGCGGCTATGGTGTGGGGCTGCCGCCATTGACGTTCAGGGTCTCGCCCACAACATAGCTGGACTCCGGCGAGGCGAGGAAGACGTAGGCGGGGGCGAGCTCCGCCGGCTGGCCGGCCCGGCCCAGCGGCGTCGACTGCCCAAACTCCGGCAGCTCCTCCTTCGGCTGGCCGCTGCTGACCTGCAGCGGGGTCCAGATGGGACCCGGCGCCACCGCATTGACGCGGATGCCCTTAGGTGCGAGCTGCTGGGCCAGGCCCTTCGTGAAGTTGTTGATGCTGGCCTTGGTGGTGGCGTAATCCACCAGCGTCGGGGACGGGTTGTAAGCCTGGATCGACGTGGTGTTGATGATGGTGGATCCGGCCGGCATGTGGGGGAGCGCTGCCTTGGTCAGCCAGAACATCGCGTACACATTGGTCTTCACGGTGTGGTCGAACTGCTCATCGGTGATGTCGGCGAGGTCCTCCTGCGCTACCTGCTTCCCGGCGTTGTTGACCAGGATGTCGATGCTGCCCAGCACCGCCACGGCAGTGTCCACCACGTCGCGGCACACGGACGCGTCCTTGAGGTCGCCCGGGACCTTGACGGCCTTGCGCCCGGCGGCCTCGATGATGCCGGCAATGCGCGCGGCGTCCTCCTCCTCTTCCGGAAGATAGGACAGGACGACGTCGGCCCCCTCCCGGGCGAAGGCGATGGCCGTTGCCGCGCCGATGCCGGAGTCCGCACCGGTGACGATCGCCTTGCGGCCTTCCAGCCGGCCGGTACCGCGGTAGGTTTCCTCACCCAGGTCGGCCTTGGGTGCCAGCTCCGCGTCCAGTCCCGGTTCGGGCTGGTGCTGCTTTGGCGGGGAGATCTTTTCGTACGCGGTGACCGGATTGCGGAAGGTGTACTGGTCTGTCATTGCAGTCCTCCTGGTGCTCGGGTAACAAAAAGCTAAGTATGCTTACCGTTCCAAGCCTAGGCACCTGATGCCTCCCTTGCCAACCCGGGTCAATCCCTGATTACCTCGTGAAGCAGGACGTCCCCCAGCGTTCCGGCATCCACCGTGGCCGTCATGAACGTGCAGGCCGGCTGCCGGCGGCGGTCAGTGGGGGAACCCGGGTTCAGAAGCCGCAGCCCGCGCGGGGTGATGGTGTCCCACGGGATGTGGCTGTGGCCGAAAACCAGAACATCCGCCTCCGGGTACAGCGCCTCGCACCGGGCCTCGCGCCCTTTGGCCTGCCCGGTCTCGTGAACCAAGGCAAAGCGGACGCCCTCCAGCGTGATCTCCGCCGTTTCCGGAAGCTTGCGGCGCAGCTCAGGGCCGTCATTGTTTCCATGGACGCCCACCAGCAGGCGGCTCCGCCGCTGGAACTCCTCCAGATGGGACTCCGATACCCAGTCGCCCGCGTGAAACACCACATCAGCGCTTTCGACGGCCGACCACACCTGCGCAGGAAGGTCCCGGGCGCGCTTGGGGACATGGGTATCGGCGACGAGGACGAGGTTCAGCGGCATGGGGAAATCCTGCCATGCCCGCCGGGTTGCCGCGGACCGCCTGGACCTTCTCCAGCGCGCCTTTCCGGCCGGTGTTCCCATTCGCCCTTTTGCCTGAAGGCAGCCGGTCGTACTCTGGGCTCGGAGGTGATTGCCATGGAGGCAACGCAGGGCGACCGCATCATCGTGCATGGCAGGACGGTGGGTGCCGCAGACCGGCACGGAGTGATTCTCGAGGTGCGCGGCCAGGGCGGAACGCCGCCCTATCGCGTCCGCTTTGATGACGGGCACGAGACCATCATGTACCCCGGCGGTGATTTCGCCGTCGAGCGCGGCACCGCGAACCAGGCCTGACCGGGGCGGCGGACTGGCGGGTGCAGCCCACCCGCTGCACCTGTCAGACTGGAGCGATGGATCACTTTTCGGCGTCCACCGCGTCCTCCGCCCCTCCCGTCCGTACTGGCCCGAGGGACCCCGGCGATGCCTGGGTCGAAGGGAAGCGCGGCCGTTTCTGGGGCCGCTTTGGCGCGGCCGGAGTGCTGGCCTACGATCCCGGCAAGGGGGTGCTCCTGCAGCACCGTGCCGTGTGGAGCGATAACGGCGGAACGTGGGGGCTGCCCGGCGGCGCACTCCATGAGGGGGAGGAGCCCGTCACCGGTGCGCTGCGGGAGGCCTATGAGGAAGCCGCCGTGCCCGCCGGCAACGTTGAGGTGCTTTTTACGTCCCTGCTGGACGTGGGCTACTGGACGTACACCACGGTTGTGGTGCTGGTGAGGGAGCCTTTTGACCCGGTGATCAGCGATCCCGAAAGCCTGGAACTCCGGTGGGTCCCGCTGCCCGAGGTGGCCGGGCTGGAGCTTCACCCCGGGTTCGAAGCGTCCTGGCCGGACCTCCGTGCAAGGCTCGAGTCCTAGTAGTCCGGGCCGTACTCCGCCGTAACCAGGATGGGAAGGTGGTCTGAATTGCCGCGCGGCAGGGTCTCCACGCTTTCGATGTCCAGGCCCAGCGACGTCGCGAAATCGAAGTGGCCCTTGAACACCTTGTACCGGGTGTAGGTGCGCCTGTTGCTCAGGGACAGTGCGTAGCCCGAGTTTTTCATGTGCAGGTCAAGGTTCTTGGTGAAGAACGGGTAGTTGAAATCGCCCACCATCAGGGTCATCAGGCCCTTGCCCATGCTCAGCAGCTCAGCGTGGGCCGCGTGGATCTGCTTGCGCCGCAGTGAGTTGGACGCGGTGAGCGGTGCTGCGTGAAACGAACCGATCACCAGTTCATGCTGAGTTTCGTTGTCCATGACCCGGGTGCCGATCAGCCGCTCATGGGCCGGGGCCAGGACACGGTCATGCATCGACTTCTTCAGCGCGAAGGACTGGGTGTCCAGGGCGGTGAACCGGCTGGTGCGGTAGTAGATGGCCAGCCCCAGGCGGTTGCCCTTGGTGGCGTCCGCGAGGTGCAGCGGCCCCAGGGTTTCAGGAAGATCGCTGGAATCCACCTCCTGGAGGCAGAGCGCATCGATGTCATGGTTCCGCGCCAGGGCGAGGAGTTCGCCGCTGGCTTTGTGCTTGCGGAGGTTGTAGCTGATGACGCGCATGGAACACCTCTTCAGAGGGTTGCTGACAGGACCAGTTCCTGAGTCTAGCCGGATGGATCCCGCCACGGGCCAACATTTCGCCGCGTCCCTTCCGGTGGGATGCCGGGCCGCGGGTCCGGGACAGCCGCGACGCCCGGCGCAGCTAGAGTTAAGGCCGATTCACTGGAACTCCGAAGGGGCCACCGTTGACCGCAGAGCTGCCTGAACTGGCTGAGGGAAACTTCTACTACCTGAACCTGGGGGGAGGCCGTTTCCGTTCCACCATCCATGCCCAGGGTGCCTGGAACGTTCATGAGCAGCACATGGCGCCTGCGTCCGGCCTGCTCGCGGACAGCCTGGAACGCCATGACCCGCGGCCGGACATGCGGATGGGCCGGATCAGCTACGAGATCCTCGGACTCATCCCTGGCGGCGAATTCCACATCGCAGCCAGCACCCTTCGGCCGGGAAAAACCATCGAGCTCCTGCAGGCCGAGCTGGTGGCGGGCGGTCGCACCGCCATCCGTGCCACCGCCTGGCGGCTGGCTACCAGCGATACAACGCCGGTGGCCGCAATAGAGGACACTCCCATCCCCGGCCCGGAAGACTGCAAGCCGTACGACGGCGCGTCCGTGTGGCCCGGCGGCTACATCCGCTCGCTGGAAATGCGCGTGGCGGAAGGGCACCGCCCCGGGGCCGGAAAGGTTTGGCTGCGCACTGAACATCCCTTGACCGACCGAGGGGACAGCGGTGCCCTGGCCCGGCTCATGGGCATGGTGGACACGGCCAACGGCATCGCGGCCAGGGTCCCGCCCGGCAAGGACAGCTACTCGTTCCCCAACCTTGACCTGCAGATCCACATGTACCGCCGCCCGGAAGGGGAGTGGTTGGGGCTGGACAACGCGGTCTCGTTCGGCGGGGACGGCATAGGCCTGACATCCACCGTTCTGCACGACCTCCAGGGGCCGTTCGGACGCGCGGAGCAGATTCTCACGCTCCGTAAGACCTGACGGGACTGCCGGGTGCGGAGCACGGAGGCGGATCGCCGGTCTTTTGGCGCCGCTAACTGGCTTGTTCATGGATGCTTGTGACCGCCTGCAGAGGATTGCTCGGTACATGCCGGGCTCGCGGGCACCTTGCGCTTCGGGATCGCAGTCTGCGTTGCCGGGTTCGTCGTCGAAGACGGGCATGCCCTGGATGGATTGCCCGAGTCTGTCCAGGGTTGAGATGGCCAGGGTATTCATGCGATCAGCGCCTCGAGGGCCGGACGACATAGGGGCGTGAAGCTCTCGCTCCAGAGATGCCGTACTCAACGTAGTGGTCATAAGCGGCGGACGCCGGAGGCCAGAAGGTCCGCCTGTTCTCGATTAGTGGGGCGCTGCCGGGCCGGGCTTCTGGGTAGCAAATCAGTTTCGTCACGGGCTGCTTCGAGGTGTCTCATAACTAAGGACAAGTACTCGATGTTTGCCAAAAGGTTATGAGACATAGTTACGAGAATCGCCAATGCCATCGCGCGTCCAAGATTCCGCAGAAAATCTGTGACCGTGCAGGTCAGACGACTGTTAGCTCGTTGAGACGTCTCGTTTCCCAAGGGTTATGAGACGGTTTGCTGGCTCCAGTCGGGGGACCTTCACTGAGTGATAAATCGGGCAGGTCATACGGGCTCCCTGACACCAGGCCTCACCGAGACGAGAATCCGAGGGGTTGCGCCCTTCCATCGACCGGCTAACGGCACGGCTTGCGGGTGGGCCTCTTCCGGGATGCCCAAAACCTTGATGTTCTAGTGTTGTCGCTGGTTGTCACGTGCATTGAGAATTTGCTGCCGCCGCATCCAGGCGCAAACAGCACATGTGAAGAACCCTAATATGGCCGCCATAAGTGTCCAGATATTGAACTCGCCGGCACTGGAGGAAACGATGGCAAGCCCAAGTTCAGCCACGCCTAGAAGGGCCAGAAGAATTGTGAGCCCGGGATACAGCCAATTCGGTGCGGGAGGTACTCGATGCACCGGCTTTTTTGAGGCTTCTTCCTGACTGCCCTAATCCGAGCCTACGCCCCTGGCAAAGATGCCAACGAGAACCCGTATGGGTTTCCCTCGCCTATAGGTGGGTGCTGACTTATCCCCTTCGTTGACGTTGGCGGCTTATTCGTGGAGTGTTGCCCCATGAGCCGGGGGACGCGAACGGCATTGTCACTGATAGTTTCCGTGTTAGTGCTCGCAGGAGTTCTTACCGGCGTGAGGTTATGGAGCGTCCATCAACAGACGTCGGACTGGGCCCTTTCACCAAGGGAAGTCCCTTCCAAAGTGCAATTCGCTGGACGTGAATATAACTGTGGTCCCGATCCGAGGCCTGCCGAGCACGACACGAAGGAGCTGACCTCCCAAGGTAGGACAGCAGGAGGGGCCGAGATATTTGCGCAGCCGCCTTCTACTGAAGCCAGAGTCTTCATCGTCGTACAAACTAGTGAGAAGGCTTTCGGCTGCGGCCTGATGGGTGGACCCTAGCCAGCCTGCCGAAATGTCTCGTAGAAGGTTTCGGCAAACGGAAGACTAGCTAGCGACTCGTCAGAAGAGTTCCTCTCCGCGAAGGACCCTTTCCAGATCTGCACTGTTCAGGCCTGCTGTCTCTAGGATCCAGCTCGTCCCATAGCCGGCTTGGCTGGAAGTACGGATAGCGGCGCCAAGATCGACCGCAGCCCTTTTGCAGGCTTCCATGGCCTCGCGCAGTTCATTCGCCGCATGCTGAACGGGCAGCCTCACTTCATCCGGTGGCACCGTATAGCGCGCGTTGCTGTCGCCGATATTGAAACTCCAGTCTGCGTCCATCTTTCCCCACTTTTAGGCGCTTGGAATATGTACAGGATATGGCTAGGCCGCCGCCCCCATCCGTGAATTATTTAGTTGTGGACCGATTCGTGCTCCTGGTCCCCTTCAAGGTTCGCCGAACTAGACGTCGCTGATGCCGGTCAGAGGGCGTTACGGCCCGCATTGCATTGAGCTGCATGGACAGTGATGGCGACGCTGACAATCAAACTAAGGAACAAAGCCAGGAACCCGACAGTTGCGGCTACGAAGTAGCTCGCTGGCTTAGGCACTGTATCTACTACAGGCTCCATATAGGCCCAGATAGTGGCGCCAGCAGTAACTCCCAAAACTGCGATAAGGCCAGTAAGGACCCAAGCCGCGATTGCAAGAATGATGAGCTTCATAACTCCCCCAATTCGGGGGCTGCCCCCGTTGTGCTTTGATCCTAGCCGTGAGAGTGCTCTGAAAGGATTGGTCCCAGTAGGCGTTCCTAGATAGGTCTTCCCGCCAACAGCCGGGACCGGATGCTGACAGGGTTTGAACAGCTGAGTGTGCCATCTCCCAGGTACGTTGGATCTGGGTCTTTGTCTTCATCCAACCAACCCCAGGGATGTGCACGTGTGGAATGAGTTTTCGACCAAGCCCCCGCAGGCCGGCTTCGTCTTACTTCCTGAGAATGGGTGGGAAGCGCTCGTACTTGCCGTCGCTGGCCCAGGCCATGGTGCCCGTTATCCCAAGCGCAGCGTTCAGCAGGAGATCTCCGTTGTTACGACAACTGCAGGTTCCACAACGGCCAAGAAAGTCCCCTTCACCGACCAGGACCAAGAGATAATCGACGATTTCCTGGATGAGTATCTTGTGGCAGCGGGGTTTGAGCCTCGCCCGAGGGGCTATGACTGGTACTTGTGGTTGCCTAATGGAATCACGTCATTTGACGAACTAAGCGTTGTCCTAAACGCTGCCCTGGCTGAGGAAAATGCTGGCGGACACCCAGCCCAAGTACGTCCCGTGTTTGAACGAGTACTCGCAAACCTTTATACGGACTGATCAGGTTCGGGCGAAGCATCCCACTAGGCCTTACGGACGGCAACGCTTAACTCCGTTCTTTGAAGTACTTGAACAGCCGGGCCTCGCGGCTGGACGCTGCTACGAGCAGGCTTCCGGTGATTGCGCCGATGGCCCCTGCTCCACCCATGACAAGCAAATGCCCGTACAGGGCCTCAGCGACCCAGGGGGTGCCAAATCGTGCGATGAAGGCTGCCCCTGCCGTGGCGACGAGGGCCGAGATTCCCGCCCAAACAGTTGCCTCTACGAGGGTGATGAGGCTGAGGTGGCGGGCAGATACTCCGGCGTGGAGCGAGGACGCGTATTCGAGCCGTCGAGGTGCCCCACCGACGAATCCGATGGCAAGTCCTATGGCAGCTGCAGCGGCGGGGGTGAACCGTGTGATGCGGTCCTGATATTCGTCAGCTCCGGTGAATACCTGGCCGAGGGTGGGGTTAAGGGTAGCGATGGATGCGGCTGCCTCTCCTGTGCTGGTGGCTTGGGAGGCGCGGATGAGAGGGTCGAAAGCTGCTGTGGAGGGCCAGACGTCGGCCCAGCATTCGTCAAACGTCCCTTGTCCGAGTGTGGGGATCAGAACGGCGTTGGCGAGGCGGGTGTCGCGTCCGTCGTCCTCCGGGTAGGGGAATATGGCCGCAACGGGCATGGGCCCTTGGTCAGTTTCCAGCGTGTCCCCGGCATGGATTTGCCAGCGTTTGGAGAGGGGTTCGGAAATCAGTACGCCGGAGTCCAGGGTTGGCTCCAGTCCGAGGATGCTCTGGAAGCCTAGTGTCGTCTCGAACGTGGGGGTTGTGATTCCCGCCAGGCTTGTGATGCCGATGGGGGCAACCGTTCGCACTGCCCCGGACGCGAGGATCCCTGTCGTCGTCGGAAGGGCATCACATCGTTGCGGATCAATGCCGGCTTCAACTTTTAGGGCCCTTACTGAGCCGCCGGCGTCGTGATAGGTCCGGGCCCGCTGGTCGAGTGCTGCGATCGTGGAGATTTCAGCCACCGACAATAGTGTGACCAGCAGTATGAGCGCGGCCGAGAGCCAGCCCGCCTTTGCTGCCCCGCTCTGTATATTGCGCCAGGCCTCGCGAAGGACCTCGTGCGGGCGCATCACGTCGTACTACCTTGCCCGTACTTCGTCAGGTCAAGGACTTCAGTGCAGGCCTCCAGTGTGTGCTGGTCATGGCTGGCAACGATGACGACGGCGCCGCTTCGGGCCAATCTGCTCAGCACGGCATTGACGGTAGCGGCTGTGGATCTGTCGAGCTGGGCGGTTGGCTCATCGACCAGGATGAGATCCGGGTTTCCGGCGACTGCCCGGGCAAGCATCAGACGCTGGGCTACCCCGCCCGACAGCAGCGAGAAGCGCTTGTCGGCGCTGTTCTCCAGCCCGAAGTCGGCAAGTCGTTCAAGGGCCAGTTCCTCGCTGTGGTCCCGGGAGAGCCCTGTTGCCAGGTAGGGCAGAGCGACGTGATCAAGAGCGGTTCGCTGGGCCACGCCGAGGGGGTTCTGAAACACCCAGCGGACCGTGGAGATACCGGCCCGTTCCACGGACCCTTCTGTGGGGGATTCCCAACCGGAGAGGATGGACAACAGGGTGGATTTTCCGGAGCCCGAGGGGCCGCGGAGACCCCATACCGCGCCGGCGGTGAACGCTGCGTCCAAGCCGCGGAACAGGAAATGATCATCAACGAAGCTGTGCCCCACGCCCCGCAGATAAAGCGAACGTGCGGATGCAGCTGGCTGGACTGTATCTGGGGCTGAGGCTGTCTCTAGTTTTGGCATTCGGTGGACCCGATAGCGGTGCCGAGAAGGATCTCTTTGGGCACCTCGTTCTCGAACGTGGCCAGAACGGATCCTGCGCTCGACCCCGCCGTGGTGACGCGATGGGTCGTACCGTCCGGAGACTTGACGCAGGCGGCATTGCCGCGGGCTCCGAACACCCCGGAGACAGGGACCTTGGCCACTTCCAGGGGCGAAGTCAGCGCCGTCTTGAGGCTCATCGGTTTAGGACTGCTGCTTGATTGGGCAGCTGCAAAGTCCGGACTGCGGGAGACCTCGGCCAGGAACTTCGCGTCAGTGACGAGACCATCCGCTGCCACCGGAGCGGACACGTTCCCAAACAGGACCTGCCGTTCCCCAGGGGCCGGCGCCTGACTGGTGGGGAACACCACACGCAGGCTTTGCAGCGTGCCGGCAGTGGTGATGAATGTTGATCCGGCAGAGTACTGGGACCCCAGGAGCGCATCGCATGATTGAACACGAACGCTGTTATCGGGAAGCCAGAGTATGTCTTCCTGATGAAGGACACCGTCGCGGTTCTCTAGCGCCAAGTCCGACTGCAGCTTGAGGATCGCAGCCCTGAGGTCTGCGGCGTAAGCACCTTCCCCGGCCACCTCGTATTTCATTGCCGAGAGCTGTGCGCGGAGCGCGTTGACGTCGGGTCCTTCTGTTCCGGGTCCGATGTCTCGGTAGAACGGCACATCAATATGCAACCCGAGCACCGGCCGGCCACTAACGGAAGCCACAATTTTGCCCGATGCGATCTCGGCGCCCGGGACACACTCCGAGGCGGTGACCGTACCGGAGATGCCCAGGGTTGCCGCGACGGGCTGCGCGGCCTCGATCTCTGCGGCGGCTATGCGCTCGTCCCGGAATTGCGTGAGGGTAACCGCTGCGGATCTCGCTTCAGCGGCTTCGCTCAGCGTGGCGGGCGGAACTAGCGCGGTCGCCCCGAGCACCGCCAGTGCAGCTGCCGCCGCGCTGGCAGCCCCGACGAGCGTGTACGGCAACCAGGAGGTCTTGGCCATCCTCAGGATGCCTTGCCGATGCTCATGTTGGCCCCGGCGAAACAGGCCTGCGCCTCATCGCCATAGGGGTCAAAGGGCATGCGCTCCTCGAGGGAACTTTCCCCATCCCCTTCGGAGCGGAATGCCTTTTGGAACTCCTCAAGAGGAAGGTCAGAATCAACAAGGCCTTTGGACTCAAGGCACTTGTACGCGATCTCATAAGGATTAGCGAGCAACTCAGGGTTTCCCTGCTGAATGCTGTACAGCTCACCCAACCGGCTGATTGTCCCTTCCGAACACGTAGTCACGGTCGACATTGCAGACTCGATCGTCTCGCCATCCGAAAGAGGAGCGTTCTCCACCCGGTACAGACCATTACTGAGTTTGGTCAGGTTTACCGGCTCTCCCGACGTTTCCATGCACTGGGCGAAACGACTGTAGGCCTCGTCGTAGTCAGCCTGCTCGATACGTCCCGTACGCTCAGCCCGTTCGAGGACCTCTCTGTCGAATTCTTGAAGGTTGGGGTCACCAAGTGCAGTGCTGACAAGCTCACTGAAATTTTCGGCGATAACTCGACGCTCCGAGTTCCCTTGATCGCTGCCCGAGCAGGCAGCGATCATTGGGAGCACAGAGGCAATAAGGAACGCGGATACAAGAGATCGGAAGTTCGTGGACAATTTCACCGTCCAACCTCAGGAACACAGAACAGTGCGTCCAGCACCGGTATTTGTCTTTGTCCCCGCGTTGCTAATTCCCCCATCTCACAACCGTAGCGCTACCGATGTCCCCCTAGTAAAACGCACCTTGCCGGTTACCCGCGCCGAACCCTAGGCGTGACCGTTTAGGGTTCCCAATCTGGGTGTCTCAAAACCTTTGCGCCTCGAAACCCTAGGGATACGAGACGTAGCGGCACCCGAGCAGACTCCGGGCCCTGATGCGAAGCACCACTTGGCGCGATTCCAGAATGCCACAGCGGCAGCAACCGCCGGGCCCGGTGGATGTATCGTTGAGTATCGTTGTATATCGTTGGCGGTTTTCAAAGGAGAGCATCATGCGTGGTTCATACCCGGCAGCCGGATTCGGCGGAAGCAACATCGACGGCATGTGGCAGGCCGTTGAGGAGTTGCGGTCACGGTTTGAAAAACGCGCGGGAACCCGCGCCGGCAAGGGTGAGGTGCGGTCCGCGGTGCTGGCGCTCCTCGCTGAGCGGCCGATGCACGGCTACCAGATCATCCGCGAGATCGAGGAGCGCAGCGGCGGCAGTTGGAAGCCCAGCGCCGGCTCCGTCTACCCGACCTTGCAGCTGCTCGCGGACGAGGGGACCGTCAGCGCCGAGGAGTCCAACGGCCGCAAGATCTATTCGCTCACCGAGGCCGGCCGTGAAGAAGTTGCGCAGGACCACGGGGCAACGCCCTGGGACTCACCCGGTTCCCATGCCGGCGGGTTTGGATCCCTGCCCAAGGCAGGGGTGGAACTCGCGCAGGCTGCAGCCCAGGTTGGCCGCACGGGCTCAGCCGAACAGGTGCAGCAGGCCGTGGCAGTGCTTGACGACGCACGGCGCCGAATCTACGCGATCCTCGCCCAGGACTGACCCGGGTGGCATCTGTCCGCCTCGCGCAGGCCGCCTCGGCCCCGGGCGCCGGAGACATCCGTGCCCGCTACCGCCGCATCTTGCGTTTTGCCGCCTGGAACCTGGCGGTGACGTGGTGGTTTGAACTGGTCCTCCCGCGGATCGGTCTTGCCCGGATCGCGGAACGGACGCGGTCGCGGCGGATGCAGCGCTTCACCCGGCGCTTCCATGGACTGGCCGTGGAACTCGGCGGACTGATGATCAAGGTAGGCCAGTTCCTTTCCTCGCGGCTCGATATTTTGCCGCCCGAGATCACCAAAGAGCTCGAGGGGCTCCAGGACGAGGTGCCGCCGGTTCCGTTTCCTTCGATCCGCGCCTTGGCAGAGGAGGAGCTGGGCGCTCCGCTTGAACAGGTGTTCGCGTTCGTGGAGGAGGCGCCGATCGCCGCCGCGTCACTGGGCCAGGCGCACCGGGCACGCCTTCGTTCCACTGATGCGGGCGACACCGGGTTCTCCGACGTGGTGCTCAAGGTGCAGCGTCCGGGCATCGACGCGATTGTCGACGTCGACCTTGCCGCCCTGCGGAAGGTGGGCAGCTGGCTCAGCCGGATCCGGCTGGTGTCCAGCCGCGCCAATATGCCGGCCCTGGTGGAGGAATTTGCGCAGACAAGCTTCGAGGAGATCGACTACCTGCACGAGGCCGCAAATTCGGAACGCTTCGCCGTCGACTTTTCCGGCGACGGAAGGGTCAGCGTGCCGGGCGTTGCCTGGGAGCGGAGCACCCGCCGCGTGCTCACCCTCGAAGACGTTACGGCCATCAAGATCACGGAGGCCGGGGCGCTCCGGGCAGCCGGCATTGATCCGGCCGAGGTGGCCCCGGTGTTCGCCTCGGTCATGTTCGACCAGATGTTCACCAACGGCTTCTTCCACGCCGACCCGCACCCGGGAAACATCTTCGTCACACCCGTGGCCGCAGCGGCGGGGGACCGCCCCTGGAAGCTGACATTCATCGATTTCGGCATGATGGGCGAAATTACCTCCTCCACCCGAGCTGGACTCAGGAAGCTGCTGATAGCGGCCGCCGCGCGCGACGGCAGGGGCCTGGTGGCGGCGATCGACGACGTCGGCGTGCTGGCGCCGTCAGCCGACACCGTGGAGATGGAGCGAGCCATGACGCACCTTTTCGCCCGCTTCGGCGGCATGGGGTTCGCCGAGCTCCGGGAAGTGGATCCGAGGGAGTTCCGCGACTTCGCGGTGGAGTTCGGCGACGTGGTCCGCTCGCTGCCGTTCCAGCTTCCGGAGAATTTCCTGCTCATCATCCGGGCGATGTCGCTGACCTCCGGGGTGTGCAGCTCGCTCGATGAGCGCTTCAACCTGTGGGATTCCGTGGAACCGTACGCGGCCAGGCTTCTGCGCGACGAGCGCGGCAACATTGTGGAGGACGTGGCCCAGCAGGCCCTCGACGCCGCAGCGACCGCGCTGCGCCTGCCTAAGCGGCTGGACGCACTGGCCGGACGGCTTGAGGAAGGCTCCCTCGCTGTTGCCAACCCCCGTCTTGAACGGCAGATCGCCCGGCTGGACCGCACCAACCGGCGCTCTGCTTCTGCCCTGGTGTTTGCCGCCCTGCTCATCGCCGGCGCCATCGTGCGGGCTGACGACGCCGTCCTCGGCGGCATCCTCATGGCAGGTTCTGCGGTCCCGCTGCTGCACGGGATGTGGGCAGGCCGCCGCGGGCTCTGAAGCGGCAGTGCCCCGGGTGCAGCCGCTGCCTGGGCACTGCCGGGGCGGCCTTGGCGCCAGCGTTAGGTCCGGGTGTGGAAAACCAGCCAGCCTGCAAGTGTTGACAGGCCGGTCAGCACAGCGCCCCACAGCATGTCCACGACGATCAGCTGCAGCGGCCATACCTTCAGGGTGGCCGCGTTGGTGAGGTCGTAGGTGGCGTAGGCGAAGGCGCCCAGGGCCGCACCATAGCCCAGGGCCGTGAGCCAGCTGCCGCCGTCGAGCGCGGGCCGCAGTGCAAAGAACACAATCCCGGCGATGTAAATGACGTAGAACGCCACGGCGTAACCTAAGTGTGGTTTGTCCGCCAGCAGCTCGCCAATATGGCTGCGGTAAAAGGGGTTCATCAGTTTGAGCCAGACGGCGTCGATCGCGGCGAAGGCGGCGGCGACAACGAGGAATTGCAGTATGACCATAAGGGAGCTTAGCAATATGAACGACGGCGGTCCGCGGCCCCGCGCGCTGACGGTGGTGCGGCAGGAACAGACGCTGGGCGCCGGCCGGGACCTGGAGTTCGGCCTGGAACTGCTGGCCAGGGCCAAAAGCGGAGACATTGGCCCCACGCTGCGGCTGTACCGGCCCGCCCCCACGGTGGCGTTCGGCCAGCGTGACACCCGCCTGCCGGGATTCGAGGCCGCCGCCCGGGCCTGCCGTGCCCATGGCTTCGAACCCTTGGTCCGCCGGGCAGGAGGGCGGGCGGCCGCGTATCACGAGGGAACCCTGGTGGTGGACCATATTGAACCGGACGCGGACGCCATCGCCGGCTCCAAGACCAGGTTCGGATATTTCGGGGAACTGTTTGCGGACGCCCTGCGCCGGGTGGGCGTGCGGGCGGCTGTGGGCGAGATTCCCGGGGAATACTGCCCCGGCGAGTTCAGTGTGCACGGTACGGATCCCTCTGACGGCGCCCATCGGATCAAACTCGTGGGCACCGCGCAGCGGGTGGTGGCCGGCGGGTGGCTGTTCAGTTCGGTGATCGTGGTGGAAAACTCGGCGCCGATCCGCAAAGTGTTGACCGACAGCTACGCTGCCCTGGGGCTTGACTGGGATCCTGCCACGGCAGGGGCGGTGGACGATTTGGTGCCTGGCGTGGACGTCGCAGCGGTGGAGGAAGCCCTGCTTTCCGTTTATGCCGGCCATGCGCCACTGAGAACCGCTTCGTTCAGCAGCCTGGGGGCATGACCCGGCTGGTTGCTGCCGGGCACAGCAAACGGGACCAACATTGGGAAATGTTGGTCCCGCTCCGTTCGTCCCAGGCCCGGAGCCCCGGTTCGTGTGCCGGGTGTGCCGGCCGGGGTGGGGTACCGGCTAGGCTGCGAGGCGCTGCTTGACCTCGGCAGCGGAAGGGTTCGTTGCGGCGGTGCCGTCCGGGAAGAGGACGGTGGGGACGGTCTGGTTTCCGCCGTTCAGCTGCTCCACGAGTTCGGCGGTGCCTTCCACTTCCTCGATGTTGATCTCGGTGTAGCCAATGCCCTGGGCGTCAAGCTGCTTCTTCAGGCGGTTGCAGTAGCCGCACCAGGTGGTCGAAAACATGGTGATGGTGCCGGATTCGGGAGTGAAGTCCACGGAGCTCTCCTCTGTGCTTGATAACGGTTTCGTTCCTGTAACGGTAGCGTGCAGTCCGCTATTCCCCACTTCCGAGCCCTGCCGGCTCCCTCGGATGACAGCTCCTGCCTGCGATGGCATGCTGGATCCATGTGTGGACGTTACGTAATGGCACGCGCCGTGGGGGACCTCCTTGCCGAGTTCGACGCCGAGCTTGAGGACGAAGTCAGCATCCCGCCGTCGTGGAATGTGGCACCGACAGACGACGTCCCGATCGTCCTTGAACGCCTGGTGGACGGCGAATCCGGAAACAGGCACGTCCGCCAGCTCCATGTGGCCCGCTGGGGGCTGGTCCCGTCATGGGCCAAGGACCCCGGCATCGGCTCCCGGATGATCAATGCCCGCAGCGAGTCCGTCCTTGAAAAGCCGGCGTTCCGGAAAGCCATCCAGTCCCGCCGCTGCGCTGTCCCGGCAGACGGCTACTACGAGTGGAAGCAGGGCCCGGGTAAGTCCAAGCAGCCCTACTACGTGCACCCGGCCGCTGGCCACGGCCTGGCGTTCGCGGGGCTCTATGAGTGGTGGAAGGATCCCTCCTGGCCGGCAGGGGAGCCTGGCGGGTGGCTGCTCTCAACGTCCATCCTGACCACTGACACGCCCCCGCCTGGCAGTGAGTCCACCGTGTTTGGAAAACTAACGGCACTCCATGACCGGGTCCCCCTGCCCATGGACAAAGCCACCATGCAGGCCTGGCTTGACCCCCAGGCCGATGATCCGGCAGGACTTGTGGACCTGGTACGGGCGGGGGTCAAGGACGTGGCCGCTGACTGGCACGTGGAATCCGTAGGGAAAGAAATCGGCAACGTCAGGAACAACGGGCCCGAACTGATTCAACCCGTGGAAGCCCTTTTCTAGCAGCAGGCCCTCAAGCAGCCCGGACCAAGCCGGGCGAAGCGACTAAACGGTGACCGCACCGTCGTCGTCCACTGCCCAGGTGGGGTTGTAGGCCACCTCCCAGCGGAATCCGTCCGGGTCCGCGAAGTAGCCGCTGTAACCGCCCCAGGGCTGGGTGATGGGCTCGGAGATGATCTCCGCCCCAGCGGCGGCGGCCTCCTCCATAACGCGGTCCACGTCCTCAGTACCGGGAAGATTGTGGCTCAACGTGATGCAGGGGACAGCTCCGGATGCCGTGACGCCGGCATCTGCCTGCATCTGGCGCACGTCCCACAGCGACAGCACCAGCCCGTGATTCACCTGGATGAACACCACGTCACCGGGAACCTCGCGGTGGACGGGCCAGCCAAGCCCGTCAACGTAGAAGGCCCGGGACGCGGCAACACTGCGGACGCCCAGCGAAATGAAGTCGACTCTTGGCTGCATGCTTCGATACTGTCAGACGATGGCGACAATTCAAGGAAACGATAGAGATGCTTTGGCCGACAAGGAACAGCTCGCTGCCGTCCGGGTTGCTGTTGACGAAGTGGATGAACAGATCGTCACCCTCATCGCCCGCCGCGAACGGCTGATCCGTATTGCCGGGACGCTCAAGGGCGACGACGCCGAGGTCCGTGCGCCCGGCCGGGTGGAGCGGATCATTGAGCATGTCCGCTCAGCCGCGGAAAAGAAGGACATTGACCCGGACATCGTTGAGTCCACGTACCGGGCCATGATCTCCGGCTTTATTGAACTGGAACTGAAGGTCCACAAAGAGAACAGCTGATCTGCCGCGGTTCAGGCCCTGCTTACAGGTTTTCCTCCACGGGGACCCCGTGCTGGTACTCCCTGCCCTCCGCCTCGCTGAAGGCTGACATGAGGTGTCCCTTGCCCAGCCCGTTCAGGGCAGCAAGGGGAAAGCTCCCGGTGATGCTGTTCCCTGAATGGCTCACACCCGAGAGGTCGTAGTCTTCCTCGACCCCCTGTTCCCGGTTGAAGGAATAGAAGGCAATGGCCTTCCCGTTCATGAACTCAATACACAGCCTCCGCTCCGAGGAATAGTCGGGCGTAGCCCCCACCAGCCCCACCACGTAAGCACCGGAATCCGGGATGGAGCCGTCTATATCGAACGTGGCCACCACCGTGGAGTCCTGGGTTGTGATGCTTGCCTGCTTCAGAAGTGCGTCTTGGGTTTTCATGGCACAATCCTGCTCCCTGGCGATCGGTCCGTCCACCCTTGCCGGCCAATCTTCTTGTCACTCCCGTGGCCCATCTATGCTCCCGTTCCGGGCAGGGGTAGACTGATGTTATTCGAATATGTGTTCGAAAATTTCCAGTTCTATCCAGCCGGGGAGGCGCCATGGGTATGTTCAGCGAATCCGTGGATGTCCAGTGCGCTGCGGACGGCGAACCAAGCAGCCTGCTGTGGGCAGGCCGGTCCTATACCGTCTGCACTGAACCCGTGCGCTGGTACGAACGCAGGCAATGGTGGGCCGAAGAAAGCCGCGCGCCGCTGGGCAGCGGACCCGGAGTGGTGGACCATGAGATCTGGCGCGTCCAAGTCCTTCCATCCAATCCGGGGCGAGGTTCTGAAGCGCCGGAAGAACCCCTGACCCTTGACCTCACCAGGCATATCCGCAGCGGCCGCTGGCGGCTCCTGCGCATCCATGACGCACTCCGGCCCAGGACAGCATGAGTTTCACCCATCTTCACGTCTCCACCGCTTTCAGTGCCCATTACGGCGTCTCGTGGCCCGAGGAACTGGCGCAGGCCGCGGCCGCTGACGGCGCAACCGCGCTCGCCTGCACGGACAGGGACGGTCTGTACGGAACCATCAAACACCTCAAGGCATGCATGGCAGCAGGCATCGACCCCATCGTTGGGGTTGACCTTGCCGTTTTCGACGACGACGGCGACCACCGCACGCAGCTGGCTGGAAGGGTTGTGGTGCTGGCCAGGGGACACAACAACGGGGCAGGCTACCGTGCCCTCTGCAGACTGATTTCCGACGCCCACGCCCGCACCACGGGGAAAGCCGGGGGAGCAGTCCCCGTGGCCGTCACCCGGGCTGAGCTGGCTTCCCGCACCCTTGATCCCCAAACCCTCAAACCGGTGTTGACGGTCCTGATCGGGCCTGATTCCGACGTCGGACGGGCCATGGGAGGGCGCCGCTACCTTCGCCCGCGCACCCTTTTCAAACAGTGGCTGGAGGCCATGCCCGCAGGCTCGCTGGTGGCCGAGATCGTGTCCCAGCTCAGCGCACCGGGAAAGCCGTTGAGCACAGCCCACGCCGTCCGGATGCTCAGGCTTGCCGAAGAGCATCATGTTCCTGCTGTCCTGACCAACGCCGTCAGGTACTGCGCAGCCGACGGTGCCCCCACCGCCGATGTTCTCGACTCAGCCCGCACCCTGAAATCCCTGCCTGAACTCGCGGATGAACCGCTGCTTCAGCCAACCGGCCAGGGATGGCTGAAGTCTTCACCGGAAATGCTCCGGCTGGGCAAAGAGATAATTTCAGCGGCAGGATACGGTGCCGCGGACCTGAAACAGCTGATGGCGCAAACAGAGGCGCTCGCCGACCGCTGCCGGATGGATCCGGTCACTGACATGGGCTGGAAGCAGCCGGTTGTGCCCGAAGCCTCAGTCATAGGCATCAGCCAGGATCCCCACGTTGAACTGGTCCAGCGGTGCCAGGCCGGTATCAGCCGGCGCTTTCCGGGAATTGCTGGCGCTGCCGGAGACAGGATGCTCTCCCGGCTCGACCATGAGCTGGGCATCATCCGCAACCTCGGGTTTTCCTCTTACTTCCTGACCGTCGCTGAGGTATCACGCATGATCCAGGAGATGGGAGTGCGGGCGGCTGCCCGGGGATCAGGCGCCTCAAGCCTGGTCAACTACCTGATTGACGTCAGCCAGGTGAACCCCTTGCAGCACGACCTAATCTTTGAACGGTTCCTTTCACAGGACCGTGCCACCCTTCCGGACATCGATATTGACGTTGAAAGCGCGGAGCGGCACAACGTCTACCACCGCATTTTCAAGAGATTCGGTTCCGAGCGGGTCACCCTGATGAGCATGCAGAACGGATACCGGGCCAGGGGTGCGGTGCGGGACGCGGGAATGGCGCTGGGTATGGACGACGACGAGGTGGGGGAGATCGCCAAGCAGCTGTGGCGTTTTTCTGCGCGGAAATTCCGTGAGGCACTGCAGGAAAAACCTGAACTCCGGGAATTCGCCGGCCGGGTGGAGCAGCGCGACCAGGACGGGAACCAGCAGCTTGACCTGCTGGTTGACCTGACGGAACGCCTGGACCGGCTGCCCCGCCACATTTCCATGCACCCCTGTGGCGTCATCCTTGGCGACGCTACCCTCCTGGACCGCACCCCTGTGCAGCCCAGCGGGCTGGGCCTGCCCATGAGCCAGTTCGATAAGCACGACATGGATCCCATGGGCATGCTCAAGCTTGACGTCCTGGGAGTCCGGATGCAGAGCGCCATGGCGTTTGCCGTCCGTGAAGTCATCCGCATCCACCCGTCCAAACAGGAAGTGGTGGCCGCCGGAAGGCATCCGTCCGGACCTGACGGCACAGGGCCCGACTACATTGCTGACAATGGCCACATCAACCTCAACGCAGTTCCCCTTGATGACGAAGCCACCTTTGATCTCATCAGAAGCACCCACACCCTGGGCTGTTTCCAGATTGAATCGCCCGGCCAGCGGGAACTGATCGGCAAGATGGCGCCCCGGGAGTTCAACGATCTCATCATCGATATTTCGCTGTTCCGTCCCGGCCCCATGAAGTCGGACATGGTCCGGCCCTTCCTGGAACACCGGCACGGCTTCGCCCCCGAGGTCTATCCGCATCCGGACCTTAAACCAGTGCTGGCGGAAACCCATGGCGTTACCGTCTTCCATGAACAGATACTGCGGACCTTTGATGTCATGACCGGATGCGGCCTGGCCCGCGCTGACGAGTTCCGCCGGGCCCTGGGAAATGAGGCACTCGAACTGGGGGTGGAGGAATTCTTCCGCAAAGCTGCCAGGATCAAGGGTTACCAGCCTGAGGTGGTGGACAACGTCTGGGGGACGCTGAAGGCCTTTGGAAGTTTTGGATTCTGCAAAGCACACGGCGCCGCCTTTGCCGTTCCCACCTACCAGTCGGCCTGGCTGAAGGCCCATCATCCAGAAGCGTTCCTTGCCGGCCTGTGGGAGCACGATCCCGGCATGTACCCCAAGAGGCTCCTGGTGGCGGAAGCCCGGCGGCTCGGGATTCCCATCCTTCCCCTGGACATTAACCGCAGCAAGGCCGAGTACCGGGTGGAACGGATCGAAGAAGGCAAGGACGCAGGAAAACTGGGTATCAGGCTCAGCCTGAACGGCATCTACGGGCTTTCTATAACAGAACTCAAACGCATCGTCGCGGGCCAGCCCTATGACTCCCTAGCGGACTTGAGGGCGCGGTCACGGGTCAGCAAACCCAACATCAAGCGGTTGGCCCAGTTGGGGGCTTTTGATTCGCTTCACCGTGAGGCGGGCGGCACGGCAAACCGGGCCGACCTCGTCCACCACCTGCAGCAGATCCAGGGGTCCAGCAGTGGGCGGAAAGGCGTGGAAGTCCTTGAGGGCCAGCTGTCCCTGCCCTTGGGGGATGTTGAACTGCGCAATGTTAAGCCGGGGCTCCCGTCGCCAACAATTGTGGAAAACGTGCGGGCTGAACTGGACCTGATGGCCGTGGACGTCAGCAGCCACCTGATGGACAGCCACCGGCCCATGCTGGACAGGCTTGGTGTCACCACGGCGGACAAACTCCTGGGCCTGCGCAACGGAACGGAGGTATTGGTGGCCGGAGTGCGGGTGGCAACACAGACGCCGCCCATGAGGGGCGGGAGGCGCGTGGTCTTCATCAGTATCGACGACGGCACCGGCTGCATCGATTCGGTCTTTTTCCACGAAGCCCAGGAAAAAGCCGGAATGCTCCTCTTTGGGACCAGACTGCTGCTGATCCGCGGGACAACCCGGCGGACCGGGCCTCGTGGGATCAGCCTAAGTGCAAGCATGGCCTGGGACCTTGGCAGGACAGAGACCCTGCCCTTCCCGGATTCCAGTCCGCAGGAACCGGAAGCCCCGCATCCGCTGGATGGAATCAGCAGGAGCCTCGCCATAACGGGATTCAGCGGCTGACCCTTCCGTGCGCCGCGTTGGTCGGGCCTCAGCGGAACCGATAGCATTGACGATGGCTGGCTGTGGTCCCCGTATGCCACAAGCTATGAAGCCTTAACTTTGAATAGGAGACACCCGTGTCAGATGCCCAGCAGATCACCCTTCTCGTCGATGGCGAAGAGACCAAGGTGACTACCGGGACAACCGGTGCGGAACTCTTCTTTGAGCGCCGTGATGTTGTTGTAGCCCGCGTCAACGGCGAGCTGAAGGACCTTGACCAGGAGCTGCCGGAAGGCGCCGACGTCCAAGGCGTCACCATTGACTCTCCCGACGGCCTTAACGTCCTCCGCCACTCCACCGCCCACGTCATGGCCCAGGCTGTCCAGCAGTTGCGCCCCGACGCCAAGCTGGGCATCGGCCCGTACATTACTGACGGGTTCTACTTCGACTTCGATGTGGCAGAACCGTTCACTCCCGAGGACCTCAAGACCCTCGAAAAGATGATGCAGAAGATCATCAACCAGAACCAGAAGTTCGTCCGCCGCGTCGTGAGCGAGGACGAAGCCCGTGAAGCCATGAAGAACGAGCCCTACAAGCTCGAACTGCTGGGCAAGAAAAACGAGGCCGCCGAGGCAGGCGAGGGCGTGAACGTCGAGGTCGGCGCAGGCGATATCACTATTTACGACAACGTTGAGCGCAAGGAAGGGACCACCGTTTGGTGCGATCTCTGCCGCGGCCCGCACCTGCCCAACACCAAGCTCATCTCCAACGCCTTTGCCCTCACCCGCTCGTCCTCCGCTTACTGGCTGGGCAACCAGAAGAACCAGCAGCTGCAGCGCATCTACGGCACGGCCTGGCCCACCAAGGACGCCCTCAAGGCCTACCAGGAACGCATCGCAGAGGCAGAACGCCGCGACCACCGCAAGCTCGGCTCGGAACTTGACCTGTTTTCCTTCCCGGATGAACTCGGTTCAGGCCTTCCGGTCTTCCACCCCAAGGGTGGCATCATCCGCAAGGAGATGGAGGACTACTCCCGGCAGCGCCACGTCGAAGCCGGTTACGAGTTCGTCTACACCCCGCACATCACCAAGGGCCACCTGTATGAGGTCTCCGGCCACCTGGACTGGTACAAGGACGGCATGTTCCCCGCGATGCACGTGGACGCCGAACTCAACGAGGACGGCACTGTCCGCAAACCCGGCCAGGACTACTACCTCAAGCCGATGAACTGCCCCATGCACAACCTGATCTTCCGCTCCCGGGGACGGTCCTACCGCGAGCTGCCCCTGCGGCTCTTCGAATTCGGCTCCGTGTACCGGTATGAGAAGTCCGGCGTGGTGCACGGCCTGACCCGGGTCCGCGGCATGACACAGGACGACGCCCACATCTACTGCACCCGCGAGCAGATGAAGGGCGAGCTCACCAAGACGCTGACGTTCGTGCTGGACCTCCTGAAGGACTACGGCTTGAACGACTTCTACCTGGAGCTGTCCACCAAGGATCCGGAGAAGTACGTTGGGGAGGACGCGGCCTGGGAAGAAGCCACCCGCACCCTCGCCGAAGTGGCCGAGGAATCCGGCCTGGAACTGGTCGCGGATCCGGGTGGAGCCGCCTTCTACGGCCCCAAGATCTCGGTGCAGGCCAAGGACGCCCTTGGCCGCACCTGGCAGATGTCCACTATCCAGCTGGACTTCAACCTGCCTGAACGCTTCGAACTTGAGTTCCAGGCTGCAGACGGCAGCCGGCAGCGGCCCGTGATGATCCACCGTGCCCTGTTCGGATCAATCGAGCGTTTCATGGGCGTGCTGACCGAGCACTACGCCGGAGCGTTCCCCGCGTGGCTGGCACCGGTACAGGTGGTGGGCATTCCGGTTGCTGAGACCTTCAACGAGTACATGTTCGACGTCGTCGACCAGCTGAAGGCCGCAGGCATCCGCGCCGAAGTGGACACCTCCTCGGACCGGTTCCCCAAGAAGATCCGAACGGCCAGCAAGGACAAGATTCCGTTCGTGCTGATCGCGGGCGGGGACGATGCCGAAGCAGGCGCCGTTTCGTTCCGCTTCCGTGATGGAAGCCAGGACAACGGCGTGCCCGTGGCAGAGGCAGTCAAACGGATCACGGAAGCCGTCCGTAACCGGACCAGCTAGCGGAAACGGAACATCACCGTGCAGGAGAACACAGGCGCAGGGTATCCAGGAGATGCCGGCGTTACCGACGACTTTGACCTCGCCGGTGTCCCGGACGCCTTCCAGCGCCTGTGGACTCCGCACCGCATGGCGTACATCAAGGGCGGGCAGCACCAGTTCAAGAACGAAAATGACTGCCCCTTCTGCATCGGTCCCGGAAGGTCGGACGAGGAAGCACTCATCGTCCACCGCGGAAAGACGTGCTACGTGGTGCTCAACCTGTTTCCCTACAATCCCGGGCATCTACTGGTGTGCCCCTACCGCCACATTCCGGACTACACCGACCTGACGCTCGATGAGACGGCGGAGTTTGCGGACCTCACGCAGACGGCCATGCGGGTGCTGCGCAAAGTGGCCAATCCGGGCGGTTTCAACCTGGGCATGAACCAGGGAGTTGTGGGCGGTGCCGGCATCGCCGCGCACCTGCACCAGCACATCGTGCCACGCTGGGGCGGCGACGGGAATTTCTTCCCCATCATCGCCCAGACCAAAGCCATCACCCAGACCCTCGACGAGGTCCGCCAGCAGGTGGCCGACGCCTGGCCCGGGGAGACGCATGCTGAATAAGCACGCGCGCGGCTTTTTCACCGCGCTGTTCACCCCGCTTGCCCGCTGGCTCCTCAAAATCGGAATCTCGCCTGACGCAGTAACGGTCATCGGCACCGCCGGAGTGGTGGTGGGTGCGCTGGTGTTCTACCCGCTCGGCCAGCTCTGGTGGGGAACCCTGTTCATCACGGCGTTCATCTTCTCCGACGTCCTGGACGGCATCATGGCCAGGATGCGGGACGTGGGCAGCCGCTGGGGCAACTTCCTGGACTCCACCCTGGACCGGATTGCAGACGGCGCCCTGTTCGCGGGCGTGGCCGTATGGTTCTTCACCGGCGGGGCCAACGTCCCGGTCGCCGTCGCAGCCATCGTCTGCCTTGTCCTGGGCATGGTGGTTTCCTATGCGCGCGCGAAAGCGGAATCGTTGGGGTTCACAGCCAACGTCGGAATCGCCGAGCGTGCCGAGCGCCTCGTCTCAGTACTGGTTGTCACCGGATTCACCGGCCTTGGGCTCCCTGAGGTGGTCCTGCTGGTGACTCTCCTGCTGCTGGCCGTCGCCAGCCTGATCACCGTGGTCCAGCGCGTGGTTTCGGTCCGCCGGCAGGCCCTCGCGGAACCGTCCACTGCCGATTAACGCGAATTAAGCCGGCCGGCCGCGGTGAGACTAGTATTAGGACTGCCCGGTCATTGGATCCGGCAACCCGGTGTGTGCACAGATGGCATTTGTGCCGCCCTGCATGCCCGGCGAAGGTCATCTATCTACCCATAGGGGTTTTTGTGTCTACACCTGATGTAAGCAGCGGGGCCGGTACGTCCGCGAACAGCGTCACGGGCAGCAACCGCGTCAAGCGGGGCATGGCTGAGATGCTCAAGGGCGGCGTCATCATGGACGTCGTCAACGTCGAACAGGCCCGCATCGCCGAAGACGCCGGTGCCGTTGCTGTAATGGCGCTGGAACGCGTTCCGGCCGATATCCGCGCCCAGGGCGGCGTCTCCCGCATGTCCGATCCGGACATGATCGACAAGATCATCGACGCCGTGTCCGTGCCGGTCATGGCCAAGGCCCGGATCGGCCACTTCGTCGAGGCGCAGGTCCTGCAGTCCCTCGGAGTGGACTACATTGACGAGTCCGAGGTCCTGACCCCGGCCGACTACATCAACCACATCGACAAGTGGAACTTCAAGGTTCCCTTCGTCTGCGGTGCCACCAACCTGGGTGAGGCGCTGCGCCGCATCAATGAGGGCGCGGCGATGATCCGCTCCAAGGGCGAGGCCGGCACCGGCGACGTCTCCAACGCCACCGGGCACATGCGCCAGATCCGCTCCGAGATCGCCAAGCTCGCAGCCCTTCCCGAGGACGAGCTCTACGTCGCGGCCAAGGAACTGCAGGCCCCGTACGAACTGGTCAAGGAAGTTGCCGCTGCCGGCAAGCTTCCGGTGGTGCTGTTCACCGCCGGCGGCATCGCCACGCCGGCTGACGCTGCCATGATGATGCAGCTCGGCGCGGACGGCGTGTTCGTCGGCTCCGGCATCTTCAAGTCCGGCAACCCCGCCCAGCGCGCGGCCGCCGTCGTGAAGGCCACCACCTTCTACGACGACCCCGACGTCATCGCCAAGGCCTCCCGCGGCCTGGGCGAAGCCATGGTGGGCATCAACGTCGATGAAATCCCCCAGCCCCACCGCCTTGCCGAGCGCGGCTGGTAGTCCTCCGCCTTACGGCAGTAACGACGCCGGTTCCTCACCTTTCTCTGGTGGGGGACCGGCGTCGTCCGTTTCCTAAGAGTTTTTGTCCAGATATGCAGGCTTTAATGGGGTAGAAGCCTGCATATCTGGACAAAAACTCCAGAGGGAGAGTGCTGGCTATTCGAGGCCGCGGCGCTTCAGCAGCGGTTCCAGCCTTGCCTCGCGGCCACGGAGGATGCGGAATGATTCCAGGGGGTCGCGGCTGTTTCCCCGGGAGAGGAGCTCCTGGCGGAAACGGTCGCCGTTTGCCCGCGTGAGTCCGCCGTTCTCGGTGAACCAGTCCACCGTCTCCGCATCCAAAACCTCGCTCCAGATGTAGGAGTAGTAGCCGGCGGCATACCCCGCACCGGCAAAGACATGCTGGAAATAGCCGGTTCGGTAGCGCGGCGGAATCAGGGCATGGGCGATGCCGGCGGCGGCCAGGGCCTTGTCTTCAAACGCAACGGCATCCTCGGGGATGTCGCTGCCGTCAAGGACGTGCCAGGCCAGGTCCAGCAGTGCCGCGCCCAGGTATTCGGTGGTGGCAAATCCTTCACCCCACAGCCGGGACGCCTCCAGTTTCGAAACCACCTCCTGCGGAAGCGGCTCGCCCGTTTCATGGTGGCGGGCGTAGTTCTGCAGCACGTCGGGCCACATGATCCACATTTCGTTGACCTGTGAGGGATATTCCACAAAGTCGCGGGGGACGGAAGTGCCGGAAAACCGGGGATAGGTCACGTTGGAAAACAGCCCGTGCAGGGCGTGGCCAAACTCGTGGAAGGTGGTCCGCAGCTCGTCCAGCGTCAGGAGCGTCGGTTCACCCGCGGGCGGCTTGGAGATGTTCAGGTTGTTGATGACCACCGGTTTTGTTCCCAGCAGCGCCGACTGTTCCACCAGGGAGTTCATCCAGGCCCCGCCCCGCTTGGATTCACGGGTGTAGTAGTCGCCCAGGAACAGTCCCAGGCCGTCCCCGTCGCGGACCTCCCAGACGCGGACATCGGGGTGGTACCCGGCAAGGTCCTTCCGCTCGTGGAAGGTGACGCCGAAGAGGGAAGTGGCGGCGAAGAAGACGCCGTCTTCCAGCACACGGTCCAGCTCGAAATAGGGGCGGAGTGCCTGTTCATCAACGTCGTAGCGTTCGCGCCGGACCTTCGCGGAGTAGAAGGCCCAGTCCCAGGCCTCCAGCGGGTGGCCCGCGGCCTCGGCCAGGGCAGCGGCTTCGGTGTCGGCGTTCCGCACGGCTGCCGGCGCCATGCGGTTCAGCATGGACTGGACCGACCCGAAATCCGGGGCCGTCTGCCGGTCCACCACCAGTTCTGCGTAGTTGGCGAAGCCCAAAAGCGCTGCTTTTTCGGCGCGAAGCCGGGCCATTGACGTGGCCAAATCCAGCACGTCGAGGCTTCCGCCCCCGCTGCCCCGGGCCGCAGACGCTTCGAACAGCCGACGGCGGACCCCCCGGTTCTCGAGGGCGGACAGGGCAGGCTGATTGGTCGGCTGGATCAGTGTCAGCAGGAATTTGCCGTCATGTCCTGCGGCGCGGGCGGCCTCCGCGGCGGCGGCAATGTCATCGGCCGGCAGTCCCGCCAGCTCGCCTGCGTGGTCCAGAAGCAGCGCAGCGGACTTCATTCCTTCTTTCACGCGCTGTCCGAACTCGGTGCCCAAGCGCGAGAGCTCGGCGTTAACCTCCTTGAGCCTTTCCCGGGCAGGCCCGTCCAGCTGGATGCCCGACTGCCGGAATTCCTTTAGATACTCCTCGACAAGCCGCACGGACTCAGCATCGCAGCCGGAGGTGTCGATGGCGGCAAAGCGTTCGAACAATGCCCGGTTGAGGAAGACCTCGTCCTGGTGTGCGGAGAACAGCGGAGCCAGCGCCGTTTCCAGATCCCGGATCTCCTGGGATGCATCGGCCGAAACGAGGGTGAAGAAGGACGCAGCCGCGCGGTCCAGGAGCCTGCCGGAGCGTTCCATCGCCACGGCCGTGTTCTCGAAAGTGGCAGGGGCCGCGTCATCAACAATGGCCTGGATCTCAGCCAGGTGCTCTGCGAGGCCTGACCGGACGGCGTCCTCATAATCGGCGGGTGTGATCTCCGCGAAGGGCGGAAGTCCATAGGGCAGGGGACTGGGTGCCAAAAGGGGGTTGGTCATGAAGTAAAACCTTTCACAGCGGGCCACGCTTCTCAATGTGAGCCACGCCGCTCCCTAGAATGCTCTTAT
The DNA here is from genome assembly GCF_044755505.1 of Pseudarthrobacter sp. NPDC092202. NCBI lineage: Bacteria > Bacillati > Actinomycetota > Actinomycetes > Micrococcales > Micrococcaceae > Pseudarthrobacter > Pseudarthrobacter sp. NPDC092202. Next base: position 396,018 of record NZ_JBIVRG010000002.1, on the reverse strand, counting down.
GGGGACTCTAACCGGCAGGGGGCCGGTGCATTTTCGCCGCGTCATCCCTGCCCTTGCGCTGGCTGCCGCACTGTCTACAGCTGGAGCGCTCGGCGGCTGCGGGCTGGTCGCGGAACAGGCCGGGCCCTCGTCACGGGCAGGAGGGACCGGTTTGGCAAACACCGGTCCCGGCAGCCCCGGCACCAGCGGCCCGAACACCAGCAGCCCGGGCACCAGCAGCACTGCGGCTTCCCCTCCAACCCCGACGCCAACTCCCACGCCCGGCGAGGGTCCGGCCTGCCCGGTGCTCCGGTGCACGTCCGTGCTGGTCACCGGCGACATGCTGGTCCACGCACAGCTGTGGCAGCAGGCGCAGCAGGACGCGGCGGCGTCGGGCAGGTCCGGACTGGATTTCGTGCCGCTGCTGGACGGGCAGCGGCGGTACCTCGAAAACAGTGACCTGGCCATTTGCCACCTGGAAACGCCGGTGGCCGGCCCGGAAGGCCCGTTCGCAGCCTATCCGTCGTTCAATGTTCCGCCGCAAATCATTGCAGCATCAAAAGAAGTGGGGTACCAGGCCTGCACAACGGCAAGCAACCACACCATCGACCGTGGAACGGACGGGCTGCTGCGCACCCTGGACCAGCTGGACGCTGCCGGCCTGAAACACACGGGTTCGTACCGGACTGAAAAGGAGTCGCAAGGGATCCTCATCATGCAGACTCCGGCCGCGAAGGTGGCTATCATCCAGGCCACCTACGGACTCAACGGACTTCTTCCCGAGCATCCCTGGCAAGTGGACATGCTGGATGCGCCAACCATGATCGCCAAAGCGGAGAAGGCCAGGGCGCTGGGGGCGGACATCGTGCTGGCGGCCATCCACGCCGGAGACGAATACGCCAGCGAACCGAACGCCCGGCAGCGGGAAGTGGCGCACGCCCTGGTGGACAGCGGCCAGTTCAACCTGGTCTACGGACACCACACGCATTCCGTGCTCCCCATTGAGAGCTACAAGGGCACGTGGATCGTTTACGGCCTGGGCAACGGCATCACGGAGCTTTCGCCCTGGTATGTGGTCAACAACGAGGGCCTCCTGGTGCGGGTGCAGTTCGGCCAGGACGCCTCCGGAAGATGGACTGCCACAGACCTTGCCTGGGCTCCCTCTGTCATCGTCCGCGATCCCTACCGCTGGTGTTCGGTGGCCACCGATGCGCCGCAGGGACCCTGTGCCGGGCAGGAAGCCGACGCCGCCACACGGAACAGGACAGCAGGCGTCGTGGAAGCAATGGGCGCAGCGGCAGCCGGGGCGCACGAACTTGTGATCACCCGCGACCCCTGACCTTCCGGTGCGGGCCCCTGCCCGCAGGAACGTGCCAGGACGGGAACCTGGTCGCGGGCCTGGTCAGCGGGGGCGGCGTGCGGCGTGTTCCCGTGCCAATACCGCGTAGCTGTCGTCCGGATGGCCCGGAACAAAGCTGCCGTACTGGCGCTCCGCCGCCGTCCGGATCAGGAAGTCCGCGATGGCCGGGTTCTTGGGCAGGAGGGAGCCGTGCAGGTAACTGGCCACGATGTTCCGGTACCGGGCACCCTCGTGGCCGTCACTGCTGTTGTTGCCCATGCCCTTCGGGGTGGAGCCCAAAGGCCGCACGCCGCTGCCCAGTGTTGTCTGGCCGCTGTGGTTCTCGTAGCCAAGCACCTCCCCGAACTCAGGCGTGGCAACCTTGACGTTGCCGATCAGCCTCTCCTCGGTGCCGTGCGTCTCAACATCCAGGATGCCGATCCCCGGGATCACAGCGCCGGTGCGGGTCTTGAAGAAGTGTCCGAAAAGCTGGTAAAGCCCACAGATGACAAGCATGGGCGCACCGTCCTCCGCCAGGTCCTTCAGCACACCGGAGCGGGCCTGCAGGTCGTCCTGGATGACCAGTTGGCCGCTGTCCTGGCCGCCGCCGCCCACAATGATGTCCACGTCCTCCGGGAACGGATCCCCCACGTTGTACTCAAGCAGTTCCGGGGTGTAACCGTGCCAGCTGATGCGCTGCTGGAGCACCAGGGCGTTGCCCCAGTCGCCGTAGATGTTCATGTCCCGCGGGTAGAGCTGCACCACCCGGAGGGTCCCCTTGCTCCCGGAGTTTTCCTGTGCGGGACCAGCTCCTGCCTGGCTCAAGAGACAACCTCCACGGTAGTGATTTTGGACAGTTCACGGCGGATGGCCAGCATCGCCGTGTAGGTGCAGAAGATGCGCTTTGGCTTTCCGTGGGCTTCCCTGATGAAGGCCGCGAGTGCCGGGGTGATGTCCGGTTCGACGTTGCCGATGCGGACGTCGTCGTATTGCAGCCGCAGTGCCATGTCGTAGGCCCGTGACCCGGTGAGCTGGTCAACCCCGCCCTCGCGCAGCGACTCGAATTCCACGTCCCACAGCCAGGACATGTCCCTGCCGTCGGCGTAGTTGTCATTGATGGCGATCATGGTGGCGTAGCCGCCCGCGGGGAACGACTTCAGGCCCAGGCGGAAGCCGCTGGGATTCTTGACCAGGACCAGGTCCAGGGGGTGGCCGTCAACGGTGAGGCTTTCCCCGCGACCGAAGGCCGGAGCCACCCGGGACAGTGCCTCAAGCAGGGCGTCGTGGTTGGCGGTGGCGGCGCCGCTGCCGCAGATGCTGCGCGCAAGCGTCAGTGCGGCGGCGGCGTTGAAGATGTTGTAGACACCCCGAAGCTTCATGCCCGTGGTGACCGTGGCGCCGTCGTACTCGAACTCAGCGGTGTCCGCGCCGACCTTGCGAAGGACGACGTCGGCTGCCGGCTTCTCCGGCAGGCCCGCCGGAGCGGGACTTCCCGGAGCAGCCCGCATGTCGTCGTCGTTGGGGAAGGTGCTCAGGAGCGAGTCGTCCAGGCCAAAGTACTTGACGTCCTGCCCGGTGAGGGTGTCCGCGATCCGGGCCACCCGGGGGTCTTCCCGGTTCAGGACCACCGTTCCGGTGGTCTTCGCTGCGATGTGCTGGAGGAGTTGGGCTGTCTTGTCGATCTCGCCGAACCGGTCCAGCTGGTCGCGCAGGACGTTAAGGAGGAGGCAGTAGCGCGGCGGGACGCTGTTGACGAAGTGCACGGCATGCGCTTCGTCCAGCTCCAGGACAGCGACGTCGGCGTCCAGCCGGCCGCGCCAGTCAACCTCGCCGAGCAGGGCCGCAGCGACGCCGCGGGTGAAATTGCTGCCAGTGCGGTTGGTGAAGACCCTCAGGCCCTGGCTTTCCAGCAGTTCCACCACCATTTTGGTGGTGGTGGTCTTGCCGTTGGTGCCGCTGACCACCGCCACCCCATGGGGGAGGGTGGTGAGTGTCCGCCGCATAAAGCCGGGGTCGATTTTTTCGACCACCAGCCCGGGCAGGGCGGACCCGCCGCCCCTAAGCCGGGACACCCGGCGGACCAGTTTGCCGAGCGGAACACTGAAGTAGAGCATGTTTTGAATATATCCCAGCAAAGGCATGCAACCGCCGTTGACGCCCTCCCTGCCGGTCCCTGTATAGGCCCACCCGTATGCTGGATGGATGACAAATTCCCTTTCGGCTGCTTCTGCGCGCGCGGGATCCGGCCTTCGGATCGGTGTGCTGGCGCTCCAGGGTGACTTCCGTGAGCACCTGCGGGCCATCGAGGACACAGGCGCCGAGGCCGTCGGCGTCCGCCGGCCCAAGGAACTGGACGGCCTGGACGGGCTGATCATTCCCGGCGGCGAGTCCACCGCCATCGACAAACTTGCACGCGCCTTTGACCTTGCCGAACCGCTGCGGGAGCGCATCTCCCTAGGCCTCCCCGTGTATGGCTCATGTGCAGGGATGATCCTGCTTGCCACCGACATTGCAGATCCCGCCACGGACCTGTCCGGGGCTCCGCAGCAGACATTCGGTGGACTGGACATCACCGTGCGCCGCAACGCTTTCGGCCGGCAGCGCGAGTCCTTTGAAACGGACCTTGACTTCAAGGGCTTGGACTTCAGCGCCACGGCGTCCGGTGTTGCGCCGGTCCACGCTGTCTTCATCCGCGGGCCCTGGGTGGAACGTGTTGGTCCCGGCGTCGAAATCCTCGCCCAGGTTGAGCCCGCCGACCCGGAGCACGCGTCCCACGCCGTACCGCTGCCGGGGACGGCTAGAATTGTTGCAGTGCGTTCCGGCCACCTGCTGGCCACCTCCTTCCACCCGGAAGTGACTGGGGAGAAACGCGTACACGAACTTTTTATCCGCATGATCAGAGGAGAAGCGTAAAGCATGTCAGGCCACTCCAAATGGGCAACGACCAAGCACAAGAAGGCCATCCTCGACAGCCGCCGCGCCAAGTCGTTTGCCAAGCTGATCAAGAACATTGAAGTTGCCGCGCGTATGGGCGGCCCGGACCTCCAGGGCAACCCCGGCCTGGAACTCGCCGTGACCAAGGCCAAGAAGACCTCGGTGCCGGCAGACAACATCGACCGTGCCATCAAGCGCGGAGCCGGGCTTACCGGCGAAGTGGTGGACTACACCGAGATCATGTACGAATGCCGCGGCCCGCAGGGTTCTGCACTGCTCATCGAGTGCCTGACGGACAATAAGAACCGCGCGGCCTCGGAGGTCCGGCTCGCCATCTCCCGCAACGGCGGCACCATCGCCGATCCCGGTTCGGTCAGCTACCTCTTCAGCCGCAAGGGCGTGGTGACCCTGCCCAAGAAGGACCTGACCGAGGACGACGTCCTGATGGCCGTCCTGGACGCCGGGGCCGAGGAAGTCAAGGACAACGGCGACACCTTCGAGATCCACTCGGACCCCAAGGACCTCCAGGCCGTCCGCGACGCCCTGAAGGACGCCGGCATCGAGTACGACACCGACGAGGCGGAATTCGTTCCGTCCATGGAAGTGCCGCTGGACCTGGACGCCGCAAAGAAGTTCATGAAGCTCGTTGACGCCCTGGAGGACCTCGACGACGTCCAGAACGTCTACAGCAACGCCGACCTCAGCGACGACGTCCAGGCCGCCCTGGACTCTGAGTGAGGTTCCGCCTGCACGTGGGGCGTTCCTGCCAGTGACGCTCCGCGTCCTGGGGGTGGATCCAGGCCTGACGCGCTGCGGGATAGGCGTCGTGGACGTTGAGCGGAACAGGCAGGCCACCATGGTTGCCTATGGCGTGGTGGAAACGTCGCCTGAGGACAGCCTGGACCAGAGGCTGCTGGTGATCGCCCTCGCCATCGACGAGTGGCTTGACCGCCACGAACCCCACGTCCTCGCCGTCGAACGGGTCTTTTCCCAGCTCAACGTAAGTACCGTGATGGGCGTGGCCCAGGCATCGGGCGTGGTGATCGCGGCGGCGGCCCGGCGGGGGATCCCGGTGGCGCTGCATACGCCGTCGGAAGTCAAGGCGGCCGTCACCGGCAGCGGTACCTCGAACAAGGATGCGGTGACCAAGCTCGTCACCAAGATCCTGCGCCTTGACGCACCGCCGAGGCCTGCGGACGCCGCCGACGCCCTTGCGCTCGCTATCACCCACGCCTGGCGGGCGGGCAGCGGCGCCGCCGTTGCTACTACCGGCCCGGGCAGTTCGTCCCTGACCCCGGCCCAGCGGGCCTGGGCCGAGGCCGAGGCGAAGGCGCGCCGCGCACGCTGAATGTCCTGGCTGCTTGCTAGGGTATTCGTAGATATGTTCGGATAGCCGGTCCTGCTCCCTGGAGCCCGGCAAAGACACCAGGAGCCAGGCCTTGATCAGTTTCCTTCGCGGAACGGTAGCGCATGTGGGACTTTCCACCGCTGTCATTGACCTCAACGGGGCGGGCATGAGCGTGAACGCCACCCCGCAGACCCTGAGCAGGCTGCGCACCGGCGAGGAAGGCCAGCTGTTCACCTCCCTGATTGTCCGGGAGGATTCGCTGACGCTCTTTGGTTTTGCGTCCGACGACGAGCGTGAGGTTTTCGACGTGCTGCTCAGTGTGAGCGGGGTTGGGCCGCGCCTGGCCCTGGCAGTCCTTGCGGTCCACGAACCGGAGGCGATCCGGGTGGCCGCGCACACGGGGGACAGCAAGACGTTCACCAAGGTTCCCGGCATCGGCCCCAAAGTCGCTGGGCGGATTGTGCTGGAGCTGGCCGGGAAGCTGGTTCCGCACGGCACGGCTGGTGCGGCCGCGGCGTCCACCCCGGCCGAAGCCGCCTGGAAGCCTCAGGTGGTGGCCGCCATGACCAGCCTGGGCTGGTCGGAAAAGGACGCCTCCTCAAGCATCGACAAGGCGCTGGCTGACGATCCCGAGGTTTCGTTCCGCGGCAACGTGCCGGAGATCCTGCGGACCACGCTCCGGTGGCTTGGACAGGACGGTGCACGGGCCGGCAACCGCGTAGGCAGCCGTGGCTGAACCGTCCCTGGTGGCCGCGGGGGAGGAGCCCGAGGAGCGTGCCATCGAGGCCGCGCTCCGGCCCAAGAACCTGGACGACTTCGTGGGCCAGCACCGGGTAAGGAAACAGCTGTCCCTGGTTCTTCAGGCATCCCGGATGCGCGGGCGCAGCGCGGACCACGTGCTCTTCTCGGGCCCGCCGGGACTGGGCAAGACAACCCTTGCCATGATCGTTGCGTCCGAAATGAGTGCGCCCCTGCGGATCAGCAGCGGCCCTGCCATTCAGCACGCAGGGGACCTTGCCGCGATTCTTTCCTCGCTTTCCGAGGGCGAAGTCCTGTTCCTGGACGAGATCCACCGGATGTCCAGGCCGGCCGAAGAGATGCTGTACATGGCCATGGAGGATTTCCGGGTGGACATCGTGGTGGGCAAGGGGGCCGGCGCCACGGCAATTCCCCTCGAACTGCCGCCTTTCACCCTGGTGGGCGCCACCACCCGGGCGGGCCTGCTCCCGGGACCCCTGCGGGACAGGTTCGGCTTCACCGGCCACCTGGAGTTCTACTCCGTGCCGGAGCTTGAACTCGTTCTGCGGCGCTCTGCCGGCCTGCTGGACCTCAAGGTCAACTCGGCGGGATTTTCCGAGATCGCGGGGCGCTCCCGCGGCACCCCCCGTATTGCCAACCGGCTGCTGCGCCGTGTCCGGGACTGGGCTTTGGTCCATGGAATTGACCAGATCGACGCCAGGGCGGCGTCGGCGGCGCTGGACATGTATGAGGTGGACAAGAAGGGACTGGACCGGCTCGACCGTGCCGTCCTCGAAGCCCTCATTACCAAGTTCGGCGGCGGGCCGGTGGGGCTCTCCACGCTGGCCATCGCAGTCGGTGAAGAGACCGAAACCGTGGAAACCGTGGCTGAGCCGTTCCTGGTCCGGGAGGGCCTCCTGGGCCGCACCCAGCGTGGCCGCATTGCCATGGCTCCGGCCTGGACCCACCTGGGTTATGCCATTCCGTCAGGTGTCTTTGCCCAGGAGCAGCTGGACCTCTTCGAGCCTGCCGAAGACGACGCCTAAGCCCTGGCTGACGGGCCCCGGAATCCAATAGCAGGCTCCGTTCAGCTTTTCCCTTTAGACTGGTATGACGCTCGGCACGTTCGGGTCTTTGTTCCCGCGGGCAGCATTACCGGCAGCCCGCGAATGGATGGCAAGCAGCTTCGCCAGGCCACTCGTTCAAAGCGGACGGCGCTGTTAACCGGCTCAATGCAAGTACAGCTCAATGCACGTACAGAATGGATCTTCCCCGTGTTCGGACACATCACTGCCCAGACCACCACTACCCAGCCCGGCGGCGGCATCGACATCATGTCGATCCTGCTGTTCGTGATGCTCGGCATCTTCATCTTCATGATGTTCCGCCGCAACAAGAAGACCCAGCAGCAGCAGGCAACGCTTCAGTCACAGTTCGCCCCCGGCGTGGAAGTCATGACCAGCTTTGGCCTGTTCGGCCGCATCGTTGAGATCGACGACGAGGAAAACAAGGTCACGCTGGAGCTTTCCCCCGGCAACCTTGCTACCGTGCACCGCCAGGCAGTCACCAAGATCGTAGAGCCGGCAGCGGTTCCGGCGGCTGACGCCCCGGCTGTCCCGGACGATGCGTCGTCTCTGACGGCGCAGGAGACCGGCAGCTCCATAACGCCGCTCGAAACCCCGGATGAAACCCTGAAGCGCCTCAATGACGAGGGCAAGAAGGACAACTAGTCCCCGCTGCATCCACAACACCTCTACCGCTGCGGACCGCCGCCGGTGCAAGCACAAGCAGGCACCGGCGGTTCCTCCGTGAATAAGAGAAAGATCGACAATGGCACGAACTGGCCCCAAGAAACCAGGCCTCAGGGTCCTGGTCTGGCTCGGTGTACTCCTCGCCACCCTCACCGCCGTCCTGGCTGGCGGAACCCTTGCCGGGCAGGCAAGCTGGGCGCCCAAGCTGGCGCTGGACCTCGAAGGCGGCACCCAGATGATCCTGGCGCCCAAGGTCGAAGGCGGTTCGGACATCAACGAGGAACAGCTCAACCAGGCCGTGGCGATCATCCGCCAGCGCGTTGACGGTTCAGGTGTTGCAGAAGCAGAGATCAGCACCCAGTCAGGGCGCAATGTGGTGGTCAGCCTTCCCGGCACCCCCTCCAGCCAGACGCGCGACCTGATCCAGGCCTCCGCCGACATGAACTTCCGGCCCGTGCTGCTCGCCGGTGCCGGTGCGCCAGTGCCGGAGGAGCAGCGGGCGCCGGAGGACCAGCTGCCCAAGCCGACGGCGGAACCCGCCAACAGCAGCGACATCAACTGGATCACCCCGGAGATCTACCGCGAGTTCGAAACCCTTGACTGCGACAACCCGGCGCAGGACGAGCGGGAACGGTCCGACCCGGCCAAGCCGCTGGTGACCTGTGAGCCGGCTTCCGAGACGAACCCTGCGATCAAGTACATCCTGGGTCCCGTGGAAGTTAAGGGAAGCAACATCGTTACGTCCTCCTTCCAGCTCCAGCAGGGTGCGCAGGGTGCCGTCACCAACGACTGGGCAGTGAACATCCAGTTCGACGACGAAGGCACGGCCAGGTTCAAAGAGGTCACCGAACGCCTGAACCAGTTCTACGTTGCCGCCGGCGGCGATGCGGGCAACGATCCGAAGGCCCAGTTCGCCATTGTGCTGGATGACCAGGTCATCTCCGCTCCGCGGTCCCTCGCCGTCATCACCGACGGCCGCCCGCAGATCACCGGCGGGTTCACCGAGCAGAGCGCCAAGGCCCTGTCGGACCAGCTCCGCTTCGGTGCACTGCCCATCAGCTTCGAGATCCAGAGCGAGCAGCAGATTTCGGCAACCCTCGGCGGTGAGCAGCTGCGCATGGGCCTCCTGGCGGGCATCATCGGCCTGCTCCTCGTGGTGGTCTACTCCCTGTTCCAGTACCGGGCGCTTGGCTTGGTGACCATCGCTTCACTGGTGGTCGCCGGCGTCCTGACGTATCTCGCAATCGCCATCCTGGGCTGGACCGAGAACTACCGGCTGTCCCTGGCCGGAGTCGCGGGCCTCATCGTGGCAATCGGACAGACGGCGGACTCCTTCATCGTCTACTTCGAACGCATCCGGGACGAGCTCCGTGAAGGCCGCGGCCTGGTCTCCGCCGTCGAGAACGGCTGGAAGCGGGCCAAGCGGACGGTGCTGGCCTCCAAGGCCGTTAACCTGCTGGCTGCACTGGTCCTCTACTTCGTGGCTGTGGGCAACGTCCGGGGCTTCGCCTTCACCCTTGGCCTGACGGCCATTGCAGACCTCATTGTGGTGTTCATGTTCACCCACCCGACGCTGCAGATGCTGGCGCGCACCAGGTTCTTCGGCGAAGGGCACCGGCTGTCCGGCCTTGATCCGAAACGGCTGGGAGCCGTGCCGCTGTACCGCGGCGCCGGCCGTGTCCGCACCCCTGCAGACAAGCCTGCCGCTGTCCGTACCAAGAACGCCGGCGCGGCTGCCGAAGCGGAACGCAGGATGACCATCGCCGAACGCCGCCTGGCGGAGAAGCAGGAGCAGCTCGCGGGCTCCTCGAAGTCCTCAGCGAAGGAGAACAAGTAATGTCAGGCTTCGCCAACTTCGGCAACGAGCTCTACACCGGAAAGCGGTCCTACAACTTTGTAGGTGCCAAGAAACTCTGGTTCATCATCGCGGCCGTGGCCGTTGTCCTGTCCATCATCATTCCGCTGGCCAAGGGCGGCTTCAACCTCGGCATCGAGTTCCGTGGCGGGTCCGAATTCACGGTCTCCAACGTGCAGACCACCGATGCGGCGCTGGGGGAGAAGGCCGTTACTGACGTGGTCCAGGGCAGTGTGCCGCGCGTTGCGAACGTCGCCGGCACCACCATGCGGATCCAGACGGACAAGCTGACGGACGATGAGACGCTCCGCATCAAGGAGGGGCTCACCAGCGCCTACGGCGTCACTGACAACGAGGTGACCTCCACTTTCGTTGGACCGACCTGGGGTGCGGATGTCACCAAGCAGGCCCTGATCGGCCTTGTGGTGTTCGTCCTCCTCGCGGCAGTGCTGATGGCGCTGTACTTCCGCACGTGGAAGATGTCACTGTCGGCCATCGCGGGCATGGCGGTGACCATGTTCATTACCGCCGGCGTCTACGCCCTCAGCGACTTCGAGGTCACTCCGTCCGCGATCATCGGGTTCCTCACCGTGCTCAGCTACTCCCTGTACGACACGGTGGTTGTCTTCGACAAGATCCGCGAGAACACCGCCGACCTCGATGCGTCCACCCGCCGCACGTTCGCCGAGGAGGTCAACCTTGCCGTGAACCAGACCCTCGTCCGGTCGATCAACACCATGATGGTTGCGATCCTTCCCGTGGGCGCCATTCTGTTTATCGGTGCCGGGCTGCTGGGTGCCGGGACGCTGCGCGACCTTTCGCTGGCACTGTTCGTCGGAATCCTGATCGGCACGGCAGCCACCATTTTCGTGGCGGCCCCACTGTATGCCTGGCTGCGCCAGAACGAACCCGACCTCGCCAGGCAGGCGAAGCGGGTTGAGCACCGGCGTGCCGGTACCGGGCCAGGCTCCGGATCCTCAGTAGTAGAAACAGTCCAGGCGTAAGTCAGACGCCACGGGCCGGCCACAGCCAGAATCCTGGCGGTGACCGGCCCGTCCGTGTTTAGGGTGCTGGTTATAAATCTCACCGCTGCGGGGAATAGACTGAAGTAATTAAACGGTGGTGAGGGGTACTTCATTGGAAGAGCGTTCGGCGTCAGCGCCAGCGGCACAAGGAGACAAGAGTGCTGCCAACGGTACGCAGGCCGGGGTGGCCTCGTCCGCGCGCCCTGGCCCGCTGGTTCCGGTCGACAACTCCGGCTCCCGCGCCACCTTTCCCGGCCGCCGGGAACGCACCCGCTCCAGGCTGGCCCGGCTGACGGGGCGCAGCACGGCCACGTATTCACCCATCCTTGAGCCCCTGCTGAGGACAGTCCGGGCCAACAACCCCAAAGAGGACTTCGACCTCATCCAGCGGGCCTTCGATGTTGCGGAACAAAGCCACCGCGGTCAAAAGCGCAAGAGCGGCGACCCCTACATCACGCATCCCGTGGCCGTGGCCACCATCCTGGCTGAACTTGGGTTGAGCGGAACCACTCTGGCAGCGGCCCTGCTCCACGACACAGTGGAGGACACGCCCTACACCCTCGCTGACCTGAAACGGGATTTCGGGCCCGAAGTGGCCATGCTCGTGGACGGTGTGACCAAGCTGGACAAGGTCAGCTTCGGTGAGGCCGCGCAGTCCGAGACCGTCCGCAAAATGGTTGTTGCCATGGCAAAGGACATCCGTGTCCTGATGATCAAACTGGCGGACCGGCTGCACAACGCCCGGACCTGGCGGTTCGTCTCCGCAGAATCCTCTGCCCGAAAGGCCCGCGAAACGCTGGAGATCTTTGCCCCCCTGGCGCACCGGCTGGGCATGAACACCATCAAGTGGGAGCTGGAGGACCTCTCCTTCGCCGCGCTGTACCCGAAGGTCTATGAAGAGATCGTCCGGATGGTGGGAGACAGGACCCCCGAGCGGGAGAAGAGCCTGAGCGTCATCCGCGACCAGATCACCGAAGACCTCCGTACCGCCAAAATCAAGGCGACCATCACCGGCCGCCCCAAGCACTACTACTCCATCTACCAGAAGATGATTGTCCGCGATAAGGACTTTGACGACATCAACGACCTCATGGGTGTCCGTGTCCTGGTGGACTCCGTCCGGGACTGCTACGCAGCCCTCGGCGCCATGCACTCGCGCTGGAACCCCCTGCCCGGCAGGTTCAAGGACTACATCGCGATGCCGAAGTTCAATATGTACCAGTCACTGCACACCACGGTGATCGGACCCGGCGGGAAGCCGGTGGAAATCCAGATCCGTACCCATGAGATGCACCGCCGTGCTGAATACGGCGTGGCTGCGCACTGGAAGTACAAGGACCAGCCCAACCGGACCGCGGTTGGCCCCGGAAGCCCCCGGGACGGGGACATGGGCTGGCTGCGTTCGCTGGTGGACTGGCAGCAGGAAACCTCGGATCCGGGCGAATTCCTGGACTCCCTCCGCTTCGAAATCAATGCACGGGAAGTTTTTGTCTTCACCCCCAAGGGCGAAGTCATGGCACTGCCCGCCGGGTCCACACCCGTGGACTTTGCGTACGCAGTGCACACCGAGGTGGGGCACCGGACCATCGGTGCCCGGGTCAACGGAAAACTGGTTCCGCTTAACAGCGAACTGAACCACGGGGACTGGGTGGAGATCTTCACCTCCAAGGCCGAAGGTGCGGGGCCCAGCCAGGACTGGCAGCACTTCGTCAAGAGCGCCCGGGCACGGAACAAGATCCGCCAGTGGTTCAGCAAGGAACGCCGGGAAGAGGCAATCGACCGCGGCAAGGAACTGTTGACCCGCGCAATGCGGAAGCAGAACCTTCCGCTGCAGCGGCTGATGACCCACGAGGCCCTCGCCGCAGTGGCAGAGGATTTCAAGTACGTTGACATTTCGGGCCTCTACGCCGGGGTGGGCGACGGGCACACCTCCGCCCAGTCGGTCATGGAAAAACTGGTGGAAAGCCTCGGCGGCAATGAGAGCGCCGACGACGACATCACCGAAGTCAGTATTCCCACCCAGGTCACCAAGGCACGCTTCTCCGACTCGGGCGTGGTGGTCCGCGGCGTCGGTGACGTCTGGGTCAAGCTGGCCCGCTGCTGCACGCCTGTCCCGCCTGACCCGATCCTTGGATTCGTCACCAGGGGCTCGGGAGTCTCGGTGCACAGGACTGACTGCACCAACATCTCGGACTTGAAAGACCAACCCGACCGCATTGTGGACGTGGACTGGGCACCTACGCAATCCAGCGTCTTCCTGGTCGAGATCCAAGTGGAAGCGCTGGACCGCAAGTCATTGCTGTCTGACGTGACCCGGGTCCTGTCCGAGAACCACGTGAACATCCTGGCGGCCAGCGTGCATACCTCCACGGACCGGGTGGCAATCTCAAAGTTTGCCTTCGAGATGGGCGACCCCAAGTACCTGAGCCACGTCCTCAGCGCTGTGCGCAGGATCGACGGCGTGTTCGACGTTTACCGGACCACCGGCAACAAGCGCCGGAGCTAGCGCGGCGAGCTTTTCCAGGGCGGCGCGCTTGTGGGGCACGCGGGGCGTAGCTTCTATGGCCAGGACCAGCAGGCGCAGGCGGACGTCCTTTTGCGGGCGCGCCAGCAAGCCCTCCAGTGCGGGGATAGCCCTGCCTGATTCCACGTGCAGGGCAATGTCCAGGGCAGTCCGCAGCGGGCTGGAGACCATCAGGCCGCCGAGGCTGACCACGTCAAAGGGTCCAAGCTTCACCTCGTGCAGGGTGCAGCCCCTGGTGTTCCGGAGGCTTGAGACCCTCCGTTTGGCATCCACCAACAGGGCAAGTCTGTCCGGTTCCGCCGCACAGCCGTAGATCCAGGCTGCTGTCATGCGGCCGGCAACCACCCTTTGCCTGACCGGCAACGGTACCGCCCCGGCCGCTGCCCGTGCACGCAGTTGCGGGGACGCGGCCACCCCGGGCAGCGTGTACCCACGGTGGTACAGCCGGTCCAGGAGCCCGTCCGCGGCAAGGGTTTGCAGTTCCGGCATGGCGAAGGGCATGTCCGGGACGTAGAGCTCAGGGAAGCGTGGTGCTGCCGCTTCTGCTGCAGGGGGTTGGTCATTGCCTGCGGAAGCCGATGGAGTCGCCATTCGTCCATCCTGCCGCGCAGGCCCTTAACAGGGACAGGCCCGGTCCGGTTATGTGGATAACCGAGCCGGGCCTGCCGCAGACGCCGGCCTGCGAAGCAGGCGGACGAGCCAGAGCGTGGTGGCTTAGGAAAGTTCGCTGGCCGAGCGCTGGATCTGGTCGAGCCAGGCCTGCCGCGCCTCGAGGGCTTCCTGGGCGGCCTTGATCTTGCGCTGGTCGCCGGTCTTCTCTGCCTTGGCAAGATCGTCCTGAAGGCCTGCGATCGCGGATTCCAGCTGGGACAGGGCGCTGTTGGTGCGCGCCTTCCGCTCCGGGTTGGAGCGCTGCCACTGCTCTTCCTCAGCGTTGCGGACGGCATCTTCAACCTTGCGGAGCCCGGCCTCGATACGGCCCATGTCGCCGCGCGGGACCTTGCCTGCTTCTTCCCAACGGTCACGGATGGACTGCAGTGCCTTCTTGGCTGCCGCCAGGTCCTTGATTGGAAGGATGGCGTTGGCCTCCACCAGGAGTGCCTCCTTGACGGTGAGGTTCGCCGAGTATTCCTGGTCGATCTCGTCGTTGGCAGCCTGGCGGTTGGTGAAGAACACATCCTGGGCCGCACGGAACCGTGCCCAGAGTGCGTCGTCGTCCTTGCGGCTGGCGCGGGGTGATGCTTTCCACTGGTCCATCAGCCTGCGGTACTCGCCGGCGGCAAAACCCCAGTCCGTAGAGGTAGACAATGCTTCGGCCTCGGCGATCAGCTTTTCCTTGGCGGACTTCGCCGCGGAGTTATTGCTGTCCAGCTGCGAGAAGTAGGCGCGGCGGTGGCGGTCGAATACAGTCCGCGCAGCCCGGAACCTCTTCCACAGGGCGTCTTCGTTGCTGCGGCCCAGGCGCACGCCGCTCTTCTGGGCTGCTTTCCAGCCCTCGAAGAGTTCGTTCATGCGGGCACTGGAGGTCTTCCACTGGGTCTGTGCGGGGTCCTGGCCGGAGATCTGCTCAGCTTCGGCAACAATTGCCTCACGGGCTGCAAGTTCAGAGGCGCGGACGGCCTCGTGCTCGGCCTTTTCGGCCTTCTCCAGCTCACTGATCTGCTCGGCCAGCTTGTCCAGTCTCGCCTCGGCCGCACGGAGGTCGCCCACCATGTTCCGTTCCGCCAGCTGTTCGCGGAGGTGGGTGACGGTCTTCTGCATGTCCGTGCTGGGTGCCTTGGAGCTGACGCGCTGTTCGAGCAGCACAATCTGGGCTACGACGTCGTCATACTTGCGCGCAAAGTAGGCAAGGGCTTCGTCGTCGCTGACGCCCGGGTACTGCCCGACGGCATGCTCGCTGCCGTCTATGGTCAGGAATACGTGGCCGTCGCCTTCAACCCGGCCCCACTTCGAGGCCTCGGCCAAAGAGGTGGCAGGCGCTGCCGGAACAGCAGCCGCAGCGGGGGCGGCAGCGGCAGGCTTGGGGCGGGAAGCGAACGCGGCCGGGGACGGTGCCGCCGCCCGGGGGGAGGGTGAGGGGGCCGGTGCAGTTGCCGGTGCGGGGGCAGGCACGGAATTATCATCCGCGGGAGTGCCATCAGCAGGAGTGTCATCGGCGGGAGCGGAGGGGCCAGCCTCGCTTTCAGCAGGTTCTGCTGCCGCAGCCACGGCTTCAGGAGCTTCCACTGCCGTGGTACCGGATGCCTCAGTGCCTGCGCCGTCGGCCGCGGGGGCCGCCGTTTCGGTCAGGTCTGTTGCCGTTTCGTCGGATTTCTGACTGTCTGTCACCGCTAAAAGTCTTTCGCTTGGAGGGAAATACTCACGTACTGCACCGCGGCCATAGCGGCCGGGCTTCCTACTTCAGAGAAAACGAGTCTATCGTGACTGGTTCGACGGGCGCGCCGTCCGTGTCGCTGCTGCCCGGCGTGATGCCGGCGGCGGCCAGGTTGGACACCGCGTCCAGCCCCGATGTCACCTTCCCCACCACGGTGTAGCCGCCGGCGCTGTCCGCGGGGATGACCGTGTCTTTGTAGACAATGAAGAACTGGGTGCCGTTTCCGAACGCGTTGTTGCCGGTCCGGGCCACTGCGATGGTTCCGGCCGGATAGGCATTGTCCTCCGGCGTGTTCTCCAGCGGACCCCAGGTGTAGTCCGGGTCGCCCTGCCCGTCGCCGGTGGGGGAGCCGCACTGCAGGACGCCGAAGGTCTCGCCTGTGGTGAGGCGGTGGCAGGTCTTGCCGCTGAAGTAGCCCTCATCGCTGAGCGACTTGAACACCGCTGTTGCCTGGGGAGCGTCCGTTCCGTTCAGCTCCACGCCGAGGGCGCTGCCGTTCAGCACGAGCTCGCCGGTAAAGGTCTGCCCCGCGGCGGTATCCGCGGCAGGGATGTTGGGGCCGTTGGTTGCTTGCGCGGACGGGCTGGCGGACGGCTCCGCAGACGCGGACGGGCTGCTCAGCCCGGCTTCTGCGGCGGCGAACTCTTCCTCGGTGGGGTTGCCGGCAAAAGCAGTGAGTTGGAGGACGACGGCGAAAACAACGGCGGCCGCTCCGGCACCGGCGGCGATGAGGTTGTCGCGCTTGCGCCTGCTTTCCTGGTCCCGTCGCATGGCCCGCTTGGCTTCCATCTGCTGGATGCGCCGTCTCGTTTCGCGGGCACTGCGTGAACTGGCCGCCAAGGGTCCTCCTCATAGTCGGGCTGCAGCACGCGCGGCTGTGCACCGCGTGTGCTGGCGTGGGGCGGCCGGGCCTGCCGGTCCGCCGCATTAGAGAAGCCGGCGGGAGACGACATAAACTGACTGCCGCACATAGTTTATGCATGACTGGCCGGGGTGCCGCCGCCGTAAGCCCGTTTCGGGCCAATTGCCGCGCCCCTCCCTGCCGCCCTTTACCAAGAGGAGAAACTCCACCATGGCACGCACCGCCTCCCTGTCCGGATTCCCCGAGTGGCTTCCCGAGGAGCGGCTGGTGGAGCTCCATGTGCTGGATACCCTGCGCCGGGTGTTCGAGCTGCACGGGTTCTCCTCCATTGAAACCCGGGCCGTGGAAACGGTTGGCCAGCTGCTGCGCAAGGGGGAGATCGACAAGGAGGTGTACGCGCTGAGCCGCCTCCAGGAGGACGAAGGTGAGGCAAAAGGCAAAGGCGATGCGCACGCACTTGCCCTGCACTTCGACCTCACTGTCCCGTTCGCCCGCTACGTCGTCGAAAACGCCGGCTACCTGGCGTTCCCCTTCCGGCGCTACCAGATCCAGAAGGTATGGCGCGGCGAACGCCCGCAGGAAGGCCGCGCCCGCGAGTTCACCCAGGCGGACATCGACGTGGTGGGAGACGGCGAGCTGCCGTTCCGCTACGACGTCGAGATTGCCCTGGTGATCGCTGAGGCGCTGAGCGCCCTCCCCATCCCGGACTTCCGCCTGCGCATCAACAACAGGAAGCTCGCCGAGGGCTTCTACCGCGGTCTTGGCCTGGATGACACGGCGGGTGTGCTGCGGAGCATCGACAAACTCGAAAAGATCGGCCCGGCGAAGGTCGCGGAACTGTTGAAGTCGGAACTGGGCGCCACCGATGACCAGGCGCAGAAGGCCCTGCAGCTGGCCGGAATCCGCACCGAGAACACCTCGTTCGTGACCCAGGTCCGCGCGCTGGGTGTCACCAATGATCTGCTGGAGGAGGGACTCAGCGAGCTTGAACAGGTCATTGAGGCGGCCGTCCAGCGGGCACCGGGCAAGGTGGTGGCGGACCTCAGCATCGCCCGCGGCCTGGACTATTACACCGGGACAGTGGTGGAAACCGTGCTGGTGGGGCATGAACAGCTGGGCTCCATCTGCTCCGGCGGCCGGTATGATGCGCTGGCCTCGAAGGGGAACCGGAAGTTCCCGGGCGTCGGACTTTCCATCGGCGTCACCCGGCTGGTGTCCCGCATCCTCAGCCAGGACCTGGCCAGGGCCTCACGTTCGGTTCCCACTGCCGTGCTGGTGGCCCTCACGCACGATGACAGCTGGGACGCTGCGCAGGACGTGGCCGCCCAGTTGCGCAGCCGCGGAATTCCCACCGA
Source organism: Pseudarthrobacter sp. NPDC092202 (assembly GCF_044755505.1). NCBI lineage: Bacteria > Bacillati > Actinomycetota > Actinomycetes > Micrococcales > Micrococcaceae > Pseudarthrobacter > Pseudarthrobacter sp. NPDC092202. Next base: position 377,934 of record NZ_JBIVRG010000002.1, on the reverse strand, counting down.
AGTGGCCGCGAAGGCCGAAAAGTTCGGCAAGCAGATCAAGTTCGCCGACCGCCGCGGCATCCCGTTCGTCTGGTTCACGGACGACGACGGCACGCACCAGGTCAAGGACCTCCGCACCGGCGAACAGGTAGTCGCAGCACCGGAAACCTGGATGCCGCCGGCCGAAGACCTGGCAGTGCAGGTGTCTACGGCTGCAGAGCCGGCACCAGCAGCCGTTTAGCCGCACCGCACCCCTGGCGCCCTGCGCCGCCGTCGTGGGGCACTTTGGCACAGACCCGCCGCCGATTCTTCCGCAGACGGCCTGTGGGCCGACCAATGTGCCCCGCGACGGGCCCGCTCCGCGCCGTGGGCGGCGCTAGTGCCGCAGCCGCAGCACCAGCCACCGCCCGGCCACGCCGGCTGCCAGCACGGCCACCATGGTCAGGACGGACGCCGGCGGCAGGGTAAAGGCCAGCAGCAGGCAGGCTCCGAAGCCGACGGCGTTCAGCCACTTGGGTGCGTACCCAGGGTGCGCCGCCAGGGTGTACGCGGAAGCGTTGGCCACAGCGTAGTAAATCAGCACGCCAAAGCTGGAGAAGCCCACCACCGTCATGACGTCCGTGGTGAGGAGAAGCAGGATTACGACGGCGGCCACGGCGAGTTCGGCAACGTACGGAACAGTGTGCTTTCCCCCCACCTTCGCCAGCGGCGAGGGCAGGTCCCGTTCCCGCGCCATGGCCATGGTGGTCCGGCCCACGCCGGTGATCAGCGCCAGCAGGGCTCCCAGGCAGGCGGCGGCGGCGCCCACCTGCACCAGGACTGCACCTGCCTCAAACCGTGACTCGAGCACCGCGTCCAGCAGCGGCGTCCGGGTTGCGGCGAGCTGCCCGCCGGGAAGGTGGTTCAGCAGGAGCAGCGACAAAGCCAGGTAGATCGCGAACGCAGCAGCCAGGGCGGCGATGATTGCGCGCGGGATGGCCCGGGCAGGATCCTTGACCTCCTCGCCCAGCGTGGCGATCCGCGCGTAGCCGGCAAAGGCAAAGAACATCAGTCCAGCCGCCGGCAGCACCCCGCCCAGCGACGCTTCGGCCGCAGGACCGCCGGCGCCGCTGGCGGGATGGGGCCCCACGGCTGCGGCTACGGCAACAAAAACAAGGGTGGCCAGCACAATGCACAGCAGGATCCGCGTGAGCAGCGCCGTACGGGTAATGCCCAGCAGGTTGACGCCGGTGAGGACAGCCACGGCCGCCACGGCAACCGGCACTGCGTAGCCCGGCCAGGCATAGCTGCCGAAGGTCAGTGCCATGGCAGCGCAGGACGCAGTCTTCCCGGTGACGAAGCCCCAGCCGGCAAGGAATCCCGGCCACTGGCCAAGCTGTTCGCGGCCATAGACGTAGGTTCCTCCGCTGGTGGGATACTTCGCGGCGAGGGCGGCCGAGGCGACGGCGTTGCAGTAGGCAACCACCCCGGCAATCACCACCGACAGGGCCAGCATCTGGCCTGCCAGCGCGGCCGCAGGCGCGAAGACAACAAACACCCCCGCTCCCAGCATTGAGCCGAGTCCGATGGCCGTGGCATCAAACGTGCCCAGCCTGCGTTGAAGTTGCTGGTGTGCGCTCATGCGGTGGCAGTCCCTTTGCAGCGGGTAAACTCGAACGGGATTGTTCCCGTAATGATCCTATTTAACTTCCCGATCGACTTCCCGCCGTAACCCCGCAGAAAGGCGTGCTGTGCTGCGCACACATGACCTCGGATCCCTTCGTTCCGAGCACATTGGACAAACCGTAACCCTGGCCGGCTGGGTTGGCCGCCGCCGTGATCACGGTGGTGTGGCCTTCGTGGACCTGCGTGATGCTTCCGGCGTGGCACAGGTGGTGGTCCGCGAGGAAGAAGTTTTCCACGGCCTGCGCAACGAGTACGTCCTGCAGATCATCGGCACCGTTTCCAAGCGGCCGGAGGGCAATGAGAACCCGGCCCTGGCCACGGGCGAAATCGAGGTCATGGCCGAAAAGGTCACCATCCTCAACACCTCCGACCCCCTTCCGTTCCAGATCGACGAGCACGTCGAAGTGGGCGAGGAAGCACGCCTGAAGCACCGTTACCTGGACCTCCGCCGCCCGGGCCCCGCCCGCAACCTGCGGCTGCGCTCCGAGGCCAACCGCGTGGCCCGCGAACTGCTGCACCAGGACGGCTTCGTTGAGGTGGAGACCCCGACGTTGACCCGTTCAACACCTGAAGGTGCCCGGGACTTCGTTGTGCCGGCCCGCCTGGCGCCCGGCTCCTGGTATGCGCTGCCGCAGTCGCCCCAGCTGTTCAAGCAGCTCCTGCAGGTGGGCGGTTTCGAGAAGTACTACCAGATTGCCCGCTGCTACCGTGACGAGGACTTCCGTGCGGACCGGCAGCCGGAGTTCACGCAGCTGGATATCGAAGCCAGCTTCGTGGAGCAGGACGACGTCATCGCCCTGGGCGAGAACATCGTCAAGGCACTGTGGAAGCTCATCGACGTCGAAATTCCGACGCCGATCCAGCGCATCACCTACCACGACGCCATGGCACGCTTCGGCTCGGACAAGCCGGACCTTCGTTTCGGCGTGGAGCTGACGGAGCTCACTGAGTTCTTCAAGGACACCAACTTTGGTGTCTTCAAGGCCCCTTACGTCGGTGCCGTGGTGATGCCGGGCGGCGCTTCGCAGCCCCGCCGGACCCTGGATGGCTGGCAGGAGTTCGCCAAGCAGCGCGGGCACAAGGGATTGGCATACGTCCTGTTCAAGGAAGACGGCGAACTGGCCGGCCCCGTGGCCAAGAACCTCACCGAGGCAGAACGGGCAGGCCTGGCGGATGCCGTGGGAGCCAAGCCGGGCGACTGCATCTTCTTTGCCGCCGGCGACAAGTCTTCCGCCCGCGCCCTGCTGGGTGCGGCCCGTGTTGAAATCGGCCACCGCACCGGCCTGATCAACCCGGACGACTGGGCTTTCTGCTGGGTGGTGGACGCGCCGATGTTCGAGCCGGCAGCAGCAGCTGTGGCTTCCGGCGACGTGGCCGTCGGCGCCGGCCAGTGGACCGCAGTGCACCACGCGTTCACGTCCCCCAAGCCTGAGTTCATGGACAGCTTCGATACGGACCCCGAGTCCGCGCTGGCATACGCCTACGACATCGTCTGCAACGGCAACGAAATCGGCGGCGGCTCCATCCGTATCCACCAGAGCGATGTCCAGGAACGGGTCTTTGAGGTCATGGGCCTTTCGCACCAGGACGCCCAGGAGAAGTTCGGCTTCCTGCTTGAAGGTTTCAAGTACGGTGCACCTCCGCACGGCGGCATCGCCTTCGGCTGGGACCGCGTCGTGGCGCTGCTGTCCGGCGTGGATTCGATCCGCGACGTGATCGCCTTCCCCAAGACCGGCAACGGCTACGACCCCCTGACCGCAGCTCCGGCGCCCATCACACCGCAGCAGCGCAAGGAAGCGGGCGTTGACTTCAAGCCTGAAGCGAAGAAGCCGGAAGAGGGCAAGTAGGCACTGTCCGTTTGGCCTGAAGGCCCTCCTGGAAGGGGGGGCCTTCGGTCTGTCCAAAAGCAGGAGTCCCGTGGCCCTCAACCGTTCGAGCCAGCCCGCCCATACCTACGAAGCGCTGATGGATGCAGCCTGGCCCGCCCCAGAACGCCATGACCTGGGGGAGTGGGTCCTCCGGGCTGCGGACGGCGTTACGCAACGGGCCAACTCCGTGTGGCCGCGGGACCCTGCGCAGGACCCGCAGGATGCTCTCCGGGAGGCAGCGCGGTGGTACCGCACGCGGCGCCTCCCGCTGATCTTCCAGGCAGCGGACACACCTGCCAACTCCGCGCTCAACCACCTGCTGGACGCCCAGGGCTTCACCCGCCAGTCCGAAACACTGATCATGGCCGGGCCTTCCGGATCCCAAACCGGGCATCCGAAAGGCACAGGAGTGGAGATCCTCGACGAGCCCACTGAGGAGTGGCTGCACCTTTGGTGGAGCGTGGACGGCAGGGGAGGTGGGCAGGAACGGGAGACAGCGCGCGCGATCTTAACGGGGTGCCCTGGGCTGTATGCCCTCGCCAGGGACGACGACGGCGGCCCGGCCGCCGTCGGGCGTCTCGCCCTGGTGGGCGCCACCGGAGGAATCTACTGCATGGCGACATCGCCATCGCACCGCAGGCGGGGCTATGCGACGGCGGTGCTCAAGGCGCTCCTGTCCGCCGGAAACGCACGGAACGTGGAGAGCTTTTGGCTGCTGGTTACTGCTGCCAACTCCGGCGCCCGGGTCCTCTACCAGCAGGCGGGGTTCGAGGAAGCAGGCCGCTATCTCTACCGCCAGGAGCGCCCCCGCCGGGCGCTGACAGGCTGCTAGTTCAGGGAGCGTCGGTGACCTGGATCCGCACCGCGCATGAATCCGCGGCTGCCTTGCGCAGCACGGCGGCCTTGGGATCGGGGACGTCAAGATACGCCAGCCGTGGCATGGCGGCGTAGCCCTGCAGGGCGGGGTGCTGGAGGACAATCCCCACCAAGGCCCGGTCACCCCCGGGCACCATGTATTCAAAGGGCTCACTGCTGAAGATGCGGGCAGCCTGTTCGGCGACAGCATCCACCAGGGCGTCAGCCTGGTTGGACCGCCGCCGGGCGAACCGCTGCTGGGACTGTCCGCCCGCGGCCGTCCGCGACTGCACGTATGTGGATCCCACCTTCGACATTAGGGCCTGGCCCTCAGCCACCACCGCCACGCCGTAGCCTCCGCGCCTGGCCAGCAGCAGTCCGAGCCGCCGCGGCTGTGAGGCCAGGGAGGCCAGCCGCTCAAGGGCATCCGCGCCGCGGCCGGGCCGGCCGTCAACCGGCCAGGGTGACTGCAGGAGAGCTTCGGCGCCGTCCGCCGCCAGGAGGCGGAGGCCGTCGTCGTCATCACTGAGCTGGTATCCGCCGTGCGCTGCGCCGAACCTGTCCGCCCATCCGGCCAGCCGGCCGCCGGGAATGAAAGCGTTGCGCACGGAGGCCGGCCTGGCTCCGCCGGTGCTGCGTGCGGACATGGTTGCATTCCTTCACTGGGAGGCCTCCCGGGGAAAATCCGGAAGTGAACTCGAAGTAGCCTATCTATGTGGAAGATCTCTTCGGGCACGGCCGCGGCAATGATGATGACGACGACGACGGTTCCGTCGCCGCCGTTCGGCCTGCCGGGCCGGGGACCAACACTTCCCCCCGCGGTCCTCTCGCCGTCCGGATGCGTCCCCGCACCCTTGACGAGGTAGTGGGCCAGCAGCACCTCCTCGGCCAGGGGTCGCCCCTGCGCCAGTTGGCTGCAGGAGCCGGCGCAGACACAACAGGCCCTGCGGGACCCACCTCGCTCATCCTTTGGGGCCCCCCGGGAACCGGCAAAACGACCCTCGCCCACGTTATTGCCCGCGGACAGGGCAGGAAGTTCGTGGAGCTCTCCGCAATCACCGCCGGTGTCAAGGACGTGCGGCGCGTGATGGACGAGGCCCTGACTGCCCGCGACCTCTACAAGACCACCACGGTCCTGTTCCTGGATGAGATCCACCGCTTCAACAAGGCCCAGCAGGATGCCCTGCTGCCCGGAGTCGAAAACCGCTGGGTGGTGCTGGTGGCCGCCACCACCGAGAACCCGTCGTTCTCCGTGGTGTCACCGCTGCTGTCCCGCTCGCTGCTGCTGACGCTCCGTCCGCTGACCGACGCGGACATTGAAGGACTGATCCAGCGTGCCGTCGCCGATCCCCGCGGGCTGAACGGGAAAGTCGGCCTCAGCGAGGAAGCGCTAGACCACCTCGTCAGGCTCTCCGGAGGCGATGCACGCCGTGCCCTGACGGCACTGGAGGCCGCCGCCGGCGTTGCGTTCGGGGATGCGGACGACGCAGGGGACGGGCCCGTCGCCGTCGAACTTAAACACACAGAGCGTGCCTTGGACGTTGCCGCCGTCAGGTACGACCGTGCCGGCGACCAGCACTATGACGTCATCAGCGCGTTCATCAAGTCCATCCGCGGCTCCGACGTGGACGCGTCCCTGCATTACCTGGCCCGCATGCTCGAGGCGGGGGAGGACCCGCGCTTCATCGCCCGGCGGATCGTGATATCCGCGGCGGAAGACGTTGGGATGGCAGATCCCACAGCATTGCAGACGGCAGTGGCAGCGGCGCAGGCGGTGCAGCTGATCGGCATGCCCGAAGGCCGGATCATCCTGGCGGAGGCCGTGGTGCACCTGGCCACCGCCCCCAAGTCCAACGCCGCCTACATGGGCATCAACAAGGCGGTTGCCGATGTCCGGGCAGGGCTGGGGAACGGGATTCCCGCCCACCTAAGGGACGCACACTACCCCGGATCCAAACAGCTGGGACACGGCCTCGGCTACAAATACGCGCACGACGCCCCGCACGCCGTGGCAACCCAGCAATACCCGCCGGATGACCTGGTGGGGAAGGACTACTACCAGCCCACGGCCAACGGCGCCGAACGTGACATTGCCCTGCGCCTGGAGCGGCTCCGCAGGATTGTCCGGGGCAAGTGACCGCCGTGGTAAGGTAGATGTTTGTCTGGCAAGGCACAGACGCACAATCTCCCCAATTTCACGTTGAGAAGGTTTGCGCTGCGCCCAGTAGCAAAAGGCAGCGGTTGGCCGATGCTCTCCATCGTGGAGGCCAGTAACACTGACACACCGCAGATATTGGAAGGACACAAGTGGCTAACAACACTCGTGCTCGCCGTCAGGCCCGCCTCTCGCGGTCCCTCGGCATTGCTCTTACCCCCAAGGCCGCCAAGTACATGGAGCGCCGCCCGTACGGCCCCGGTGAGCATGGCCGTGCCCGCAAGAAGCAGGACTCCGACTACGCCGTACGCCTGCGCGAAAAGCAGCGCCTGCGCGCCCAGTACGGCATCCGCGAAGCACAGATGACCCGTGCCTTCGAAGAAGCCCGCCGCACCAAGGGCCTCACCGGTGAGAACCTCATCGAACTGCTCGAAATGCGCCTTGACGCCCTGGTCCTGCGTGCCGGCTTCGCCCGCACCATCGCGCAGGCCCGCCAGCTGGTTGTGCACCGCCACATCATGGTTGACGGCGTCCGCGTTGACCGCCCGTCGTTCCGCGTCGGCGAGGGCCAGCTGGTCCACGTCCACAGCCGCAGCGAGACCATGGTCCCGCTCCAGGTTGCAGCAGCCGGCGCCCACCGCGACGTCCTGCCTGCCGTTCCGGCCTACCTGGACGTCAAGCTGGAAGCCCTCCAGGCCCGCCTGGTCCGTCGCCCCAAGCGCTCCGAGGTCCCCGTGACCTGCGAAGAGCAGCTGGTCGTCGAATTCTACGCACGCTAAATTCCAGCAGCGTATCCAAAGAAGCCCGTGGCAAGCGCCGCGGGCTTCTTTGTATGTAAGGTACTTGGGGGACATCTGCGGAATGCGTTTCACGCGCACCCGCCGGGATGCAACCGAACCACAGAATTTCGAGGAGATGAACGTCTATGTCTGGTGGCGATATTGCCGGCCTGATCGCTGCCGGGGTGTTTGCAGTCCTGGTGCTGCTGCTCGCGGTCCCCATCCTTAAGCTGGGCCGGGTCCTGGACGAGGTCCGGACCTCCATCCGTTCCCTGAGCGACGGCGCCACACCGCTCATGGACGAAGTCACCGCCACCGTCTCCACCACCAACCAGCAGTTGAAGAAGGTGGACGGCATCTCGTCCAACGTTTCGGACGCGTCCGCAAACCTTTCCGCCCTGTCCTCCCTGGTGGCCGCCACCGTGGGGTCGCCGCTGATCAAGGTGGCAGCTTTCAGCTACGGCGTCCGTACCGCGCTGGCCGGCCGCAGGAAGCCTGCCGCCGGCCGCCGCAGCCGCTAACACCCGGGAGAAGAAAATGAAACGAATTGTCTGGATGGGAATCGGCGTGGCGATCGGAGTGATCGCTTTCCGCAAGGTGACCGAAGTGCAGGCCAGCATGCAGTCAACGTTGGGCCCGGAAGGCCTCAACCGCTCCGTGAACCGCCTCGCCGATGGCCTCTACGACTTCGCCGACGCCGTCCGCTCCGGAATGCGGGAGCGGGAAACCGAGCTCCGGTCCGCCCTCGGCGTGGAATCGGCAGACCTGGTCCGCCGCTGACCATCCCGCTGACCGGCCATGGCCGGTCAGCACCACACGTTAGAACCATACCGGCGGGGACCCCAACGGGACCGCCAAGCGAAAGAACCTCCGCGACCCACACGGCGCGGAGCAAGAAGGGTAAGTACACAGCTCATGAAGTCGCAGGAGATCACAAAGCGCTGGGTGGACTTTTTTGTCAGCAAGGGCCACACCGCGGTTCCCTCCGCGTCGCTGGTCTCCAGCGACCCCTCGCTGCTGTTCACGGTTGCCGGCATGGTGCCGTTCATTCCCTACCTGACCGCCAGGGAGGAAGCACCCTATTCGCGCGCCGTCAGCGTGCAGAAGTGCATCCGCACCGGTGATATCGAGGAAGTGGGCAAGACGGCCCGTCACGGAACGTTCTTCCAGATGTGCGGCAACTTTTCCTTCGGCGACTACTTCAAGGAAGACGCCATCAAGTTCGCGTGGGAACTGCTGACCAAGGCCGTTGACGACGGCGGTTACGGCCTTGCGCCGGAGCGGCTCTGGGTGACGGTCTACGAAGAAGACGACGAAGCCAAGGATCTGTGGCTCAAGAACACCGGTGTACCCGCCGAGCGCATCCAGAAGATGGGCAAGTCGGACAACTACTGGCACACCGGCCAGCCGGGCCCCGCCGGCCCCTGCTCAGAGATCTATTACGACCGCGGCCCCCAGTACGGCGTTGAAGGCGGACCGCTGGCTGACGAGACCCGCTACATTGAGATCTGGAACCTTGTGTTCATGCAGTACCAGATCGAGAACGTCCGTTCCAAGGAAGATTTCGACGTCGTGGGCGAGCTGCCCAAGCGCAACATCGACACCGGCCTTGGCATGGAGCGACTGGCCATGATCCTCCAGGGTGTCGAGAACATGTACGAGACGGACCAGGTCCGCCCCGTCATCGACAAGGCCGCCGAACTCTCCGGCAAGGAATACACGTCCGCCGAGACCGATGAGGATCCGCACCACACGGACGATGTCCGCATGCGGGTGGTCGCCGACCACATCCGTTCCGCCCTGATGCTGATTTCCGACGGCGTGACCCCCTCCAATGAAGGCCGCGGCTACGTCCTGCGCAGGCTCATCCGCCGTGCCGTCCGTTCCATGCGCCTCCTGGGTGTTGAACAGGCCTGCCTGCCCGAACTCCTGCCCGCCTCACGCGATGCCATGAAGGGCGTCTACCCTGTGGTGGACACGGACTTCGCCCGGATCAGCCGGATTGCCTACGCCGAAGAGAAGGCCTTCCTGCGGACCATCGCCTCCGGAACCGCCCGCCTTGAGGATGCCGTTAAGGAATCAAAAGCCGCCAACAAGCCCCTGTCCGGGGCCGATGCCTTCGCGCTGCACGACACCTACGGTTTCCCTATCGACCTCACCCTGGAAATGGCCGAGGAAGCCGGACTCAAAGTGGACGAGGCCGCCTTCCGCAGCCTCATGCAGGAACAGCGCCAGCGCGCCCAGGCCGATGCGAAGGGCAAGAAGGGCGGCCATGCGGACCTGAGTGCCTTCCAGGACATCCTGGCGCAGGGCGAGACGGTCTTCACCGGCTATACCGAGCTCGACGGCGAATCGCGCGTCCGCGGCATCCTCACCGGCGGCCGCGCGGTCCAGCAGGCATCCACCGGCGACGAAATCGAGCTGGTCCTCTCCGAAACCCCCTTCTACGCCGAAGCAGGCGGCCAGGCCGCCGATACCGGGCTGATCACGGGCGACGGGTTCGTCGTGGAGGTGCTCGACGTCCAGCGCCCCCTGAAGGGCCTGAGCGTCCACAAGGCGATCGTCCGCGAAGGCGAAATCGGCGCTGACTCGCTGGTTCGCGCCGCCGTCGACCGCGAACGCCGGCACGCCGCTGAACAGGCGCACACGGGCACGCACATCGTGCACGCCGCACTGCACCAGATCCTCGGCCCCGAGGCCACCCAGCGCGGCTCCTACAACAAGGCCGGCTACCTGCGCTTCGACTTCGCCTGGGGCGAGGGCCTGAGCACGGCCACGCGGTCCGAGATCGAGGAAGTCTCCAACCTGGCCATCCGGAACAACTTCCGCGTGGAAACCAAGGTTATGGGCCTGGCCGAGGCCAAGGCGCTCGGCGCCATGGCGCTCTTTGGCGAGAACTACGGCAGTGAAGTCCGCGTCGTCGAGATCGACGGCGCCTGGTCGCGGGAGCTTTGTGGCGGCACCCACGTGTCCAACACCTCCCTGATCGGCAGCCTTTCCCTGCTGGGCGAGCAGTCCGTGGGGTCGGGAAACCGTCGTGTGGAGGCCTTCGTGGGCATGGATGCGTTCCGCCACCTGGCAGCTGAACGCGCCCTGGTCACTGAGCTCACCGACATGCTGAAGGTTCCGTCCGGCCAGCTTGCAGACCGGATCGCCGCCACCCTGGCGAAGCTCAAGGCGACCGAGAAGGAACTGGACCGCCTCCGCAAGGAACAGCTTGCAGGAGCTGCTGCCCAGCTGGTCGCCACCGCCAAGGATGCCTCCGGCGTCAGTGTCATCGCCCACGACGCAGGCCAGGTCAGCGGCGCTGACGACATCCGCGGCCTGGCCCTGGACCTCCGGAACCGCCTGGGCTCGGCACCCGCGGCCGTGGCGGTAGCCGGAGTCTCCAACGACCGTCCCGTCATCCTCGTGGCCACCAACGAGGCCGCCCGGGAAGCAGGGGTCAAAGCCGGAGCCCTGGTGCGCCTGGCTGCAGGGATCCTCGGTGGCGGCGGCGGCGGAAAGGACGACGTCGCCCAGGGTGGCGGAACCGATGCCGGCCAGGTAGGCCAGGCGCTCTCCGCCGTCGTTGACGCCATTTCCCGGCGCTAACCCTCCGATGACCGATCCTGCTGCTGCCGGCGACTACCCCCAGGGCATCAAACTGGGGGTGGACGTCGGCACCGTCCGGGTGGGGGTTGCCATCTGCGACCGGGAATCCATCCTGGCCACCCCGTACAAGACGCTGGACCGCAACGCGAAAAAGAACTCGGACGTCCGGGTCATCGCGAACCTGGTCCAGGAACTCGGCGCCGTGCAGGTTTTTGTTGGCCTGCCACGCACCATGAAGGGTGAGGAACGGGCCTCAGCCGTGATGGCCACGGACTACGCACGCCTGCTGGTCGGCGAGCTCGCTGCCCGGGACCTGCCTGTGCCGGTGAACCTGGTGGATGAACGCCTGAGCAGTGTCAGCGCCCACCGGAGCCTGCACGAAGCTGGCATGAGCAGCAGGAACCACCGTAAAGTAGTTGATCAGGTCGCGGCGGCAGGTATCCTTCAGCACGCCATCGACATGCAGAAAGCCAGGGGAGCGGACGTCGGCTCACGAGTGACGGCGCCACCCCCTTCCGTGGACATGGGAGGCAGGGGGCCGGAAACGGAGCCTTCCACACCCGGTGATACGGACCGATCTTCAGATAATGGAAGGCACCAGTGAGCCCTGCCAACATTGACGACTCTTCCAGCCCTCTGGACGCGGGGGCAGGAAGGCCGCTGACCCGCAAGGAACTCCGCGAACGGGAGAAGACCCTCAACGCCGGAGGCCACGATGCCGTTCCGGAGCAGGCATACGAGACTGGCCACGACATTCCACCGCTGCCCGCGGAATTCCCCGCGGCCGCAGAAGCAGACCCTCGGCGTCAGGATGAACCATTGCGTGAAGAACCGGCACCGCAGGACCGGGCGCACGAGCCCGTGATTCCGGCTGCTCCTGCCACCCCGCCGTCCATCCAGGACGATTCCCACGAACCCGCAGCGCATGATTCCTGGGAGCCGGCCCTGGCAGGGCACCAGCACGCACCGGACGTGCACCACAACGACGAATCCCACTATGACGAACGCGGCTACGCGGACGGTCACGGCTATGCGGCAGGCGTGCACCAGCACGATGGCCACTATGACGGGACGCACTACGAGGAAGGGCACGGCGACGGGACCCACTATGAAGAGGGGCACGACGACGATGCACACCACCATGGACTTCTTCCCGCCTCGGCCGCAGCAACCGTAGTGGCCAAACCCTCCAAGAAGGTGCGCCGGCGCCGGCGGCTCCTGGCGCTTTTCCTGACCCTTGCCGTCTTCGTTACGGCTGTCGCCGTCGGAGCGCAGTTCCTCAAGCCGCTGCTTGGCAGCGACAAGCCCAGCGACTTCCCCGGCCCTGGTTCAGGAGAAGTGATGGTCACCGTCGAAAACGGTGAAGGCACCCGGTCCGTCGCCTCGAAGCTGGAAACCGAAGGGGTGGTGGCCAATGCCGATACATTCCTGCAGAGCTTCAACGCATCCGGCGGAATACTCGCGCCGGGTGACTTCACGTTCAAGTCGGAAATGAAGAACTCGGACGCCGTGAACGTCCTCCTGGGCAAGGACCAGGAAAAAGTCATCTACTTCGCGCTCAGCGCCGGACTGCGCATCGGGGAGTCGCTGCAGGCGATCTCGCAGGGGTCCGGAATATCCTTCCAGGACCTGGAGGCCCTCAGCAATGAGCCGTCCCAGTTCGGTCTTCCGGCCAACGCTAAAAACCTTGAGGGATACCTGGCGCCGGGGGAGCACCGCTTCCCCCTTGGCACTCCGGCAAAGGACATCCTCCAATCCCTGGTCAAGATCACAACTGACGAACTTGTGTCGCAGGGCATCACGGATCCGGCCAAGCAGTACGAGGCCGTGATCGTGGCCAGCATCGTCCAGGCCGAGGGCGGCCAGGCGGAGTACGGGGACGTGGCCGGTGCCATCTACAACCGGCTCAAGCCCAACGACCAGACCGGCGGCTTCCTGCAGGTGGACTCCGCCGTTACCTACGGCCTGGGCACCAAGAGCTACAACTTCACTGACGAACAGCGCCAGGACAAGTCCAACCCGTACAACACCTATGCGAATCCCGGCCTGCCGCCAGGGCCCATCGGTTCCCCGGGAAAGACGGCGATCGACGCTGCCGCCAGGCCCAAGACCAACGACTACCTCTACTGGGTGACCATCAACCTGGACACCAAGGAGACCAAGTTCTCCAAGACACTTGATGAGCACAACCGCTACGTTGAGCAGTACAACGCCTGGTGCACGGCCAACGTGGGACGTTGCACGTGAGCCTTCGGGCTGCCGTCCTGGGCCATCCGATAAGCCACTCAAAGTCCCCGGCACTGCACCTGGCTGCCTACGGCCAGCTTGGGATCGGGATCAGCTACACGGCAATCGACGTCACGGAGCAACTGCTGCCATCCCTGATGGGGCAGATCCGTGACCAGCCGGGCTGGCGCGGCCTCTCGGTCACAATGCCCTTGAAGACGGCCATGCTCGGGCAGGTGGATGAAGTCCGCGGGGTTGCCAGGACGTTGGGCGTGGTGAACACCGTCACGTTTGAGGAGTACGGGGGCACGCGGCGCACTGTTGGCTCCAACACCGATGTTGCCGGCATCGTGAATGCACTGCGGCACGCGGGCGCCGGCGAGTCCCCGGCCGCGGTCATCCTTGGGGGAGGGGGAACGGCCGCTTCGGCCGTCGCGGCGCTCAAGGAGCTTGGTGCCACCCATGCCCGGGTCTTCGTCAGGGACACATCCCGGACGGCCGATGTCCGCGCTGCTGCGGCGGGCCTGGATTTCTCCTTGGAGATCCTCACCCTGGCTGAGGCGGCCCGTCCCACGTCAGCGGCCGACGTCGTCATTTCCACCCTCCCGCCGCGCGCGGCGGACGGACTGGCCGCTGAACTGGCTTCCCTGAAGACCAGCCTGCCCGGTGTCCTGCTGGACGTTGCCTACGATCCGTGGCCAAGCCTGCTGGCCTCGGTATGGCAGGCCGGAGGCGGAACCGTGGTGCCCGGCCTGGAGATGCTGCTGTACCAGGCAGTGGAACAGGTACGCCTTTTTACCCGCCGCGGCGATGACGTCAATGCGGCCGTCATAGATGTGATGTGCGCCTCAGTCGGCCTTCCCCGACGGGCTTTGTAACCGCCCCCCGTGGCAGGATGGAAGATATGTTGCGTTGGTTGACTGCCGGTGAATCCCATGGTCCGGCTCTGATGGGAATTATTGAAGGCGTCCCCGCCGGTGTGGAAATCACCAGCGGGCACATCGCAGACTCCTTGGCGCGCCGCCGGCTGGGCTACGGCCGTGGAGCGCGTATGAAGTTCGAACAGGACGTCGTGACCATCCTCGGCGGCGTCCGCCACGGCCTGACGCAGGGCGGGCCCGTGGCCATCCAGGTGGGAAACACCGAATGGCCCAAGTGGGAACAGATCATGTCTGCCGACCCCGTGGATCCGGAAGTCCTTGCCGACCAGGCACGGAACGCGCCGCTGACCCGCCCCCGTCCCGGCCACGCGGACTTCACGGGTATGCAGAAGTACGGCTTTGACGAGGCCCGGCCCGTCCTGGAGCGTGCCAGCGCACGCGAAACAGCAACACGGGTGGCCATGGGCACCGTGGCGGCGCAATTCCTCAAGCACCTCGGCATCGAACTGGTCAGCCACACCGTCAGCATTGCGAGCGTCACGGTTCCCGAAGGGCGCCCGCTTCCCGTGCCGGCCGACGTCATTGCGCTCGACGCCGATCCACTGCGCTGCTTCGACCGGGAAACCTCCGACGCCATGGTGGCCGAGGTGGATGCGGCGCACAAGGAGGGCGAAACCCTGGGCGGCGTGGTAGAGGTCCTTGCCTACGGGCTCCCGCCGGGACTGGGCAGCTACGTCCACTGGGACCGGAGGCTTGATTCCCGCCTTGCCGCGGCACTGATGGGAATCCAGGCCATCAAGGGAGTGGAGGTCGGTGACGGCTTCCTGACCGCATCCCGCCGCGGCTCTGCCGCCCATGACGAAATCGTCAGGGACGCCGACGGCCGGATCACCCGTACCAGCAACCGTGCCGGCGGCATCGAAGGCGGCATGAGCATCGGCGACGTCCTGCGTGTCCGCGCAGCCATGAAGCCCATTGCCACCGTCCCGCGCGCCTTGAAGACCATCGACGTCAGCACGGGCGAACCCGCCAAGGCACACCACCAGCGTTCGGACGTGTGCGCTGTTCCGGCTGCCGGCGTGGTGGCCGAGGCCATGGTCGCCCTGGTGCTGGCCGAGGCAGTCACCGAGAAATTTGGCGGCGACTCAGTGGCCGAAACCGCACGGAACATCAAGGGCTACCTGGACAACATTCCGGCGTCCCTGGACTCGATCGGCCAGTAAGTGCCCCACCGCAGCAAAACCGGACCCGCAGGGCGGCCCATCGTCCTGATCGGGCCTATGGCGGTCGGAAAGTCGGCCATCGGGCAGCAGCTGGCGCTGCAGCTCGGAGTTCCCTTCGTCGACACAGACGCTGTTATCGTTGCAGGGCACGGATCCATTTCGGACATCTTTGCCGGCCGCGGCGAGCACGCGTTCCGTGAGATCGAGGCACGGACGGTAGCCGCCGTCGTCGAAGCGGCAGACGATACCGTCACCGTCATCTCCCTGGGCGGCGGGGCGGTGCTCGACTCCGGGACACAGCAGCTCATCAGCCGCTGCACCGTGGTGTACCTCGAATGCGACGCACAAACTGTCGCCGGCCGCATTGCCCGGAACTCCGGGCGCCCGCTGCTGGCCGGGGACGCAATGGGCCGCTGGACGGCCATGTTCGCCACCCGCAAGCCGGTTTACGAACGGCTTGCAGACATCACCCTGGACGTGCGCCACGGCTCGGTTTCCGAGCTGGGCGGCCGGCTCGAAGCAGCACTGCGCGACCATGCAGCTGCCAAACAGGAAGTTGAAAAGTGAGCACCCAATCAACAGTCATCAGCGTCACCGGCGGGACCGCTGCCGAGAATTATGACGTCGTCGTCGGCCGGGGGCTGCTCGGTGACCTGCCCGGTTTATTGGGGGAACGCGTCCGCCGTGTTCTCGTGATCCATCCGCGTGCCCTGCGGCTGACCGGTGACACCGTCCGCGACGAACTGGCTGCAGCCGGATTCACCTCGCTGACTGCGGAAATCCCGGACGCCGAAGAGGGCAAGCACATCCAGGTGGCCGCCTTCTGCTGGCAGGTCCTTGGGCAGAACGACTTCACCCGCTCCGACGCAATTGTCGCCGTGGGGGGAGGTGCGGTCACGGACCTCGCCGGTTTCGTCGCCGCCACCTGGCTGCGCGGCGTCAAGGTCATCCACATGCCCACCAGCCTGCTCGGCATGGTGGATGCGTCCGTGGGCGGGAAGACCGGAATCAACACCGCGGAGGGCAAGAACCTCGTGGGTGCATTCCACCCCCCGGCCGCGGTCCTGGCTGACCTGGACACCCTTGAGACGCTGCCGAGGAACGAGATGATTTCCGGAATGGCGGAAGTCATCAAGTGCGGCTTCATCTCCGATCCCGCGATCCTGGACCTCGTGGAAAAGGACCCCACCGCAGTAGTGGATCCCCAGTCCGACGTACTTCGTGAACTGATCGAACGTGCCATCGCCGTTAAAGCGAAGGTGGTCTCCGAGGACCTGAAGGAATCCGGGCTCCGGGAAATCCTGAACTACGGGCACACCCTGGGCCACGCCATCGAACTGGTCGAGCGGTACTCGTGGCGCCACGGCGCCGCCGTTTCGGTGGGCATGATGTTCGCCGCAGAACTTGCCCGCAGCGTTGGGCGCCTCAGCGATGCCGACGCCGACCGGCACCGGAGCATCCTTGAGAGCCTGGGGCTGCCGGTCACCTACCGGCGGGACCGCTGGCAGGGGCTGCTTGACGGGATGCGCCGGGACAAGAAGTCCCGCGGGGACCTGCTGCGGTTCGTCGTCCTGGACGGCGTTGCAAAGCCGGGGATCCTTGACGTCCCGGACACCTCGCTGCTGTTCGCGGCCTACCAGGAAATTGCTTCCTGATGCAGGGCGACATGGGAGGAACAGCAGACTGGCCGGATGCCGGTTTCCCGGGCATCCGGATCAACCCGGAATCCCTGCTGCCGGAAATTGTGAACCAGGACGCCTGCCGGGCGGCGCTGGCGGTATCCACGGACCCCGCCGACCATATTTTTGTTCTCCTGGTGGAAGGACATGCGTCCGAGGCCGCCGAGCTGCTGGCAGAGGCGCGTTTCAAGGATCCGGAGTCCTTCCGGCTGCGCACCTTCGAGGCCGAGGTGCTTCGCGTCTCCAACCGGCTGGACCGCGCCGTTGAACTGTTCCGCCAGCTCCTCGCCGAGGTCCAGGGAACGCCGCGGGAGGCCCTTGTATGGCAGTTCCTGGGCAAGACCCAGTACAGCGCCGGGCAGACGTCCGCGGCCGTTGAATCCTTTGCGCGGGCCTTGGATCTTCGGGTGGCACAGTCCGCCGACGCGGCGCAGATCTACTCTTCCACAGTGGCGCTGCAGCGTGCCCGGGACGTGCTGGAGCTTGCCTGCTGAACGCTGCCGGGATCCCCGCCTGCGGCCTTGGCCCAAAGGTGCCCGCAATTTACCGGTAGAATGGTTCTTGAATTTTTAACCTCCCGATTTTTGACAAACACGCGCTGGCAGTCCGTTTGGCCTGTCTGCCCGGCATACAACGTCTGACAACGCGACCAGACAGAGAAACCAGAGGAAACAGTGGCAACCACTAACGACATCAAGAACGGAACGGTCCTGAAGCTTGAGGGCCAGCTCTGGAACATCATCGAATTCCAGCACGTCAAGCCAGGCAAGGGTGGTGCGTTTGTCCGCACCAAGATGCGCAACGTGATGTCCGGCAAGGTTGTGGACAAGACGTTCAACGCCGGGCTCAAGATCGAGACCGCCACCGTGGACCGCCGTGACTACCAGTACCTGTACCAGGACGGTGCGGACTTCGTGTTCATGGACACCTCCGACTACGACCAGATCACGGTCTCCGGCGCCACCGTGGGCGACGCCACCAACTTCATGCTCGAGAACCAGATGGTCAACATCGCCATCCACGAGGGCACCCCGCTGTACATCGAACTGCCCCCGAGCGTTGTCCTCGAGATCACCTACACCGAGCCGGGCCTGCAGGGCGACCGCTCCTCCGCCGGCACCAAGCCCGCAACCCTGGAAACGGGCTACGAGATCCAGGTGCCGCTGTTCATCGAGAACAACACCAAGGTGAAGGTGGACACCCGCGACGGCAGCTACCTGGGTCGGGTCACCGAGTAGTGAGCGCCCGCGGTAAAGCCCGTAACAGGGCACTGGATGTTCTTTTCGAAGCTGAGCAGCGCTCGGTTTCGGCCTTTGACGTGATCCGCTCGCGGCGCGAAAAGACGGACCAGGTGGTTAATCCCTACACCATCGAAATCGTTGAGGGCGTTGTCTCCCAGCAGGCAGCCATCGACGAGTTCCTGGAGACGTACTCCCAGGGCTGGAGCCTGGAGCGGATGCCCTCCGTGGACCGCATCATCCTGCGCATCGGGACCTGGGAGCTTCTCTACAACGACGACGTCCCGGACGGCGTCGCGGTCAGCGAAGCTGTGGCGCTGGCGAAGACGCTGTCCACCGACGAATCACCGCAGTTCATCAACGGCCTGCTGGGACGGCTGCAGCAGCTGAAGCCGTCGCTGCTCGCCTGAGCAGCAGCAACACCCAGCTGTACACAGCAACACCAGAAGGCCGGCCGCCACGCATGTGGCGGCCGGCCTTCTGGTGTTAAGGTCCGCTTGGCTGGACGGAAAAATTTCAGCGTGCGACGGCGGCCCGCAGGGCCATGATGCGCTGCAGCTGCTGCCGCTCCTCGGCCTGGTGGAGCTGGACGTCACGGCCGCTCAGGATACGCTGGCGCGTGTTGGCCAGCTGGGTGGCGGCCTTCAGGAACTCCTTCATTTGCCGTTTCCTGCCGTAGCTTCCAGCCCAGCCCAAGGCGGTGCGCCGGCCGCCCAGGGTGGCCATCAGCTCCACCTCTGCCGGCGTGAACCAGCCGGCTGCGGAGTACTCCAGCAGGCGCTGCCGGGTCAGGCGCTTTTCCGCCACCCGCAAAAGGATGATGCCGCCCACGGCGAGGAAAAAGATGGGCACCTGGACCATGATGTACTCCGCCAGGAAGCCCTGCCCCATGCTGTTCCAGCGGTTGTGCAGGAACATGGCCGGCAGCAGCCCCACGAAAAAGGCTGCCACCGAGGCCCCCACATGCCAGCGCCGGGCCGCGAACCCCATGACCAGCCCCGTGGTGCCGGTGAAGATGGCGTGGGCAAAGGGGGACATGACGCCGCGGAGGAAGAAGACCTGGGCGAAATCACCGGCGGGATCCGCGGACTCCGCCACGGCCCGGCCAAAATACAGGATGTTCTCCGTAAAAGCGAAACCTCCTGCAATGGTGAACGCAAAAACCACACCATCCACCGGCCCGTCAAAGTGCTTCCTCGCCAGCAGGAGGATTATCAGCAGCCCCAGGGACTTTGCGAACTCCTCCACGATGGGCGCCTGCACCGTGGCCATATACGCCTGAAGGTCGGCTTCGTCGGAAAACTGGAACGCCAGGACAAAGAACGGCTGGATCAGCAGGGTGACCGCAATGGACACCGCCGAGCCCCAGGTAAAGGCGAAGAAAAGGAGCCGCTTCGGCTCAGGCTCCCACTTGTCGATGATGTGCACGGCCAAAAGAACCACGGAGAGGGGCACCAGGGATGCGAGGAAGCCCACCAGGAACCCGGCCGGCCCTGTGTTGGACAGCAGGAACGGGATCACCAGGAACAGGCTGAGGAAGGCAAGGGAACTGCCGCCGACAGTCAATCCCACCAGGCCGCTGCGGGACCGGCTGCCCTTCACCACGGCTCCCTGGACCTGTGGCGGCACTACCGTGTCCACCGGCCTGCCAACGTGCCCCGGCGCCGGGCGGTAGTTTCCCGGCTCCACGTGCCCCATCCAGCTCGGGTTGGCTTCGCCCGGGAGCGGCGCAGTTCCGCGCAGCCAGGGATCGTCGGGATGCCCGGAGGCGGGGTGTCGCGGATTCGTCGGCATAACGAAAGCCTAGGTGCGAGTCGCGGCGCCTCCAAGGACCGCGGTACCGGCACGCTGCAGTGTGACCAGCACCGCGTCCTCCGGGCAGGGGCCCGGGGAAACCCGTGTGGTAATTTTGAACCGCACATGATCCTTTTTTAATTCCGTCCTGTGAGGCGGGGAAAGGGGAGACGAGCGTTGACTTCTGTCACCAGCGCACCGGTTCCAGCCAGGGTTGTCCTCAGCCAGGCGGATATTGACCGGGCCCTCACTCGTATCGCCCATGAGATCCTTGAAACGAACAAGGGATCGCAGGACCTCGTCCTGCTGGGCATCCCGCGCCGCGGTTACCCGCTGGCGCTCCGGCTCGCCGAAAAAATCGCCGCCGCGGACAACAGCGTTGATGCCGCCGCCATCGTTGGCCAGTTGGACGTCACCATGTTCCGCGACGACCTCTCGCACCAAGGCACCAGGCCGCCGTACCCCACGAAACTGCCCCGGACGGGAATCGACAACAAGGTGGTTGTCCTCATTGACGACGTCCTGTACTCCGGCCGCACCATCCGCGCCGCCCTTGACGCGCTCGTCGACCTCGGCCGTCCGCGCATCGTCAGGCTCGCGGTGCTGATCGACCGCGGCCACCGCGAACTGCCCATCCGTGCAGACCACGTGGGCAAGAACCTGCCCACATCGTCAGCGGAAAAGGTCCGGGTCCGGCTGGCTGAGACGGACACTGCCCCGGGCGGCACGCCGGTCAACGAGGTAGTCATCGAGGGCCGCTCATGAAACACCTGCTCTCCACCGAAGACCTCAGCCTCGCAAATGCAATCCGTATCCTCGACACCGCCGAGGAGATGGCCGCGGTAGGGGACCGCGAGGTCAAGAAACTCCCGGCCCTCCGCGGACGCACGGTGGTCAACCTCTTCTTCGAGGACTCCACCCGCACCCGGATCTCCTTTGAAGCTGCCGCCAAGCGCCTCAGCGCGGATGTCATCAACTTCGCGGCCAAGGGCTCCTCGGTGTCCAAGGGTGAGTCGCTCAAGGACACTGCCCAAACGCTGTCCGCCATGGGTGCGGACGCCGTCGTCATCCGCCACTGGGCCTCGGGCGCACCGCACCGCCTCGCAGCCACGGACTGGATTGACGCGGCCGTGATCAACGCCGGCGACGGTACGCACGAACACCCCACCCAGGCGCTGCTGGATGCATTCACGATGCGCCGGCACTGGGCGCGCCTGGCCGGCACCGGCTCCGAGGGCGCGGACCTCAAGGGCATGCGCGTGGCCATCGCCGGCGACGTCCTGCACTCCAGGGTTGCCCGTTCCAACGTTTGGCTGCTCCGCACCCTCGGAGCGGAAGTCACCCTGGTGGCCCCGCCCACGCTGCTTCCCATCGGCGTCGAAAAGTGGCCCTGCAAGGTCAGCTACAACATGGACGAAACGCTCGAGCAGGGCGTGGACGCCGTCATGATGCTGCGCGTCCAGGGCGAGCGCATGAACGCATCCTTCTTCCCCAGCACCCGCGAGTACTCCCGGCGGTGGGGATTCGATGACAACCGCCTGAAAGCCCTGGATACGCTGGGCATGAAGGACACCATCATCATGCACCCGGGTCCCATGAACAGGGGACTGGAAATTTCCGCCGCCGCCGCCGATTCACCCCGTTCCACCGTGCTGGCCCAGGTCCGCAACGGCGTCTCGGTACGGATGGCCGCCCTCTACCTGCTGCTTTCCGGGGATACCCGCGAACCAGCAGCGACCCCCGCCCTGGCGTATGCCGGCACCCATTCCACCAAGGAGAGCAACTGATGGCAGGCAACACCGGAACCTACCTGATCCGCGGCGCCTCAATCCTGGGCGGTGAACCGGCGGACCTGCTGATCCGTGACGGCGTCATCGCCGAGGCCGGAACCGGCCTGTCAGCTGATGGGGCCACCGTGATCGATGCCGCCGGCCTGGTGGCACTGCCGGGCATGGTTGATGTCCATACCCACCTGCGCGAGCCCGGCAGGGAGGACGCGGAAACCGTGGAAACGGGCACCCGCGCAGCGGCGCTTGGCGGCTACACCGCGGTGCACGCCATGGCCAACAGCACGCCTGTTGCAGACACCGCAGGCGTGGTGGAACAGGTCTACACCCTCGGCCGGACAGCAGGCTGGGTGGACGTGCGACCGGTCGGTGCGGTCACCGTGGGCCTGGCAGGCGAGCAGCTGGCCGAGCTGGGCGCCATGGCCGATTCCCGGGCACGCGTGCGCATGTTTTCCGATGACGGCATCTGCGTCCACGACCCCGTGCTGATGCGCCGCGCCCTTGAGTACGTCAAGGCGTTCGACGGCGTGGTGGCCCAGCACGCGCAGGAGCCGCGCCTTACCGCCGGGGCGCAGATGAACGAGGGCGAGGTGTCGGCCGTGCTCGGCCTCGCCGGCTGGCCCGCCGTCGCCGAGGAAAGCATCATTGCCCGCGACGTCCTGCTGGCCCAGCACGTGGGCTCCCGGCTGCATGTCTGCCATGTTTCCACCGCCGGCTCCGTGGAAATCATCCGCTGGGCCAAGGAGCGGGGGATCAACGTCACAGCGGAGGTTACCCCGCACCACCTGCTGCTGACCGACGACCTTGTCCGCAGCTACGACCCCGTCTTCAAGGTCAATCCGCCGCTGCGCACCGACGCGGACGTCCAGGCGCTGCGTGCAGGGCTGGCGGACGGCACCATCGACGTCGTGGGCACGGACCACGCCCCGCACCCGAGCGAGCACAAGGAATGCGAGTGGGCGCAGGCTGCCATGGGCATGACCGGGCTGGAAACCGCCCTCTCGGTGGTCCAGCACACCATGATCGAAACCGGCCTCATGACGTGGGCGGACTTCGCCCGCGTCACCTCCACGGCCGCGGCGAACATCGGCCGTCTAACTGACCAGGGCAGGCCGCTGGCAGCGGGTGAGCCCGCGAACATCATCCTGGTGGATCCGGCGGCGCGCTGGACCGTTGATCCGTTCCGCATGGCCACCATGGGCCGGAACTCACCGTTCAAGGGACGGGAACTGCCCGGCAAGGTGGTGGCAACTTTCTTCAAGGGC
The DNA here is from genome assembly GCF_044755505.1 of Pseudarthrobacter sp. NPDC092202. Lineage (NCBI taxonomy): Bacteria > Bacillati > Actinomycetota > Actinomycetes > Micrococcales > Micrococcaceae > Pseudarthrobacter > Pseudarthrobacter sp. NPDC092202. The sequence goes on along the minus strand of NZ_JBIVRG010000002.1, from coordinate 354,946 downwards.
CACCCCACCGTCCTTGACGGCGAACTCAACACGCCCTACCCGTACGCCGACGCATCCGCAGGCGTTGCCTGATGGACAAAATCCTTCCCGGACTGGCGATGCTGGCGATCATCGCCGTCGTCTTTGTCCTCCTCGCCATCGGCTGGCGCAGCAGGCTCCGCCGCCAGTCCGACGTCGACCGGCTGCCTGCCGTGCCCGCCGAACCAGGGGAGCCGATCGCCGGCGCGGAAGGCCAGTACGTGGCCACCACCACCGCGGGCGACTGGCTGGACCGGATCGCCGTGCACGGCCTGGGCATCCGCACCAATGCCACGCTCGAGGTGTTTCCGCACGGTGTCCTTTTCGACCGGTCCGGTGCGCCCGCCGTCTACATCCCGGCCGCGTCACTCACCGGAGTCCGGCAGGACAGCGGCATGGCAGGTAAGTTCGTGGAAAAGGACGGACTCCTGGTGCTGGCCTGGGCGCATGGCAGCCACGAACTGGACTCAGGGTTCCGCACCCGCCGTGCGGCGGACAAGGACCGGCTCTTCGAAGCACTTCAGGATTTGATTTCTTCAGCCCCGGCGGCTGACGCCAACAGTGGAAAGTAAGACAGTGACAACAAACACAGCAACAACCGCCCCAGTATCAGCTTCTGTTTCCGCTCCAGCTGCGCTGGTGCTCGAAGACGGCCGCATCTTCCGCGGCAGCAGCTATGGCGCCACCGGAACCGCCCTCGGAGAAGCAGTCTTCGCCACGGGCATGACCGGCTACCAGGAAACCATCACGGACCCTTCCTACGCCCGCCAACTCGTGGTCCAAACGGCACCGCACATCGGCAACACCGGCGTGAACAATGACGACGCCGAGTCCCGCCGCATCTGGGTTGCGGGCTACATCGTCCGCGACGCCGCCCGCCGCCCGTCCAACTGGCGCTCCGAGCGCTCACTGGACGAGGAGCTGGTGGCCCAGGGGATCGTGGGCATCCAGGGTGTGGACACCCGGGCCATCACGCGCCACCTGCGTGAGCACAAGACCATGCGTGCCGGCATCTTCTCCGGCGAAGCTGCGCAGGCCACGGACAAGGAACTGGTTGATGCCGTCTTGGCCAGCGCCCCGATGGAAGGCGCCCGCCTGGCCGAAGAGGTCAGCGTCGACCAAGCGTACGTGGTGGAACCCAAGGACCACGGCTGGGAAGGCGAGCCCCGGTTCAGCATTGCCGCCGTCGACCTTGGCATCAAAGCCATGACCCCCGTCCGGTTCGCGGAACGCGGCGTCCGCGTCCACGTGCTGCCCGCCACCGCCACCCTGGCGGACGTCAAGGCCGTAAACCCGGACGGCTTCTTCATGTCCAACGGTCCTGGCGACCCCGCCACGGCAGACGCGCAGGTTAAGCTGCTCCGTTCCGTCCTGGACGAGAAGCTGCCGTACTTCGGCATCTGCTTCGGCAACCAGATCCTGGGCCGCGCGCTCGGCTTCGGCACCTACAAGCTCCGCTACGGCCACCGCGGCATCAACCAGCCCGTGATGGACCGCCGCACCGGCAAGGTGGAAATCACCTCCCAGAACCATGGCTTTGCCGTGGATGCACCGCTCGACGGCGCCACGATGGCTCCCGAGGAGCGCTACGGCCGCGTGGAGGTCAGCCACGTCAGCCTCAACGACGACGTCGTGGAAGGCCTCGCCTGCCTGGACATCCCCGCCTTCTCCGTGCAGTACCACCCCGAGGCAGCGGCCGGCCCGCACGACGCCGCCTACCTGTTCGACCGCTTCATCGACCTCATGGAGGGAACGCGGGACGGCAGGACCGCCAACCTGTCCAAGGACCCGGTGGACTCTGCACATCCCGCCCAGGCGGACAACGCAGGCGCTGAACACAAAAACCACAACAAGACTGAGGACAAGAAGTAATGCCGAAACGTACAGACCTCAAGAGCGTCCTCGTCATTGGTTCCGGCCCGATCGTCATCGGCCAGGCCGCCGAGTTCGACTACTCCGGCACGCAGGCGCTGCGCGTCCTGAAGGAGGAGGGCCTGCGGGTCATCCTGGTCAACTCCAACCCGGCCACCATCATGACCGACCCCGAGTTCGCCGACGCCACCTACATCGAGCCCATCACCCCCGAGGTGGTGGAGAAGATCATCGCCAAGGAACGCCCCGACGCCGTGCTGCCCACGCTGGGCGGGCAGACCGCGCTGAACACAGCCATCGCCTTGGATAAGAACGGTGTGCTCGAGAAGTACAACGTGGAGCTCATCGGCGCCAATATCGCAGCCATCGAGCTCGGCGAGGACCGCGAGAAGTTCAAGGGCGTGGTGGAGCGCTGCGGCGCCGAATCCGCCCGCAGCCACATCATCCACAGCATGGACGAGGCCCTGAAGGCCGCCGAAGACCTCGGCTACCCCATGGTGGTCCGCCCCTCCTTCACCATGGGCGGCCTGGGCTCGGGCCTCGCCTACAACGAGGAGGACCTCCGCCGCATCGTGGGCCAGGGCCTGCAGTACAGCCCCACCAGCGAGGTGCTGCTCGAAGAGAGCATCCTCGGCTGGAAGGAATACGAGCTCGAGATGATGCGGGACAAGAACGACAACGTCGTGGTGGTCTGCTCCATCGAGAACTTCGATCCCGTGGGCGTCCACACCGGCGACTCCATCACCGTGGCTCCGGCCCTTACCCTCACCGACCGCGAGTACCAGCGGCTGCGCGACATCTCCATCGCCGTCATCCGTGAAGTGGGCGTGGACACCGGCGGCTGCAACATCCAGTTCGCCATCGATCCCGCCACCGGCCGTGTTGTGGTCATCGAGATGAACCCGCGCGTGTCCCGGTCTTCCGCGCTGGCCTCCAAGGCCACGGGCTTCGCCATCGCCAAGATCGCCACCAAGCTGTCCCTGGGCTACACACTGGACGAAATCCCCAACGACATCACCCAGAAGACCCCGGCATCCTTCGAACCCACCCTGGACTACGTTGTGGTCAAGGTGCCGCGGTTCGCGTTCGAGAAATTCCCGGCGGCGGACAACACCCTCACCACCACCATGAAGTCGGTGGGCGAGGCCATGGCCATGGGTCGCAACTTCACCGAGGCCCTGCAGAAGGCCCTGCGCTCCCTGGAGCAGAAGGGCTCGCAGCTGGACTTCAGCTCCGTCCCTGAATGGGAAGTTCCGGAGCTCATCGAGAAGGCCAAGCGTCCCACCACGGAACGCCTGCACCAGGTCCAGCGAGCACTCCTGGGCGGCGCCACGGTGGAGGACCTCTTTGAGGCCACCAAGATCGATCCCTGGTTCCTGGACCAGCTCCAGCTGCTCAATGAGATCTCCCGGGAAATCCGCCAGGCCGGTGCGCTGACGGCTGACATGCTGAAGCGCGCCAAGCGCCACGGCTTCTCCGATGAGCAGATCGGCGCCCTGACCCACAACTCCGAGGCCGTGGTCCGCGGCGTCCGCCAGGCCCTGGGCATCCGTCCGGTCTACAAGACTGTGGACACCTGTGCGGCGGAGTTTGCCGCCTACACGCCGTACCACTACTCGGCGTACGACGAAGAGGACGAGGTTGCGCTGCACTCCAAGCCGTCCATCCTGATCCTCGGCTCCGGTCCCAACCGGATCGGCCAGGGCATCGAGTTCGACTACTCCTGCGTGCACGCCTCCATGGCGCTGCGCAAGGCCGGATACGAGACAGTCATGGTCAACTGCAACCCGGAAACCGTCTCCACCGACTACGACATCTCCACCCGCCTGTACTTCGAGCCCCTGACGCTCGAGGACGTGCTGGAGGTCATCGCCGCCGAGGAACGCACCGGCGGCGTGATGGGTGTCTTCGTCCAGCTCGGCGGCCAGACCCCCCTCAAACTGGCACAGCAGCTGGCGGACGCCGGCGTTCCCATCCTCGGCACCTCGCCGGAGGCCATCGACCTCGCCGAGCACCGCGGCATGTTCTCCCGCGTGCTGGACAAGGCCGGCCTGATTTCCCCGAAGAACGGCACCGCCGTGTCCTTCGAGGATGCCAAGAAGATCGCTGACGAAATCGGCTACCCGGTGCTGGTCCGCCCGTCCTACGTCCTCGGCGGCCGGGGCATGGAGATCGTCTACGACGAGCCCAACCTGTCCCGCTACATCGCCAACGCCACGGAAATTACCCCGGACCACCCGGTGCTGATTGACCGGTTCCTGGAGGACGCCGTCGAAATCGACGTCGACGCCCTCTTCGACGGGACCGACATGTACCTGGGCGGCATCATGGAGCACATCGAGGAAGCCGGCATCCACTCCGGCGACTCCGCCTGCGTCCTGCCGCCCATCACCTTGGGCACCAACGTCCTGGAACGGGTACGGACGGCAACGCGCGCCATCGCCGAAGGCGTGGGCGTCCGCGGGCTGATCAACATCCAGTTCGCCCTGGCCTCAGACGTCCTTTACGTCCTGGAAGCAAACCCCCGCGCGTCCCGGACCGTGCCGTTCGTCTCCAAGGCCACCGGCGTGCAGATGGCCAAGGCAGCTGCCCTGATCGGCACCGGCGTGACCATCAACCAGCTCCGCAGCGCCTACAAGATGTTGCCCGAGGTGGGCGACGGTTCCACGCTTCCGCTGGATGCCCCGGTGTCCGTCAAGGAGGCAGTCCTGCCGTTCAGCCGCTTCCGCACGCTTGAGGGCAAGGTGGTTGACTCCCTGCTCGGCCCCGAAATGCGCTCCACCGGTGAGGTCATGGGCATCGACAAGCACTTCGACACCGCGTTCGCCAAGAGCCAGGCCGCAGCCAACAATGCCCTGCCCACCGAAGGCAAGATCTTTGTCTCCGTGGCCAACCGGGACAAGCGCTCCGTGATCATGGGCGTCAAGCGGCTCTCGGACCTCGGCTTCGAGATCGTGTCCACCGGCGGCACCGCGGACGTCCTGCGCCGCAACGGCATCCAGGCCACCCCTGTCCGCAAGGTTGCCGAGGGCAGCAGCGCCGAGGGTGAAGGCACCATTGCAGACCTGGTCATTGCCGGGGAGATCGACATGGTCTTCAACACGCCGTCCGGTGGCGAGGCCCGCAGCGACGGCTACGAACTGCGCGCAGCCGCCACCTCCATCGGCATTCCCTGCATCACCACGGTGGCTGAGTTCAACGCCGCGGTCCAGGCCATCGAGGCCATGCGGACCTACGAGTGGTCGGTCACCAGCCTGCAGGAGCACGCCGCCTCCTTGGCCGAATCGCAGAAAGCCGCGTCCCAGAAGGCGGCACTGCAGCATGCCTGAGCAGGCAGCGCCGTCCCGTGAAGCACCCGGCCGGGAGTCATTCGGCTCCCGGCTGGGTGCCGCCATGGCCGCACGCGGTCCGCTGTGCGTCGGCATCGATCCCCACCCTGCCCTGCTGAAGGGCTGGGGGCTGCACGACGACGCCGCCGGCCTGAGGCGCTTCTCGCTGACGGTTTTGGAGGCCGTCGCTTCGCTCGCTGCCGCCATCAAGCCCCAGGTGGCGCTGTACGAACGCCACGGCTCCGCGGGGATGGCTGTCCTTGAGGAGCTTCTTGCAGAAGCACGCGACGAGCAGGTGCTCACCATCGCCGATGCCAAGCGGGGTGACATCGGCTCCACCATGGCGGCCTATGCCGACGCCTGGCTCCGGGACGATTCACCCCTGGCGGCCGATTCGGTCACGCTCAGTCCCTACCTTGGCTTCGAGTCGCTGCGCCCCGCGCTGGACCTGGCAGCCGAGACCGGCCGCGGCGTTTTCGTCCTTGCACTGACGTCCAACCCCGAGGGCGCGTCTGTCCAGCACGTCGGGGGAGCGGATTCCGTTGCCCGCAGGATCACCCAGGCGGCTGCCGTGGAAAACCGCCGCTACCAGGGGAGCCTCGGCTCCGTGGGCCTGGTGGTGGGGGCAACCGTGGGCTCTGCCCTGTCCGAGCTGGACCTGGACCTGGCCGCCGTCCGCGGACCGGTCCTGGCCCCGGGGCTCGGCGCGCAGGGTGCCACACCGGCCGACCTCCGCGCGACCTTCGGCACGGCGTACCCGCAGGTCCTGGGCACCTCAAGCAGGGACATCCTCTCCGCGGGGCCGGAGCCGCGCGGCCTGCGGGACGCGGCGCAACGGACCCTGGATGGGCTCCGCGGGGAATAGTGGTCCGTTTCACCGCATGCATTGATTCGGGCAGCACCAAAGGGTAGTTTCAGGACAGGTCCAAGGGCGGTCGCCCCTGGACCCGTCCACCGAATCCGGGGGTGTGCACCATGGTCCTGCGACCGTTATCCGCGTCGGAACGGGCTGAGGCCCTGAACAAGGCAGCAGCAGCCAGGGCCACCCGCGCGGCGGCCAAGGAAAGCCTCAAAAACGGCGAGAGATCCGCCGCGGACATCATCAGCTCCGCGCTGCAGGACGAGGCGCTGGCACGCATGAGGGTCTCCGAACTCCTTGAGGCCCTCCCGGGCATCGGAAAGGTCCGGGCGGCGGCCATCATGGACCAGCTGGGAATCGCGGCCTCCCGCAGGGTCCGCGGCCTGGGCATCCACCAGCGCCGCGCGCTGGTAGATTTTATAGACGAGAGTTAGGCCGGGCCGCCAGGCCCGCCCACCCCATACCCCGGCAAAGGAATACGTGAGCAAGAAACCTGGACTGACAGTCCTCGCAGGTCCGACGGCTGTTGGCAAAGGCACCGTGTCCACTTACATCCGCGACAACTATCCCGAGGTGTGGCTGTCCGTTTCCGCCACCACCCGGGCGCCCCGCCCCGGCGAGCAGGACGGCGTCCACTACTTCTTCAAGTCCAAGGAGGAGTTCGAGCAGCTCATTGCCGACGGTGAACTCCTGGAATGGGCCGTGGTCCACGGGCAGAACACCTACGGGACGTTGAAAAGCACCGTCAACCAGGCCATCGCCGAGGGCCGTTCCGTGCTCCTGGAAATCGACCTGCAGGGTGCCCGGCAGGTGAAGGCCGCTGTTCCGGACGCACAGTTCGTTTTCCTGGCCCCGCCCAGCTGGGACGAAATGGTCCGCCGCCTGGTGGGCCGCGGCACGGAAACACCGGAGGAACAGCAGCGACGGCTGGAAACCGCTAAACTGGAACTTGCTGCTGAACCGGAGTTCGACTACACCGTCATCAATGACGACGTTCGCCGGGCAGCGGACGAGCTTGTTTCACTCATGGGGCTGACCCCGCACCCGCATGGAGCGCCGGAACCGTCAGCCCGCTAGAACTTTGGAGAATTCGTGTCCACGAACCTTGAAGGCATCATCAACCCGCCGATCGACTCGCTGCTTGAGGCAGCCGATTCCAAGTACGGCCTGGTGATTTTCGGTGCCAAGCGTGCTCGTCAGATCAACGCTTACTACGCCCAGCTGCACGAGGGCCTTTTCGAATACGTCGGCCCGCTGGTTGACACCAAGCTGAACGAGAAGTCGCTTTCGATCGCACTGCGCGAGATCAACGAAGGCAAGCTGGTTTCCACGCCGATTGAAGCAGCAGAGTAAGACTGCCGCCGAACTGACTTGCTGTTGACGGAGGTCACGTGCGCATAGTCCTCGGAGTCGGGGGAGGGATTGCCGCCTACAAGGTGGCATCGCTCCTCCGGCTTTTTACTGAAGCCGGCCACGACGTCACGGTGATCCCCACCGAGGCATCCACCCGCTTTGTTGGCACTGCCACGTGGGAGGCGTTGTCCGGAAATCCGGTCAGCAACAGCGTCTTCGACGACGTCCACCAGGTCAACCATGTCCGTTTGGGCCACGAGGCAGACCTGATCGTTATCGCCCCGGCCACCGCCGACCTCCTGGCCAAGGCTGCCACCGGACAGGCGGGGGACCTGCTGACCAACACCCTGCTGATGGCCCGCGGCCCCGTTTTGTTTGCCCCGGCCATGCACACCGAGATGTGGCAGCACCCGGCAACCCAAGCCAACGTGGAAACGTTGCGAAGCCGCGGCTCAGCCGTCCTGGAACCTGCCAGCGGCAGGCTCACGGGCGCTGATTCCGGTCCGGGCAGGCTCCCGGAACCGGACGCCATTTTCGATGCCGCCATGGCACTGGTGCAAGGACAGACGGACTTCCAGCTGCCGCTGGCCGGCCGCACAGTCACCATCAGTGCCGGTGGAACCCGCGAACCCCTGGATCCGGTGCGCTTCCTGGGCAACAGGTCCTCCGGCAAGCAGGGCGTCGCCCTGGCCGTAGCCGCCAGGAACGCCGGCGCGACTGTCCGCCTGCTGGCAGCACACATGGATGTTCCCCCTCCCTCCGGCGTCGAGGTTGTGCCCGTTGAAACCGCCCTGCAGCTTCGCGAAGCCGCGCTTGCGGCGGCAGCTGACTCCGACGTCGTCATCATGTCCGCGGCCGTTGCGGACTTCCGCCCCGCGGCGGTTTCCGACACCAAGATCAAGAAGCGCGACGACCGCGACGACCCCGTCATCACGCTGGTCCGCAACCCGGACATCCTGCACGAACTTGTGGAACGCCGGAACAGTGCCGCCCCGGGCGGGCGGCAGCAACTGATTGTCGGTTTTGCGGCTGAGACCGGAGACAGCGACGGTGATGTCCTGGCGCACGCCCGGGCGAAGCTGCAGCGCAAGGGCTGCGACCTGCTGGTGGTCAACCACGTGGGAACGGACAAGGTCTTCGGGCAGGACACCAATTCCGTTGTCATCCTGGCCCGCTCCGGCTCCGAACCACAGGAGGCGTCCGGAACCAAGACGGAGGTTTCCGCAGCCGTCATCAGCCGGATCGGCCACGAACTGAATTCTGTGTCGCCGCGCGCCTGAGTGTTCCACGCCACGTTTGCTTAGTACGGAGACATCTCCAGAGGCTTCCCTTCGGGGAGTCCGGATTCCAACCAGTAAGGTAGTTGAGTGACTTTACCGCTGCACCTTCCCCACACGTCCGGAGCCACCCCCAGCGCGCTGCGGCTCTTCACTTCCGAGTCGGTTACCGAAGGCCATCCGGACAAGATCTGCGACCAGATCAGTGACGCAATCCTGGATGCGCTTCTGGCTGCTGACCCCGAATCGCGGGTTGCGGTGGAAACCATGGCCACCACGGGCCTGGTCCACGTTGCGGGCGAGGTCACCACTGATGCCTACGTCGAGATTCCCCAGATCGTGCGGGAAACCATCCTGGGCATCGGCTACGATTCATCGGCCAACGGGTTCGACGGCGCCCGCTGCGGCGTGTCCGTGTCCATCGGCCAGCAGTCCAACGACATCGCCGGCGGCGTCTTCAACTCGCTCGAAGCCCGCGAAGGGCGGCAGGAAGACGACTACGACCTCCAGGGCGCCGGCGACCAGGGCCTGATGTTCGGCTACGCCAGCGACGAAACACCCTCCTACATGCCACTGCCCATCTGGCTGGCACACCGGCTCTCCGAACGGCTCACCGAAGTCCGCAAATCAGGCGAACTGGCCTACCTCCGCCCCGACGGCAAGACCCAGGTGACGGTCGGCTATGACAAGGATGTCCCGGTCTCCGTGGAAACCGTTGTCATCAGCAGCCAGCATGCCGAAGGCGCAAGCCTGGACCAGCTCCGCGCAGACCTTGCCGCCATCGTCATCAAGCCTGTGCTGGCAGGGGCCAACCTCGACCTCTCCCGCGTCCGCAACATCCTGAACCCGGCCGGCGAGTTCGTCATCGGCGGCCCCGTTGGTGATGCCGGCCTGACCGGGCGCAAGATCATCGTTGACACCTACGGCGGCATGGCCCGCCACGGCGGCGGCGCCTTCTCGGGCAAGGACCCGTCCAAGGTTGACCGCTCCGCCGCATACGCCATGCGCTGGGTTGCCAAGAACGTGGTTGCCGCGGGGCTGGCCAAGCGTGCAGAAATCCAGATTGCCTACGCCATCGGCCAGGCCCGTCCGGTGGGCACCTACGTGGAAACGTTCGGCACGGAAACGGTTGACCCGGCCCGGATCAGTGCCGCCATCGCGGAGATCTTCGACCTGCGCCCCCGCGCCATCATCGACGCACTGGACCTGAAGCGGCCCATCTACGCCAAGACCGCGGCGCACGGACACTTTGGCCGCGACGAGCCTGACTTCACCTGGGAGCGGCTGGACCGCGTGGACGACCTCAAGGCGTTCTTCAACGCCTAGGCCCCGCACCGCCGGACTGGCTGCCTGTAACTTCGCCTGCATCTCGGCTTGCATCTTTGCCTGCGACGCAATGTCAGTGCCCTGTGCTTGGCTGAATTTGTCCATCAGGGAGCCGAACGGAGGTTACTGCCATCGCTGCTGACAGTCCTGCCCGCCCGTCCCCGGAGCTTCCCGGCACCGTGCAGCCCTCACTCCTGCAGGGCTTTCCGTCCACCACAAGGCCCGCCGGGCCGCAACTGGCCAGGCACCTGCCCGTAGCCCGGGTGTTGGTGGAATCCTCCCTGCCGCACCTGGACCGGCTCTTCGACTACGGGGTTCCGGACACCCTCGACGAGGCTGCCATGCCGGGCGTCAGGGTCAAGGTCAAGTTCAACGGCCAGGACCTCAGCGGTTTCCTGATGGAACGCGTTGCCGAATCCGACGCCGGACACACCCTGGTGCCCCTGGCAAAGGTTGTGTCCCCGGTTTCCGTGCTCACGCCCGCTGTCCGGGAGCTCGTTTCTTCCGTCGCCGCACGCTACGCCGGCACGGTCAGCGACGTCCTCCGGGTCGCTGTCCCGCCCCGCGTCGCGAAACTGGAAAAGGAGTTCGTCGCGGCGGAACCGGACGCGCCGGCAGCGCCGGACAAGGCAGAACCGCGCGAGGCCACGCAGCTTCGAGCCGAGCCCGAGCCGGCCACCCTGCCGGGTGCCTGGGCGGCCTATCACAACGGCCAGGCCTTCCTCCACCACCTGGCCGGGGGCGGTTCCCCAAGGGCTGTACTGAACCCGCTGCAGGGATACGGCACGGCTGGATGGCCCCGGCTATTGGCGGAAGCGGTGGCCGCCGCCTACGCTTCAGGGCGGGGCGCCGTGGTGGTGGTACCCGATTACCGGGACCTTGACCGCCTTGAAGAGGCGCTCCATGCCCTGCTGCCCGAAGACGCCGTTGCCCGGCTGGCGGCCGACGACGGTCCCACCCCGCGCTATCGGAATTTCCTTCGGCTCCTGGCGGGGACCGCCCGGATTGCCATCGGGACAAGGTCCGCAGCTTTTGCCCCGGTCCAGGACCTGGGACTGGTGGTTTGCTGGGACGACGGCGACGACCTCCACATCGAGCAACGCGCCCCGTATGCGCACGCCCGCGAGGTGCTGCTCCTGCGGGCCGAACAGGAAGATGCCGCCTGCCTCCTTGCGGGCCACTCGCGCAGCACGGAGGCCCAGCGGCTGGTAGCGGCAGGCTGGGCGCGTGCTGTCGAAGCCGGCCGCCCTGACGTCCGCAGGACGGTCCCGCGCATCGTCAACACTGCTGACAGCTTCGAGCAGGAGCGGGATCCGCTGGCCCGGATCGCCCGCCTGCCCGGTGCCGCATGGCGGGCCGCCAAGGAAGGGCTGGAGCGTGGACCGGTCCTTGTCCAGGTGGCCCGCGCCGGATATGCGCCGTCGCTCGCCTGCGAGATGTGCCGCGAGCCGGCCCGCTGCGGCAGCTGCCAGGGACCCCTGGCCGTTGCAGGCGCCAGCGGCACGTCCGCCATGCCCCAATGCCGCTGGTGCTCCACGCCGGCGCCGGACTGGCACTGCGCGCACTGCGGCGGCCGGCGCCTGCGCAAGGGCGCCACCGGAGTCATCAGGACAGCAGAGGAGCTCGGCCGCGCCTTTCCCGGGAAGACCGTCATCACTTCCTCGGGGGACCAGGTGAAGGCTGCCGTGGGTTCAGGCAAGGCATTGGTGGTGGCCACGGTGGGTGCCGAACCCGTGGCGGATGGGGGATATGCGGCAGCGCTGCTCCTGGACGGCGATTCCCTCCTGCGCCGTGAGACACTGCGCGCCGGCGAGGACACCGTGCGGCGGTGGTTCAATGCGGCCGCGCTGGTGCGTCCTGCATCGGACGGCGGACTGGTGGTGGTCACCGCGGCGGATACAGCTGCCGTGGGTGCCCTGCTTCGCTGGGATCCGGCCGGTTACGCGGAGCGGGAACTGTCGCTGCGGGCGGAGCTGCAGCTTCCCCCCGCGGTCCGCACCGCGTCCGTTACCGGGCCGCGCGCCGCCGTCGAGCACTACACGGCGGCCGTGGCAGCAGACTTGGCCTCCGGGGGTATCACCTTGCGGACAGCCGGACCGGCACCCGTGGTGCTGAGCGGTCCGCCATCGCCCCGCCGCTCAGCTGAGGATGTGCGCACCCTGCTCTTCTTCCCCTATGGACAGGCCGGGGCCGTCACCCGTGTCCTGCGTGTCACCAGGGCTGCGGCAGCGGCAAAACGCTCCAGCGAGCCCTTCCAGCTCCGGCTGGACGGCATCGACGTCCTCTAGGGCGGTACCCTACCGGCGGCGCCGGCGCCGGACCACGATTTCGTGGGCTGCATCCACCAGCTGCCGTGCCGACTCGTCCCAGCTGAACTCCCGGGCACGGGCAACGCAGCGCCGCGACAGTTCCTCCCAGCGGGCATTGTCCTGGAGGGTGTGCACGGCTTCGGCAAACTGCCGGGGGGATGCAGGGTCAACGTAGAGGGCGGCGTCCCCGCCGACCTCCCGGAAGATGGGGATATCGCTGGCAATAACGGGAGTGCCGAGCGCCATGGCTTCCACCAGGGGAAGCCCGTAGCCTTCGGCCCGTGAAAGGCTTACCAGCGCCGCAGCCGAGCGCAGGAATTCGTGATACTCCCCGTCCGTGACGCCGTTGTGGAACACCACGTGCGCCCCTGGTGGAACCAGCTTTTCCAGTTCGGCACGGCGTTGGGGCGTGATGCGGCTCAGCAGGTGGAGGGTGTAGCCGGGCAGGCCCGCCATTCCCGCCACCATGGTTTCGACGTTCTTGTACGGCATGAAAGAGCCCATGTAGACCAGCGCGCGGTCTTCCCCGGCGCCGGCTGGCCGGGGCCCGTGCTCCTGCTCCGGCTGGGGGGCGTTGCTGATAATCCTCACGGGGCGGTGCGTCAGGCGGTACTTTGCGATCAGCGCCTCGGTGGTCCGGCTGATGGTGGCCACAGTGTCGGCCCGGTTGAGGAGCAGGCGCTGCGGCCAGAAAGCCTTGTGGTACAGCCGCCACAGAAGCCGGACCGGTGCCGGCAGGAACCCCGGCGGGGCAGGGTGCTCGTAGTAGATGAGGTCGTGGAGCGTCAGCACCAGGCCGTATTTGCGGCCCCAGGTGCCCATCGTCTGCATGGGGCATACCACCACGTCGGCGCCAAGCCGGTTGATGGTGCGCGCCACAAAAAGCTCCCTTGGCGACAACGGGCTGCTGATCAGGGTGTAGGGAACATCGGGGAGCAGGGGGAGCTGCCGGACGTCGGAGACCAACATGGAAACGTCCGCGATCTTCGCGGTGGCGGCGATCAGGCTTGCCCCGTAGCGGCTGATGCCGTCGTGGTGGTCGGTCCGGGTAAAACGTGCGTCGATGACAATCTTCACGCGGGGTGGTCCTTAAGGAAGCTGCGGATGAACGAGGCTGCCGGTTCGGGCGTTTCGTAATGGATGAGGTGTCCGACGCCGGGAATCACCTTGAGTTCGCCGTCCGGCAGCAGCGCAGCGAGGCGGCGCTGGTCGGGGAGGACGGCGATCTCATCTTTTTCGCCGGCGATCAGCAGCACCGGAAGGGTGAGCCGGCCGGCCACCTCGGCCACGTGGCTGCTGACCGACGCGGTAAAGGATTCAAGCAGGCTGTCACGGCTGGCAAAAGCGCTGAAGTAGGCGCTGTGCTGGCCGTGGATGAAACGGCGCAGGTCCCTGTCGGCGGTCTTGGCCATGGTTTCGCTCATGATCCGGACTATCAGCGGGCTCCGCAGCAAAGCCAGTCCCAGGTGCCGGGGAAGGCGCGCGGCAAGCCGGTAGTAGAGGACCGCGAGCCGGGTCATCACGCCCTTTGGCCCTTCCAGCGCCGGTGCCGCAATGGGATTGATGAGGATCAGGGGGTTCACCGATCCCGGATGATCGGCCACGAAGTGCGCGGCAATGATCGAGCCGAAGGAATGTCCCAGCAGGACCGTCTCGGGGCCCAGGCCAAGGGCCGCCATGAATCCGGTAATGAAGGAGCCATACTGCTCCACGGAATGCCGGCCGGACGTGAACGCGTCGGAGCCGCCGAATCCGGGCAGGTCCGGCATAATGATGCGCATCTCGGAAAGCTGGTCTGCCACGCGCAGGAGTCCGTGATGGTCTCCGCGGAAGCCATGGATTACCAGGATGGTCCGCGTTTCCGGACCGGCGTGCACCGGCTCGTACGTCCAGAAGGCAACCTTCCCGCCGTCGATCTCCACCGAGGAGGACGACGTGCGGGACTCAAGTCCATGGCTGAAGTAGGCCGGCGAGGCAGGCCCGGGCCGTGCTGTGGTCATCGGTGCTGCCTTAATTGACGTGGTCCGGGTGCGAGCCGGTGCGGTGCCCCCGGTCCAGGCCTGCAAGCGCAGCCATGTCCCGGTCCGAGAGTTCGAAGTCGAAGATGTTGAGGTTTTCCCGGATGCGCCCCTCGGTGCTGGCCTTCGGAATGGCAATGTTCCCCAGCTGCATGTGCCAGCGGAGGATTACCTGGGCGGGCGTCTTGCCGTGTTCAGAAGCGCAGGCGTGGACAACGGGATCGGCCAGGACCTGTCCGCGGCCCAGCGGACTCCATGCCTCCGTCCTGATCCCCAGCCCGTCATGCAGCGTGCGCAGTTCCGCCTGCTGCAGCCACGGGTGCAGTTCAATCTGGTTGACGGCGGGCACCACCTCCGCAGTCTGGAGCAGCCGGTCAAGGTGGGACGGCTGGAAGTTGCTGACGCCGATGGCACGGACCTTCCCTTCCCGGTACAGGGTCTCCAGGGCCCGGTAGGTATCGGAAAACAGCCCGCGCCTGGCGCAGGGCCAGTGGATGAGGTACATGTCCACATAATCAAGGCCGAGGTTGACCATGGAGTCGTCGAAGGCCCTCAGCGTCGCGTCGTAGCCGTGGTGGTCGTTCCACACCTTCGTGGTGATGAACACGTCTTCCCTGGACAACGCCGGGAACAGCTCGCCGGAGCCGCCGCTGCCGGCGTACCCGCCCAGTTGGGAATTGATCCCGCGGGCCACTCCGGTTTCGTTGCCGTACATGGCTGCGGTGTCAAAGTGGCGGTAGCCGGCAGCGAGCGCGGTGGCAACGAGCCCTTCCGCGTCCGCGGCGGGGACCTTGTACAGTCCAAAGCCGAGCTGGTGGATCAGCACGCCGTTGTTCAGGCTGAGCCGCGGTGAGGTTCTCATAGCCACGACTCTACCCATTGGCCGCCGTGAGGCCCTCGAAATCCACCAGGCGCCGCGCGGTGGCCTCGTCCAGGATCAGGTCGGTGGCCAGGCCGGCGGCCAGGGCGCCGCGGAGCCCCTTGATCTTGGAGACCCCGGACACCACGCAAATCCTCCGCCGGACCTGCCGCAGTTCGGCGAGGGCCGGCCCCGTGGATCTTTCGTTGAGGACGATGCCGTCGGAGGATCCGTCGCCGCGGAAGAAGACGGTGGCAACGTCACCCACGACGTCGGACGTGGCCAGGATGTTCAGGTCCGTCTCATCCAGGTATCCACCCGCGTAGACGTGGCTGGGGTAGTCCGCATCCACTGATCCCACACCGAAAATGGCAATGCTCATCTTGGCCTGGAGTTCCAGGATCCGTTGCACGCTGCGCTCATTCCACATGGCGGTCTTGGTGGCGGCGTGGTCGAAAAACGCCGGTACGGGGAACTGCTCCACCCGCGCCCCGTAGGCGCTCCCGAACCGCCGCATGATGTCGCTGGCGTACGTGATGCCGGTGGTGTGCATGTTGCCGGCGCCGTTCAACTGCACGATCACGCTGTCATGGGTGATCTTGCGGGTGAGGTGGCGGCTGACTGCGCTCAGCGTGGATCCCCAGGCCACGCCGATGATGGCGTTCGAATCCACCAGGGGTCCGATGGTGCGCGCTGCCTGCATGGCCACGCGGTCCAGGGTCTCGGCTTCATTCAGTGTTTCCAGGACCGGCACTACATGGACGTCGACGCCATAATGGTGCCGGATCCTGCCCTCGAGCTCCGGACCGGTGTCCAGGGGGTTGCGGATCTGGATCTGGACCAGTCCGGATTCGCGTGCGGAGGACAGGAGCCGGGACACGGTGGATCTGGAGGTTCGCAGTTCGCGGGCTATCGCATCCATGGTCAGGTCCTGCAGATAATACATTTGTGCAGCTCGGAGGGCTTCAGAGTGCCTTGACGGGTCCATTACCGCTCCCTCGTGCACGTTTGTGCATAGTGCTTGACTCCATTTTCCATTAGTCCAAACAATAGTGGAGAACGGCGGGCCCGCCCACTCGGTTGCCCGCGCCACACAAAGCCCCAAGGGAGTCGTTTTGGGACCCAAGGATTTAACCGGCCGACCTTCCGCAGCACCTGCGGAGAAGCCGGGAGCCGAACGCAGTTCCGTCCACCATCTGCGGCGCCGGCCGCACGCGAAGGTGCTGGTGGTTGGGGGCGGCATCAACGGCGTAGGAACCTTCCGTGACCTCGCGCTGCAGGGTGTGGACGTTGCGCTCGTTGAACGCGGCGACTACTGCCAGGGGGCCAGCGGGGCCTCGTCGCATATGATCCACGGCGGCATCCGCTACCTCGAGAACGGCGAATTCCGCCTGGTGCAGGAATCAGTGGTGGAACGCAACCGGCTGCTGCGCATCGCTCCGCACTACGTGAAGCCGCTGCAGACCACCATTCCCATCTTCAGCACTTTTTCCGGTGTACTGTCAGCCCCCCTGCGCTTCCTGACGCACAAGCAGCAGGGCAAGCCCAAGGAACGCGGCGCCTTCCTCATCAAGCTTGGCCTGAGCCTCTACGACTCGTTCTCCCGCGACGGCGGCACCGTCCCGCGGCACCAGTTCCGCAGCGGCCAGCGTGCCCGTGCGGAACTGCCGGCCCTCCGCCCCGACGTCAAGTACACCGCCACCTACTTTGACGCTTCCGTGCACAACCCGGAGCGGCTCACGCTGGACGTCCTCCAGGACGGGGAAAAGGCCGGCCGTGCGGCTGCGGGCGAAGGCAACGCCCAGGGCTACACGGCCCGTGCCAGCAACTACGTTTCCCTGCAGTCCATGACCGGTAAGCCCAATCCGGGCACCGGCAAGGGAAGCACCGTCCGGCTGCGGGACGAACTCACGGGCGAGGAATTCGACTTCACCGCAGACGTCATCGTTAACACCACGGGCGCCTGGGTGGACCTGACCAACGAGGCGATGGGCACGGCTTCCGCCTTCATGGGCGGCACCAAGGGCTCCCACATCGTGCTGGACAACCCTGCGCTGCTGGAAGCCTGCCGCGGCAGGGAGATCTTCTTCGAGCACACGGACGGACGCATCGTCCTGATCTATCCCATGGGGGACCGGGTCCTGGTGGGGACCACCGACGTGGACGCTGACATGGCACAGGACGCCGTCTGCACCGACGAGGAAATCGAGTATTTCTTCGACCTGGTGGGCCACGTCTTCCCGGACATCGCCGTTACGCGCGACCAGATCGTCTACACCTTTTCCGGAGTCCGGCCGCTGCCACGCCATGACGCCACCCAGCCCGGCTTCGTGTCGCGCGACTACCGCATCGAGCGCCGCGAACCCGGACAGGACGGGAACGGAAAGGGCGCCGTGGTCCTGAGCCTCGTCGGCGGGAAGTGGACCACCTTCCGTGCCCTGGCCGAACACATGACCAACGACGTGCTGGCCGAGATCGGGATGGACCGCAAGGTCTCCACCGCCCAGCTCCCCATCGGCGGCGGCGCAGGCTTTCCCGCTGACGAGCCCGGCGTGCAGAAATGGATCAAGGCGCACATGGCCTCCGGCCGTGACGCCGACCGCACCGCGGTACTCCTGACCAGGTACGGGACCCGTGCCGAAACCGTCATGGAGTACCTCGACGCCGGACCCGACAGGCTGCTGCATTCCACCCGCGAGCTGAGCGTCCGTGAACTGGAGTTCATGGCCGCCAACGAGCAGGTGGGGCACCTCGTGGACGTCCTCATCCGCCGGACTTCCCTGGCATTCAGGGGCCTGGTGACGGGCGAACTGCTGAACGAGGTGGCAGATCTGCTGGCCGTTCCCCTTGGCTGGAACGCCGCGGTCCGCGCTGCAGAGATCAAGCACGCGCAAGATGTGCTGCAAAAGTTCCACCGTGTAGAAACCCACAGCCTGGTCGCCTAGCACCCGGTTGCAGGCCGGGGCGGCAACCCGCCCCGGCCCACGGTCCTTCAACCCACGAAGGACCTCCATCAGAAAATAAAGGAGTCAAAGATGTCTCTTGGAATAGTTTTCCTTTCCGAAGTATTCGGAACGGCGATGCTGACCCTCCTGGGTTGCGGCGTCGTCGCCAACGTTGCCCTGCGGGGGACTAAAGGCAACAGCGGTGGGTTCCTGATGGTCACCTGGGGATGGGGCATCGCTGTCTTCGCCGGCGTCTTCGTTGCCGCGAAATCGGGTGCCCACCTGAATCCAGCCGTCACGCTCGGGCTGCTGGTCAACGGAAAAGCCGAATACGCCCCGGACGTACCGGTGGACTTCGCCTCCACGCTGACGTACTTCGGCGGCGAACTGCTGGGCGCCTTCCTTGGTGCCGTGGCGTGCTGGCTGGCGTACAAGCAGCACTTTGATGCGGAGCCGGAGGTTGCCAGCAAGCTCGGCGTCTTCTCCACCGGGCCCGCCATCCGGTCCACCCCCTGGAACCTGGTCACCGAAATCATCGGCACCTTCGTCCTGGTGTTCGTCATCCTTACCTTCGGCGGAACCCCCTCAGGCCTGGGCCCGCTCGCTGTCGCCCTGCTCGTCGTCGGCATCGGCGTGTCCCTCGGCGGCCCCACCGGTTACGCCATCAACCCTGCCCGCGACCTCGGTCCCCGCATCGCCCACGCCGTGCTCCCCATCAAGGGCAAGGGCTCCAGCGACTGGGGATACTCCTGGATCCCGGTGGTAGGCCCGCTGGTAGGCGGTGCCCTTGCCGGCATCGTGGCCAACCTCGCGCCCATCATCGTTACCGCCGCAGCCTGACCCCATAAACCAACCCACCCTGCCCACATCACCGATACAGACAAGGACGTCCATCATGAACCAGTACGTAATCGCCATCGACCAGGGAACCACCAGCACCCGTGCCATCATCTTCGACCACAGCGGGAGCATCGTGTCCTCGGGGCAGATGGAACACGAACAGATCTTCCCGCAGGCCGGCTGGGTTGAGCACAACGCCGCCGAAATCTGGAACAACACCCGCGAGGTCATTGCCTCCGCCCTGTCAAAGGCGAACCTGACACGGCACGACATTGCCGCCGTCGGCATCACCAACCAGCGCGAAACTGCCGTGGTGTGGGACAAGACCACAGGTGAGGCCGTCTACAACGCCATCGTCTGGCAGGACACCCGCACCCAGGACATTGTGGACCAGCTGTCCAAGGACGGCGGGGCTGACCGCTTCAAGCAAAAAGTGGGCCTGCCGCTTGCCACCTACTTCTCCGGTACCAAGATCAAGTGGATCCTCGACAATGTGGAGGGTGCCAGGGCCAAAGCCGAAGCCGGCGACCTGGTGTTCGGCAACACCGACTCCTGGGTCCTGTGGAACCTGACCGGCGGCGTCAACGGTGGAGTGCATGTCACCGATGTCACCAACGCCTCCCGCACGCTGTTCATGGACTTGGAAACCCTGCAGTGGGACGACGAGATCCTTGGCATCTTCGGTGTTCCCCGGACCATGATGCCGGAGATCAAGTCCTCCTCCGAGGTGTACGGCACCGTGCATACCTCCCAGCTCCTGCGGGAAGTTCCCGTTGCCGGGATCCTGGGCGACCAGCAGGCGGCCACGTTCGGGCAGGCAGCCTTCGAGGCCGGCGAGGCGAAGAACACGTACGGCACGGGCTGCTTCCTGATCTTCAACACCGGCGAGGAGATCGTCCATTCCAAGAACGGGCTGCTGACGACTGTCGGCTACAAGCTCGGAGATGCTGCCCCGCACTACGCCCTGGAAGGCTCCATCGCCGTCACAGGCTCGCTCATCCAGTGGCTGCGGGACAACCTGGGAATGATCAGCAGCGCCCCCGAAGTGGAAACCCTCGCCGCGTCCGTGAAGGACAACGGCGGTGTGTACATCGTGCCCGCGTTCTCCGGCCTCTTCGCGCCGTACTGGCGCTCGGATGCCCGCGGCGCGATCGTCGGGTTGACCCGGTTCGTGAACAAGAACCACATTGCCCGTGCCGCGCTGGAAGCCACCGCCTTCCAGACCCGCGAGGTGCTGGACGCCGTGAACGCGGACTCGGGTGTTCCGCTCACCGAGCTGAAGGTCGACGGCGGCATGGTGGCCAATGATGCCCTGATGCAGTTCCAGGCGGACATCCTGGGCGTTCCCGTCATCCGGCCTAAGGTTGTGGAGACCACCGCCCTGGGTGCGGCCTACGCGGCCGGCCTCGCCGTCGGCTTCTGGAAGGACCTGGGGGAGTGCTCGGCCAACTGGTCCGAGGACAAGCGCTGGGAGCCGCAGATGGACCAGGCTGAGCAGGACCGCCAGCTGCGCCTGTGGAAGAAGGCCGTCACGAAGTCCATGGACTGGGTTGACGAGGACGTGAAGTAGCCCAGACAGACAGCAGTTCGTGGTTGCGGCGGTCCCCGTCGCACCACGCAAGGAAGGCGGCCCCTGCCCCGCCCGCTCCGCGGTGCCCACCACACCCGGGCGAGGGGCCGCCTTCCTTGCTTTCGCTTTAGTCACCCTCCATCCACAAACAGAGGGTCTTCGCTGCTAACCTCCGCCGCCCGTGTGCAACTGACGCTTAGGGGCGGCAGAGGTGCGCTAAAGTGGTTGCATGCGTGCGATCCTTCTGCTTAGCCAGCCGCCCGGTATCCGAAACAACGGATAGCGTGCGGCAGCCCCTCCATGGTGAGGGGCTTTTGTGTGTCCGGGAGCATTTCCGGTGGCAGCAGGAGGATCAGGCCGTTATGGCAGCACCGATGCCGTAACAGAACAGAAGAGGGCAGCAGTGGGCGTTCAGCCGGAGACAGAGACCGGAACAGCAGCAACAGTGTCAGCGGACGTGCCCGAGGAGGGCACCTACAGCTTCACGGCGATGGAGGCCAAATGGCCGCAGGTGTGGGAGGACCTTAAGGTCTTCACCCCCGTCGACGACGGGTCGCGCGAGCGCCGCTACGTGCTGGACATGTTCCCCTACCCATCCGGTGACCTGCACATGGGCCACGCGGAAGCGTTCGCCATGGGCGATGTCGTGGCACGCTACCTGCGCCAGAAGGGCTACGACGTCCTGCACCCCATCGGCTGGGACTCCTTCGGCCTGCCAGCGGAGAATGCCGCGATCAAGCGCAACGCCCACCCCAGCGAGTGGACGTACGCCAACATCGACACCCAGGCCGCGTCCTTCAAGCGGTACGCCATCTCCGCGGACTGGTCCCGGCGGCTGCACACCTCCGATCCGGAGTACTACCGCTGGACCCAGTGGCTGTTCAAGCGCTTCTACGAGCGCGGCCTGGCCTACCGGAAGAACTCCCCGGTCAACTGGTGCCCCAAGGACCAGACCGTGCTGGCCAACGAACAGGTAGTCAACGGCGCCTGCGAGCGCTGCGGCACCACCGTCACCAAGAAGTCCCTCAACCAGTGGTACTTCAAAATCACCGAGTACGCGGACCGGCTGCTCGATGACATGGAGCAGCTACGCGGCCACTGGCCTGAGCGCGTGCTGGCCATGCAGAAAAACTGGATCGGCAGGTCCGAGGGTGCGCACGTCAACTTTGTGATTGAGGCCGACGGCGGCAGGCCCGCCAAGGAGGTCACGGTCTTCACCACCCGCCCGGACACCCTGTACGGCGCAACGTTCTTCGTGGTGGCCGCAGACGCACCGCTCGCCGTCGAACTCGTCACGGACGAGCATGCCGCCGCCCTGGACGACTACCGCGAACAGGTCAAGGCGCTCTCCGAAATTGAACGCCAGTCCACCGAACGCGAAAAGACGGGCGTCTTCACCGGCCGGTACGCCATCAACCCCCTGAACGGCGAGAAGCTGCCGGTATGGGCGGCGGACTACGTCCTGGCCGACTACGGCACCGGGGCCATCATGGCCGTGCCCGCCCACGACCAGCGCGACCTGGACTTCGCCCGCAAGTTCGACCTCCCCGTGCGGGCCGTCCTGGACACCGGCGAGGAAGACCCGGCCGTGTCCGGTACCGCGACGGCGGGCGAGGGGACCCTGATCAACTCAGGCGACCTGGACGGCCTGCCCAAGGCCGAGGCCATTCCGGCCGCGATCGCCGTGCTGGAGAAGCAGGGCACGGGCGAGAAGTTCGTGAACTTCCGGCTGCGGGACTGGCTGCTGAGCCGCCAGCGGTTCTGGGGTACTCCCATTCCGATCATCCATTGCCCGTCCTGCGGCGAAGTTCCGGTGCCGGATGAGCAGCTGCCCGTTACGCTGCCCTCCGACCTGCGCGGCGAGGACCTGTCACCGAAGGGCACCTCGCCCCTCGCCGCCGCCGAGGCCTGGGTGAACGTCGAGTGCCCCACCTGCCATGGGCCCGCCAAGCGCGACACGGACACCATGGACACCTTTGTGGACTCGTCCTGGTACTTCCTCCGCTTCGTTTCACCGGACTACACCGAGGGCCCCTTCGATCCCCAGAAGATCAACGACTGGATGCCGGTGGGGCAGTACGTCGGCGGTGTGGAGCACGCGATCCTGCACCTGCTGTATGCCCGGTTCTTCACCAAGGTCATCAACGACCTCGGCCTGATCGACGCCAACGAACCCTTCACCGCACTGCTCAACCAGGGCCAGGTCCTCAACGGCGGCAAGGCGATGAGCAAATCGCTGGGCAACGGTGTGGACCTCGGGGAGCAGCTGGACAAGTACGGCGTGGACGCGGTGCGCCTGACCATGATCTTCGCCTCCCCGCCGGAGGACGACGTGGACTGGGCTGACGTCTCGCCGTCGGGCTCTGCGAAGTTCCTGGCCCGCGCCTGGCGCCTCGCCCAGGACGTGGCCAGCGAACCCGGTGTTGACGTGGCCACCGGCGACCGCGCCCTGCGTTCCGTCACGCACCGGACCATCGCGGACGCCGCCGAACTCCTGGACGCCAACAAGTTCAACGTCGTGGTGGCCAAGCTGATGGAACTGGTCAACGCAACCCGGAAGGCCATCGACTCCGGCGCAGGCGGAACTGACCCGGCTGTCCGTGAGGCGGCGGAGGCGGTTGCCGTGATCCTGAGCCTGTTCGCCCCGTATACGGCTGAGGACATGTGGAACGTGCTGGGGCACCCTGCCTCGGTGGCCAATGCGGGCTGGCCGGCGCACGACGAGTCCCTGCTGGTGCAGGACACCGTCACCGCCGTGGTCCAGGTACAGGGCAAGGTGCGTGACAGGCTGGAGGTTCCTCCTTCCGTGACCGAGGACCAGCTGCGCGAGCTGGCGCTGGCCTCGGAGAATGTCCAGCGCGCCCTCGACGGCCGTGGCATCCGCACCGTTATTGTCCGCGCCCCTAAACTGGTCAACATCGTCCCGGCCTAGGCCGGACCAGGCCGCCGGAGCCCTCCGGCGGCCTGCTGTGATCCCAGGAGGCCCCCTTGCCCGACCGTGACGCCGCCTGGCCCTGGGTCCGTGCACGCCTGCTGGCACGCCGCCGCGGGCAGGAGGCCCCTGGGAGCCAGCCCGCCGCCGTCGTACGCACTGCCGTGGTGACCGACTCCGCGGCGGCGCTGCCTGCTGACTGGACCGCCGGGCTCAGCGGTGACGGGCGGCTGGCTGTGATACCCATGCCCGTGATGGTGGGGGATGAGATCTATGGCGAGGGCGAGGATGACATCTCCGAAACCATCGCCCTGGCGCTGGCGAGCGGAACGTCCGTGAAGACCTCGCGGCCGTCACCCGGCCAGTTCGAGCAGGCTTACCGTGCGGCCTGGCAGCGCGGGTTCGAAGCGGTGGTGTCTGTCCACATCTCCGGAGAACTGTCCGGGACGGCTGATGCTGCCCGCCTTGCAGCGGCCCGGGTGGGCATCCCGGTGGAGGTAGTCGATTCGCGGACTGTCGGGATGGCCCAGGGCATGGCGGTGCAGGCGGCTGTCCGGGCCGCGGCCGACGGCGGGGATGCCGCCGCCGTTGCCGCTGCCGCCGCGGAACAGGCAGCGGGGACCAAAGTGTATTTCTACGTTCCCAGCCTGGAGCAGCTGCGGCGCGGGGGCCGCATCGGTGCTGCGGCATCGCTGCTGGGCACCATGCTGGCGATCAAGCCCATCCTGGCGGTGGAGGGCGGCAAAATCGTGCCGCTGGAAAAGGTGCGGTCGGCCGCAAAGGCTGTAGCCCGGCTGGAAGAGATTGTTGCCGCTGATGCCGGTGCCCGTCCTGCCCCGGCCGTTCGGCTGGCCGTCCACCACTTTGGGAATCCTGACGAGGCTAAGAGCCTCGCCGAACGGTTGGCGCGCGAATTGCCGCTGTGCCCCCCGGCCCAGGCAAGTTCCCTTCCGGCCGTACTGGCCGCCCACGCGGGCCTGGGCGTCCTGGCCGTCATCGTGGGGGAGGAACCGGGGGATACCGGCACTTTTCCGGGAACGCTTTCCTCGTAGCAGGCATTGGCTCAGGCTTGGCCGTGTGAGCCGGAGCAGAAGGGAATCAGGGCACTGCTTCGGCCAAAGCATCATTGAAGAGCTGGATTGCCTGATCGATGGTTTCTCCAAGAACGGGTGGCTCCCGGTCCAGCCCAAAGATGAGCTCGTCCATGTGGCGCAACCCGGCACGCTCCAGTAGCCGCTTCTCGTTGGTGACCCACTCGCCCCGGGCGGCGAGCACGGCGTGTGCTGCCATCGCAGCGGAGATGGCCAGGGCCCCGGCCAGTTCCGTCAGGCGCCCCTTGACGGCTATGCGCGGCGCGCGTAGCCGAGCGTCATGTGGGCCCGGTCCATCCAGACGCTCGGGGCGGTCCTGCGGAGGACCTGCGGGTACTCCGGCTGCGGCACATCCCCGCGAAGGACGCGGTTGATGCCGAGTTCGGCCACAACCAGATAGCTGGGGATCCCGGCCAGGTGGAACATAAGCGGCTCAATGTGGAACCTGCCGTGCTGCGCCTCGGCCAGCTCATGCTCAACAACGTCGAGGTTCCGGTAGTGGATATCCACGCTGCGGCCGTCGACTTCCAGCCACGCCCCGCCGTTGAAGACTCCGCCGCCCCAGCCCCCAATCTCGGAAACCGTTCCCTGCCAGCCGATGTTCCTCAAGTCATCAGGATCAAAATGTTCCCGGTAGTACAGGGCGAAATCCCAGTCGCTGGACGGTCCGTGGGTGCCGGTCGCCCGTGACCCCCCGAGAGTTACCGCAAGAACCCCGGGAAGAGCGGCCAGGTGACCGGCCACATAGTCAACGAACACTGAGTCGTCCACGCCGAACCGCCTCCTGGAAATGACCTGTTGAAACACCGTACGGCGTCTCCGTGGGGAACTTCCATTAGGCTCTGAACATGGAGGTTCGGGATTCGCCGGGAAATTCGACTGTGGACATCAACCAGGAGCTTAGCCAGCGGCGCGGCTGGATTCTGACAATTGCCGTCGGGTTTGCCCTGCACATCCTGAGTTTTGTTATCGGAATGAAGACAGTGGGGCCGCTGTGCGGCAGCCCGCTGCTTCCGCAAAGCAGTGCTGCTGAAGAGGCCGACATCCAGATGCGGACTACGGGGCTGGCGGCGGAGTGCTACCGGAACATCGATGCCGCTTCTGTACCGGTATGGATCTTGATGGCGCTGGGAATTGGCCTGGTCCTGACGGGGGTGGCCGTCAGGATCGTGGGTATCCGCCGGTCACTTGCCCAATCCGGAAAGTTGACCGGTGGGTGAACACCGGAAGGCTGGGATGCCCGAGAGTCGAGAGGATTGGCCAGTGACTGCTGTCTATTTGAGCGGACAGCTCGTGTGCCGTAACAACAACCAGGTTGCCGTCGTGGTTCAGCATCTCGACCGGCACGTCACGCTGACCCGGGCTGAACCCGGCTGTGTCTCCTTCAGCGTGACGCCTACCGGCGACCCCTTGGTCTGGAAGGTCGACGAACATTTCAGCGACCCCCATGCTTTTAGGCTTCACCAGGAACGGGTGGCGGGCAGCATCTGGGGGCGGGCCACGGCCGGGATCGAGCGCCGCTACACGATTGTGGGGCTTTAGGTCTTCTCCGCGTTCACTTCCAGACCCGGACCAGATAGTCTCTGCGGGAGGTAACGTCACGGGGATGGGGATGACAGAGAAGGGCCATGGCCAAGACGACGCCGAATCAAGTGGCCGAAAGTTGAATGCAGGTCTTCTTGCCTTGCTGATCCTGGTGCTCAATACCGCAGGAGTCTTTTGGGCTGTGTGGGCCGTCGGGGGCGGTGTCGACTCCGGGATTGGCCTGTTCTACTACCTCTTCAGCGTTACTTTCCCCGCAGCCCTCGCCACTATTGCCTTGAGTGTCGTCAGTCTCGTACGCCGCCGTGGCCGCGTTCCAGGCACCATCGCCCTCACCATCACCTCCGGCGTCCTGATCTGGTTCGTCTACGGCTTCCTGGAGTCGCAGGTGTTCTGAAAGGCCCCGTCACAGGTTCACCTGTTACTCCTGCTTTCTGGTCCGGCACCGTTCGCAGAAGGCGCGCGAGAAGGACGACCATGCCTACTGCGTCGAATGTGAGGGCTTAACGGTTCTGGCCGGCTGTCCCGGAGCGCATCTGGGACAGCATCCGCGAAGAATCCACGCTCCCGCCGCTGACCTGGAGTGTTTGCCGCATGGAGGTCAGTCCGCTGCCGGTCCGGCTGAAAGGAGCCTTTCCACATATCATGCGGCTGCCCTGTTGCCCCCGCGCAGTGGTCCCTAGCGTGAAGCTATGTCACGCCGGGACGCTGGAGCAGCAGGTCACTCGGCGCGCCATGCCAGGACCCGGCTGCAGGCAGCCCTGGGCGAGGCGCCGTCCGGCCTGTTGCTGGACGCCGACGGGAATCAGCTCTTTGAGTACCAGAGTGCCGGCGGCCACGTTCCGGACGCTTCCGGCACGGCGTTGCCCGGGGAATCCGGACAGGACGCGGATACCGCGTCCACGGCCCTGGGGCCGGCACTCCGCTGGCGGTTGGGCCCCCGCCTGGCGGTTCTTCTTGGCGTCCTTGCTGTTGCTGCCGCGGCGTGGTTCTGGTGGCAGGTGGCGGCGGGCCGGCCGGAGATCCTTCCGCTCAGCGGCGTAAGCCCCGGCAGCCCTGCCGCTAACCCTTCCGCCGGGGCCACCGTTACGAGAGATGAGGGGGCCGGTGGCAGTGGGCCGGGCGTTGAGAACGCGGAGGCTGAGACCGCCGCTGCGGTGGTGGTCCATGTTGCCGGAGCCGTGACCAGTCCCGGAGTGGTGCAGCTGCCGGCGGGAAGCAGGGTGCACCAGGCCATCACGGCCGCTGGAGGCGCAATCTCCGGCGCGGACCTTGGCCGGCTGAACCTGGCCCTCGTGGTGGAGGATGGCCAAAAGATCCATGTGCCGCGCGAAGGCGAGCAGTTACCGGCAGCAGGTACCGGAGGCACAAGTCCGGAACCCGGAGCCGGAAGTGTGGCCGAGGCTGGTAACGCGGGAAACGCTGCGGGAGCGAAAATCAACCTCAACACGGCGGGCGTGGAGGAGCTGGATACCTTGCCCAAGGTCGGGCCGGTGCTTGCCCAGCGCATCGTGGACTGGCGCAACGAGCATGGGGCCTTCAAAAGCGTCGAGGAGCTGGACGCAGTTGACGGCGTTGGACCCAAGATGCTTGAGGCATTGCTGCCGCTGGTGACGGTGTGATGGGACGACGTGAGGGGTGTGTCTGATGGGTAGCCGCAGGGTGAAGCCCGCGGGCAGCGCATGGCAGCGGTATGTGGAGTCTGCAGTCAGGGGACCCACAGCTGTGCCCGGACCAGCGCGAACAACTGGCGCCGAAGGAAGCCTCCGGCGGACCGGGGATACGACGGCATCGGGCTCCGGAACAGAGCCGGGACAGCGCCGGAGCTTCACGGTTCCCGTGACTTTCCGGCACCGTGTCCAGGAGCAGTGGGACGGGGTACGGGATGCAGCCTGGCAGGGAAAGACGAAGGGGAATGCAGGGAAAGACTCAGCTGCCGGCAGCGAGGAGTCCCGCCGCCGCACCGACGTCCGTCTCGCCGTGCCAGCTGCGGCCGTATGGGCCGCCTCCATCGCGGGGCTTTGGCTGCAGCCGCTGGCACTGGCGGCACTCTGTTCTAGTTTTGCTCTTGCAGGGATGCTGTTGATACGCCGGAGCCGCTTGCGATTCACACCAAGGACAGAACGCCCGCGCGCCCGGCGCAGTTTCCTGTCCACCTGCGCGGCAGCACTCTTCCTGGCGGCTGCCGCGGCCGCACACTCGGCTGCGGCAGCCAGCCAGCGGTTCGAGGGGCCCCTGGCTGAGGCTGTTGCTGCAGGGAAATCAGTAGTGGCCGTCGTCGAAGTGGCCGGCGGCCCCCGGGCACTCACTGCACCAGGCCAGGCGGGAATGCCGGAACGCTGGTCAGTGCCTGTCTGGACCCGCGACGTCAGCACCGGCGGTGTCCTGCTCCGAACCCGGGCTCAGCTTGTGGTTATGGGCGGCGGCGACTGGGGCAGTGTGGTGACCGGCCAGCTGGTCCGCGCAACGGGAAAGCTTCGGCCGCCAGTGCCAGGAACGGAGGAAGCCGCGATTCTCACGGCCTCCTCAGGCCCGGGCCAGGCCACCGCCGTGCCAATCCTGGAGGGATCGGCCAAAGAACTTCGGGAACAATTCGTGGCCGCGTCCTCCTTCCTCACCCCCGATCCCCGCGGCCTGCTGCCGGGCATGGTCACGGGAGACACCACGGCGCTGGACGAGGGACTGGAGACTGCCATGAAGGGGGTGGGCATGACGCACCTGACGGCCGTCAGCGGCGCCAACTGCAGCCTGGTCCTTGGGGCACTGTTGCTGGCTTGCCGGGGCCTGCGCCTGCCGCGCCTCCCCGCCGCTGCCCTGGCCGGCGCCGGCCTCTGGCTCTTCGTGCTCCTCGTGGGGCCGGACGCCAGCGTCCTGCGGGCAGCCCTCATGGGTGCCATCGCCGTCATATCACTGGCCGGCGGGCGTTCCGGACGGGGCCTCAGCTTCCTGTGCCTTGCGGTGATCGGCCTGCTGCTGACAGACCCTGGCCTGGGGTCCAGCTTCGGGTTTCTCCTGTCCGTTCTGGCCACCCTGGGAATCATTGTCCTTGGCCGGCGAATCATCAGTTGGATGCCCGGGTTCGTTCCGCGCTGGGCGGCAGCAGCGGTGGCCGTCCCGCTGTCAGCCCAGCTGCTCTGCGGACCGGTGATCGTGATCCTGCAACCCCAGTTTTCCACCTACTCGCTGTTGGCAAACGTTATCGCCTCGCCCCTGGTGGCTCCTGTGACATTGCTGGGGACGGCAGCTGTTCCCCTGGTGGTTCTTGCCCCGTGGGCGGCAACGGCCCTCATCGCGGTGGCCGGGACGTTCAGTGCCGGCGTCGCCGCCGTGGCAAGGTTCACGTCACAGCTCCCGGGAGCATCGCTGCCCTGGCCGGAAGGCATTCACGGGCTGCTGACCATGCTGTTCCTGTCTGTTCTGACGTATGGAACCGTCTGGGCTTGTGCCCGGCCGCGCCAGGCCGGCGGGTTGGTCATGTCCTGTCACCGGCATCTCGTTTCGCTCATCGAAGCCCTGGAGGATAGGGCTGTCCTGTCGCTCCGCCGCTGGGGCTTCCGGCAGGAGCCCGGGACGATGTGGAAGATGGCGCGGCAGCCCGGCCCCGGCTTGGAGCGGGGAGCCGGACGTGGCAGGCTGGGATACTCCACAATACTTTCCGGAAGGAACCCACGATGGCCGCTGCGCAGAAGCGAGCAACCCGTTCCCCGGCATCCAATGCGGCCACCTGGCGGGACGTAGCGCCTGCAGCGGTGGTGCTGGTCAGCGGCCCGGAAGAGTATCTGGGCATCAGGGCAATGGACCGCATCCGCGCGCAGGTGCGGGCAGCGGCACCCGACGTGGAGGTCAGCCGGATCAACGCGGCTGCCTATGAGCCCGGCACCCTGCTGATGCAGGTCAGTCCCTCGCTGTTCGGTGAGAGCAAGCTCATCGAGGTTGAAGCCGTCGAAGCCATGAACGATGCCTTCCTCGCTGATGCGCTTCGGTACGTGGAACACACGGAACCCGATGCCGTCCTGGTCCTCCGGCACGGCGGGGGAGTCCGGGGAAAGAAGCTCCTGGACGCCGTCAAGAAGGGCGGCTGGCCGGTGGTGGACTGCCAGCCGCTCAAGAAAGACGCAGACAAGGTGGCCTTTGTGGCGGCCGAATTCAAGGCGGGCGGCCGCCGTATTGAGCAGGACGCCGTCCAGGCCCTGGTCAACGCGGTTGGAGCCAACCTTTCAGAACTTGCCGCCGCATGCAGCCAGCTCATCGCCGACGCGGGAACCACCGTAACCTCGGACATCGTGGACCGCTACTACGGTGGCCGTATCGAGGCGACAGCATTTAAGGTGGCTGACGCTGCCATGGCGGGCAATGCGCCCTTGGCCCTGTCCACCCTCCGACATGCCCTGGCCACCGGAGCGGATCCCGTACCGTTGGTGGCCGCGCTGGCCGCAAAGCTCCGAACGGTTGCGCGGGTTGCCGGCGCATCCGGATCCTCCGCCCAGATAGCCGCAGAGCTTGGCATGCAACCCTGGCTGGTTGAGCAGGCGCAGCGGGACGTGCGGCGATGGACGCCGGACGGGCTGGTCCGGTCCATCCAGGCCACCGCCGAGGCCGACGCGCAGGTCAAAGGACTTTCGCGCGACCCCGTCTATGCCGTGGAGCACGCGGTTACGGTCATTGCCATGTCTGTCCAGGGCCGCTGACCGTCGACCAGGCCCCCGGCGAAACTTTCCCGGGACGCCGGTCAGCCGAATTTCCTAAGCTTGTGAGCGGGCCGGAAGCTACAAGGCCTTAGTCCGCGCATGAGGTTAGGCAACG
Source organism: Pseudarthrobacter sp. NPDC092202 (assembly GCF_044755505.1). Taxonomy (NCBI): domain Bacteria; kingdom Bacillati; phylum Actinomycetota; class Actinomycetes; order Micrococcales; family Micrococcaceae; genus Pseudarthrobacter; species Pseudarthrobacter sp. NPDC092202. The sequence continues at coordinate 324,003 of NZ_JBIVRG010000002.1, read as the reverse complement.
GACCTAACTCTGCACTTAAAGATGTGTGGCCGGCACCCGAGGGTACCGGCCACAACCATCAGTTCAAACGAACTGGAAACCTTACAGTGCGTTGACCTTCTTGGAGATCGCCGACTTGCGGTTCGCTGCGTTGTTCTTGTGCAGAACACCCTTGCTAACAGCCTTGTCCAGCTTGCGGCTGGCAGTAACCAGGGCAGCAGCAGCTGCATCCTTGTCCGTGGACTCAACGGCGGTGTTGACGGCGCGGATGGCCGTCTTCAGCTCGGACTTGACTGCGTTGTTGCGCAGGCGTGCCTTCTCGTTGGTGAGGATGCGCTTCTTCTGGGACTTGATATTCGCCACGTGTGAACTCTCTTTTTAATGCGGAAATGGTCTAGAGGGCTTTCAGGTTGGCCATTGACTGAGCGGCGTGGGGATACCTATGGCGGCCAACCATCAGTGGCCGTCGACCTGCACGGACACACAGCTATAAAGAATAGCAGGTCAGGGGCAACTCCTGCCATTTCACAGGCTCAGGCCCAGCCGTGTCGCCGGCGCAAGGAGGAGGCCACCCGCTCGAAACGGTTGCGGTCCAGTACGGCACCCTCCCGCCGGATGCCGTCCGGGCGGAGCTGGAGGACGCGGTCCAGCCGGGCTTCACTGGGGCGGCCCTGACGGTCCCAGCCTCCAACTCCGATGTCCACGTAGTCCGCTGAGGCTGCAGTATCAGGAACCCGGTCCCTGCTGGTCAGCATCAGTCCGAGCAGGTAGCCGCCGTTGCGGCCCACCAGCAGGACTGGCCGGTCCTTCCCGCGGCTGTGGTCTTCTTCGTACGGCACCCAGGCCCACACCACTTCCCCCGGATCGGGCTCGCCATCCGGACTGGCTGCGTAACTGACGGTGAACTTTCCGTGGAAATCCCCGGGGTAGGTGGTAGCGGCAGCGGCCCCGCCCCCAGCCTGTCCATTGCCGGAAGCCGGCGTGGCCCGGCCCGGGGAGGGGCGGCCAGCAGCGCCGGCAGCCCTTCGCGCCTTTCGGAGTGTTCGCAGTCCTGTCCTGACCGCGTCCTGCAGTGATCGGAGATTGAAAACCATCCAGCCACCCTATAGCTGCCTCGCGCACGGGAGAATGACGGCGGCTACTCCGTCCAGGATGCGGTGTGGCAGCTTCCGACGTGGGACACTGGAGGTTGAAAATGTGCGGCCTGTCCGCGGGCCGCCCACGGCGGGCCCGGCGGTGGCCGTGTGAATGCCAAGAGTAAGGACCCCTGCGTGTCTCCCATGGCCCGCACCGCACCGGTGCCCGCCGCGACAGATCCGGCCATTATTCGGAATTTCTGTATCATCGCGCACATTGACCACGGTAAGTCCACCCTGGCCGACCGGATGCTGCAGTTCACCGGCGTGGTCCAGTCCCGTGACATGAAGGCCCAGTACCTGGACCGGATGGACATCGAGCGCGAACGCGGCATCACCATCAAATCCCAGGCGGTCCGTATGCCGTGGGAACTGGACGGCACCAGCTACGCGCTGAACATGATCGACACGCCCGGCCACGTTGACTTCACCTATGAGGTCTCCCGCTCACTCGCCGCGTGTGAAGGAGCCATCCTCCTGGTGGACGCTGCGCAGGGTATCGAGGCCCAGACCCTCGCCAACCTGTACCTGGCGATGGAGAACAACCTCACCATCATCCCGGTCCTGAACAAGATCGACCTTCCGGCAGCGCAGCCGGAGAAGTACGCGGCGGAGCTGGCCAGCCTGATCGGCGGCGAACCTGAGGACGTCCTGCGCGTTTCCGGCAAAACCGGCATGGGCGTCGAGGCGCTGCTGGACAAGATTGTCCGCGACCTGCCGGCGCCCCAGGGTGACGCCAATGCCCCTGCACGAGCCATGATCTTTGACTCCGTCTATGACACTTACCGCGGCGTGGTGACCTACGTCCGGGTGGTGGACGGCATGCTGCACCCCCGTGAACGCATCCAGATGATGTCCACCCGGGCCACCCACGAACTCCTCGAAATCGGTGTGAGCTCACCGGAACCCACACCCTCCAAGGGCCTGGGCGTTGGCGAAGTGGGCTACCTCATCACGGGTGTGAAGGACGTCCGCCTGTCCAAGGTGGGCGATACCGTCACCAACATGGCCAAGCCTGCCGCAGACTCCCTTCCGGGTTACGCGGATGCCAAGCCCATGGTGTTCTCCGGCCTCTATCCGCTGGATGGCACGGACTACCCGGTGCTGCGCGATGCGCTGGAGAAGCTGATGCTCAACGACGCCGCCCTGGTGTACGAGCCCGAGACGTCTGCCGCGCTGGGCTTTGGTTTCCGTGTCGGCTTCCTGGGCCTGCTCCACCTTGAAATCACACGTGAGCGGCTCGAGCGTGAGTACAACCTGGACCTGATCTCCACTGCACCGAACGTGGAATACGAGGTGACGCTGGAGGACAAGAAGGTGGTCCACGTGACCAACCCCAGCGAATACCCCTCCGGCAAGATCTCCGAGGTCCGCGAGCCCATGGTGTCCGCCACCATCCTGGCTCCAAACGAATTCGTCGGCGCAATCATGGAGCTGTGCCAGAGCCGCCGCGGCGTGATGGGCGGCATGGACTACCTTTCAGAGGACCGCGTGGAAATCCGGTACCGCCTGCCGCTGGCCGAGATCGTGTTCGACTTCTTCGACATCCTGAAGTCCAAGACCCGCGGTTACGGCTCCCTGGACTGGAAGGCCGACGGCGACCAGGTGGCCGACCTTGTGAAGGTGGACATCATGCTCCAGGGCGAACAGGTTGACGCCTTCTCCGCCATCACCCACCGGGACAAGGCCTACGCGTACGGCGTCATGATGACCACCAAGCTGCGCGAGCTTATTCCGCGCCAGCAGTTCGAGGTGCCCATCCAGGCGGCCATTGGTTCCAGGATCATCGCCCGCGAAAGCATCCGCGCCATCCGCAAGGACGTCCTGGCCAAGTGCTACGGCGGTGACATCTCCCGTAAGCGGAAACTGCTGGAAAAGCAGAAGGAAGGCAAGAAGCGCATGAAGATGGTGGGGCGCGTCGAGGTCCCCCAGGAAGCCTTCATCGCTGCGCTCACCACCGACGAGTCCAAGGACAAGGCCAGGAAGTAGTGGTTACAGCAGCCGGTACCGCCGGAGGCCCCTGCAGTGCCTAGCGTTCTTCCCCTTGGCGACCCGGCGCCGTCGGACGGTCTGCTGCCCCAGCAGGCAGCCGATGGTGCGGCGGAGCGGGCGTTCGGACTTTATGTACACATTCCGTTCTGCGCTGTCCGCTGCGGGTACTGCGATTTCAACACCTATACCGCCACCGAACTTGGCGGCGGTGCCTCCCAGGACGCCTATGCCGCCACCGCGGCCTCGGAAGTGTCCCTGGCAGCCAGGGTCCTCACGGAATCAGGCCTGCCCGCGCGGCCGCTCAGCACGGTGTTCTTCGGGGGCGGCACGCCAACCCTGCTTCCTGCGGAGGACCTGGCCCTGATCCTGGGACGCGCCATCGACCAGTGGGGGATCGAGGAGGGCGCCGAGGTCACCACGGAGGCGAACCCGGACTCCGTCACCCCCGAGTCCCTTGCCATCCTCAAGGATGCCGGCTTCACCCGGATCTCGTTCGGGATGCAGTCAGCCGTTCCCCACGTCCTCAAGGTCCTGGACAGGACCCACACGCCCAGCCGTGTGCCGCAGGTTGTGCAGTGGGCCCGCGACGCCGGACTGGCCGTCAGCCTGGACCTCATCTATGGCACGCCCGGGGAGTCCCTGGCGGACTGGCGGTACTCGCTCGAGACGGCACTTTCCTACCAGCCGGACCACATCAGCGCCTACGCGCTGATCATCGAGGACGGAACGAAGCTTGCCGCCCAGATCCGCCGTGGTGAAGTCCCCGGGATCGACGACGACGACCACGCCGACAAGTACGAGCTCGCCGATGAGCTGATCACCAAGGCCGGCCTGGGCTGGTACGAGGTCAGCAACTGGGCGCGCACGCCCGGACAGGCCTGCCGCCACAACCTGGCATACTGGCGCGGCGACGACTGGTGGGGGATTGGGCCGGGGGCCCACTCGCATGTGGGCGGTGTCCGGTGGTGGAACGTCAAGCACCCCACTGCCTACGCGGGACGCCTGGCGCAGGGAGCCTCACCCGCGGCAGGCAGGGAAACCCTGGATTCGGCATCACGGAACATGGAGCGCGTGATGCTCGAGGTCCGCCTGCAATCCGGCCTCAAGATCCCTTCGCTCAGCGCCGCAGGACGGCGCGAGGTGGCCGGGCTCATCGCGGAGGAACTGATTGATCCCGCCGCCGCCTTCGCAGGCCGGCTGGTCCTCACGCTGAAAGGCCGGCTGTTGGCTGACGCCGTGGTGCGCCGGGTCCTGCCGGACTAGCGGTTTCAAGCTGGGCCCAGGCCGCGAGGGCCCCGGCACGAGCTTGCGAGTGCTGGGAGCCGGAGGGTGGGCCCACGCGGGCGAGGGCCCCGGCACGAACTTGCGAGTGCTGGGAGCCGGAGGGACTACTTAATCCAGCGCAGGTTGTATTGGTAGCGGTGCGGCTGTCCCTTGTTCACATGGATGCCGGCCGCCACGGAGTAACAGGTCAGGGCAATCCAGATGAGGGTGGCAATCACGGCGAAGATGTTGCCGATCACCGGAACGAACACCAGGATGTTCGCCACTACGGCGGCGATGGTGGGAGGCAGGCTGAAGTTCAGCGCTTCCTTGGACTCCTGCGCCGTGAAAGGGCCCCTGTCCCGGAAAATGAGGTAGATCAGCAGAGCAGGAACGCAACCAAGGATTCCGCCAAAGTGCGCCATGGTGGCCCACTGCCGGTCTTCGCTGGCTGTCAGGGGCAGCGCATTCGCCGGAACGCCATGGTATTCCGAACGGCCCTGGCCGCCCTGGGTGTCCCTGTGATCGCGTGCGTTTTCTGCCACAGTCTGTTCCTTCTAAAAGTGCAATGGTGCTGGCTAAGAATGCATATCGGTTGAGGCGGACTGCAAATGACGCAGATCCGCAGTACCAAGAATACTGGCTGGAGGCGCGGATGCTGCTCCAGGGCTTTACGCACGGCGGCGCGGCGGTCCCGTCAGGGAACCGTCAGGAAGTCGATGACTTCCTCCACCCTCCCGAGCAGGGAGGCTTCCAGGTCCGCGTAGGTGCGAACGGCACCCAGCAACTTCTGCCACCCAAGCCCAATATCCTCCTTGGTGGCGTGGGGCCAGCCGAACGCGGCAAGGATCCCGGTCTTCCAGTCCTGCCCGCGCGGCACCACCGGCCATTTTTCGATGCCCAGCACGGCAGGCCGGATCGCCTGCCAGACGTCCACGTAGGGGTGGCCTACGATCAGCACGTTCCCGGCAGCCCCTGGTGAGGCCATCACGGCGTCTGCAATGCGGGACTCTTTGGAGTCGGGCACCAGGTGGTCCACCAGGACGCCCAGCCGCCGGCCCGGACCGGGCCTGAAGTCGGCCACTGCCGCGGCAAGGTCGTCGATGCCATGGAGGGGTTCGACGACGATGCCTTCCACCCGAAGGTCGTCTCCCCAGACCTTTTCCACCAGTTCGGCGTCGTGCTTTCCCTCCACCCAGATTCGGCTCGCCTTGGCGACCTGCGCACGCTGGCCGGCCACCCGGACCGAACCTGATGCCGTCCTGCCTGTGGCGGCGGGGGCCTGCCGCGGCGCCGGGGGAAGGAGCTTGATGGCCTGGCCTTCGAGGAGGAAGCCGAAGCCCAGGCGGAAAGACCTGGATTTGCCGCGCCTGTCTTCCAGCGCCACCACATGCATGCCCCCGGACTTCTCCACGCGGGTCACGGCGCCCACCCAGCCGGACTGGACGTCCTCCAGCACCATTCCCCGTTCAACAGGAACTTCGGGCAGTTGAGCCTTTGACGGAGCGGACATGTCCTGGGGGCCCCAGTTCTGGTACTGCATGATTCACTCCGCCTAGCGCTCGATCACAGGGTCCGGAATTTCGCCCGGAGCGGTACCAATGCTAGCAACGGGGAGAGGCATAATAGACTGTTAGCACTTGGGCATGTCGAGTGCTAAACGATGAGCGGCACAGCGCGGGCGGCGCGGCCGCCCCGAATCCTGGATGGAGGTGGAGTGTGAGCGAGCCACGCAAACTTGAAGTACTCCGTGCCATCGTGGAGGACTACGTCCACTCCCGCGAGCCCGTGGGGTCCAAAGCCCTGGTGGAGCGCCACCATCTCGGTGTGTCCAGCGCAACCATCAGGAACGACATGGCGGCCCTGGAGGAAGAGGGCCTGATTACGGCTCCGCACACCAGCGCCGGCCGGATCCCCACCGACAAGGGCTACCGGCTGTTCGTCGACCAGATCTCCGCCGTGAAGCCGCTGTCCCAGGCGGAGCGCCGCGCCATCCAGTCCCTGCTGGAAGGTTCGGATGACCTGGACGACGTCCTGGACCGGACCGTCCGGCTCCTGTCGCAGCTCACCAACCAGGTTGCAGTGGTCCAGTACCCGCACCTGAGCAGGGCACTGGTCCGGCATATCGAATTCGTCCTCCTGGCCCCGCGGAAGGTGCTGGTGGTGTTAATCGCCAACAGCGGCAAGGTGGAGCAGCGTGTTATCGACGTCGGGCAGGACCTGGGGGACGAAGGCCTGGCGGGCCTGAGGGCGCGCTTCCTTGGATCGCTTGCCGGTACACCGCTGAGCCAGCTGGCCCAGTCCCTGCCGGCGGTGGTGGCCACGGCCGCCCCGGGGCAGCGGCAGGCGGCCCAGGCCCTCGCGATCGGCCTTGAGGCGCTGGCACAGAGCAGCCGCGAGGAACGCATGGTCATGGCGGGAACAGCCAATTTGGCGAGGTCCAACGTGGACTTCCCGCTCAGCATCGGCCCGGTGCTCGAAGCTCTTGAGGAGCAGGTTGTTATGCTCCGCCTGCTGAGCGAGATGGCGCAGGACCACCGCGGGGTGGCTGTCAGCATCGGCCGTGAGAATCCCTATGACGGACTGGCCGAGGCATCGGTTGTAGCCACGGGGTACGGGCCGGACAGCGCAGCGAAAATCGGCGTGCTCGGACCAACACGCATGGACTATCCCACCACCATGGCTGCCGTCAGGGCAGTTGCCCGCTACCTTTCCCGGATCCTGGGCCCCTGAGGCCCATCCGGGGCCACTGGACACCCACAGCATTTCCAGCAGTCCGACTGCAGGCAGTACAACAAGGAAGAGATACGAACTTTGAGCAGCCACTACGACGTCCTTGGAGTCTCACCGGAGGCCACGGGAGAAGAGATCAAGAAGGCCTACCGCAAGCTGGCACGCACCCTGCACCCGGATGTCAACCCGGGTGAGGATGCGTCGGACCGCTTTAAGGCTGTGACCCACGCCTATGAAGTCCTGTCCGATCCGCAGAAACGCCGGGTGTATGACACCACGGGCAACGAAAACGGTACGGACAACGGCTTCGGCGGAGGCAGCTACGCCGGCCAGGGATTCGCGTTCCAGGACATCTTTGACACCTTCTTTGGCGCCGGCGGTTCCACCGGCCCGGCGTCCCGCGTGCGGCGCGGGCAGGATGCCCTCATCAGCGTCCGGATCGAATTGCGTGACGCTGTCTTCGGTGTCAACAAGAAGCTTGAGGTGGACACTGCCGTCACGTGCCCAACCTGTGAGGGTTCCTGCTGCCAGCCCGGCAGCCATCCTGAACGCTGCGACATCTGTGGCGGCAGCGGCCAGGTACAGCGCGCCGTCCGGTCCATCCTGGGGCAGGTCATGACCGCGGCTCCTTGTGGAACCTGTGAGGGCTTCGGCACCGTCATCAAGGACCCGTGCAACGAATGCAGCGGGCAGGGGCGCATCCGCAGCCGCCGTTCGCTGACCATCAAGGTTCCCGCCGGCGTAGCCACCGGAACACGCATCCAGCTCTCCGGCCAAGGGGAGGCAGGCCCGGCCGGCGGGCCTTCCGGTGACCTGTACGTTGAAATCCGCGTCAACAACGACGCCACCTACGTCCGCGACAATGACGATCTCCACGCCACCCTGCACATCCCGATGACGGCCGCCGCCCTGGGCACCGAAGTGAGCCTGGAAACGTTCGACGGGCCACAGGAGATCGACGTCAAGCCCGGCACCCAGTCCGGTGAAATCATTACGCTTCGCGGACTTGGCGTGACCCACCTGCGCGGTTACGGCCGTGGCGACCTCAAGGTCCACCTGCAGGTTGAAACGCCCGCCAAGCTTGATGCCGCGCAGGAAGAGCTCCTGCGCCAGCTGGCCCAAATGCGCGGTGAGCAGATCACCGAGGGCAAGCTTGCGGCCAGCGGCGGCATGTTCGCCAAGCTCCGGGACCGGCTCGGTAACCTGTAGCGGTGAGCAACCCTGTCTTCTTCACCCCGCCCGGGTCCCTTGACCACATGACGGCGGGGCAGGCCTTTGTCCTCGAGGGGACCGAGGCGCGGCACGCCGTCACGGTCAAGCGGCTCGCCCCGGGCGAGCCCGTCGACATTGTTGACGGGGCGGGTACGCGGATGAGCGGACGGGTGCTTTCGGCGTCGCCCGCCGCCCTCGAGGTGGAGTGCACCGCCATTGGGCTGGAGGAACGGCCGGCCACAAGGCTGGTCCTGGTGCAGGCCCTGGCCAAGGGCGACAGGGATGAGCTCGCCATTGAAACGGCCACCGAACTGGGTATCGACGCCGTCATACCCTGGCAGTCTGAGCGGTCCATCGTGCGGTGGAAGGGCGACCGGGCAGCCAAGGCCCACGCGAAGTGGCAGTCAGTGGTGGCGGCAGCAGCCAAGCAGGCGCGCCGCGCGTGGGTCCCCGAGGTGCGGCCCGCCGTCGACACTGCCGCCTTGGCTGGACTGGTGGAGGCCGCAGGGCTGGCCATTATCCTCCATGAGGATGCCGTGCGCCCACTGCGCACCGTACTGGAAACCTGGCAGGGCCGGGAGGGAACGGAACCCCGCGAAGTCCTGCTGATCGCCGGGCCGGAAGGCGGCATCAGCCCCAGGGAAGTAACAAGGCTCTGCGGCAAGGGCGCCCTCACCGCCCTGCTGGGGCACCATGTCCTGCGCTCCTCAACCGCCGGACCGGCCGCCGTTGTGCTTGCCAGCGACGTCCTGGGCCGCTGGACCGCGCCCTGAACCTGCCGGCGTATCCCGGACGGGCAACTACCGGACCTTGAAAGCCCGCGAGTCCTCATTCTGGTCCGGCTGATCGCCGGCGCCGGCCTGGGCCACCTTCAGTTCATAGTCGCCGGCCGGCAGGGTGAGGGCAAGCGTAAACAGCCCTGCCTGGCCCGGCTCCGCGGCCGCCGTCGTCTCCCCGGTCAGGAACGGCACCTTGGTGCCGTCCTCTTCCGCCCGCAGGATCTGCCACCGGAGCTTCCCCCCGGGAAGCGTGCTGCGCCCGGTGATCTTGACACTCCCGGCAGCAACTTCTGTGTTTTCCTGCGGGTCGATGATCCAGACAGGGGCCACCATGCCGGCGGCCCTGGTCATCAGCTCACCCAGCTGGATGTGGCCGAAAGCAACGTAGTCGGTATGCCCGTCCACCAGGATCCGCACCCGGATCTGCTGCCCGGAATCGATAAGCCCTGAACTCGCCGCAGCCGCGGTGGCCGTGTACACAAGCTGCTGGACAGCGCGGCCGGCCATGTCGGCGTCGAGGTTGCTGTTGAAAGCGTCCTCCGAGACATCCACGGTGATCACGTCCTTGCCCGAGATGGACGTGGCCAGCTGGCCCGGGCTCTGCCATGGGGTAAAGAAATCCGGATCAAGGGGCTTGTCCGACATCATCGCCCGCAAGGCCCGCGTCACCGGGTTCTCCTGTTCGGGCACATCCCGAAATTCACGGTAAAGGAACACGCTGCTGTTGCTCCGGCCAATCCAGTAGACAGGCGCTTTGTTGGACGACTGCGTGGTCTCCAGCGGCGCGCTCGTGGAAGGCGCGGTCCCGGTCGCGGCGGGAGCGGAGCCCAGCGCGCTGGTGGGTGAGGGACTTGGCTCGGCCAGGCAACCCGCCAGGAGCGGGGCCGCCATCAGAACCACTGCCAGGACGCCAGGGCGCACAGTGCCGCCAGGTCGTCCTGCCCTGCGGGGCGCAGCAGATTCCGGCACGTTTGTTGCCTGTCCTTTCATGAATGGCGGGCCGCTCCCCAAGCGGCAGATCCAGCACTGGCTGGATTTCCAGCATGGCACAGGGCCTGGAGCTGAAGGGCCGAATACGGGCCTCCCGGTGGAACTGCAACGGGAACGATATGAGGCCGATATGAAGTTGATACCTAATGGCCGAACCAAAAGGCCCTGCCGTGTTGCCGGAGGCCGCCTGCCATTTCCCTTTCAGTCGTTGATGCCGTCCTGGCGTAAGATGGAGGGATCGCTGGTCAAGGCGCAACCGGTACATCGTCCAAGTACAACGTCTCCGGCCGCCGGCAGCGGGAATTGTTCCGGAGACTTTGAGGGGATCACGGGCCTGCGGGCCATCACTATGACTGAATCAGCGAATGGCAAGCGCCGGCTCAACACGGGAGAAGGCGCTGCGGGGGAATTTCCCCATACCCTCCCCGGCAGCCGTACCGAGGTAGTCCTTTTCGACAACTCCGACCAAATGGTGCAGTCCCTTGGCAGCCACGATGAGGCCCTGCGGTACATCGAGGAACAGTTCCCGGACGTCAACTTCCATGTCCGCGGCAATGAGCTCTCCATCACCGGGCCTGCCAGCGACGTGCCCCGCATCATGCGGCTCCTCCACGAGGTCCGCGGCCTCGTGGCCCGCGGCACTGTGATCAGCCCGGCGGTGCTGCAGCAGCTTGTAGCGCTGCTCCGCACGCAGTCCCTGCAGAATCCCGTGGACGTGCTGACCCACGACATCCTGTCGAGCCGCGGAAAAACCATCCGCCCGAAGACGCTGAACCAAAAAACGTATGTTGATGCCATCGACACCAACACGGTCATCTTCGGCATCGGTCCGGCAGGAACCGGCAAAACCTACCTCGCGATGGCAAAGGCCGTCCAGGCACTGCAGCAGAAAGAGGTCAGCCGCATTATCCTGACCCGCCCCGCAGTAGAGGCGGGGGAGCGGCTGGGTTTCCTCCCCGGGACCCTCAGCGACAAGATCGATCCCTATCTGCGGCCGCTCTACGATGCCTTGCACGACATGATGGATCCCGAATCCATCCCCCGGCTGATGGCCGCCGGCACCATTGAAGTGGCACCCCTGGCCTACATGCGCGGACGGACGCTCAACGATGCCTTCATCATCCTTGACGAGGCGCAGAACACCACGCCGGAGCAGATGAAGATGTTCCTTACCAGGCTCGGCTTCGGGTCAAAGATGGTGGTCACCGGTGACGTCACCCAGGTGGACCTGCCTTTCGGCACCCGGTCCGGACTCCGCATCGTGGAGGAAATCCTCCAGGGCATAGAAGGCGTCAGCTTCTCGGTCCTGGATGCGGCAGACGTCGTCCGGCACAGGCTCGTGGGCGACATCGTCAACGCCTACAGCATCTGGGATGAAACCCAGCGCAGCCGCGTGAAGCACTCGGCCGGCGCCGCCAAACGGGGGGAACACGCGTGAGCATCGAGGTCAACAATGAATCCGGCGTCCAGGTGGACGAAGCGGAAATCGTGGCGTTGTCCCGGTACATTTTTGAGCAGCTGTATATCCACCCGCAGGCCGAACTTTCCGTCCTGCTGGTGGACGAACCCGCAATGGAAAAGCTTCACATCGAGCTGATGGATGAGCCCGGTTCCACGGATGTCCTGTCCGTTCCCATGGATGAACTGACCCCCGGAACACCGGACCGGCCCACCCCCCAGGGCATGCTCGGCGACATTGCCATTTGCCCCCAGGTTGCCCGGGTGCAGGCCAAGAACGCGGGCCACACCCTGCAGGACGAGATGCTCCTGCTGACCACGCACGGAATCCTCCACCTCCTCGGATACGACCATGCAGAACCCGAGGAGAAGGCCGAGATGTTCGGGCTCCAGCGTGAGCTGCTGTCCGGCTTCACCGGCAAAGAAGCGCCCGCCGAGACCACCCAGTGACGCCTTTGCTCCTTGTCGCAATGGCCCTGGCTTTCCTGGCTGTTGCGGCTGTATTGACCGCGGCCGAGGCCGCCTTCAACTTCATTCCGCGCCACGACGCGGAAGAAGCCCTGCTGAAGAGCCGCGGGACCGCCCTGCGGCAGATCCTCTCCCGCCCGGTGGCCCACATCCGGGCACTGCGGTTCTGGCGCATCTGGTTTGAGATGGCGTCCGCCGTTGCGGTCGCCGTCCTGCTTTACAGCCTGCTGGACAACGTCTGGCTGGCAGGCCTTGCCGCTACCGGCATCATGGCGCTGCTGGGTTTCGTGATCGTGGGTGTTTCCCCGCGCCAGCTCGGCAGGCTCCACTCAGCGGCCGTTGTGCGCTCCACCGCCCCCATGATCCGCTTCCTGACCTGGGTTTTGGGGCCAATCCCCAGCTGGCTGGTCACGCTCGGCAGCACGGCCGCGCCCGGGGCGCCCGGCGGAGACGAGGCGTTCTTCAGCGAGCAGGAATTCCGCGAACTCGTGGAACGCGCCAGTGAGTCCGACATGATCGAGGACACCGAGGCGGAAATGATCCAGTCCGTCTTCGACTTCGGTGACACGCTGGTTCGCGCTGTCATGGTGCCACGAACGGACATCCTCACCATTGAGGCGGGCTCTAGCCTGCGCGAGGCGATGTCCCTGTTCCTCCGCTCCGGCTACTCCAGGATTCCGGTCATTGGCGAAAGCACGGACCAGATTCTGGGCATCATCTATTTGAAGGATGTTGCCGCCGTCATCCACGAACTCGCGCCCCACGAGGAACCGCCGCTGGTGGAGTCGCTTGCCCGGGAGGTGCGGTACGTTCCCGAATCGAAGCCGGTCAGCGACCTGCTCCGCGAGTTGCAGAAGGAGTCCACGCACGTGGCCATCGTGATCGACGAATACGGCGGAACTGCCGGACTGGTCACCCTGGAAGACCTCATCGAGGAAATCGTGGGGGAAATCGTGGACGAGTACGACACCGAAAGCGCCGAAGCCGTGGAGCTTGGTGACGGTTCCTACCGGGTCAGCGCCCGCATGGGCATCGATGACCTGGGTGAGCTCTTCGACATTGAACTGGACGATGACGAAGTGGACACCGCAGGCGGCCTGCTCGCTAAAGCGCTGGGCCGTGTACCCATCGTGGGAAGCACGGTGGAAGTGCAGGGCGTGTCCCTGCGGGCCGACAGGCTCGAAGGCCGCCGGAACCGAGTCAGCCACATCATTGCGGCGCGGGTGGCAAAAGAAGACACTGACCTTGAGGACCTCTTCCAAGAGGCGGAAGCAACCCAGCAGGGAGTTTCACGTGAGCAAGAAAAATAAGGCCGAAAGCCACGACGATTTCGGCGGTTTCCGCGCAGGATTCTCGGTCCTGGTGGGCCGGCCCAACGCGGGCAAGTCCACCCTGACCAACGCGCTGGTGGGCAAGAAGGTGGCCATCACGTCCGCCAAGCCCCAGACCACCCGGCACACCATCCGCGGCATTGTCCACCGCCAGGACGCGCAGCTGATCCTTGTGGACACGCCAGGGCTACACCGCCCCCGCACGCTCCTGGGCAAACGCCTGAACGACCTCGTTGCGGACACACTGGCGGAAGTGGATGCGATCGGGTTCTGCCTCCCGGCCAATGAAAAGATCGGCCCGGGGGACAAGTTCATTGCCGCCCAGCTGGCCGCAGTGGGCCGCATACCCGTCATCGCCATTGTCACCAAGGCCGACACTGTAGACCGCCAGGCCCTGACGGAACAGCTCCTGGCCGTGGCCGCCCTGGGCCGGGAAGTGCTCGGGGAGGAAGGCTGGAAGGACATCGTTCCCGTCTCGGCTACCGACGGCTTCCAGGTGGACACCGTCGCTGACGTCCTCATCAGCCACATGCCGCCGTCGCCGCCGCTCTACCCGGACGGTGAACTCACCGACGAGCCCGAAGCCGTAATGGTGGCGGAACTCATCCGGGAAGCGGCACTCGAAGGCGTCCGTGACGAGCTGCCGCACTCCCTCGCTGTGGTGGTGGAGGAAATCGTTCCCCGCGAGGACCGGCCGGAGGACAGTCCGATGCTCGACGTCCGGGTCAACCTCTACGTGGAGCGCCCCTCCCAAAAAGCGATCATCATCGGCAAGGGCGGCAGCCGGCTGCGTGAAGTCGGCACCAATGCGCGTAAAGGCATCGAGGCCCTCCTGGGTACCCGCATTTACCTGGACCTCCATGTGAAGGTGGCGAAGGACTGGCAGCGGGACCCGAAACAGCTGGTGAAGCTGGGTTTCTGAGCCCTTCATGAGGCGCGGCCGTTGGGCCGCCCGGCAATTTCCCAGCCTGGACCACTAAAATGGGCCGGATTTCGAATTTAGAGGAAGGTTCACCACGTGGGGCTAGGCCGCGATAAGCGCGACGACGGAGCTGAAGTGTCAACCGGAGGACCCGTGTCACGGCACGCGGAGGAGGGCACCCTTGGAGCCGCCCGCCACCTTGGGTCCCTGCGCGGCATGCCGCTGTGGCTGAAGGTCGTCACCGCCGTAGTCTCCGTGGCCATGATTGGCGGGATCGCCTTCGCCGGTTTCTGGTTCCTGCGCCTTCAGAACAACATCTCCAGGGCTCCGCTGAACGCCGGCGGCGGCAATAACGAGCAGGTGAGCGACGCCACCGGGCGGATGCAGATCCTGATCCTTGGCTCGGACACCCGCGACGGCGAAAACGCCGAGTACGGCACAGCGGACGATTCCAAGGGCTATGGCAAGTCGGACGTCATGATGATGATGGACATCTCCGAGGACAACAAGCGCGTCAGCGTGATCAGTTTCCCCCGGGACCTGCTGGTGGACATTCCCGAATGCAAGGATGAAGAAACCAACCAGGTCTATCCCGCCCGCAGCGGCGTGATGATCAACGAGGCCATGGCTGAAGCCGGCATCGGCTGCGCCGTGGACACAGTCAACCAGCTCACCGGCCTTGAAGTGGACCACTTCATGATGGCGGACTTCACCGCTGTCAAGGAATTGTCCAACGCTGTTGGCGGTGTCGAGGTTTGCATCAGTGACGCCGTTTACGATCCTGATTCCCGCCTTCGGCTGCCCGCGGGCACCTCGGCGGTCCAGGGTGAAATGGCCCTCGCGTTCCTGCGGACGCGCCACGCGTTTGCCGACGGCGGCGATTTGGGGCGGATCAAAGCCCAGCAGGGTTTCCTGTCCTCCCTGACCCGCAAAATCAAGGACGACGGGACGTTGTCCGATCCGGGCCGGATGCTCAAGATCGCCGACGTCGTGACCCAGAACCTGACCGTGGACGAAGGGCTGGCCTCGGTCCCCAGCCTGCTCACCATCGGCAACCGGCTCAAGGACATCGACATCAGCAAGGTGGCCTTCGTGGCCGTGCCCACCGCTCCGGCGCTGGCTGACCCCAACAGGCTGCAGATTGCCGAGCCCGATGGTTCCCAACTGTTCGCCGCCCTCCGGCAGGATGTGGATCTGACTGATCCCACGGCACCTACACAGTCGCCTACTGAATCGCCTGCACCCCCCACAGCGACCCCAACCGAGACCGCACCCCAGCTGCCGCCCTACGACAAATCCCTGCAGCCTGTCACCGTGGCCAACGGAAGCGGCGTTCCCGGACGCGCCCAGGAAATCGTGCAGGCCCTGGTCTCGGGCGGTTTCACCCAGGCCGGCCAGTTCGAGGCCACAGCGGTGGAACAGTCAGTGGTCTATTACGGCACGGACTTCGCGGACGTGGCTGCGGACGTCGCCGCAGTGCTGGGAATCCCTGCCGCGCAGATGCTTCCGGCCCCCAACGTCGCGGGCGTCCAGGTGTACCTGGGCACAGACTTCACCACGGGAGTGACGTACGGGGCTCCGGCCGCGCTCCCGGAGGACATCGTCAACCAGACGGCGAAGGATGCGTCCTGCCAGCAGGCCAACCCGGCGCTCATCGTCCAGGATTAGCCGCCCGGCATGGAGCGGAACGACGCCAGGAGAGCGTCGGTTAATGAATCAAGCGGGGCCCACCAGTTCAATCCGGTGGGCCCCGCTTTACTTACGTCCTGCTACCAGATGCTGACGCGTTCCTCCGGAGGCATCCACATGCCGTCCTGTTCAGTGACTTCGAAGGCCTCGTGGAAGGCATCCAGGTTTTTCGCGATGGCGTTGGTGCGGAACTCGTTGGGGGAGTGCGGGTCCGTTGCAAGCCGGCGGACGGCTTCCTCGGGCCGGATGACCTGGCGCCAGCCGACCGCCCAGGACGCGAAGAAGCGCTGTTCCCCGGTAAGGCCGTCCAGCACGTCCGGTTCCTTCCCGTCCAGGCTGATCCGGTACGCCTTGTAAGCGATCGCCAGGCCAGCCAGGTCGCCAATGTTCTCGCCGAGGGTGAGGCGTCCGTTGACGGTATGCCCGGGGGCTGCGTAGGGGGAAAGGGCATCGTACTGGGCCACCAGCTTCGAGGTCAGCTTTTCGAACGCCTCCCGGTCCTCTTCGGTCCACCAGTTCCGGAGGGCGCCGCCGCCGTCGAACTGGGAGCCCTGGTCATCAAAACCATGGCCGATCTCGTGGCCGATGACCGCGCCGATACCGCCGTAGTTCACGGCGTCATCGGCATCTGCCGTGAAGAACGGCGGCTGCAGGATCGCGGCCGGGAACACGATCTCGTTCATCATGGGGTGGTAGTAGGCGTTGACCGTCTGCGGTGTCATCAGCCACTTGTTGCGGTCCACCGGCTTGCCTACCTCGTCAAGGTGCCTGTCGACGTCGGCATTGTGTGCCCGCTCAACGTTGCCCAAAAGGTCGGTGGGATCGATCTCGACGGCGGAGTAGTCGATCCACTGGTCCGGGTAGCCGATCTTGGCCCGGAAGCCCTCCAGCTTCCGGAGTGCCTCGGCCTTCGTGGCGTCACCCATCCAGCCGACGGCACTGATGCTCTGGCGGTATGCCTCAGTGAGGTTGGCAACGAGTGCCTGCATCCTGGCTTTGTGGGTCTCGGGGAAGTGCCGGGCCACGTAGATCTGCCCCACGGCCTCTCCCAAAGCGGCCTCGACGACGCCCACCCCGCGCTTCCAGCGGTCCTTGTTGCGGGGCGTGCCGCTGATGGTGGTGCCGTAGAAGGCGAAGTTGGCGTCTACAACAGCCGAGGAAAGGTACGGCGCCGCCGCGCTGACCACCCGCATCGCCAGCCATTCCTGCCAGTGGGCCAGCGGCTCGGACCCGAGGAGGGCAGCGGCGCCTTCAAAAAACGGAGGCGTGCTCATGACGATCTCCTGCCGCTTGCCGGCATCGATGCCGGCGGCCTCAAACCAGGTGGACAGGAGCGGGAACAGTGTTGAGGCCTCGTCCGCCGTCTTCAGGTTGTACGTCTTTTGCGGATTCCGAAGGGTGACGTTGTCCCAATGATGGGACGCGAGCTTGGTCTCCAGTGCCACCACGCGCCCGGCGGCTGCGCCGGCATCAACAACGCCTGCCAGGCCGAGCATCGTCTTCACGTGCGCGGCATAGGCGGTGACCATCGGAGCGAACTTTTCTTCCCGGTAGTAGGACTCATCGGGAAGCCCAAGGCCACCCTGCCCTGTGTACAGGAGGATCCGGTCGGGGTTACCCGCATCCGGCGCTGGGTAGATGTAGAAGAGACCGCCAACATCGGCGCGGACCAACCGCCCTGCCAGCGCCACAAGGTCTTCCACAGTGTTGGTGGCGAAGACCTCGGCAAGGCGCTGGCGGATCGGCTCAAGGCCCTTCGCCTCAACTGAGGCCTCGTCCATGAAGCTGTTGTAGAGGTCCCCGATTTTCCGTTCGATCCCGCTGGCGGCCCCGCCCTTCGCTGCGGCTTCTTCGATAATGTCGCGGACAGCGATCTCCGAACCGTCCCGGAGGGCGGTGAACGTGCCCTCGAGCGGCCGGTCATCGGGAATTTCGGTGGCCTTCAGCCATGCGCCGTTGACATGCTGGTAAAGGTCATCCTGCGGCCGGACCGTGTGATCAATGGTGGACAGGTCGATCCCCGAAATGGGCACTGAAACTCCTTCGTGTGGAGAGCGGCGGCAGGAAACACAGCGCGCGGCGTCTGCATGGTGGACTTTACTGACGGTAGTGCCCTTTCATCTTACGCACCCGTGTTACTCTCAAAAGGTGCGTGCAGAGCTCCTTCTTCTTAGCTGCCGCGGCGAGGCCTCAGACGCGATCTAGCGCAAGGCCCACCCTCGCTGCGGAGTTTGTGTTGCCCGGCCACCCTTTCAACGTAGAACCACAGAAAAGGCCCCGATAGTAATGCGAAACGCACAGAAGCCCTCAGGAATGCCTGCCCACCGCTACACGCCGTTCCAGGACCAGATCAAGGTTGAACTGCCGGACCGCACCTGGCCGGACAAGGTCATTACCAAGGCCCCCCGCTGGTGCGCAGTGGACCTCCGCGACGGCAACCAGGCCCTGATCGATCCGATGAGCCCGGCGCGCAAGATGAAGATGTTCGATCTGCTGGTCCGCATGGGCTACAAGGAGATCGAGGTCGGGTTCCCCTCCGCCTCGCAGACGGACTTCGACTTTGTCCGCCAGCTGATTGAGGGCAACCACATCCCGGACGACGTCACCATCCAGGTCCTGACCCAGGCCCGGGAGCACCTGATCGAGCGCACCTACGAGTCGCTGGTCGGTGCCAAGCAGGCCATCGTCCACCTCTACAACTCCACCTCAGTGCTGCAGCGCCGCGTGGTCTTCAACCAGGATGAGGACGGAATCCTGGACATCGCGCTCCAGGGTGCCCGGCTGTGCAGGAAGTACGAGGAAACCCTCGCGGACACGCACGTGACCTACGAGTACTCCCCGGAGTCCTTCACCGGCACGGAGCTGGAATATGCGGTGCGGGTCTGCAACGCCGTCGCCGACGTTTTCGAAGCCTCCGCGGACCGCCAGGTCATCATCAACCTGCCCGCTACCGTGGAAATGGCAACGCCGAACGTCTATGCCGACTCCATCGAGTGGATGAGCCGGCACCTGCACCCGCGCGAGGGCATCATCCTCTCCCTGCACCCCCACAATGACCGTGGAACCGGGGTCGCCGCCGCCGAACTGGGCTACATGGCCGGGGCGGACCGGATTGAAGGCTGCCTCTTCGGCAATGGTGAGCGCACCGGCAACGTGGACCTGGTGACCCTCGGCCTGAACCTCTTCGTGCAGGGCATCGACCCCATGATCGACTTCTCCAATATCGACGACGTCCGCCGGACCGTTGAGTACTGCAACCAGCTGCCCGTGCCGGAGCGTTCACCGTACGGCGGCGACCTCGTGTTCACGGCGTTCTCCGGTTCCCACCAGGACGCCATCAAGAAGGGCTTCGAAGCCCTTGAGCGGGACGCCGCAGCCGCAGGCAAGGACGTTGCCGATTTCACCTGGCAGGTGCCGTACCTGCCGGTTGATCCGAAGGACCTGGGCCGCAGCTACGAGGCCGTCATCCGGGTCAACTCGCAGTCCGGCAAGGGCGGCGTTGCCTACCTGCTCAAGAATGAGCACAGCCTGGACCTGCCGCGCCGTGCCCAGATCGAATTCTCCGGCGTCATCCAGAAGCGCACGGACACGGTGGGCGGCGAAGTCAGCGGTGCCCAGCTGTGGCAGGTCTTCCAGGACGAGTACCTGCCCTCAGGCAAGACGGACGGCCAGTGGGGCCAGTATTCCCTCGGCTCGGTCAAGACAGAAACGGACGACGACGGCGGGATGACGCTTCACGCGTCCCTCACCATTGACGGGGCACAGGTCAGCCGGACGGGCACCGGCAACGGTCCCATCGCCGCGCTGTTGAGCATCCTGCGGGAAGACGGCGTGGATGTCCGGGTCCTGGACTACAGCGAGCATGCACTCTCCGAGGGCGGCAACGCCATGGCAGCGGCCTACGTCGAATGCGCCGTGGGGGAGCGGGTGCTCTGGGGTGTCGGCATCGACGCCAACACCAGCATGTCCTCCCTGAAGGCGGTCATCTCCGCCGTGAACCGCGCCATCCGGGACGCCCAGGCCTGACCCCCACACTGCCGTGCCGCAGGAAGCTGCCTGCGGCACGGCGGCACGCGGCACGGCTGGGCCGGCAAAGAATGGGAAGATAAAAGGCGTGGCCCAACACTCTTTCGCCTCCCGCGCATACCGGGACGACGCCGTCGTGCTGCGTACCCACAAGCTGGGTGAGGCGGACCGGATCATCACCCTGCTGACCAAGCACCATGGCCAGGTCCGGGCTGTCGCGAAGGGGGTGCGCCGCACCAGCAGCCGGTTCGGGGCGCGCCTGGAACCCTTTATGGTGGCGGACCTCCAGCTTGTGTCCGGCAAAACGCTGGACATCGTGACCCAGGCCGTGGCCAAAGGGGCGTACGGGGGAAACATCGCCGCGGACTACGGCCGTTACACGGTGGCCGCCGCCATGACCGAAACGGCCGAGAAGCTGACGGACGTGGACGGTGAGGCCGGAACAGCCCAGTACAACCTGCTGGTGGGTGCGTTGGCTTCACTCAGCAGGGATGAACATGCTGCCGGCCTGATCCTTGACTCCTACCTTCTCCGGGCCCTGGCCACCGGCGGCTGGGCACCCAGCTTTACGGACTGCGCCCGATGCGGCATGCCGGGCCCCCACAGCGCCTTTTCCGCTCCCCTGGGGGGAATGGTCTGCAGCGGATGCAGGCCCCCTGGCTCGCCGGCTCCGGCGGCGGAGACGGTGGTCCTGCTGGCGGCGCTGCTGACCGGGGACTGGACAACGGCGGACGGCTCCCTTCCGCTGCACCGGAAAGAAGCCGCCGGCCTGGTGGCCGCATACCTGCAATGGCACCTCGAACGGGTGCTGAAGTCCCTCAAACATGTGGAGCGTAGCTGACAGTGGCACTCGGGAAGAAGAACACCGCCTCACGGAAGCGCACCCACCCGGTGGTTGCCCCGTATCCGCACCCCTCCGGCGCCGTGGCGCCCTCCATCCCCGCGGAGTTCATTCCCCGCCATGTTGCGATCGTGATGGACGGAAACGGCCGCTGGGCAAACCAGCGCGGCCTGCCGAGGATTGAAGGGCACAAGGCAGGGGAGCCGGCCCTGCTGGATGTGATGGCAGGGGCCATTGAGCTGGGCATCGAGTATGTCAGCGTATATGCCTTCTCCACCGAAAACTGGCGCCGGTCACCGGAAGAAGTCCGTTTCCTCATGGGATTTAACAAGGATGTGCTGCGCCGGCAACGGAACCAGCTCGATGATTGGGGAGTCCGGGTACGGTGGTCAGGACGGCGGCCACGGCTGTGGGGCTCGGTCATCCGCGAACTCGAGGAAGCGGAGGAGTTCACAGCGGGCAACAGCACCTGCACGTTGACCATGTGTGTTAATTACGGCGGCCGCGCGGAGATCACGGATGCCGTTTCCGCCATCGCTGCGGAGGTGGCTGCCGGCAGGCTGAAGCCCGGCGCCATCACCGAGCGGACCATCCAGAAGTACCTTGACGAGCCGGACCTGCCCGACGTGGACCTGTTCCTCCGCAGTTCCGGGGAGCAGCGCCTGTCCAACTTCCTGCTCTGGCAGTCCGCTTACGCCGAGTTCGTGTTCATGGATACCCTCTGGCCCGATGTGGACCGCCGGACGCTCTGGGCCGCCGTTGAGGAGTACGCCCGGCGTGACCGCCGCTATGGCGGTGCCGTGGATGCGGCCGCACCGGTTGGGTCCTGATTCCCGGGTCCACTGGTCAAGGTAAGACCGTGTGCCGGCAGGGCCCTGCGGGCATCCTTCAGGTTGAGTACGCCCTGAGCCAGGCCGCCAGGTCACGGCAGGCTTCCTCCCGCACCGCGCGGCGGGACAGGAAGACGTCGTGGATGGCGCCCGGATAGCGGAAGACGGCCACCCGCCGTCCCAAGCGCAGCGCACGGTGGGCCGTTTCCTCGACGTCGATCACGGCGTCGGCCTCCATCATCTCCGCGGACCACTCGATCTGGATGCGCGTACGGTTCGAGAGCAGGACGAGCGCCGGGGCCCTGATGTCCAGCCTGCGCTCCACCGCGGCATGGCCGGCAAGGACCGCTTTGGCCCAGCCAGCCCTGATGGGAAATGATGCCCTGGGACGCCACCGGGGGTCGAAGTGCCATTCGCCGTGGGCCTCGTCGCTGACGCTTTGCCAGTATCCGGGCATCTCCGGGAGCCACAAAGGACGGCGGGGGTCGGCCCTGGACAGCGGATCCACCAGGTGCATGGCAATGGTGCGGATGATACTGCTGCCCTGCAGTTCCAGCCACGGGGCGTTCAGGATCAAGGTGCCCAGTGCCGTCGGGTTCCGGTCAGCCCACAGTGCCGTGATGAGCCCGCCCAGGGAATGGGCCAGAACGTGGACGGTAGGTTCAACCCCCGGCCCCAGGAGTTCGGTGACGTCTTCCCTGATCGCCGCGAGGGCGGCGGCCAGGTCCTCGTCATAGACAGCCAGATCTTCGGTGAAACCCGGCGTCTGCCAAGGGCGGAGGCTGCGGCCGAACTTGCGCAGGTCCACGGCGTAAAAGGGGAACCCTGCGTCGGTCAGGTACTCTGCCACGTCCGCCTGGAAGAAGTAGTCAGCCCAGCCGTGGACGTAGAGGACCACGTTGATGGCGGGCCGCTCTGCCGTCGCCGGTATAGGCCCCGGCCCCGTGGCGCCGCAACGGACGAGGGTCGCACAGACGTCGCCCTCGTCATCCGGGGCAAGGGGAAGGACCCGCTGCTCGAAGCGCGGGCCCAGGATGTCGGCCGTCCACAGAGCCTCATCCGTCTCCCTGCCCACCTGTGTGCCGCTCATTCGCTGTCCCGGCTGCCGGATGGTTCCGGTTCCTCGTCCCCGTAGGCCCGAAGCCAGCGCGCCAGCCTGGCGTAGGCGTCCGCGCGCACGGCGGCGGGGGAGAGGAACACGTCATGCAGGGCGCCGTCAATCCGCTCCACGGTGACAGTGCGGCCCAAGGTCAGGGCGCGGGCGGCAATGATGTTGACGTCGAGGACGGCGTCCGTCCGCCGCATCTCTTCAGACCAGAAGAGCCCGTTGGCGCTGCCGCTGGACAGCAGGACAAGGATGGGCACCTCGATGTTGAGGCCCCGCGCCACCCGTGCGTGCCCGGCCAGCACGGCACTGAGCCACCCCGCCCGCACCGGAAAGGCCATGGGGGGACGGTAGCGGTCATCCAGCGTCCACTCGCCGTCGGCCGAACTGCTGATGGTGCGCCAATAGAAGCCACGCTCCGGCAGGCGGAGCACTGCCTCCGGACGGAATCGGGCCACGGGCCCGACCATCCCCGCCGTTGCACGCCGTACCAATGAACTGCCGTGCATCTCAAGCCAAGGACTATTCAGGACCAGGCGTGCCACCCTGCCGGGATGCCGGCTTGCCCAGAGCACGGCCACCAGCCCTCCCGTCGAATGCCCCATAAGGGTTAAGGACGGGTCCGCTCCATCCTGGCCGATCAGCCGGCACGCGGTGTCGATTTCGGCGTCATAATCCCCGAGGTCCGAGACATACCCGCCCGGTGATTCCGGACGCAGGCTCCGGCCGTGGTTGTGCATGTCCAGCGCGTAGAAGTCGTATCCGGCCGAAGACCAGAAGCGCGCAAGGTCCACATTGAAGAAATAGTCACTCCAGCCATGCAGGAAAAGGACCACGCTGCGGCGCGCGGATGAGGCGGGCAGGGTCTTCAGGGCAGGACGGAAGCGGACAAGGGTGGCCGTGCGTTCCACGCCGTCCGGACCCGTGGCCTGGAAGGCACGCGACTCGAAGTCCCCGCCCAGGATGTCCTTCTGCCACTCCATGGCTTTATGCTAATCCGCTCCCAGTTCGGCCTGCTCATTTTGGTCTGGGCCCTCCAAGACGGAAAACTAGAGGCATGCGCGTTTACCCCACATTCTTCAGGCTTGCCTTTTCATGGATGGACGCCGAGCGCGCCCATAAAATCGGGTTCAAGGCCATCAGGCTGGCGCACCGCTCCGGCGCGGGAAAGGTCCTGGAAAAGCTGACTGCGCCGGCACCGTCCCTCCAGACCACGGCTTTCGGTTTAACGTTCCCGTCCCCGTTCGGGCTTGCTGCCGGATTCGACAAGGAAGGGCACGGCATCGAGGCGCTGACCGAACTCGGGTTCGGCCACGTGGAGGTGGGTACCATCACCGGCCAGGCCCAGCCCGGCAACGAGAAGCCGCGGCTCTTCCGCCTGGTCCAGGACCGCGCCGTCATCAACCGGATGGGGTTCAACAACGACGGCGCAACCGCTGTGGCCCCGCGCCTCAAGGCTGCCCGTGCCGCACTGCAGCGCCGGCACCCGGACGTGCGCCCGGTCATCGGTGTCAATATCGGCAAGACCAAGGCAGTGGAACTGGCCGACGCCGTTGGTGACTATCTTGTGAGTGCCCGCAGCCTTGCGCCCGCCGCCGATTACCTGGTGGTCAACGTAAGCTCGCCCAACACTCCCGGACTGCGCCTGCTCCAGGATGTGGAGTCCCTCCGGCCCCTGCTGGCCGCTGTTGGTGAAGAAGCTGACCGGGCTGCCGGGTGCCACGTGCCCCTGCTTGTGAAGATCGCACCGGACCTCAGCAATGAGGATATCGACGACGTCGCCCGCCTCGCGCTCGACCTCAAGCTGGATGGCATTATCGCCACCAACACAACCATCGCCCGGGACGGGCTGGCTTCGCCGGCGGAGCAGGTGGAGAAGTGCGGTGCGGGCGGGCTTTCCGGTGCCCCGCTGAAGCAGCGTTCCCTTGCCGTGCTGCGCAGGCTCAAGGATGTCACCGGCGACGCCCTTACCCTGGTGGCAGTGGGTGGCGTGGAAACAGCTGAGGACGTCCAGGACAGGCTCGACGCCGGAGCAACCCTGGTCCAGGGCTACACTGCGTTCCTGTATGAAGGACCCTTTTGGGCGGCGGGCATCAACCGGGAACTCGCGAAGAAGCGCAAGCCCTAACCAATGAAAGGGGGAGCCACCCTCGCTCCCTGGTTTTAAACGCGAAACCCCGGCGGACCAACCGCCGGGGTTTCGCGTTAGTGGAGCCTTTGCCTGTCAGGCGGGGTACTGCCCGCGCTTGACCTGGGGCTTGGGAAGGCGGAGCTTGCGGAACTGCAGGGAGCGCATGGAGCCATACCAGACGGTTCCACGCTCCACCTCCCCGAATTTGGCAGTCAGCCGCTTGCGGAGCTGGCGCGACAGGATGAACACATCCACGAAGACGGCCAGGAACATCACCCAGAACCCGCCAAGGACGTAGATCATCATGTCGCTGGATGCCGGGACCACCAGGGACACCAGCACAAAAACCAGGGCGCCGAACATCAAATATTCACCCAGGCTGAAGCGCGCGTCGACAAAATCACGGGCAAAGCGTTTCTGCGGGCCCTTGTCGCGCAGTGGCAGGAACTTCTCGTCACCGGTGTCCAGCGCCTGGCGCATCTTGAGGCGCTGGTCCTGGATGGCCTGGCGCTCGGCAGTCTTTGATGCTTTGCGGTCTTCTGGAACCAACGGGCGCTTGCGGGCTGCTTCCTGTGCCTTGCGGGTGGGGGTCGGGGCCCCCTTGCCGCTCAATCCGTTAGCCCGCGCCGCGGCCTCCGCAGCCTGTTGGTCTACTGTTTGCTGCGCCGAGGGCGCTTCCTTTTTACGTCCGAACACCTGAACAGAATACCTTGCGGCGGGCTGCGGACTTGATGCCCGGCCATCACCGCGCCACGCAGCGCCGGATGTGACGCGGGTAATGTTTTGGCCATGACTTCATCGCCCACGGCCATGCCGCAGAATTCCAGTGCCCACCCATCCCCGGGCTTTGCCGGAAACAGCTCGACGGAAGATCTCCGTACCGCCATCGACGCGTCCTTCGGCCAAACCCTTGACCAGCTCAAAGAGCTGGTCGCCATCCCCGGAATTGCGTGGCCCAGCTTTGACCGCCGGCCCCTGGAGCGCAGTGCCGAAGCCGTAGCGGACCTGCTGCGCGGCGCCGGCCTGGACAATGTGCAGATCCTCGCCTGCGACAAGCCGGACGGCACCCCGGGTGGCCCCGCCGTCGTCGCCCGGAGGCCCGCCGCAGACGGCAAGCCGACGATCCTCCTGTACGCACATCACGATGTCCAACCCACGGGGGACACCGGCCTGTGGGAGACCGAACCGTTCACCGCCGTCGAAAAGGACGGGCGCCTGTACGGCCGTGGCGCAGCGGATGACAAAGCCGGGATCATGGCACATGTTGCTGCCTATGCCGCAGTTTCGGAGGTGCTCGGCAGCGCACTTGGCCTGGGGGTGACGTTCTTTTTTGAAGGCGAGGAAGAAGCGGGATCCCCCACCTTCCGGTCATTCCTGGAGGAAAACCGTGAGCTGCTCCGCGCCGATGTCATCGTGGTGGCCGATTCGAGCAACTGGAAGGTGGGCGTTCCCGCGTTGACCACCAGCCTTCGGGGCCTGGTGGACGGGACCATCGAAGTCCAGGTCCTTGAGCACGCCGTCCACTCGGGCATGTACGGCGGTCCCGTGCTGGATGCGCCCACCCTGCTGTCCCGCCTTATCGCCACGCTTCACGATGACGGGGGCAACGTTGCAATCGAGGGCCTGGTGGCCAAGGACACCGCCGCCGTGGACCTTCCGGAGGAGGATTACCGGGCTGACGCATCCGTGCTCGACGGCGTCCGGCTGGCGGGCTCGGGCAGCATCGCCTCGCGGCTCTGGACCAAGCCCGCCCTGTCCATCATCGGGTTCGACGCTCCGTCGGTGGACGAAGCCTCGAATACCCTGCTGCCACGCGCGCGGGCGAAGTTCAGCCTGCGGCTGGCGCCTGGACAGGTCCCCGCCGAGGCAATGGATGCCGTGCGCAGGCATGTGGAGGCGAATGCCCCGTTCGGTGCAAGGGTGACATTCACGCCGGGGGAGAGCGGAAACCCGTTCCTGACCGACACCTCATCGCCTGCGGCTTCACTGGCGATGTGGGCGCTGGGGGAGGCCTGGGGAGTACCGGCCGTGGAGACCGGCATAGGTGGTTCCATCCCCTTCATCGCAGACCTGACGGAACTGTATCCGGACGTGCACATCTTGGTGACGGGTGTGGAGGATCCGGACTCCCGCGCGCACAGCGCCAACGAATCCCTGCACCTTGGCGACTTCCGCAAAGCCATCCTGGCCGAGGCGCTGCTCCTCGCCCGGATCAATGAGCAGGGGCTCTAAGCTCTCCGCCGGCCGGGGCTGCCGGGACCAAATTAAGGGCTTTCCCCGGGAACAAGGAGGGACCACCCATGGTTACGTCAGGAGTTAGAGCTACACGTCCGCCCCGCGTAGCATGTAGCTATAGCCCATACCGAAACCGTAGGGGCAGGCACCGCCAGCGCGGCGCCGCCAGACCGTCCTAAGAAGGTAGGCCAATGAGCACCGCAACAAATGAGAACAGCACCGGTACCACCAGCACGGCCAGTGAAGAACTGCCCGTCCACGAGGTCAAACTGACCGACGTCGCAGCAGGCAAGGTGCGCAGCCTTCTCGAGCAGGAAGGCCGTACGGACCTGCGCCTCCGGGTTGCCGTGCAGCCCGGCGGCTGCTCCGGGCTGATCTACCAGTTGTACTTCGATGAGCGGCTCCTGGACGGAGACGCAGTCCGGGACTACGACGGCGTCGAAGTTGTTGTGGACAAGATGAGCGTTCCGTACCTGAGCGGTGCGTCCATTGACTTTGAGGACACCATCTCCAAGCAGGGGTTCACCATCGATAACCCGAACGCCGGCGGCTCCTGCGCCTGTGGGGATTCGTTCCACTAAGCCGGTTATTTCGCCCGATGCCGGCGCCGGGCCACCTGCCGAAAATAACGGTATGGGGGCGCGGCGCCGACATGTGGGCGAAACGCCCGGCGGAGCGGTAAGCTCTACACCGAGTAGTAAAACTTTTAGTGTGCCCGGGGCGGCCGAGTCTTCCCGGACAGCAGCAACAAGTAGGAAGGGCCGTCTGTGAGTTCGCAGAACCGAACCGGCAGCCGACGCAAAACGATCACAACGATCTCAAGCTTGGCAATTGCCGGCGCGTTGGTTTTGACCGGATGTTCGCCAGAGGTAGAGAAAGGGTGGCTGCCCACGGAACGTGGCACCACCAGCAACACCGACCGCATCATGGACCTCTGGGTCAACTCATGGATTGCCGCCCTGGTTGTGGGCATCATTACCTGGGGCCTGATCGTTTGGTGCCTGGTCGCTTACCGCCGCCGCAAAGGCACCGTCGGGTTCCCGCGGCAGACCAGCTTCAACCTCCCCCTGGAAGTCTTTTACCTGACCATCCCGCTG
This sequence comes from Pseudarthrobacter sp. NPDC092202, assembly GCF_044755505.1. Classification (NCBI taxonomy): domain Bacteria; kingdom Bacillati; phylum Actinomycetota; class Actinomycetes; order Micrococcales; family Micrococcaceae; genus Pseudarthrobacter; species Pseudarthrobacter sp. NPDC092202. The sequence continues at coordinate 295,786 of NZ_JBIVRG010000002.1, read as the reverse complement.
TTCATGGTTGTGGTGTTCTTCTACTTCACCGACCGCGACCAGCAGGCCATCGATAACCGCTCCGAGCCGGCCGACGTCGTTGTTGACGTCCGCGGCAAGCAGTGGGCCTGGGACTTCAACTACAAGGCCGGCGACGTCATTGAAGAGGACGTCTACGAAGCCGGCGTGCAGACGAACCTCACCGGAAACACCATTGACATGGAGCAGCTCCCCACGCTGTACCTGCCGGTGAACAAGTCCGTTGACCTCGAGCTCAACGCACGCGACGTGATCCACTCCTTCTGGGTTCCCGCCTTCCTGCAGAAGCGCGACATGATCCCGGGCAAGACCAACTACATCAGGTTCACCCCCACCAAAGAGGGCACCTACGACGGCAAGTGTGCCGAACTTTGCGGCGAGTACCACTCCGAAATGCTGTTCCGCGTCAAGGTGGTGTCGGAATCCGAATTCCAGGCCCACATGGACGAACTGCGCGAAGCAGGCAACACGGGTCTCCTCGGCAATGAGTACGACCGCAACCCGAACGTGAACGAAATTAAGTAAGGGGAGCGACGTGGCTACGTACACTCAATCCGCACCCACCGGAGTCCTTCCAGCTCCCGTGGTTCCGAAGTCCAAGGGACGCATTGTCGTCAACTGGATCACCTCCACCGACCATAAGACCATCGGGTACATGTACCTGATCGCGTCGTTTGTGTTCTTCTGCCTGGGCGGCGTGATGGCCCTGCTCATCCGCGCCGAGCTGTTCGAACCGGGCATGCAGATCCTGCAGACCAAGGAGCAGTACAACCAGCTCTTTACGATGCACGGCACCGTGATGCTGCTGATGTTCGCCACCCCGCTGTTTGCCGGGTTTGCGAACGTCATCATGCCGCTGCAGATCGGCGCTCCGGACGTGGCTTTCCCGCGGCTCAATGCGCTGGCTTTCTGGTTCTTCCTCTTCGGCTCCACCATTGCGGTATCCGGTTTCATCACCCCGCAGGGTGCAGCTTCCTTCGGCTGGTTCGCCTACGCTCCGCTGTCCAACACCACTTTCAGCCCCGGCATCGGCGGTGACCTGTGGGTGTTCGGCCTGGCGCTGTCCGGCTTCGGAACCATCCTGGGTGCCGTCAACTTCATCACCACCGTCATCTGCATGCGCGCCCCGGGCATGACCATGTGGCGGATGCCGATCTTCACCTGGAACATCCTCGTGACGGCCATCCTGGTCCTCATGGCGTTCCCGCCGCTGGCCGCGGCCCTGTTTGCCCTCGGTGCCGACCGCCGTTTCGGTGCCCACATCTTCGATCCGGAGAATGGCGGTGCGGTCCTCTGGCAGCATTTGTTCTGGTTCTTCGGCCACCCCGAGGTGTACATCATCGCGCTTCCGTTCTTCGGCATTGTCTCGGAGATCTTCCCGGTGTTCAGCCGCAAGCCGATCTTCGGCTACAAGGGCCTGGTCTACGCAACCATTGCCATTGCCGCACTCTCGGTCACCGTGTGGGCGCACCACATGTACGTCACCGGCTCGGTGCTGCTGCCGTTCTTCGCGTTCATGACCATGCTGATCGCAGTGCCCACCGGCGTGAAGTTCTTCAACTGGATCGGCACCATGTGGCGCGGTTCGCTGACCTTCGAAACCCCCATGCTCTGGAGCATCGGCTTCCTGGTTACGTTCCTGTTCGGCGGCCTGACCGGCATCATCCTGGCCTCACCGCCGCTGGACTTCCATGTCTCCGACTCCTACTTCGTGGTGGCCCACTTCCACTACGTGGTGTTCGGCACCGTGGTATTCGCCATGTTTGCCGGGTTCTACTTCTGGTGGCCTAAGTTCACCGGCAAGATGCTCAACGAACGCCTCGGTAAGATCCACTTCTGGCTCCTGTTCCTGGGCTTCCACGGCACCTTCCTGATCCAGCACTGGCTGGGCGTCGAGGGCATGCCGCGCCGCTACGCCGACTACCTGGTGGAAGACAACTTCACCTGGATGAACCAGTTCTCCACGGTTGCCTCCTTTGTCCTGGGCGCATCGCTGATCCCGTTCTTCTGGAACGTCTACATCACTTGGCGCAGCGCGGAGAAGGTGCAGGTGGATGACCCTTGGGGCTTCGGCGCCTCGCTGGAGTGGGCCACGTCCTGCCCGCCGCCGCGGCACAACTTCACTTCGCTGCCCCGGATCCGTTCGGAGCGCCCGGCACTGGACCTGCACCACCCTGAACTTCGCCAGGTCCACACCGTTGAGTCACCCGCGCCCGCAGCCCAGACGCTCGGAAACGCAGACCAGAGGGATAACTGACAATGAAAATTGAATCCTGGATTTTTGGTGCCGGAGTCTTCTTCTTCGTTCCCGTGTCCCTGGTATACGGCTTCCTGACCAACTGGGGCGAGTGGGTGGGCATCCTCGGCATTCTCCTCGTTGGCGGCCTGGCCGGCATGATCGGCGGATACCTCGGGTTCACCGGCAAGCGCGTTGGCCTCCGCCCCGAGGACCGCAGCGATGCCGAGATCCATGAAGGCGCCGGCGAGCAGGGGCACTTCAGCCCCTGGAGCTGGTGGCCGCTGGTCCTGGGCCTCTCCTGCGCCACGGGCTTCCTGGGCCTTGCAGTGGGCTTCTGGATCGTCTACATCGCCGCGGGCATGGCCGTTGTTGCCCTCATTGGCTGGGTCTACGAGTACAGCCGCGGCGACCACGCACACTAGCAACAAACAAGTACAAAACAACGACGTCGGGCCCCACCAGAAGGTGGGGCCCGACGTCGTTTTGTTTGAACCGTCTCTGCGGGCTCAGGCGGCGCCCTGCGACTCCAAAAGGTCGCTAAGCTCCCGGAGGGCCTCCTCAGCATCCCGACGGCTCTGTGCGCCATCCAGCGCAGACTCACTGATGCCGAGTTCCACCTCGCAGCCGTGGTGGAAGTCTGCCGTCATCACTTGGAGAAGTGATCGAGCATCAACCTGCGGTGTACCGTCCTTGGCGATGGTCACTGGAAGGCCGGTTTCCGTGACAGCCCGTACGAACACGGCGGCAGGACGTGCGTGCAGTCCCACCGAGGCTCTGACCACTGCCTTGAGTGTTGGCAACGGGACTCCTTCTTTGTTGCGGCCTTTTGCCGCCAAATGACATGTGCCTGATAAATATAGCCGTGCGGCGGCCCGCACTGCCAAGCGGCGGGAGCGCGGTCCTTACTGGTCTAGACCTGACCTAAAATTGGAGGGTGAACTTCAACGCAGGGGAGACCCGCCATGGCATCTAGCGCGGCAGCAATCGCCGGCGAGATCGACCGGACCAGCGGAACGGCGATCTATGTCCAGCTCCGTGAGATCCTCCGTTCCTATATTGCCGAGTCTTGCCCGCCGGGATCGGCCCTGCCGTCAGAGCGTGATCTTGCCGAGCGGTTCGGCCTGGCGCGAATGACCGTCCGCCAGGCAATCGATGCCCTGGTTGGTGAAGAGGTGATCGAGAGGGTTGTGGGTCTGGGGACGTTCGTCCGCAGGCCCAAGCTTGATCTCCAGGTGAAGCTGACGTCGTACAGCGAAGAGATGCAGCGGCGCGGGATGGTCCCGGCTGCAAAGGTGCTGAGCTTTGAGCAGATAGCCGCGAGTGCGTTCCTGGCCCGGGAACTGCAGCTGGATGAGGGAACGCCGCTGGTGCGGTTCCGCCGCCTGCTGCTGGCTGACGGGGAACCGATGAGCGTTGATGAGAACTTCATTCCCGCGCACCGCGTGCCGGGGCTGCTGGACGGGGAACCGCCCACGTCGCTGTACAACGTCCTGAGCGAACAGTTCGGCCTGGTGATGGAGTGGGGAGAGGACATGATTGAGGCCACGGCTGCCTCGCCCTCGACTGCCCGCTTGCTGAACGTTGAGGTGGGCTCGCCACTGCTGAAGATCCAGCGCCATGCCTTTGTTGCCCGCGCGATGGTGGACTACTCCGTGTCCTACTACCGCGCTGACAGGTACAAGCTGTGGGTTCCGCTGCAGCGCCCCGGTGCGCGCAGGGCGCGAAACCACTAGGCGCCTCCGGCTTTGGCCAGGAGAGCCCGCTCGAAGGGTTGCCTCCGAAGCAAAACTTAAAGAGCGAAGGCCCGGTCCATGCGGACCGGGCCTTCGTCGGTTGTCAGAACCTAGTGGGACAGGCTCTTAGTTGCTTCCGGTGCTTCCACAGCCTCGTGGCCGTGGCCGTGGGCGGCTTCCAGCTCGGCAGGGGTGGCCGGGGCCACGCGGTCCTCGAAGAACCACTTGGAGAGGAACGCGCGGCGCTTCTCCTTGCGGGTCACCACACCGTGTTCGTTGGGTACGGCCGGGAGAACCTCAGGGGACTCGAAGCCCACGAGCTTGTAGCGCTTGTACTCGTCCAGCGGAGCGTGCACCTCGATGAACTCGCCGTGCGGGAGGCGGACAATGCGGCCCGTTTCCCGTCCGTGGAGTGCGATTTCGCGGTCCTTCCGCTGAAGGGCCAGGGCAACGCGCTTGGTCACGATGAAGGCAATGATCGGGCCTACGAAGAACAGCGCCCGCAGCCAGTACGTAACGTCGTTCAGAGAGACACTGAAGTGCGTGGCGATGAGGTCAGAACCGGCGGCGGCCCACATGACGCAGTACCAGACGAAGCCCGCCATACCGATGGCAGTCCGCGTAGGGGCGTTGCGGGGACGGTCCAGCACGTGGTGCTCGCGATCGTCCTTGGTGATCCAGCGTTCGATCCACGGGTACATGAACATCACGGTGAACAGGATTCCGGCCGGGACCAGTGCCGGCAGCAGGACGTTGAACGAGAAGACGAAGCCAAGCCACGTCTGCTCCACTTGCCAATCCCCGAAGGTGCCCGGCATGAGGCGCAGGGCGCCGTCAACAAAACCGATGTACCAGTCAGGCTGGGTACCGGCGGACACGGGGGAGGGATCGTAAGGACCGTAGTTCCAGATCGGGTTGATCGTGAAGAAGCCTGCCATGAGGGCCAGGACGCCGAACACGATGAAGAAGAATCCGCCGGCCTTGGCAGCGTAGACAGGTCCGAGCGGGTAACCGACGACGTTGTTGTCATTGCGGCCGGGGCCGGGGTACTGGGTGTGCTTGTGGACGACCACCATGAAGAGGTGGAGCACAATCATCAGCAGGATCAGTGCGGGCACCAGCAGGATGTGCAGCATGTAGAGGCGGCCGATCACAGCCGTTCCCGGGAACTCGCCCCCGAACAGGAAGAACGAGATGTACGTACCAATGACCGGGATGGACTTGATGACACCGTCAATGATGCGCAGGCCGTTACCGGAGAGCAGGTCATCCGGCAGGGAGTAGCCGGTGAAACCGGCAGCCATGGCCAGGATGAGCAGTACCCCGCCCACAACCCAGTTCATCTCACGGGGCTTGCGGAAGGCTCCGGTGAAGAAGACCCTCAGCATGTGCACTGCGATGGAGGCTACGAACAGCAGGGCGGCCCAGTGGTGGACCTGGCGCATGAACAGTCCGCCACGGATATCAAAGGAGATATCCAGGGACGAGCTGTAGGCCACGGACATCTCCACGCCCTTCAACGGAACATACGAACCGTCGTAGTGCGTCTCCGCCATGGACGGATCAAAGAAGAACGTCAGGAAGGTGCCGGAGAGCAGCAGGATGACGAAAGAGTACAGCGCCACTTCGCCGAACATGAAGGACCAGTGGTCGGGGAAGACTTTGCGGCCGAATTCGCGGAGGATTCCGGAACCGCCAACACGCTGGTCGACGAAGTCGGTAAACCGGCCTGTCTTGGTTTTGGCGACGAAAGCGGGCTCAGCTGTTGATGCTGCGCTCATGCATATCACGCTCCCAGTAACTTGGTCCTACAGGTTCTTTGAAGTCGCTGGTAGCGACCAAGTAGCCCTCGTCATCAACTGCGATGGGCAGCTGGGGGAGAGGCCGGCTGGCGGGGCCAAAGATCACCTTGCACTCTTGCGTGAGGTCGAAGGTGGACTGGTGGCACGGGCACAGCAGGTGGTGCGTCTGCTGCTCATACAGAGCAACGGGGCAACCGACGTGGGTGCAGATCTTGGAGTAGGCAACAATCCCGTTGTATCCCCAGTCCTCGCGGCCTTCTGAGGGGTTCAGCGACGCCGGATCCAGCCGCATGAGCAGCACAACGGCCTTGGCCTTTTCGTTGAGCTTGCCCTCGTGGAGGTCGTTCAGGCCTTCGGGGATAACGTGGAACGCCGATCCGATGGTTACATCGGATGCCTTGATGGGCGTTCCGTCGGGGTCGCGGGCAAGACGCTTGAGCTTGCCTTCCTGGGGTGCCCACAAAGTGTGGGCCAGCTTGTTGTCCGGACGCGGACCGAGGTCGCCGAAGATAGCAACTGCCGGCAGGGGTGCGAGGGCGACGGCACCCAGAAGGGTGTTCCGGATCAGAGGACGGCGCTTGATGCCCGTCTCTTCAACGATGTCGTCCACGATGCGTACTGCAGCCTGGCGGTCCTCTTCGTACCGGATCGCGTGGCGTTCCTCGGAAACCTCGTGGTCCGGCATAAGGGCCTTGGCCCAGTGCACAATGCCGGTACCGATGCCGAGCATCGCGAACGCGGTTCCCAGCCCCAGGAGCATGTTCTGCAGCCGGATGGCGTCAATGCTCGACTCCCCGGCTCCCAGATCAATGGCGAAGTACGCCACCAGGAAGATCAGGGTTCCAACAACAGAGATGCCAAATAGTAAGGCGACCTGCCGTTCTGCCCGCTTTGCGGCCTTCGGGTCCGTGTCAGCCAGGCGCAAACGGTGCGGAGGAATTCCAGGATCCTGGAACTTCTCCACCTCATTCTGACCAGCCGTAGCTACGGTGCCCGAGTGGTTCGGACTGCCGTCACTATGGTTGCCCATAATTCGCCTCATCCTTCTCTCGTCCCGGCGGATACCGGGTTAGTTTCTAATATCAAGCTGCTGACGGATCAGCAGAAGTGTGCGGTGACGCGGATGTCAGGACGTCCGGGAGGTCAACCAGATCGTGAAGGCGATGATGACGCCAAGGCCGGCGACCCATACAAACAGGCCTTCAGCTACCGGACCCAGCGAACCGAGGTCGGCGCCGCCGGGGGAACCGCTGCTCTCGATCTGCTTCAGGAAGGTGATGATGTCGCGCTTGTCTTCGGGGGTGATGTTGGAGTCGCTGAACACGGGCATGTTCTGGGGGCCGGTCACCATGGCCTCGTAGATGTGCTTGCCCGAAACGTCTGCGAGGGCAGGTGCGAACTTGCCGCGGGTCAGGGCGCCGCCGGCAGCGGCAGCGTTGTGGCACATGGCACAGTTGACGCGGAACAGCTCGCCACCGGCGGCGGCGTCGCCGCCTTCGTCAAGCAGGCCCTCTTCAGGAATCGCCGGGCCTGCGCCCAGGGACGCGACGTAGGCTGAGAGCTGGTTGGTCTGCTCATCGTTGAACTGGACAGGCTTTTTCATCGCCTGGGGACCGTTCATCTGCATCGGCATGCGGCCGGTGCCCACCTGGAAGTCAACAGCGGCTGCTCCCACGCCAACCAGTGACGGACCAGCCTCGGTGCCACTGGCGCCCATGCCATGGCACGTGGCGCAGTTGGCCTCGAAAAGTTTGCCGCCCTCTTCGACGTCATCTGCGCTGTAAGAGGTGGTGGAGGCTTTGGCCTCGTTGACGGTGGTAGCCACGGCGTATAGCCCACCCGTGATGAGGAGCCCCATCAGAAGCAGCGCTATTGCTGCAAGTGGGTGACGCCGCTTTTGTGAGAGTGCCTTCACGTGGTGGTTCCTTTATTCGATCCTGCGCCGGCTCCGGGAGCCGCTACCTGAAATTCTGCCTCTTGTAGAAAAAGAATCAAAGCTGGCTACTTGAGTACGTAGATGACCAGGAAGAGGCCGATCCACACGACATCCACGAAGTGCCAGTAGTAAGAGGTGACAATCGCCGAAGTGGCTTCAAAGTGCCCGAACTTCTTCGCCGCAAAAGACCGGCCCATGATGAGCAGGAAGGCGACCAGTCCGCCGATGACGTGCAGGCCGTGGAAGCCGGTGGTCATGTAGAACGCGGAACCGTAGGCGTTGGAGGAGAGCGATACGTGCTCGGAGACCAGCATCGCGTACTCGGTGGCCTGTCCGGCAACGAAGAAGGCGCCCATGAGGAACGTGAGGGTAAACCATTCATTCATTCCCCACCGGGCGAACTGGAACACACCCCCGGTCCTTCGCGGCTGCAGGCGCTCCGCAGCGAAGACGCCCATCTGGCAAGTGAAGGAACTGGCCACGAGGACGATCGTATTGGCGAGCGCGAACGGGAAGTTGAGCTTGGCTGTCTCGTCCGCCCACATCTGTGCGCTCGTTGAGCGCAGCGTGAAGTACATGGCGAAGAGACCGGCGAAGAACATCAACTCACTTGACAGCCACACAACGGTTCCAACGGAAACCATGTTGGGGCGGTTCAGCGTGGGGTGCGCCGGGGTACTGGGGGCATGGGTCGCAGATGTCACATAGACATTATGTCTGTAAAAGTCCGTGCTGCCCAACGCAAACCGCCTTTTTGGGGGACTTTTTCTACAAAGACGCGAATTCGCGCGGAAAAGTTCCCGCAGGGGTTCATATTGGTCAGTCCCCGCCAACCCTAGATAGCATCAGGAGGTGACTTCACAGGCTTCCGCACCGTCCGCCAATTCGTGGCCCCGCGTGATCTCGGCACTGATCAGCGGGACCGACCTTACTGCCGGGAACACGTCCTGGGCTATGGACACCATCATGTCCGGGGAGGCCACGCCGGCACAGATCGCGGGATTCCTCGTAGCCCTTAGCGCCAAAGGCGAGACCGTTGAGGAGCTTTCCGGCCTGGTGGATGCCATGCTGGCCCACGCAGAACCCATCGGCATTTCGGGCCAAAAACTGGACATCGTGGGTACTGGCGGAGACCAGCTTAATACGGTGAACATCTCGACGATGGCGGCCCTTGTAGCCGCCGGAGCCGGAGCCAAGGTGGTCAAGCACGGCAACCGCGCGGCGTCGTCGTCGTCGGGTTCTGCCGATGTGCTGGAGGCTTTGGGGGTCCGGCTTGACCTGACAATCGAGGAAGTTGCCCGCAACGCCGAGGAGGCGGGGATCACCTTCTGCTTCGCGCAGGTGTTCCATCCGTCATTCCGTCACACCGCGGTCCCCAGGCGGGAGCTGGCTGTTCCGACGGCGTTCAATTTCCTGGGCCCCCTCACCAACCCGGCTAAGGTGCAGGCCTCTGCTGTCGGCGTCGCAAACGCCAGGATGGCGCCGCTGGTGGCGGGCGTTCTGGCGCAGCGGGGGAGCAGGGGACTGGTCTTCCGGGGCAATGACGGCCTTGATGAGCTCACCACCACCGGTCCGTCCACCGTTTGGGAAATCCGGGACGGTGCTGTGAGCGAAATGACGTTCTCGCCACATGACCTTGGCATCAGCCTGGCAACGGTGGAGCAGCTGCGCGGCGGCAACGCCGAGGTAAATGCCGCTGTTGTCCGGGACGTCCTTGCCGGCAAGGAAGGCCCCGCCCGGGACGCCGTCCTGCTTAACGCTGCTGCCGGACTCGTGGCCTTCGACGAATCCGCCGACGGGCCATTCGTGGACCGGATGAAGGCAGCCTTTGCCCGCGCAGCCGAATCAATTGATACCGGCGCCGCTGCAACCGTCCTCGAAAAGTGGGTTTCCCTCACCGCCCGCTAAGGGGTTGCCTCGGTCTTCCTACTGTTCGAAACCCAGGGAAAACGCCGCGTCCAGGTCATGCTGGGAGTAGGCGCGGAAAGCAATATGGGTGGTGGTGTGGACAACGGCCGGGACCTTTGAAAGCCGGTCTGCGATGACGTCGGCCAGGTCCTCGTGCCGGGGCACCCTGGCGACGGCAATCAGGTCCCACTCGCCGGTTACGGAATACACCTCGCTGATGCCCTCGATCGCGGAGATCTCCTCAGCCGTCTCGGGGATGCGGGAAGCGTCAGTCTTGATCAGGACGAATGCGGTGATCACGTTGAACCCTTTCGGATCTGTTGCGCCGTGGGAATGCCCGGCGGACTTCTGCTGCCAGCCTATTACATCCACCAAGCCTCGGGACCGGCACAGGTCAGGCATCAGGCCGGTCGCGTGCCGCAACACGGCCGCGTCGCCTCACGCCTGCAAGCAGAAGGCGGTAGCCAACCAGCAGGAGCCCCAGGGTTAGCAAGGCAACAATGACGAACGGGAGCACTACAGTCTGCCCAGTCACGGCCCTCAGAACCATCCCGCCCGCGACGCTGCCGAGCCAGACGGCAAGCCCTGCCCGGCGCACCGAGAGCGGATCACGCCATGCCCTGGCCACCAACCAACCAAGGGCCGCGCCGGCCAGGAACGGCCATGCCGTCAGCAGCACGCCGGTCAGGATGTCGCCGCGCTGGTGTGCGTCGCGTCCCACGGCGGCAAACACCGTGATCAGGACTGCATCCGCTGCTGCGGCTCCCAGCAGAAGGGGGAGTGCGGGCGGTTGTGGAGATTTCACGGTGTGGGAACTCATGGATTCGAGCCTAATGCCAGCCGTTGTGCGGGGTGGATTACGGCATTAGGCTCGAGCCGGGAGGGAGCCACGTATGCCACGGAAAATTGGGACCTGCCTGTGGTTCGAGAACCAGGCGGAAGAAGCGGCGCAGTTCTATACGTCCGTTTTCGACGACTCACGGATCATTAATGTTTCGCGCTTCGGCGAGGGCGGACCTGGGGCCGCCGGTGAGGCAATCGCCGTCGACTTTGAACTGGAAGGGCGAGGGTTCACGGCACTGAACGGCGCCAGGGGCTCCAGCTTCACGGAAGCGGTCTCGTTTGTGGTGGACTGCGAGGACCAATCCGCAGTGGACCGGTACTGGGCGGCGCTGACCGACGGCGGCACTGAAAGCCAGTGCGGCTGGTTGAAGGACCGCTTTGGAGTGTCCTGGCAGATAGTTCCCGCGATCCTGCCCTCGTTGATCGCCGGCCCGGACCCCCACGGCTCGCATCGTGCCATGCAGGCAATGCTGGGCATGCAAAAGCTGGATATCGCGGAACTGCAAAGGGCCTATGCCGGGTGATGCCGCCGGTGCAGCAATGACAGTGGGAGACATGTGAATAAGCCGCTCTGGATCTGTTCGCTGCTCGGCGCTGCAGTGGGCATAACGCTTGGATTGGCGGTCTTCGACAGCCCGTTCCTCGGTTTTGCGCTGGGCCTGGGAGTCGGGGCGCTGGTAGGGGCCGGGATCGGGTCCACGCGCTGATTCTGCCCATGCTTTTGCGTGCATCCCGTGCTGTTGCCCTGGCTGCCCGCCGAAGCCCTACCGATAGTGGCCTCTCCCCTTGGAAAAAGGGGACAGAATGCATTGACAAGGGCAATCGAATTGTGGATCCTCAGTTCTACTGATCCACCACATTTAGTTGTACCGAAATCAGGTTCCCATGGACGACGACGGCTATGGAGAAATAACACTGGACCTGCTCGGGTCCTGGTGCCTACGCCGTGACGGCGTTGTCGTCCGCGTCGCAACACGGCAGCAGCGGCTCATCGCCGCGTTGGCCATAAAGGGCCCACGCCTTCGCAGCTATTTGGTAGGACTGCTGTGGCCCGAGTACCCGGATTCGAAAGCCCTGGAAAGCCTGAGGGTCAGCGTCCACTTAACATCGCGCCAGGTGCCTGGCCTGATCGTCAACGAAGGCAGGTTGCTGTCCCTGAACGACCAGGTTGATGTCGATTTGAACCGGGTCCGGGCACAGGCGCGGGCGCTGGGGCAGGCGGGTTTCGGCGCTGGGGCCGCCTCTCTGATGGACGAATTGCGTGACGCGCAACTGCTTCCCGGCTGGTATGAGGACTGGGTGGTGTTTGAACAGAGCCACTTGCAGCAGGACCGGTTGCGGATCTTCACGGATATTGCCGCGCGGTCGCTCGCCCTGGGCGACTGCGGGACGGCAGGGGAAGCCGCTGAGGCTGCGGTGGGCATAGAACCGCTCTATGAGAATGCCGTCGCCCTCCTGATCCGGGCCGAACTGCGGCGAGGCAATCCCGCGGCCGCGCTGCGGGCCTATGAGCGCTACCGGGAGCAGCTGCAGGAAGACATGGGGTTGTTGCCTGCTGAACCGGTCAGGGAGCTCCTGGCTGTTGTCCTTGAACGGCAGCAGAACCTGGTTAAGGAACGCCTAGTTTCGGCCGGTGACTCCTGGCTGGCTGGCCAGCCAGCGCTTAACCACTTTTAGTACCTCGGCTGGGTCCGCGGTGGCAACCGCTTCCTGTCGGCTACCGGATTTCTGGGAGTAGGTAATTCGTGCCCTGAAGCCCTGGGGATGGCCCGGCTCATGCCAGGTGCGGATGATGAGCAGGCCTGTGGAGGGGGCATCCGGATGGTCGCCGGGCCCGGCCGGTTCGGACCAGTTGTGCTCTTGCATCGTTGCGCTCGGCCCCTCCCGGTTTAATTGAATGCCTGGGGAAGGCCGGGCTGGGCCCGGCCTCCCCAAGCTGCCTGGAGCTGGCTTTCCTTGGCGGGATGCGTCCTTCTCAGGTGATCTGATCTTGCTGGAGGAAAATCAGGAGTTCGCTCGCGTTTCCGAAATATTGGCGCAAGAATGGCTGGCCCGGTCACCAGTGCATGATTGCGGTCTGTCCGGACTCGCCTGCCCAGTAGAGCCGTACCCGCACAACGTACCGCCTGCCTTGAAAGAGCTTGGCGGACACCCGTGAGTTCCGGTCTTCCCCGCTGTCGTCGTCTCCGGCGACGAAGCGCAGCTCGCCCTGCACTTCCTCGAACAGGACCAAAACGGTGTCGGCCGCGCCAAACGTGCTTATTTCATACTTGCGGGATGCCTGGGGTTCCAGCGCAAAGTCCGCCTGGCCGCCTGGAACCAGCGCAAGCGGCACCGATTGGAAGGGCTGGAGAACGGGAAGCTGGGGGTGCAGTGCAGGAAAGAATTTCCGCACCCATTCCTTGTCCGCGGGGGACAGGCCTCCGGGCGGATTGAGCCCCGCCTGGAAACGGGCAGGTTCCTTGATCAGCCCGGCGGGGAACCAGTATTCCATGACGGAATCAGGGTCCCACGAGGATCCCTCGACTTCACTGGCGTCAATCTTCCGCAGAACGTTGTGCAGTGTCTGCTCTTGCGGCCAGTGGTTGGGGGCGCCGCCAAAGTATTCATAGACTTTGGCTTCGTCCCAGACGATACCGGAGAAAGGATTCTGGTGTTCGTGCGGCAGGCCCAGGGTGTGGCCGATCTCGTGGAGGGCAGTGGTGCGGCCGTAGTCGTCGGTGAGGTCCCAGCCGAAATTCATGGTGGGCTCGTTGGCGCTGATCCCCAGGACGTCGCGCCCGACGTAGGACCACGAGCCATCGCCCTGGTCAAAGGCGATGCGTACTTCGGCCTCACTGCGGTCTTCCACTTCGGAGAATTCCAGGCCTATGCCGAGGTCCTTCCATTCCTTGAACGCCTTGCGGACCGCTTCCTTTTGTGGAACCGGAGCATCTAGGAACCAGTAGTGCAGCACAGTACCGTTGACCCATTTGAGCCTCAGCAGGCGGATCAGGCGCTCCCTGCGGGTCGAAAGATCCGGGCGCAGAACCGGGCGCGTCTGCGGCTTTACGTCACAGTGCGGACCAGCTGGCTGGCTTTTCGCGGCTACTCGGTCATCCATTGCTGGCTCCTTGGAAGCGGGTCACTTCAGACCAGTACACTGTGGTGCCGTTACGGCCGCGTTATCACCGCCTGAGGCCGGGGATACAAGGAAATCGGCACAGCCGTAACGCGCCAGTAACGCCCGCAATGGTCTACTGCCCGGAACAGGGGGACAGCACCTCTTACTCAAAAGGATCTGTTTTCGTGGCGCAGGAGGGACATGACATGGGATTCCCCGGCGATGATGGCAGGCTGCCGGTGATTTATGTGCGCGGATTCGCGGGGACAGGCTCTGCCATCAACAATGCCGTTGATGATCCGTTCTACGGGTTCAGCCAGGGCTCCGTCCACGTGCGGGCCGACGGAAACGGACGGGCCAAGTTTCACCAGTTCGAGTCCCCGATGCTGCGGCTTGTTTCCGACCACAAGTACGAGGTTCCGGTCCATGGCGATCAGTGGGCCTTCCTGAACAGCGTGGATTCCGGCTCCGTAAACCCGGCATCCGTATGGATCCACCGTTTCTACGATGACTCCGCGGATACCTTCGGCGAGGAGGGGGAGAGCTTCTCGTTCGAGGACGCCGCGCGGGATCTGTTCGAGCTCATCAAGCTGGTGCTTGATAGGACCGGCGCCCCCAAGGTCTTCCTGGTGGCCCATTCAATGGGAGGCCTGATCTGCCGCTCGCTGCTGCAGCGGGTCATACCGGAAACACTTGCCGGCGAGGAGGGCACCATCGACCCTGCGGCCGGGGCCCGATACGTGGCACGGGTGTTCACCTATGCGACACCGCACGGCGGAATCCGCTTCGCCGTCGGTTTCGGCCTCCTGGAGAAGATCCGCGACGTCCTTGGCGTTCAAGGGGCGGACATCTTCGGGCCGGACAGGATGTATGATTACCTCACTCCGCCGGCCCTCAGGCGGACACGGACCCGCGAGGCCTTCGTAGGGACGCAGATGCCCGACGACGGGTTCCCGCTGGATGACCTGTTCTGCCTTGTCGGCTCGAATCCTGGCGATTATGACGTTGCCTTGGGCCTTTCGTCGAAAGCGGTAGGAGCAAGAAGCGATGGCCTGGTCCAGATAGACAACGCCGCAGTCCACGGCGCGCCGCTGGCTGTGGTGCACCGGAGCCACAGCGGCCGCTACGGCATCGTCAATTCCGAGGAGGGCTACCAGAACCTCCAGCGCTTCCTCTTCGGCGACCTCAAGATTGAGGTCGAACTGGCAGGCTTCACCGTTGGCAAAGCTGCACCCCCGGAGGTGGAGTTCCAGCTTGATGTGGGGCTGGCCATTCGGGGGCTGCCGGTCATGGTCCATGAACAGAGCGCCGCGCACTTCTGTCCAGTCCAGATTGAGCATTGGAAAGAAGGGGACCCGATCGACTCGCCGCTGCCGCTGCTCACCACTTTCCTTTCCTCGAAAGCACCCCGGCCCCGGGTGGGCGGCCGGGAAGTGCCGCGGCTGCGCCACGCGCTCAGGCTGCGGCTGATGTCCATCAGGGAAAAGGAGGGACATTTCTTCTTTGACGACCATTTGGAGCAAACAGAGGACTGGCAGGACACCTTGGTGGTCGATATTGAACCTCCCGGCAGAGACCGGCCGCTGCCCAAAGCATGGGCCGCCTGGAACAGTGGCATTTCAACGGCTGTCCGAGACTGGAATCCCGAGGACAAAGACCAGCTCAGGGATATTGACGACACGCCGGCCCGCTGGCGGGGACACATCGCTGTTCCGGAATTTGCGAAGGATCTGCTGGGACCGAATGCCGGGATCAACCTCACCGTGACCCCCCGGACCCTGGTTTTCTAGAAACGCGCCGGCGCACCCGATCCTGGCTGCAGCACCGTCCTTGTCTACCGTGGGGGAGCGGCGGGTTATTGAGTCCTGCGATGTGCCCTGCGTCGGGGCAAGAAATCGGGCGGCTACGCTGGTGCTACCTGGCCGCTGGCAGGCTCGCGGACTGGTGGGCATGACGACGGCGGATCGTTGCCACCATGGGCGCCTGCTGGTTCAGTCGTTGGCGGCCGTGTCCTGCTGTGCAGGGCTTCAGGGTAAAACATTAGCGGGCGGCGCATCCAGACTGGGGGCAGGCAGAGGGAGGGGCCGGGGGTCCGCTCAAAACGATTACTTTACATAATGTAGATTATCGGCGTTTTGGGCAGCGGCGCAGAAGCGGCCGCATTCCGCCACAGTTCGGACACGCACCGAGGACAAGTCTGCTGACAACTGCACAGGCAAGTCTGCAGGTCAGCGCGTCGCACACCGTTGCCAATATCCGGCCGCTCGCCAAGAATGAACCAATGACGGTCTACGTGCGTTCCCTTGAAACCGCAGTTCCGAAAACGATGCTGATCCAGTCCGAGGCCCGGGATGTCTTCGCGGCGCAGCCCGGCCTGTCCCGGCTGGGCTCGCGCCTGGTGGGCACCTGCTTCGACGCTGCAGCCATAGACACCAGGTTTACTGCCGTCGAGGAAATGACCAACGACTTCCAAGCGGAAAACCCGCAGTTCTACGATGCCGCCACCGGCCTGCTGCTGAATCCCAGCACCAAAGTGCGCAATGAAATCTTCGGCCGCGAGGCCACCAAGCTGTTCGTCGCCGCCGCCCGTGCCGCCGTGGAAGCCTGCCCGGAACTCGATTTACTTGACATAACTCATCTGGTGACCGTCTCCTGCACCGGATTCTTCAACCCCGGGCCGGACTATAAGATAGTGCGCGAACTCGGCCTGGATCCCGCCGTTCAGCGGTACCACCTCGGCTTCATGGGCTGTTATGCGGCCTTTCCAGCCCTCCGGGCCGCAAAGCTGTTTTGTGAGGCCGACCCCAACGCGGTGGTCCTGGTTGTCTGTGCGGAACTGTGCTCGCTGCACGTGCGCACCTCCAACGATCCGGACACCATTATGGGATCGGCGCTGTTCGCCGACGGTGCCGCGGCCGCCATCGTGACAGCCAGGCCAGGTGCCGAGGAAACCGCCCTGCTGCAACTGGACCATTTCGAAACAGTCCTCACGCCCGTCGGTGAAGACTCCATGGCATGGAACATCGGCGACAACGGATTTGAAATGGTCCTGGGCAATTACGTCCCGCATATCATTGACGACCACATCGTCGGGGCGCTGGAGCCGCTCCTGGCCCGGGACCCTGGACTGGCTGCACTCCCCTACTCATCCATCCGCCACTGGGCCATCCACCCCGGGGGCCGGAGCATCCTGGACAAAGTCGAGTCGCGGCTCGGCCTGACGGAGGAGCAACTGGTTCCGGCCCGCGAAATCCTCCGGAACTACGGCAACATGAGCAGCGCAACAGTCCTGTTTGTCATCAAACGCATCCTGGAGCAGGCCCCCGAACCCGGCGACGAACGGATCTGCTCCATGGCGTTCGGCCCAGGACTCACGGTGGAAACCGCACTGTTCACCAAACTCCGGCAGGCTCCAGGCGTTATCCCGGCCGGGCACACGGGGCAGGAACGGATACCGGCGGACGCTCCGGTGGCCTGAACCCCGTGTACTTCCTGCTGCGGCAGCGCGATGCCGGCGCCACAGAGATCATGGACCTGCCGGATTGTGACCCTGAGGCGCTGGACAACACGTACCGGCAGTTCGCCGTGGTGAACCGGGTACTGTCGGGATGGCGGCGGCTGTACGTGCGGGACCTGCGCCCGTTCCTTGCTGCCACTTCCCGGCCGGCAACCGTCCTGGATATCGGGTCGGGCGGCGGCGACCTTGCCGTCATGCTGGCGCGCTGGGCCGCACGCGACCGGCTCACCCTGCACATCACGGGCATCGATCCGGATCCCCGCGCCGCCGCCTTCGCCCTCCGCAGGGTTGGCGTGCCCGGCGTCAGTTTTCGGCAGGCCCACAGCACCGATCTTGTGCAGGAGGGCCGGCAGTACGACTTCGTGATCTCGAACCATGTCCTGCACCATCTTGGCGGCGGGCAACTCCAGGAGCTGCTGGCACACTCAGAGTTGCTCGCCCGGAAAGCGGCGCTGCACAACGATCTGCGCCGCAGCCCGGCCGCCTACGCCCTGTTCAGTGCTGCAGCCCTTCCTTTCCGCCACTCGTTCATCCGCGCGGACGGGCTGACCTCCATCCGCCGGAGCTACACGCACGGGGAGTTGAAGGCCCTCGCTCCCCCGGGCTGGGCGGTCCGGACCGGCAGCGCCTTCCACCAGGTCCTCGAATACCAGGGAAACTGACATGGCCACAGACGTGGTGATCGTTGGCGCCGGTCCCGTGGGACTGTACCTGGCCGCGTCCCTTCTCCAGGAGGGGATCTCGGTCCGCGTCCTCGAGCAGAGGACTGAACGGAACCTCCACAGCCGGGCCATCGGGGTCCATCCGCCTGCCCTCAACGCGCTGGACCAGGTACAGCTGGCCGCCGCCATGGTGCAGGAGGGCGTGCCGATCCGTACAGGCCTTGCGGTCAGCCGCGGGAAAACGGTGGCGAGCATGACCTTCGACGCCGTTTCGGAGGCCTTTCCTTTTGTGCTGGCCCTCCCCCAGCACCGGACCGAACAGCTCCTGGAGGATCGCGTCCTTGCCCTGGACAGCGGAGCCATCGTCAGGGGCGCGAGGGTCACAGGACTGTACGACGACGGCGGAAGGGCCGCCGTCGCCGTCGAACCTTCTGCCGGAGGTGCGGGTCAGCGGGAGTTCCGCGCATCCTTTGTGGTTGCCGCAGACGGTGCGAGGTCGCAGCTGCGGAAGGCGCTTGACGTGCCTGTCCGCACAAAGGCGTATCCGGACCACTACCTGATGGGCGATTTTGCCGATTCCGGCGACCAGGGGCAGACGGCTGTCCTGTTCCTTGAAGCAGGAGGAATCGTTGAATCCTTTCCGCTGCCGGACGGCCTGCGGCGGTGGGTGGTACGGCTCGGCACGCCGGCGGAGGCAGCGGACGCCCATCGGCTGGCCGGACTGGTGCTGCAGCGTACGGGCATCCTGCCCGATGTGGAGACCAACACCATGGTGAGCGCCTTCAGCGTAAGGTCCACGCTTGCCCGCCGCACGGTGGCGGGACGGGTGCTGCTGATCGGCGACGCTGCGCACGAAATCAGCCCAATCGGCGGCCAGGGCATGAATCTTGGCTGGATGGCTGCCCACGCCCTGTCGCCGCTGATTCGCAGGGGCGTGGCGGGAGAGCCAGTTGATGGACAGCTGAAAGAGTTCGACGCCGGCCGGTGGCGCGCCGCCGTTATTGCCAGGCGCCAGTCCGAGGTCAATATGATGCTGGGCCGTCCCCTGCCGGCACCCTTCCTCCAGCTGCGAAACCTGGCCATTGGCTGCGCTGCTTCGGTTCCAGCCATAAACCAGTGGACCGCCAGGCGCTTCACCATGCAGTAGCAGCAGCCTGCGCTGAGGGCACGGCGGTCAGGAACCGCCCCGGAAATAGCAGTCGTAGCTGTCCTGGCTCACAATTCTGCCGTCCCTGACCTCGAAGACCGACGACGTCCTGGCGCGGATGGTCTCTCCCCTGTCCCAGTAAGGCAAATCCATCAGGACTGTTGCCGACCAGTCCGCCTCCACCGCCACCCTCCCGCCTTCACAGGTGGTGCGCCTGATGTTGAACGCCTGGCCTGCCACCACCTCCGCGCTCTGGTCGGCACCGGCAAGGACAGCGGCCAGCGTCCGGGTGGAACCTTCCGGCGCCAGCAGGTGCGGCGCTTCGACCAGCACGAAGGCCTCCGCCAGGAAGGGCCGGATCCCAGCGGATCCTCCACCTGATTCCAGGACGCGGAGGAAACCCAGGACGCAGTCCAGGGCAGGGGTGCTCGGGGAAGGGTGTTCAGCCATGGGAAAGACACTAGCCCAGGCAGGCGGGCCGGATCTCCCGCCGCCAGTAGGCTTTTCTTCATGAGCCAGAATCCGCCGGAGACCACCCTCAGCGACGAACAGATCAGGGAAACCGTGGAGCGGATCCTGTCGGCCGGGGCACTGCCGCCCATCGTGCAAGCCGGGCATCCCGCCCTGCGCCAGCGCGCGGCCGCCTTTGACGGCCAGCTTTCCCCCGAGGAGCTGGACCGGCTCATCTCGCTCATGCGGCAGGTGATGCACGAGGCCCCGGGCGTGGGGCTGGCAGCACCGCAGCTCGGCATACCCCTCCAGATCGCCGTCGTGGAGGACCAGTTCGACGTCGACCCCGAGGCAGCTGCCCTGCGGAAGCGGCGTCCCCTGGAATTCATGGCGCTCCTGAACCCCCGCTACACCCCGGTGGGCACGGAGCTGGCGTCCTTTTACGAGGGTTGCCTCTCCCTGAACGGACTGCAGGCAGTGGTTGCCCGGCCTGAAGAAGTCCTGCTGGAATTCCAGGTGCCGGACGGCTCGCACGTGCAGAAGGAGTTCGCAGGCTGGCAGGCCCGCATCGTGCAGCACGAGACAGACCACCTGAACGGCGTGCTCTACGTGGACCGTGCCCAGTTGCGCTCGCTCAGCAGCAACGCCGAGTACGCCGCCAGGTGGGCGGAGCCCGGAATCGAGAAAGCGCGTGAGGGGCTCGGGTTCGGCGACGGCCCCACCCTCCTCCCCTGATCCAGGACCGGCAGCGCAGAGCCGGGGCAGCCCCGGGCCACTGCTGCCGGCCACCGGGGAAGTCCGCCGGACAGCCCTAAGATAGTGCCTATGCCTTCCCCCGCGGACCTCCCGCTGCTGTGTCCCGTGTGCTCCCGGCCGCTGGAGCGGGAGCGGCCGGACCCCGCGGGCCGGGCGCGCCTTGCCTGCGGTGCCGGGCACAGTTTCGATGCAGCGAGGCAGGGCTACTACAACCTCCTTGTGGGCAAGGGCACCGCCTTCGAAGCTGACACCCCCGGGATGGTGGACGCCCGGTTCAACTTCCTCGGGAGCGGGCACTACCGGCCACTCGCAGATGCTGTCGCTGCCGCCGTCGTTTCCTGCCTGCCCAGGGACTCCGCCGTCGTCCTGGACTCCGGAACCGGGACCGGACATTACCTGCGGGGCATCCTGGATCACGCGGCAGCAGAAGGCCGGACTGTAGCCGCCGTGGGCATGGACATCTCCAAGTTCGCGCTGCGGCGCGCTGCCCGGCTTAACAGTGAAGCGCTGAACCTGGCCTGGGACGTGTGGCAGCCACTGCCGTTGGCCGGCACGTCGGTAGACGCCATCACGGTCATTTTCGCGCCGCGCAATGCGCCGGAGTTCGCACGCGTCCTGAAGCCAACAGGCCGCCTGGTGGTGGTCACACCACGCTCCGGACACCTCGGCTCGCTTGCCGGCATCACGGGCATGCTCCACATCGAAGAGGACAAGGAGAGCCGGCTGACCGGGGCGATGGCCCCCCACTTCACGGTAGCGGAAACCCACGACATCGGCTTCCCCTTGTCGCTTACCCGCGAGGAGGCAACAGACCTTGCCTTCATGGGACCGGCGGGGCACCACCTCGAGCGGAGCGACATCGCCGGCCGCCTTGAAAACCACCCCGGGATCATCCACTCCGAGGCAAGGTTCCGGCTCACAGTCTTCCGGCCCGCGTAAACCCTGCCAGCGTAACGACTTGGCCACTATCCCCCCACAAAAGTGCAGTAACCCCCATAACCCGGGTGCCAGCACTACGATGGAAGGACAGTTACTGGCGGGCCCAAAATGGGCCTTCCCGTAGCGAAGGGGGAGCACGATGTTCGAATGGTTGGGCGAAAACTGGTGGGCACTGTGGCTCTCGGCTTTCCTCGCTTTTGCAGTGATCGAGATGATCACCCTTGACCTTTTTTTCATCATGCTCGGCGGAGGCACCCTCGCCGCCTTGGTGGCGGACTTCGCTGGTGCGGATCCCTGGCTGCAGATCGTGGTTTTCTGCGTCGTCTCCCTCCTCATGATTGCGTTTGTCCGGCCTGTGGCCCTCTCGCACCTGAAGAAGGGGCCGTCCGAGCAGCGGACCAACGTCGACCGCCTGATCGGCGAGCAGGCAGTAGTGATGGAGTCCGTCTCGTCCGACGGCGGCCTGGTCAAAATCGGCGGGGACATCTGGAGTGCACGCTCCGCGGCGGGGGTCCTGCCCGCCGGAGAAAAAGTAGTCGTAGCCGCGATAGACGGCGCCACCGCCGTCGTTTCAGCGGCCTCGGACGCCGACGGCAAGTCCTGATACAGCCTGAACACTTGGGGAAAAAGGAGATGTATGGATAACGCAGGAGGAGCCGCACTGGCCATAGTGCTGGTGGTCCTGATCATGTTTGTGATAATCGTTCTGGTCCGTGCGGTCAGGATCATCCCGCAGGCCCGCGCAGGCGTTGTTGAGCGGCTGGGCAAGTATCAACGGACGCTGAACCCCGGACTGACTATCCTGATACCTTTCGTTGACCGGCTTTTGCCTCTGCTGGATCTTCGTGAACAGGTGGTTTCGTTCCCGCCCCAACCGGTCATTACCGAGGACAACCTGGTGGTCTCCATCGACACGGTCGTCTATTTCCAGGTGACTGATCCGCGCGCGGCAACGTACGAAATCGCCAATTACATCCAGGCCGTGGAGCAACTGACCACCACCACGCTGCGCAACGTGGTGGGCGGACTGAACCTGGAGGAGGCACTGACCTCCCGCGACCAGATCAACGGCCAGCTTCGCGGTGTCCTGGACGAAGCTACCGGCCGGTGGGGAATCCGGGTTTCCCGGGTGGAACTCAAAGCCATCGATCCGCCCCACTCCATCCAGGATTCAATGGAGAAGCAGATGCGCGCCGAGCGCGACCGGCGCGCGGCCATCCTGACTGCCGAAGGAACCAAGCAGTCGGCCATTTTGACCGCTGAGGGCCAGCGCCAGGCCTCGATCCTTGCGGCTGAAGGTGACGCCAAAGCCGCCATCCTCCGTGCCGACGGCGAAGCGCAGGCCATCCAGAAAGTCTTTGACGCCATCCACAAGGGCAACCCGGACCAGAAGCTGCTGGCCTACCAGTACCTGCAGACGCTGCCCAAGCTGGCGGAGGGCTCCTCCAACAAGCTGTGGATCATCCCCAGTGAGGTGGGCGAAGCGCTGAAGGGAATCGGCAGCGCCCTGGGCGGGACCGCTCCGGAATCCGCCGGCGGGCTGTTTGATGAAGTCGGCGCGAAACCGTCCGAACCCTAAGCACAGGGACAGCACCCGGGATTCATCATCCTGACCGGCTGTGAGGGAGGGATCCGCTTCGGCGGGTCCCTCCTTTTGGCTGTTCCGGCGGGCTAACGGTATAATTGTGTATTTGTCCGGCCGGAGCAGATCCGCTGGAACAACAGAGCTTCGCGATGCGTTGAATCATAAGATGCAGCACAGAGCACACAGTAGTCCGGCGGCGCTTTGCCGCCACCGGCTAGCGCGGTGTTGTACACCGCGAACCGACCAGAGGGAGAAATCATGAGCGATCGCAGCCTGCGGGGCATGCGCCTTGGTGCACAGAGCATGGAGACCGAGTCCGGAGTAGAGCCGGCTCCGCGCCAGCGTGTCGAGTACCGGTGCGAGGACGGCGAGCAGGTCTTCGTCACCTTCTCCTCAGAGGCAGAGATCCCGCCTGTCTGGGTTTCCAAGACCGGCAAGGAAGCGCTCCTGGTTGATGGCGAACGGCCGGACACCAGCAACGACAAAGCTGTCCGTACGCACTGGGACATGCTCCTGGAACGCCGCTCACTCCCCGAGCTTGAGCAGATCCTCGAAGACCGGCTGACCATCCTGCGCGAACGCCGCGGAGAGCGCCGCTCCGCGTAAAGGTTCCGGCCTGTCGCCCTGACAGCAAAAGGGAGCCGCCCCTGCACCTCCGTGCAGGGGCGGCTCCCTTTTTGCTGTTTCAGCGGTCCGCCCTGGCGGCGGTGCGTACAGCCTTAGGGCTGGCCGGCTGCCTTCTTGCGGGTCAGCGTGTTCCAGCGGGCCTGCAGACCCCACTTGGTGACGTTGATCATGGCTTCCACCACGATGTTGCCGCTCATCTTTGAGGCGCCAAGTTCACGCTCCACAAAGGTGATGGGGCGTTCCTCGATGCGGAGCCCCATCCGGGCCACGCGGAAGGCGAGGTCCACCTGGAAGCCGTAGCCGACCGAATCAACCTGGTCCAGGTTGAGCTTTTCCAGCGTTGTCCTGCGGAACGCGCGGTACCCGCCGGTGACGTCCTTGATGTTCAGCCCGAGCATCAGGCGGGCGTAGGTGCTGCCCACCCGGGAAATGGCCTGGCGGTACAGCGGCCAGTTCACAACCTTGCCGCCGGGAACCCAGCGGGACCCCATGGCAAGGTCAGCGCCCTGCTCAACGGCTTCCAGGAGCTGGGGCAGCTGCTCCGGCTGGTGGGAACCGTCCGCGTCCATTTCCACGAGGACGTCGTAACCGGCATCAAGGCCCCACCTGAACCCTGCAATGTAGGCGGCTCCGAGGCCTTCCTTGCCCTTCCGGTGCAGGACATGGACCTGGGAATCCTCGGCCGCGAAGCCGTCCGCGAGCTGCCCGGTACCGTCAGGGCTGTTGTCATCCACCACCAGCACATCCGACGCCGGAACTGCCGTGCGAAGCCGCTGAAGGGTCTTGGGCAGCGATTCCAGTTCGTTGTAGGTGGGAATGATGGTGAGGACGCGCACAAGGGGCCTTTCCTGGGGGAAATGGTCAGTGCGCCCGGCTGCGAACGGATCGGCGGAGGGCGCAACTATCAATTATAGGTCGGCAGCGGTCCGGTCAGGACCGCAGCGCCGGACTTGCGTAAAGTTCGACGCCGTTGCGGACCGTCTGCAGGCACACGGGGTCGGTGCCCGTGTCCAGGGCAGGCAGCAGCGGCGTGCGCGCCCGCGGGTCGGTGCTCCAGGACTGGACCCGCCCGTCGGCAACCTGGACCATCAGTTCCTCCACTTCCCATACAGCGAAGCTTGCCGGAGCTCCTGGTACCAGCTGGCCGGCCATGGGGTCGGCGTACCTTGCGGCCCGCCAGCCCGCCCGGGTGTGGCCCAGGAAAGCGGCGCGCGCGGAAATCCGTTCACTTTCGTTATAGTGCTCCAGACACGCCCTGACGCTGGACCACGGGCGCAGCGGCGTCACGGGGCTGTCACTGCCGAAACATACGGGCACGCCGGCTGCGTAGAGCGAAGCAAACGGGTTCATGGACTGGCTCCGCTCCCCCAGGCGCCGCCCATAAAGACCTCCCGGGTTTCCCCAGGCAGCGTCAAACGCCGGCTGGGCGCTCACCGTCACGGCATACCGGGACAGCACCTCGATGGCTGCTGGATCAACCATTTCCACGTGTTCAAAACGGTGTCCGGCTGCACGCACCCGCTGCTCCCCCACTTCCCTGGCGGCCAGTTCCAGTGCCGCCAGCGCGGTGTCCAGGCCGGCGTCGCCAATGACGTGGAAACCGCCCTGCACTCCCACAAGCGAACAGGCGGCGAGATGTGCCGCGGCTTCTTCCACGCTCAGGTAGAGGCTGCCCTGCTCGTCAGGGGCATCGCTGTACCCGGTCCGCAGGGCAGCGGTCCGGGAACCAACGGAGCCGTCGATGTTCAGGTCGCCTGCGAGCCCACGCACGGCAAAGCCGAACTGGTCCAGGAGGCTGCGGGCATGCTCTTCCGAGGACGCCAGTTCCCCCCAGTAGGGCAGGACTTCAGGAACCCCTGCGCTTCCATCCGCCCCGCTGTTCCAGGCTCCTGCAAGCCGCAGGTCCTCCGCACCGCCGATGTGCGGTGCCCCCATTTCCGCCACCGCGACGTAACCGTTGGCTGCCGCTTCGGACAGTGCCCTGGCCTGGTGCCGCTTCAATGCTTCTTGCGGGAGGCGCCGGGTTGCCTGCCGGGCGGCCGTGTGCGCGGCGCGGCGGACCCTGGCGCCGCCGTCGAACCCGTCCAGCTGCCGGACACCGGCAGCATGGGCCAGTGGTCCAGAGATCAGCGCGGAGTGCACGTCCACCCGGGACAGGTACACCGCACGTCCCGCTGCCGCACGCTCGAGCTCATCTTCGGTGGGGAGGCTGCTGTCCTGCCAGGTGGTCTCGTCCCAGCCGTGACCCAGGACCGGGCCGTCACCGGGAACCGCGGCCACGGCGTCAAGCAGCTCCCTGGCTGAACGGACTCCGCCCAGCTGAAGGGAGTCCAGCGCAATCCCCGTCTCCGTCAGGTGGATGTGGGAGTCCATGAAGCCTGGCGCAACGAGGGCTCCGCGGAGATCGATGATTTCCATGGAGCTGTCCGCGATGGCGGTGGCAGCCTGTTCGGATCCCACCCACGCCACTGTGCCCCCATCCACCACCATTGCCGTGGCAAAGGGGTCGGCGGCCGTGTACACGGAGCCGTTCCGGTAGAGGACCGTTTTTGCCCGCGGGGCGGGCAGCTGTTCAGGCTGGGACATACGGAAAGTGCTCCTGGCGTTGGGGCGTGCCGGCGGTCAGCCGGCACGGCTGATCAGAGGACGGAGGAATAGGCCACGACACCGCGGCGGATCAGCGAGATGGCTTCGACACAGAGCCTTGCCAGGCGCGGATCCAGGCCGGGGATTTTGGCGAGCTGGTCCAGCAGGTCCACAACCTGCTTGACCCAGCGGACGAAGTCGCCCGCGGCCAGGTCCGTACCGCTGAGGACGTCCTGCAGGTGGCGGCCCTTGGCCCACTTGTACACAGGCCAGACAAGCCCGAGTTCAGGTTCGCCGGTCAGGGGAAGCTTCTTGTCCTCTTCCACATCCTCAAGGGCGGACCATTCACGGACGACGATATCCACCGACGTCTCAAGGGAGATGCTGGGCATCCGCGGCCTCAGCCCCCTGTCCTCTCGTTTCGCCTGGTACACCAGCACGCTCGCGAGGGCCGCGATCTCGGCGGCGTCCAGGTCATCGAACGCTCCCAGTCGCAGGGACTGGGAGATGAGCAGGTCCTTTTCCCCGTAGATCCGCCGGAGCCGCTGGCCGTCGGGGCTGATGGAGAGCCGCCCGTCCGCTGCCTGTTCAAGGTACCCGTAGGTGGAAAGGACGTCACAGACGCGGTCGAAGGTCTTGGCGATGGTGTTGGTCCTGCCCTGGATCTGCCGGACCAGCCCGTCGGTTTCGCGGCGCAGCTTCCACCAGCGTTCGGACCAGCGGGCATGGTCTTCGCGTTCGCTGCAGCCATGGCACGGGTGGGCCCGCAGGGCGCGGCGGAGCTCGGCGATGCGCTTTTCCTGGTTCGGCAGGGCGGTTGCGAGGCCAAAGTCGTTGTTGCGGTTGTTGCCCGGGGCAGGCGGCCGGTTTTCGCGCAGCGCATTCCGTGCCGAGGACGCCAGGTCCCGGCGGGACTTGGGAACTTTGGCGTTGAAGGACTTGGGAATGCGGATCCGCGTCAGCGGAGAAATGGGTCCCTCCAGGTCGTCGGTCCCGATCCTGCGCAGCTGGTTGTCCAGCGTCAGGACGGCGGGCCGGGGTTCCCGGCTGGTGTGGTCCGAGCTCAGCACGATTGCCGGGCCGGGTGCCCTGCCGCCGGGAACATCCACAACGTCCCCCGGCAGCAGGCGCGCCAGGGAATCGTCATTCAGTGATTTCCGGACGCGCGACTTGGTACGGGAGCCGGCGTTTTCGGCGTCGGACAGTTCCCTGCGCAGCCGCGCGTACTCCGTGAAGTCACCCAGATGGCAAGTCATTGACTTGGCGTACCCGGCCAGCGACTCCTCCCGGCTGCGCACCTGCCTGGCCAGGCCCACAACGGAACGGTCAGCCTGGAACTGGGCAAAGGAGGACTCAAGGATTTCGCGGGCCCTTGCCCGGCCGAACTGCGCCAGCAGGTTGATGCTCATGTTATAGGTGGGCCGGAAACTAGAGTTCAGGGGGTAGGTGCGCCGGGACGCAAGGCCGGCGACCGCCGTCGGATCCGTTCCGGGCTGCCACAGCACCACCGCGTGGCCCTCCACGTCGATGCCGCGGCGGCCGGCACGGCCGGTCAGCTGGGTGTACTCGCCGGCGGTGATGTCCACGTGGGCTTCGCCGTTGAACTTGTCCAGCTTTTCCAGCACCACGGAGCGGGCTGGCATATTGACGCCCAGTGCCAGTGTTTCCGTCGCGAAAACCGCCTTGACCAGGCCGTCGGCGAAAAGTTTCTCCACCACTTCCTTGAACGTGGGGAGCATGCCGGCGTGGTGCGCCGCAAAGCCCCGGATCAGGCCGTCACGCCAGGTCCAGAAGCCCAGGACGTCCAGGTCATCCGGGGGAATGTCCTGCCCGGCCTCGTCAACGCGCTGGGTAATGATGCGCTGTTCCTTCTCGGTGGTGAGCCACAGTCCGGACCCCACGCACTGCGCCACCGCAGCGTCACAACCAGCCCTGGAAAAGATGAAGGTGATGGCAGGCAACAGGTCCATGCGGTCAAGGCTTGCGATGACCTGTGGCCGGCTGGCCGGACGGACACCGCGTTCGTCGCCGCCCCTGCCCGGCCGGTCGTTGCCGCGCCTTCCGCGCTGTCCGCGGCCGCCCGGTCCGCCCTGGCGGCTGCGGAAGCTCTGCTGGATTTCGCTCCGTGCCACCTTGAGGAGGTCCGGATTGACGTCGAAGCCACGCCCCTTGGTACTGTCCGCGGACGGGACCGGCTGCGTTCCGTCCCCGTCCACCGGCGGGGCGATTTCATCGAAAGTGGTTTCCCCGGCGAACAGATCCATGACCTGGCGCCCCACCATCACGTGCTGCCAGAGGGGTACGGGACGGTGCTCGGAGACGATGATGTCGGTGTCGCCGCGGACGGTGTCCAGCCAGGCGCCGAACTCCTCGGCGTTGGAGACGGTGGCGCTGAGCGACACCACCTGCACTTCGCTCGGCAGGTGGATGATGACTTCCTCCCAGACGGCACCGCGGAACCGGTCGGCGAGGTAGTGGACCTCGTCCATCACCACATAGCCCAGGTCATCGAGGGTTGCGGAGTCCGCGTACAGCATGTTCCGAAGGACTTCCGTGGTCATCACGACGACGGGCGCGTCGCCGTTGATGCTTGTGTCGCCAGTGAGGAGGCCAACGTTCCGGGCGCCGTACTTTTCGGAAAGCTCGGTAAATTTCTGGTTGCTGAGGGCCTTGATGGGCGTGGTGTAGAACGCCTTGAGGCCTCGCTCCAGCGCCAGGTAGATGGCGAATTCACCGACGATGGTCTTCCCGGCTCCGGTGGGCGCCGCCACCAGCACTCCCCTGCCTTCCTGCAGGGACTGGCACGACTGCCGCTGGAAGTCGTCGAGCTCGAAGTCGAGCGTGCGGATGAAGGCTCCGAGGTATGTCGCTGCCTCGGCCCTGCGTTTGGCGCTGGCCTGGTACCGCTCGGCGGGTGAAAGCTCTTCGAAGTCAGGAGCTCCGGGAGTGAACGGTCCAGAGGAAGAAGGCCCGGTGTTGGAGGACATACCCCAAGCCTAACGGGCGCCTAGAGGTTCTTCAGCTCACTGCCCGGGGTGGCGATGTCTGCTGTTGCCTCTGTTTCGGCTGCCCGCTTGGCTTCACGGCGCGCCCGGCGCTTGTCGTTCATCAGGCAAACACCGATTGCGGCAAAGAACAGCACCAGAAGCGGCCCCGCGAGCATGAACATCGAAATGGCGTCCGCGCCGGGAGCGGCAATGGCGGCAAGGACGAACACCAGGAAGACGGTGATGCGCCATGCCTTGAGGATGGTCTGCCCGGAAATGACTCCGGCCATGTTGATGCCCACCAGCACCACCGGCACCAGGAAGGCGATACCCAGCACCAGGACCATCCGGGTGACGAACTCTATATAGGTTCGAGCGTCAATGACGCTGGACGAACCGTCCGGGGTGAACTGCGTGAGCGCCCGGACCACCTGAGGGACCACCAGCCAGCCCGCCCAGATGCCGGCAAGGAACAGCGGCACAGCGGCAGCCATGTATCCCAGCGTGTACCGGCGCTCCTTGGAGGTCAGCCCCGGTGTGATGAAAGCCCACAGCTGGTAGATCCAGATCGGGCTGGAAATCACCACGCCAATCAGCAGCGACATCTGCAGCTTGAAGTCGAAGGGAGAGGCGATGGTCCCAAAGTTGATTGCCGAAAGCCCGCCCGTCTGCTGGGAGATGCGGTTGACCGGATCGGCCAGGGCTTTCAGCAGCGGATCGTAAAGTATCCATCCTCCGATGCCGCCAATGACGACGCCGATGGCCGACTTGATCAGCCGGTTCTTCAGCTCCTTGAGGTGGTCCCAAAGAGCCATCCGCCCCTCGGGGTTGGCTTTACGGGCCCGCGACAGTGCCACTGGGGGTCAGGCGCGGTTCGACGGCGGAACGTCAGTGCCGTCGGTCGGCTCGCCGGGCTTCGCCTTGGGGTGGTTAACGATGGTTCCTTCCACCGGGCCTGAGGCGTCGGTGGTGGTGTCGGGCTTGCCGTCGTTCTTCATTTCCTTGACCTCGGACTTGATGATCCGCATGGACTGTCCAAGGCTGCGTGCCATGGCCGGAAGTTTCGGAGCGGCAAACAGAAGCAAGGCAACAACGATGATAATTACGATGGGCCAGGGGCCATCAAAGAGTCTTCCCACGGGAAATCCTTTCGTCTAAGTACATTTTACTTCTAAGTAAAGTCCAGATCGCCGAGTGCCTGCGGCTGGCCCCGGTCTTTCTTGCGCTGCACGCGCCGCAGGCGGCGCATTTCCCGTCGGGACGACTTGGATGCCTCGTAATCATGTCGCATGAGCGTGGGCGAGGCAAAAACCGCCGCACCTTGCGGGGGCGCCGCAGGGTCTGAATCATCCGGTGCATCCATGGGGCCCAGGTGCCCCAGCTTCTCACCGGCTGCCCCCAGATCCTTGACGGTCGCCATGAACTGGCGGAAGAGGCGGATGCCCAACAGGACATAGAAGAGCAGTGAGAGCGCAACGAGCGCCACCCATATCAGGATCCAAGACCACCAAGGCATGCTGAGAAGTCTAGCCGCCGTACCTGGCCAGGGCTGCCGCCAACCAGCTGCGGGATGCCTCCGCCAGCTCGACCGGTGCCAGGATCCTGGCAAAACCGCCGTGCTGGGCCACGAACATCGGCAGCCATTCCGTAGTGCCGAACCGGATCTCGGCCACCAGCCCGCCGTCAGGAAGTTCTGCGGTGCGTTCCGCATAGTAGTCGTCGGCCAATCCCCTCCCCTGCCGGGTGAGCTGGACGGTGACGATGGTGTCGTCGTCGTTCGCGGTGAAAAGCCTGGCGGGCACACCTTCCGCCGGCGTGAAGTCCGCCGAGATGGGGGCACCGTTCGGATGGACGTCCTGGACGCGGTCCAGGCGGAAATTGCGGAACCCGCGCACCAGGTGGCAATACGCCTCGAAGTACCAGGTGTTGTCCAGCGAAAAGAGGCGGAACGGATCCACGTCGCGCTCCGTAATGGTGTCCCGCTGGGGCGAAAGGTACCGCAGGCGAAGCTGGGACCGGGATTCGATGGCCTGCCGGACGGTAGCGTGCGTGGCCGCGTCAGCCGGGGCCACTTCCGGGCCGGCCAGGGAAGCTGCCCGGAGGCCTTCCTCACCAGCGGCCGCCAGCAGCTTCATGGTCACCGATTCCAGTGCTCCGCCTTCAGCAACTTCCGGCAGCCCGTTCAGCGTCTCCAGCCCGGCCAGGAGGGCGCAGGCTTCCTCCACAGTGAAGCGGACCGGTTTCGTCAGATCCAGGTCCTGGGTGATGTAAACGTGGTCGTCGTCCCATTGGATGTCCAGGAGATCGTCCGGGTATCCCTCCGGCAGGCCGGAGCAGATCAGGATCTGCAGATCGTCCTCCAGCTCTTTCCTTGTGATCCCGAACCGGTCCGCAACGTCCTGGATGTGAAGGCCCTGGTTGTGCACCAGGAAGGGCACAAGCTGCAGCATCCGTTTGAGCTGGTCCTCGGACGTACGCTTGCGGACTGCGGCGGCGCGGGCAGCGCCGAGGGAGTAAGCGGGCTCAGGTTCGGAGCTGAACGCCGCAGCGGCGCGCAGCCTGCGGAGGACGGCAGAGACCAGTTCACGAGGTTCCACCGCCAGGGCATCCGGTCCATAGGAAGCGAGTTCCTCGGCAAGCGCCTCGGCGTCCCGGTACTGCACGGACAATCGCTCGTAGCCTGCCTCCGGCCGGCCGGCCATACTGCCCTCCCCGGAACTCCGCCGGCGCAGAGCCAGGAGGCGCCCTTCGCGGACGTCCACGACGGCGGTGCGGAGCGGCAGTTCGGGGAGGCGGTCCAATTCCCGGCGGATGTTGAAACCGGCCGGCGGCGTGTACAGCTCCTTGTCCAGGGTTGTGACGGCACTGGTGATGCGGGAAAGACGGAAGTGCCGCGGTGCTTCCCGGACACGGTCGTGGCCCACCAGGTACCACTGGCCAAACCGGCTCCCCAGGCCCCAAGGCTCCACTGTCCGCTCTTCCTCATTGCCTGTGCTGCCGGCAAGGTACGTGAAGGTGACGGGGTGCCGGGAGTGCATGGCAGCAACAAGGTCATCGAAAGCCTGCCCTGCCGGCTTGATGCGTGGCTGGACGCCGGCGGGCAGGGCAGCGGCGGGCAGGGCGGCGTCCCCCAGATGTGCTGACGCCTGCAGCTTCCGGAGGGCGCTCTGGGCTGCGTTGCCAAGGGCAGCCCGCTCCCACAGCTGCGAGGCCAGGAGGAGGACAGTCCACTCGTCCGGCCCCAACTGGACATCCGGAAGGCGGTTGGATTCCTTGCCGATGCGGTAGCGGGTGGTGGCGGGGTCGTCCTCGCTCCACCCCATGTCCGTCAGGGTTTCCACCTCAAACCCGAACTGGCGCAGGTCGTTCTTGTCCCGCTCGAACATCCGCCCAAAGGCGACGTCATTGCCGGAAGAATCGTGGTAGACCTTCTCGCGCAGCTCACTGCGGCGCAACCCATAGCGGGTGTTCAGGAGTGCGATCAGCAGGTTGAGGAGGCGTTCAGTACGGGATACGGGCACTCTGGTTACGTTACTAAAGTCCGCGGCGGAACGCAGAAAGCGCGGCAGCACCAGGACTTTGCGTCCTGATGCTGCCGCGCCCTGGCGTACCGGAGGCCGGCAATTCCGGTCTAGCGGACGCCCACCAGGTCCACCACGAAGATAAGGGCTTCGTTCGGAGCGATGGCTCCACCGGCGCCGCGGGAGCCGTAGGCCAGCTCCGAGGGGATCTCCAGGCGGCGGCGGCCGCCCACCTTCATGCCCAGCAGGCCCTGGTCCCAGCCTTGGATGACCTGGCCCACGCCCACGCGGAAGTCCAGCGGAGCTCCGCGGCCCCAGGATGCGTCGAACTCCTCGCCGGTGGACCAGGCTACGCCGACGTAGTGGGTGGAAACAGTGTCGCCGGCCTTGGCTTCACGTCCGTCACCCTCAATGAGGTCGGTGATGACCAGCTCGGTGGGGACGTCGCCCTCCGGGAAGTCGATCTCGGGCTTCTGGCGGTCGAATTCACGCTGACCAAATGACATGGTTGCTCCTTAGATCTCAGTGCTGCTTTTCTTGGTGCTGCTGGTTCCCGCAGCCGCGGGCCAGCTGCGGCGTTGCCGTAACCTGTGCTGCTTTGACTGTAAGTGTTGCTACTTCGCCCCGAGGATGTCCACTACGAACACCAGGTCTCCCTTGGCCTCGCCCTGTCCTTCATCGCCGTAGGCAAGATCCTTCGGGATGACCAGCAGGACGCGGGAGCCCACTGTCTTTCCGGCAAGGCCCTGGGTCCAGCCCTTGATGACGCCGGTGAGCGGGAAGCTCGCAGGCTCGCCGCGGTCAAAGCTCGAGTCGAACTTGGTGCCGCCCGCAAGGGTGACGCCCACGTAGTTCACGGTGAGGGTATCAGTTTCCTTCACCGTGGCGCCGTTGCCCTTGATGAGGTCCTGCGAAACGAGGGCCGTGGGAGCAGCCACACCCTCGACGTTGATCTCGGGGACGCCGTCCTTTTCGGACACGGTAGGCAGTCCTGCCGGCGGGGTGACGGTCTCGCCCTCAGGCTTTTCCAGTACGGGCGCCACGTCCTCGGCGGACAGGACCTTGATGATCAACAACTGGGTGGGCTCCGCCGCCGCGGACGGGGTGGGGCTGGCTCCGTCAGAGGGGCTCGGGGCCGGTGCACTCTGTTGCCCAGGGACGGCCAGGGCCAGGCTGGAACCTACCTTGGCGCCAACAAAGGCGTTGTAGATAACCTCGCTGCTGGTCTTCAGTTCGTCGTTGAGCTCAAGGGGCTCGGGCTCGCCGGGAAAGGTGTCCTCAAGGGTACTGCCGTCAGTGCCGTTGAGCGCCAGAATGGAAATGTTGGCGACCTGGTTTGCCTGCACCACCTCACCGCTGCCCTCGGTGATGACCTTGATGGTTGGCTCTGCCACTTCCAGCGGCTTGGCGAATTCCACGCCGGGGGCTTTTTTGTCCCCGTTATCGGTCAGTTTGAGGGAGTCGAACTTGGCAGTCTCGCCGGCGGAAACGCTGGTGGGTTCCGGCTCTGCGGTTGAGCCGCCGCAGGCGGTCAGCATCAGCAGACCGGGAAGAAGGATTGCTAGTAGTCGGCGCACGTAAGAAAACTTTCGTCGGGGCAGGGTGGAGGCGATGGTCCGCATCGCAGCGGGCGGCATCGCTGGGTCCCTCTAAAGGGCCTTATCCAGAATAGCCCCTGAAGCTGGGTGTCAGCCCATAGAGTCGAGGAGGGCGTCCACGCGCTCGTCGACGCTGCGGAAGGGGTCCTTGCACAGGATCGTCTGGTGAGCCCTGTCGTTCAGCTTCAGGTGGACCCAGTCAACGGTATAGTCCCGTCCCAGCTCCTGGGCACGGCGCACGAAGTCTCCCCGGAGCTTGGCCCGTGTGGTCTGCGGCGGGACATCCACGGCGTCCTTGATGACGGTGTCGTCCACAATCCGTCGCACCGCACCGCGCGACTGAAGCAGGTAGTAGAGGCCGCGGCTTCGGGAGATGTCATGGTAGGTAAGGTCCAGCTGGGCTATCCGCGGGGCGTCCATGCCCAGGCCGTGGCGTTCACGGTACTTGTCCATGAGCTTCTTCTTGATGGCCCAGTCGATTTCGGTGTCGATCCCGCGGAAGTCACCGCTTTCAATGGCCTTCAACGTCCGCTCCCACAGGTCCAGGATGAGCGGGACGTGGGGGTTGTGCGGGCCGTGCTCCTTGACGAATGCCGTCACTTTAGTCAGGTATTCCTGCTGGATTTCGAGAGCGGTGAGCTGGCGTCCGTTTGCCAGCCGGACCAGTGCCCGGCCGCTGAGGTCATGTGAGATTTCGCGGATGCTGCGGATAGGGTTTTCCATCCGCATGTCCCGCATGATCACTCCGGCCTCGATCATGCGCAGGACGAGGTCCACGGTGCCGATCTTCATGAGGGCCGTGGCTTCGGACATGTTCGAGTCCCCCACGATGACATGGAGGCGGCGGTAGAACTCGGCATCGGCATGCGGCTCGTCCCGCGTGTTGATGATGGGACGGGACCTGGTGGTGGCGGAGGAAACGCCCTCCCAGATGTGGTCCGCCCGCTGGGAGAATGCGTATGTTGCGCCGTGGGGTGTTTTGAGGATCTTTCCGGCGCCGGCGATCAGCTGGCGGGTAACCAGGAACGGGATCAGGATCTCGGCGAGCCGGGAGAACTCGCCGCGGCGCGGAATGAGGTAGTTCTCGTGGCTGCCGTAGGAGTTCCCCGCGGAGTCGGTGTTGTTTTTGAAGAGGTACACCGTGCCGTTGAAACCTTCGGCTGCGAGCCGGGCCTGCGCTTCATCCACGAGGTCGTCCAGGATCAGCTCTCCGGCCCTGTCGTGGGCAATAAGCTGCGCCAGGTCGTCGCATTCGGCCGTGGCATATTCCGGGTGGGATCCCACGTCGAGGTACAGCCTGGAGCCGTTGGTCAGGAACACATTGGACGATCGCCCCCAGCTGACCACCTTGCGGAAAAGGTAGCGGGCCACTTCCTCAGGGGCAAGCGGCCTGGAATCCGGGCTCGAGTATGAGATCCCGAATTCGGTTTCGATGCCGAAGATTCTCTTGTCCATCTGTCCTGTCCTCCTAGGCCAGCAATGCAGTGATGTCCGCGTCGTTGAGCCGGCGGAAGGCGCGCCTGGACCCGCGGGTGGCTTCCGATGCCCGGTCCAGGACTGCTACTTCCAGCGCACCTGCCGGAAGTGCTTTTGCCTGTTCTGCCGGCTCTCCGGGCGGGACCAGGCCAGTCATTGCAAGGCGTACCGCATCAGCGAAATTCAGTGAGTTGCGCCAGCCTTCTCCGATGACGGAGGAGACTTTGTCCGCCTGGCCACCCATCACAACAAAGGAGTGTTCGTCGGCTATGGAGCCGTCAAAGGTCAGCCGGTAAAGGTGGTCCTCAGCCTGGGTGGCGCCGACCTCGGCAACTGCCAGCTCCACTTCGAACGGTTTTTGTTCAGCGGTGAACACGGCTCCAAGGCTTTGCGCGTAGACGCTTGCCAGTCCCCTGGCAGTGACGTCTTCCCGGTCGTAGGAGTAGCCGCGCACGTCGGCGTAGCGGACACCTGCCTGGCGGAGGCTTTCGAATTCGTTGTATTTGCCGACGGCGGCGAACGCGATTTTGTCGTAGATCTCGCCGATCTTATGCAGCGACGGAGAAGGGTTCTCGGCGACGAGTGCGATTCCGTCCTGGCAGCTGATGACGACGACGGACCTGCCCCGGGCGATGCCTTTACGGGCGAAATCGGCGCGGTCCTTCATCAGCTGTTCGGGTGAAACATAGAACTGCTGTGTCATCTCAGGCCTCCCGTCCGGCGATGGTCCGCGCCTCGATCACGTTCCGGGATGCTGCAGCCAGTTCGTTGTCCGGCACCCGGCGCGCGCCCGAACCGTCCACGGTGTAGATGACGGGCCACAGCTGCCGCACGGTGTCGGGTCCGCCGGTGGCCGAATCGTCGTCGGCTGCGTCGTAAAGCGATTCGACGGCGACGGCGACGGCTTCGGCCGCCGTGAGGTTGGGCCGCCAGAGCTTCTTCAGGGCACCGCGGGCAAAGACGGAACCGGATCCCACGGTGTGGTGTTCACGTTCCTCGTACCGGCCGCCGGTGACGTCGTAGGAGAAAAGCCTGCCCACGCCTGCGCTGGTGTCGAAGCCGGCAAAGAGGGGCACAACGGCGAGTCCCTGCATGGCGAGGGGAAGGTTGCCCCGGATCATGGCGCCCAGCCTGTTGGCCTTGCCTTCAAGGCTGAGGAGCGTGCCCTCGATTTTTTCGTAGTGCTCAAGTTCCACCTGGAACAACCTGGTCAGGTCGATGGCGATTCCGGCAGTGCCGGCGATCCCCAGGACGGAATAGCGGTCGGCGGGGAAGACTTTTTCGATGTGCCTGCTGGCAATGACGTTGCCCATGGTGGCGCGCCTGTCACCCGCCATCAGCACACCGCCGTCGTAGCTCATGGCGACAATGGTGGTGGCATGCGGAACCTGCAAGGGGGCAGCCGCCTGCGCGCCTGCCTGGAGGGACCGGTTATACGGAAGGAGTTCCGGCCGGTCCCGTTGCAGGTGTTCGGTAAATGATGAGGTGGCGTTGGCGGCTACCTGGTTGGCGGTTGATTCCTGCACTCATGCACTCCTTGAACGTGGTCCTTCAACGTCGGTACAGATTCGGGCCTTCCGCGGCTTCCGCCAGCCTCCGAATCCGGGTTACTGACCGCCCTTTTGGACGAACGCCCGGACGAACTCTTCAGCATTGGATTCGAGGACGCCGTCGATCTCGTCGAGAAGGTCGTCGACGCCTTCAGTGGAGGCGGATGCCTGTGCCTCCGGCGGCGCGGGCGGCGCCTCGGGAATGTCCTCGTCGACCTGGCTGTCGCGCGATTGCGGCTGCTGCTGCTCCTGGCCTGCCATTGTTACCCCTCCTTATATCCGTCGTCGGATCCGGCGGATCCTCCGATATGCCCATCCTGCCACGGTGTGGGCTTCCGGTGGCGGTTTACGCCGCAGGCGGAGCGTTATGTCCCAGAAGCTCTGCCAGGAACGGGCCCGCTTCCCGGTAGCGTTCGAATAACGCGCCGGTCAGGGCTCTGGTTCCCCGGAGGGGCTCCCTCGTGGGCACGCGCTGGAGCCGCCCGTATCCCGGGACATCGAAGATGACGGAGTCCCAGCTGGCGCCCACCACGTCCTTGCCGAAGCTGCTGATGCACCTGCCGCGGAAGAACGCCCGGGTGTCCGCCGGCGGTTCGGAAACTGCTCCCGCGATCGCCGCATCTTCAAGGATCCTCTGCATCCGGTCCCTGGCGAGCAACCGGTAGTAAAGGCCCTTTTCCGGCCTGATGTCTGCCCACTGAAGGTCGACGAGTCCCAGCCGGGCGTCGTTCCATTCCAGCCCGTCACGCTCCCGGTATCCGTTGAGCAGCGAGAGCTTGGCCAGCCATTCCACCGAGGAAGCGGCAGCGGCCCGGTCGTTGTCGAGCTGGGTGAGGACGGCGGCCCAGCGTTCCAGGACATCGTGCGTGTGCCCGTCGCCGTCCACTTTGTCTCCCACACCGGTGTCCTGGGCCAGCTTGGCAGCGGCCTCGTGGTACATCCACTGCAGGTCCAGGGCGGTGACCCGTCTGCCGTCGAGCAGCCGCAGTCTGGCGGTGAGCGTGGTGTCGTGGCTCACCGTCTGGAGCGCGGCGACCGGCTCATAGACTTCGACTTTTGGCGCCAGGCCGGCCTCGATCAGGCTGAGCACCATCGCCGTTGTTCCGAACTTCAGGTAGTTGGAAACCTGGCTGAGGTTGGCGTCCCCAATGATCACGTGGAGGCGCCGGTACTTGTCCGCGGTGGCGTGCGGCTCATCCCGCGTGTTGATGATTGGCCGGCGGATGGTCGTTTCCAGGCCTACTTCGGCCTCGAAGAAATCCGCGCGCTGGCTGATCTGGTATCCCGGGGTTGACGCGTCCTGGCCGATCCCCACCCGGCCAGACCCGCACATGATTTGGCGGCTGACGAAGAAGGGCGTCAGCCCGCGCACAATATCGCCGAAGGGCACGGACCGCGGCATGAGGTAGTTCTCATGGGAGCCGTAGGAAACGGATTTGTTGTCCGTGTTGTTCTTGTAGAGATTGACCGGCGGAAGGTCCGGATCTGCAGCCAGGCGGCGAACGGCGGCCAGCGCCACCAGGTCTCCGGCCGCATCCCATCTAACGGCATCCCGGGGATTGGTCACCTCGGGGCTGGAGTACTCGGGATGCGCGTGGTCCACGTAGAGCCGTGCACCGTTGCCCAGCACCATGTTCATCAGGAGTGTCCCGGACTCGTCCTGCCCGTCGAGCTCAAGCTCTTCGCGCCCGTAGGCAAGCGCCACCGCCTCCGCATCCAAAACCGGCGGCTGGTCCGTCAGCTGGCTCGGGTGGGCGGAACTGCGGTCCACAGTCCACCCGCGGGCGTCATGGAGCGGCTCCTCGTCCGTATAGTCCCAGCGGGTCTCGGCGCCGCCGGCGGCGCGCATGCGGGTTACCTGTGCATAGGCCTGGACCACCCTGGCGCTCATCATGGTGGCGTTCGCCGAGGGTGCGGACGGGGCGTGGATGCCGTATTCGGTTTCCGCGCCCATGACCCGCATGGCCCCGCCTGCCGGCAATGCTCCCCCGGCGGCGGGCTCCGGTGCAGCGGTCATAGATACTGGCCTGTTGTCGGCATCGTCTCGATGGATTTGCCGGGTTCCTGGCCGGCTTTGCCCTGGACAATGGTGCGGATGTACGTGATCCGTTCGCCCTTCTTGCCGGAGATCCGCGCCCAGTCATCCGGGTTCGTGGTGTTGGGCATGTCCTCGTGCTCGCGGAACTCGTCCACGACGGCGCGCAGCAGATGCTCGATCCGAAGCCCCTTTTGGTGGGTGGTCAGGAGGTCCTTGATGGCGTACTTCTTGGCCCGGTCCACCACGTTTTGCACCACAGCGCCGGAGTTGAAGTCCTTGAAGTAGAGCATCTCGGTGTCCCCGTTGGCGTAGGTGACCTCCAGGAACTCGTTGGACTTGTCCGTGGAGTACATGGCTTCCACCGTCCGCTGGACCATGGCGTCCACCGTGGCCTGCACGTCGCCGTCATGCTCTGCCAGGTCCGATTCGTGGAAGGGCAGGTCGGGGGTGATGTACTTGTTGAAGATATCGGCGGCGGCCTCGGCGTCGGGACGGTGGATCTTGACCTTCACGTCCAGCCGGCCCGGCCGGAGGATGGCCGGATCGATCATGTCCTCGCGGTTGGACGCGCCGATGACGATCACGTTGTCCAGCCGCTCCACGCCGTCGATCTCACTGAGCAGCTGCGGCACGATGGTTGTTTCGACGTCGGACGAAATACCGGTGCCACGAGTGCGGAACAGCGAATCCATCTCATCGAAAAACACCACCACCGGGCTGCCGTCCGAGGCCTTTTCACGCGCCCTGGAGAAGATCAGCCGGATGTGCCGTTCGGTTTCACCGACGTATTTGTCAAGGAGTTCGGGTCCCTTGATATTCAGGAAATAGCTTTTGAGGTCCACGTTGCCGGAACGCTCCGCTGCCCTTGCTGCCAACGAGTTGGCCACGGCCTTGGCAATGAGGGTCTTGCCGCAGCCTGGAGGA
Organism: Pseudarthrobacter sp. NPDC092202; assembly: GCF_044755505.1. NCBI lineage: Bacteria > Bacillati > Actinomycetota > Actinomycetes > Micrococcales > Micrococcaceae > Pseudarthrobacter > Pseudarthrobacter sp. NPDC092202. The sequence goes on along the minus strand of NZ_JBIVRG010000002.1, from coordinate 255,841 downwards.
CCGTACAGCAGGATGCCCTTGGGCGCCTTGAGCCCGTGCTCGCGGTAGAGATCGGGGTGGAGGAACGGCAGCTCGACGGCGTCGCGGATCTGCTCGATCTGGGGCCCCAGGCCACCAATGTCCTCATACGTGATGTCCGGGACTTCCTCCAGGACCAGGTTTTCCACCTCGGAGCGCGGCACCTTTTCGAGGGCGTATCCGGTCCTTGAGTCGATGGAAAGGGCATCGCCCACCCGGAGCTTCTCGGCGAGGAGCGCCCCGGAAAGCCGGACGACTCGTTCTTCATCGGCACGGCCCACCACGAGGGCGCGGTCCGCTCCCAGCATTTCCTTGAGCGTGGCCAGTTCACCGGCGCGCTCGTAGCCGAGCCCGGCAACAACGAGGAGCGCCTCGTTCAGCAGGACCTCCTGGCCAACCGCCAGCTGGTTGATGTTGACCAGGGGGCTGATGCCGACGCGCATTTTCCGGCCGGCGTTGAAGATGTCAACCGATTCCTCGGTTGCCGCCTGTCCGCTGCTGCCGGGGGCAGGCTGCCGCCTGGGATTGAGCTGGAGTATGGTGCCGAAGCTGTAGGGCGGCTGGCCTTCCTGGTCCAGGGCGTTCTTCAGCCGGAGGATTTCGGCCTTGGCGGTCTCAAGCATGCTGACCAGCTTGGTGTTGTTCTGCGTTGCCGCAGCCAACTGCCGGTCAATATGCCTCAGCTTGTCCCGGAGGATGTTGACCTGGCGGTCTGCAACCGAGAGGTCGTTGGCGGCAGACTGCTCTGCCGGTGTACGTCCGGAGTCCTGGTTTGGTGTCTCCATGATGTATCAGCCCCTTCCTGCGCTTCTATTAAGACATTAGCCCCAAGATGGCAGGTAGGGATGGAGACTCCCGAAATGTGGACTAGTTCGTGACCTCTGGGTCGTCCTTGACGTGGGTACCCGCGATGGCGTCCCGGGCTGCCCGGCGAAGCTTCTTGTCGGAGACCTGGCGCTCGCCCACCGCACCCGGCGTCCACGCGTTCACGTCCTCTTCGTTGAAGTCTGTCTTGGACGGGCGGCGCTTGACGGAGATGCCGGTGACGCCGTCGGCCAGGCGCCGGGTGACCAGCAGGAAGCCGGTATGTGCCACCATGCGGTGGTCCGGCCGGACGGCGAGCCCTTCCAGGTGCCAGCCACGCACCATGGATTCCCAGGCGTCGGGCTCGGTGAAGCGCCCGTCCGCGCGGATGGCTTCGGCAGTGCGGGAAAGCTGGGTGACGGTTGCGACGTAGTTGATCCAGACACCGCCGGGGGCGAGTACGGTGGCCACGGCATCGAGGCATTCCCAAGGGGCCAGCATGTCCAGCACCACCCGGTCAACGGAGCCGGGTGCCTCGCTGCGGACAACCTCTTCCTGGAAGTCGCCCAGCGATACCTGCCAGGCGGGGTGCGGGCCGCCGAAGATTGTCTCGACGTTGCCGCGGGCGATGTCAGCGAACTCTTCACGCCGTTCAAAAGAGTGCAAATATCCGTTGTCCCCCACGGCCCGGAGCAGCGAGATGGACAGCGCACCGGAACCAACGCCGGCTTCCACGACGCGGGCGCCGGGGAAAATATCCGCCATGGTAACAATCTGTCCGGCGTCCTTCGGGTAGACGACGGCGGCGCCGCGCGGCATGGACAGGACAAAGTCGGACAGCAGGGGGCGCAGGGTCTGGTACTGCTGCCCAACGTTGTTCACAACGACGGAACCGTCCACCTTGCCGATGATGTCGTCGTGGTTCAGGAAACCGCGGTGGGTATGGAATGCGCCGCCGCTTTCGAGGGTGATGGTGTTCATGCGGCCGCGTTCGTCCGTCAGTTGGACACGCTCCCCCTCGCGGAAGGGACCCCGGCGCCGGGCGGCCCCCACCGGCTGCGAGCCGCCGGCTGCAGCCCCGGCCGGGACCGCTGCTTCTGTGGCTTCGTTGACGGCGGTTTCGCTGCTCATGACTTTCCTCGCTCCTGTAAAACTGTGGCGCCTGCATGTCGTGTGGAAACAATCCGGCGTGTGCGGCGGCAAAGCACCGGCCGGCAGGTAACTCTACCGGTTTTGGCCCTGCCGGCGTGTATCGGGCCGCCTGGGTTTGCCCGTGATGGCGGCCAGGACGGCGTCCTGGGAGAGTAGTCCGGTGACCTTGCCATTGTGGTCTACGACGGCGTAGTGCCGCCCTTCCAGCTGGGACAGGAACTGGAGCAACTCCTGTCCCTTGGACCATTCGGGGACGTAGGCGCCGGGAGACAGCGCGTAGGAAACGGCGGTGATGGGGGTTGACGCTGCGGCGTGGGGAGGAACGGAGGCCAGTGCGGCGGAATCCACAACGCCCTCTGGCCGGCCGCCCGGTCCGCAGACCACCAGCGACGTGGCGTCCCCGCGACTGTAATTCAAGGCGTCCTCCACCATGGCGGTAGATGGCAGGCCGGCAGCGGGGGTGGAAAGCGCCGCCGCACTGACCAGGTGGAGCCGGCCCCGAAGGGTCCCCTGCTGGATGGACGCTGAGGCCCCCATCCAGAGGAAAGCGCCCACCAGCACGGTGATCATCAGCAGGCTGAAATCGGGGGCATCACCGGCAAGCAGCGGCCTGGCAACAAACCAGTACCCGATGGCGACGACGATGATCCGGCCTCCCCAGCCCGCCGCAACCGTGCCCTTGGCCTGGCTGCCGGTGGCCTTCCATACGGCCGATTCGACCAGCCGTCCGCCGTCCAGGGGAAGACCCGGGAGGACGTTGAACACGGCAATCAGGAAGTTCGCCCACATAAAGATGTTGGTGAGGATTTCCGCGACGATGCCCATGCTTGCCGTGCTGAGAAGCAGCCACGCTCCTCCGGCCAGGACGAAATTGGCGGCCGGTCCGGCGAGGGCCACCAGGACGGAGCGTCCGGGCGACGCCGTGAAACTTTCGAACTGGGTGTGTCCGCCCCACAGGTTGAGCACGATCTTCTGCGTGGGCCAGCCATAGATTCTGGCCGTCAGGGCGTGGGCCAGTTCGTGGACCAGGACCGAAACGAGTAGCAGGACGGCGTACGCGAACGCCACGATATAAGCACTGACGCCGAGGGCCGGGTTCTGCCCGGCCAGGACGGGACCGTAGACGATGACCGTGAAAGCGGCAATGATAAACCAGGAATAAGCCAGCACCACAGGGACGCCCGCAATCCTGCCCAGCGGAATGCCTTCGCGCCGGACCGGGACAGTAGTTTCCGTCACCGTTGGTCCCCGAGCGGACGGGCGGCGTCCACGAACCCCTGCATCCCCTGGCCGCCGGGCAGGAGCGATTCGAGGTCGGCCACTGTGCGGCCAGCCAGGGAATCCCAGAGGGTGTAACGCCCGTCCTCGGGCAGCGGAACAATGTGCGGTATGGCCACGGTTGCCACACCGGACGCCACGGCAGCGGAGACACCGGGCACCGAGTCCTCCAGCGCCACGCAGTGGTGCAGGCCCAGGTCCGGGTCTGCGTCCTGCAGCCATTCGACGGCGGTCAGGTACGCCTCAGGGTGTGGTTTGCCCTGGGCGACGGTGTCCCCGGTAATCAGGACCTCGAAGTATTGCCGTGGAAGGCTTGCCACTACCTGCCTGGCCAGCGGGCCCTCGGACATGGTGACCAGTGCGCAGCGGACACCGGCAATGTGGAGTTCCTCGAGGAGTTCACGGGCACCCGGCCGCCACGGGACCTGGCGCTTGACGCTGCTGACCACCGAGTGGGTGAGGGTGTCGATGATTTCCCGGATTTCCAGTTCCACGCCGGCTTCCTGGAGCAGCCCGGCGGAAAAAGTGAGCGACTGGCCAACCAGCTGCATGGCCTGCCCGTGGGACCAGGTCCCGCCGTATTCTTCCACCAGCGCGCGCTCGGCGGCGATCCAGTAGGGCTCCGTATCAACGATCGTCCCGTCCATGTCCCACAGGACGGCTTTGAGCGGGGAACTGTCGGCTGGCAATCGCATGCCCTCAGTCTACGGGGACCGCCTGGGCGCCGGCTGATGGCTACGCCCTTGGCGAATATGGGGCTCCCCCTGACCGGCCGCAGTGCATTTGCGTGATGTTGTGGCGCTTCATTCAATGCACAGCCGCGGTCCTTGGACGTAGGGTGAAGAAATGAATAGCTTCGAGGGAGACACCACAGAACCGGGTGCCGGGCCCGAAAGGGAGCGGTTCCTGCAGCCTGTAGCTGACGGACAGCGCGTGACAGTGATGCTTGCCGCCTTTGAAGGCTGGAATGACGCCGGGGAAGCGGCCAGCGACTCCCTTCGCTACCTGAACAAACTGTGGGGCGGCAAGAAGGTGGCCTCCATCGACGCCGACGAGTATTACGACTTCCAGTTCACGCGTCCCACCGTGCGCCGGAACCCCGCCGGAGAACGCAAGATCAAGTGGCCCTCCACACGGATCTATAAGGCAAGCGCTCCGGACTCGTACGTTGATGTCATCTTTGTCCAGGGCACAGAGCCGTCCTATAAATGGCGTGCCTACACGGCGGAACTCCTGGTCCACGCCGAGGCACTGAACGTTGACTATGTTGTGCTGGTGGGGGCTCTGCTGGCGGATGTTCCGCACAGCAGGCCGATTCCGGTCAGTACCTCGTCGGACGACGCCCCGCTGCGTGAGCGCATGAACCTGGAAGCCTCGCAGTATGAAGGTCCGGTGGGCATTGTCGGCGTGCTGTCGGAGGTGGCGTTGCTGGCGGGAATCCCCACGATTTCGCTGTGGGCCGCCGTCCCGCATTACGTGGCCCAGGCGCCGTCGCCGAAGGCCCAGCTTGCGCTGCTGCACCGGATTGAGGAACTGCTGCAGGTTCCGCTGGATACGCACGAGCTCGCTGAGGAAGCGGACGCGTGGGAGCGGGGGGTGGACGAACTGGCCACCGAGGATCCCGAAATCGCAGCCTACGTCCGGCAGCTCGAGGAAGCCAAGGACACAGCGGATCTCCCGGAAGCCACCGGCGAGTCGATTGCCCGGGAATTCGAGCGGTACCTCAAGCGCCGGGGCCAGGACCGGCCCTGACCGGCACCGCCGTGCGGTCACGGTGCGGCCCCCTGCCCTGAGGGGCCGTTTTAGAGAAGCACTCCCAGCAAAGCGTCCACAGCGTCTTTGACCAGGGCCTGGTCTGCGGGACTGGCCGGTCCGCCGTCGGCGTTTGCCTGCTCGGCCCAGCGGGATACTGCCGCAATTGCGGCAGGAGCGTTAAGGTCGGCGGCAAGCGCTGCGCGCATCTCGGCCACGAGGGGGGCGGCGGAGCCTGCGGGGGCGTGGGCCAGTGCCCTGCGCCAGGCAGCCAGGGTGGCCTTCGCCTCCTCGAACCCCTCGTTCGTCCAGGACCAGTCGGAGCGGTAGTGGTGGGCAAGAATGCCAAGGCGGATCGCGGCGGGCTCCTCCCCTGCTGCCCGAAGTTTTGATACGAGCACCAGGTTTCCCTTGGACTTGCTCATCTTCTCGCCATCGAGGCCCACCATGCCGGCGTGGGCGTAATGCTTTGCCAGCGGAACCCCCGCAAGGGAGTAAGCGTGTCCCGCGCCCATTTCGTGGTGCGGGAAGATAAGGTCCGAACCGCCGCCCTGGACGGTAAAGGGTGAAGGCAGGTACTTCTGTGCGATGACCGTGCACTCGATATGCCATCCTGGCCTGCCTGCTCCCAGGCTGCCGCCTGGCCAGCTCGGTTCCCCTTCGCGGGCCACGCGCCACAGGAGCGGGTCCAGTGCCTGCCGCTTGCCCGCCCGTCCGGGGTCGCCGCCGCGTTCCGCAAAGAGCTCGAGCATCTCGCTCTCGGCCAGCCCGGAGATGCATCCGAGGGACCAAGCATCCGGTGCGACGGACTGCTTGCCGGCCGCCTCGACGTCGTAATAGACGTCCCCGTCGGGTTCGCCCTTGGTGCCCGGCACTGTGTAGGCCAGCCCAAGGCTCACCAGCCGTTCCACTTCCGGCACTATCAGTCCGATGGACTCCACGGCGCCCACGTAGTGGTCCGGGGGCAGGACGTTCAGTGCTTCCATGTCCGTCTGGAAAAGTTCGATCTGGCCGGCAGCAAGGTCCCGCCAGTCAACACCCGTGGCCTCGGCACGTTCCAGGAGCGGATCGTCAACATCCGTGACGTTCTGCACATAGGCGACGTCGCGGCCGGAGTCCCGCCAGGCCCGGTTCAGGAGGTCAAAAGCGACGTAGCTGGATGCGTGCCCCATGTGGGTGGCGTCGTACGGCGTGATGCCGCAGACGTACATGGACGGCCGGCTCTCGCTCTCCAGTACCACCTCGCGGCGCACCGCTGTGTCGAACAGCCGGAGGGCGGGCATGCTTCCGGGCACGTCAGGAACGGGGCGGGATATCCAGGATTTCACACACCAAGCCTAGTGCTAGGCGCTGATGACATTGAAACCGAGCAGGAGGTACAGGGCCAGGCCAAGGAAGATCCGGTACCAGACGAACAAGCGGTAACTGCGGGTGGACACGAACTTCAGGAACCAGCCGATGATGACGTATCCCACAACGAAGGCAATCATTGTGGCCAAGGCGGTTTCCGGCAGTCCATAGGGGCCGGCGATGCCCTCATTGGTGACGGTCTTATAGAGCTGGTAGAACCCGCTGCCGAATACGGCAGGGATGGCCAGAAGGAACGAATAGCGGGCGGCGGCCTCGCGGGTGTAACCCATCAGGAGGCCGGCCGTAATGGTTCCGCCGGACCTGGAAACACCGGGAATCAGTGCCAGGGCCTGGGCGAAGCCGTAGAGGATGCCGTGCTTGTAGGTGAGCCGGCTGAGGTCCCGCTCCTGCGTGCCCATGGCATCAGCGACCGCCAGGAAGAGCCCGAAGACGATCAGCATGGTGGCCACAATCCAAAGGCTGCGGAGAACGGACTCGATCTGGTCCTGGAACAGGAGGCCCAGAATGATGATCGGAAGGCTGCCCAGGATGACCAGCCACCCCATCCTGGCGTCCGGGTCCTGCCGCGATACCTTGCCGGTCAGCGAACCCGTCCAGCCCTTGAAGATCCGGACGATGTCCCGCCAGAAGTAGACCAGGACCGCGGTCTCGGTACCCAACTGGGTGATGGCTGTGAACGCTGCCCCCGGGTCAGCCGCATTGGGCAGGAATTGCCCCACAATCCGAAGATGCGCACTTGATGAAATCGGTAGAAATTCGGTCAAACCCTGCACTAGGCCCAGCAGGGCCGCCTCAAACCAGTTCACGCTAAGACCCTACGTCATAGGCGGTGCCTGTTCTGGCCGTAAGCTTGCTGCTATGCAGCAGCGTTACGTCGGCAACAGTGGATTGCGTGTGTCCGCCCTTTCCCTCGGCACCATGGGCTGGGCCGGCGAAACCGACGAACAGGACGCCTCGGAACTCCTGCGCACCTTCCTTAATGCGGGTGGCCGCCACGTTGATACTGCCGCGTCCTACGCCGACGGCCGCTCGGAGGCCATGATCGGATCGCTGCTGGGCGACGTCGTGGCGCGCACGGAGATTTCCATCTCCACTAAGGCAGGGATGACGACGCCGGACGGCCGGCGCGGCGTGGACACGTCCCGCAACGCCATGCTCACCGGACTTGATGCCAGCCTGGCCCGGCTCGGCACCGACTATGTGGATATCTGGTTTGCCCAGGCCTGGGACGCCAACGTTCCGCTGGACGAAACCCTGTCCGCTCTGGAATTTGCCGTCCGCTCCGGCCGGGCGCGCTACGCCGGCGTTTCAAACTTCAACGGGTGGCAGACGGCGAAGGCCGCTGCGGTTGCCGGGTTCCCCCTGGTGGCCGCCCAGGCCGAGTACTCGTTCCTGCAGCGCAGGCCCGAGGCTGAGCTTATCCCTGCGGTTGGAGACGCCGGACTGGGCCTCATGGCCTGGGCGCCGCTGGGCCGCGGGGTGCTGACCGGCAAGTACCGCGGCAGCATTCCCTCCGGATCCCGGGCGGCGTCCGCAGCCGAGGCCGGGTACGTTGAGCCCTACCTTGAGGAGAAGCCCTCCCGGACCGTGGAAGCCCTATGCATGGCGGCCAAGGGGCTGGGGCGGACGCCGCAGGACGTATCCCTCAGCTGGCTCCTGTCCCAGCACGGCGTGGCTACCGCCATTGTGGGTCCGCGCACGCCCGCGCAGCTGAAAGAGCTCCTGGACGCGCAGCTCACTCCGCTGCCGCCGGAAATTGCCCGGGCCCTTGAGGATGTTTCAGCGCCGCTGTAAGTCCGCGGCCCTAGTCCTGGACGATTTCCAGGTCCTCATCGTCATCCACGTCGCTTTCTTCGTCCTCGTCGTCCTCGTCGTCAAAGACCTGGAGCGGCGTCACCTCGTTGTAGGCCTCATAGAGCGCATCTTCGTAAACTTCGAAGGCGTCCGCGACCGCGAAAAACGCCGCCTCCACGGAGGGGTCACCATCTCCGCGGCGGTTGGATGCTGCTATAAGGTGTTCTTCCATAGCGGTGGTCAAGGACTGAAGCGCGACACGCGGATCGATGCTCATGACTTCACGTTAGCCGGAAAAGGACGAAAATGGAGAGCAATGAAGGAACAATTTCTCACCAGCTCGGTCCAGCGGGAACGGGACTATTTGAGGCAGTACGAGTACCTCGTGCTGACGGTCAGTCCTGAGGATTCACTGCCTGAGGCGAGGCGCCGCCTGGTGGAACATTCCGAGTACGGCAAGTGGGAGCTGGAGCGCAGCAAGCTTTATGTTGGCGGCGGACGGCGGTTCTGGCTGCGCCGGCGGGTCCTGCAGGTCCAGCGGACGGTCTAGCCTTCCAGCGGACCCAGCCACGCGTTGGCAACGGTGTTGTGGGCGGATTCATCATCGGACGGATGGAACATGCCTGCCAGTACGTCCCGGTAGAGCCGCTCCAGTTCTGAGCCGCGGAAATAGCTCGATCCCCCACTGACACGGATAGCCAGGTCCACAACCTTCCGCGCAGTCTCCGTGGCGTTTACCTTCAGGCCAACCAGCTTCGGAAACCACTGCGCTCCGTGGTCTGCCAGGGCGTCCACATCCGCGGCCACTGCAGCCAGCTGCGGATACAGGGCGTCCATGGCCATGGCTGCCTCCGCAACCTTCCACCGGATGTCCGGATCCTGCGCGTAGCTGCGTCCGTTGTTCTTGAACGAGGTGCGCCGCTTCACAGCCTCCACGCCCACTGTGAGGGCGCGCTCCCCCACTCCCGTGTAGACGGCCGCGAGCAGCGTCTCGAAACAGGCGAAGATCGCGAAGATCAGCGGGTCCCTGCTGGGACCGACGGGAATCTTGCGGAAGATCCTTTCCGGCGGGACAGTGGCACCGTCCAGGACGGTGGTGTTGGACTGGCTCGCCCGCATGCCCAGGGTGTCCCAGTCGTCCACGACGCGGTATCCCTGCGTTTCCCGGGTGATGAAGCCGTGGACCAGTTCGCCTTCCCCTTCCCGGGCATCCGGGTCCTTGCCGAAAATCCCCAGCCGGGTCCAGGCCGGCGAGAGGCTTGTGAAAATCTTCGTCCCTGTGAACGAGTAACCACCGTCCGGCAAGGGAGTCGCGGTGGTCCGTGAATCGAACAGGACCGAATCGTTGCCGGCCTCGGAATTGCCGAAGGCAAAGACGGCGCCGTCCGCCGCTTCCTTGAGGACGAAGTCAAGGGAGGTGTCGCCGCGCGCTTTGAGGACATGCGCGACGCCGGTCCACACCAGGTGCATATTGACGGCCAGTGCGGTGGCGGGGGCGGCCGTTGCGAGCCTGCGCTGGCACTGCGCCACCGCTTCGAGGCCAAAGCCCATGCCGCCGTCGTCCGCTGGAACGAACATTTTCAGGTAACCGGCCCCCACCAGTTCCTCAAGGTCCTCATGGAAGAACGCGTTGTCCCGGTCATAGCCGGCGGCACGGCCGCGGATGCGCTCCAGTAGGGCGTCGGGCAGGACTTCCTCGGGGGTCATGGCGGCCGCGTCAGTAGTTGGTGAGGAGGGTGTTGAGGACCCGCGCACCGAACTTGAGCGAATCGGCCGGGACCCGCTCGTCCACGCCGTGGAACATGCCGGTGAAGTCCAGTTCGTCCGGCAGCATCAGGGGCGCGAAACCGTATCCGGTGATGCCAAGCCTGCTCAGCGACTTGTTGTCCGTGCCGCCGGAAAGGGTGTACGGCAGCACCTTGGCGCCCGGGTCCTCGGAGTGCAGGGCGTCAATCATGGAGTCCACCAGGTTGCCCGCGAAGGGCACCTCCAGGGAGACGTCCTGGTGCACGTAGCTGACGTCGACGCCCGTGCCGGCCAGTTCGCGGACGGTCTCCAGGACGTGTTCCTGCTGGCCTGGCAGGGTGCGGCAGTCGATCAGCGCCTCAGCGGATTCCGGGATGACGTTGTGCTTGTAGCCGCCCTTGAGCAGCGTGGGGTTGGTGGTGTTCTGCAGTGTTGCCCCAACGAACCGGGCTACGGTTCCCAGCTGGCTCAGCAGGACATCCGGGTTGTCGGCGTCGAACTCCACGCCCGTAAGTTCGGTCACCCCGTCAAGGAACTGCCGGGTGGTGGGGGTCAGCTCGATGGGCCACTTGTATTCACCGATGCGCGTGACGGCTCCGGCCAGCCGCGTCACGGCGTTGTCGGTGCTGATCTGGGAGCCGTGCCCCGCCCTGCCGTGGGCCACCAGCCGCAGCCATGAAATGCCCTTCTCCGCGGTTTGGAGGAGGTACGTCCGCTGGCCGCCAATAGTGGCCGAGAATCCACCCACCTCAGAGATTGCCTCGGTGGCGCCCTCGAACAGCTCCGGACGTTTGTCCACGGCGTAGCGGGCACCGTAGGCACCGCCCGCTTCCTCATCCGCGAAGAAGGCGAAGATGATGTCCCGCTTGGGCTTCCTGCCGGTGCGGGCGAATCCCCGCAGCACCGCGAGGATCATGGCGTCCATGTCTTTCATGTCGACGGCGCCGCGTCCCCAGATCAGCCCATCCTTCAGTTCGGCGCCGAACGGGTCCACAGACCACTGGTCCCGAAGCGCCGGCACCACGTCCAGGTGGCCGTGGACCACGAGGGCACTGGCGGACGGGTCCTCGCCGGCCATTCGGGTCACCACGTTTGCCCGCCCCGGTGCGGACTCAAAGATTTCGGCGTCCATGCCGACTTCCTCGATCAGGCCGGCGGCATACTCCGCCGCGGCGCGCTCGCCCGGACCCGAACCGTCACCGAAGTTGGAGGTGTCTATCCGGATGAGTTCCTGGCAGATCCGGACTACTTCATCCTCGGGCATGACGTCAGGCATGGAGGGCTCCTCACTGGAAATGACTGGCTGGTGCAACGCTGATGTGCTGCCCTCAGCCTACCCACTTGGCCCGATTCGATGTTTCAGGAAAAGTCGTGTTAGAGTTTTTCTCGCTGCTTCGGAGAAACGCGAAACGCTGAAAGGCGGAAACGGTTTCCGAATCACCACCTGCGCGGGTGGCGGAATGGCAGACGCGCTAGCTTGAGGTGCTAGTCCTCGAAAGGGGGTGGGGGTTCAAGTCCCCCTCCGCGCACAATGGGAAAGCCCCGGAAAATCACTGATTTTCCGGGGCTTTTTTGTATTTGCGTGTCGCTGCCGGCGTCCGGCACTCCAGGCGGCCGGGTACGGGTTCCCCACAAAGCAGGTACCAACTACTCGGGTGCAGGCCTTTCAGGGATCCTAATGTGGTTCACGGAACCGGCGACGAGAGCCACGCCTGAGACCACGTGTGCTCGCCCCCAGCCGTCGCCGGTTCCACTCACCCCGTCCTGAGACTGCGCTTATTGTGCGCAATGCGCCCGTGATCACTTCCGGATGCTGAACGAATCAGAGAAGGTGTAGCCGTCCGCCGGAACAAGCTTCACGTCCATGCGGGTGTTGGTTGCCGTGACGTCCAGCGTCCCTAGTGTCGAATTGTGGTTACCGGCTGACCAGGATGCGAAATAGTGCGACTCGGGGTCGTCGATGTTGATTTCGCGGGGTGTCCGCCCTCCAATGCCCACGGTGACGAAGACCGTTCCCCTGCCTTGGGTCATGGAGTCTCCGGTGTCCACCACACATCTCTTCTCCACGGTTTTGGCTCTCATATACTCACACCGGTCACTGAATCCGAGTTGGCGGGTCCGCTGGTACAGGTGCTCATGGCCGCTGAGAACGAGGTCAACCTTCTTCTCGATCAGCATGTTGGTGAGGGCTTCTCCCGCTGCGCAGGCATACCGCCCCATGGTGAAACAGGGAGTATGCATGGCGACAACGGTCCAGGGAATGTTCTCTGTCCGCGCTCCGTCGATTGCCTGTTCCGTCCAGTTCCACCGCTCGCTGTCCTTTGAATAGTCGAGCTTGCCACCAGGAAACTCGATACCTGGTGAAACCACGATGATTCGGGCCAGTGGTTCTTCCTGCGGAACGTCTACGTACCACTGTTCGGCGTAATCGCCTTGCAGGCCGGGAAGACGGTTGGGCAGGCAAGCGGCCAGCTTCTCAATATCACCGTCAGAGCCATCGCTCTCATGGTTTCCAGGAAGCAGCTGGTAGGCGAACTCCCCTCCCAGCTTTCCAGTGACCATGTCGCAGAATTCCTGGTCGGCGCCGGGCTCGTAGGGGAAATCACCCAGCGCGATATTGAAGTCCGGTTTCAGTTGGGCCACCGTATCCAGCACAGCCAAGGCGCCTTCACCCAGGCCTATGTCTCCCGCGGCGGTGAAGTGGACGGACTCTTGATCCTGGGATCCGCACGCGGCCAGGACAGCGAGGCTGAGTGTTGCCATTCCGGCGGCCAGCAACTGCCTCACCGATCGCTTGCTACGAATCATGGGTGAACCAACTCCCGCGGAAGTGTAGTGGCTTAGCAGCTTGAAGCGATCCTACCGGTGTGGCCGTTAAGGACAATGGGCTGGCCGGCCTAAAGGACGCCCAGCTCCCCCACAGCGGCCAGCACATCCGGCACGGTAACCGCCAGCAGGGCGGGGTCGGGTTCATGGGCAAATGTGTCTCCCCGCCGCAGCTCAGCCCGGGTCAGGACTATGTGGGGACCCGGCGGCGGGCCCCAGATTTCGGGCGGGGCAGGCCCAAACAACACCACCGACGGCGTACCGTAGGCCGACGCCAGGTGTGCGGCGCCGGTATCCGCGGAGATCACCAGCCGGGCAGCGGCGATGGTGGCGGCGAACTCCCCCAACCCCAGCCTCCCGGCCAGCACGGCGTCGTCGGGAAGGCCGGACTGCCGGCACACCTCCACTGCGCGGTCCCTTTCCCCGCTGCCGCCGGTAAAAACAACGGTGTGCCCGGCCACGGCGAGCGCAGAGGCAACAGCGGCAAACCGCTCGGCAGGCCAGAGGCGGCTGCCGTAGGCTGCCCCGACATGCAGGACGGCGGCTCCGGGAACGGGGCTGGGCCGATGGGGCGCCTGCAGCTGGATGTCCAGCGGATCGGCTTCGATGCCGTGCCATTCCAGGAGCGCGGTCCAGCGCTCCCTTTCATGCAGGTGGGCACGCCACGGCGGGCCGTCCCGGTGCTGGCTCCGGTGCCCGATAGTGTGCCGCGCCTGCAAAGCTTCGATCCTTCCTTGGCTCTCCGGGCCGCTGCCGTGGAGGTTTACTGCCACATCGACCACGCCGGGTTCCAAAGCCAGCGGCTCGTCCAGGCCATGGGTGGGCAGGAGCTCATAGCCGCCCACCAGCCCCAACGCCTCCGACAGCCACCCCTGGGCCGCGTACCGCAGGCGATGCTCAGGAAAGGCGCGGCGAAGGGCTTTAAGGGCGGGCACGGCCACCAGCAGGTCCCCCAGCTTTAAGGCCCGCAGCACCAGCAGTTCGGGTTTTGCGTCGCCAAGGTTCCCCGGCGCGGGCTTGGTGAGGACCTCCCCGCCGCTCATGCGTCCTCTTTCGGCAGCTCTGTGGCGGCCAGGCTCCGCACGTCCTCGTAAACATCACGGACCGAGACATCTGCCACGGCTGAGTCGTCATGGGGGCACCGGGGCGCCGTCCAGCCGACCTGGGTGACGTCTATCCCGCAGGAGGGGCAAGCGGTCACCCAGGATGCGTGTATGCGGTGCAGGCTCCGGCCCAGCGCCCCGGCGTTGATGACGTTGCCCGCCCAGAACACTCCCACTGTGGGCACTCCCAGCGCCTGAGCGAGGTGCCGGGGGCCGCTGTCATTGCCAACCACCACTGCCGCACGGGCTAGCAGCGCCACAAGCCCGCCCATGTCAAGGTCCCCGGCCAGGGATCGGACGTGGGCGGAGGCTGCCTGCTCCGCGACCTCGCCGGCCAGTTCCTGCTCGCTCTCATCCCCGATGACCACCACCCGGAACCCGTCCGCGGCGCACGCTGCCGCCAGTTCAGCGAACCGCGCAACCGGCCAGCGGCGGCGGGGATCCGTGGCGCCCGGATGGACCACCACCAAAGGCCCGGTGCCGCCGTCGTCCATTACGACGGCGGGGCACGCAAGTCCGTGTGCCGGCGCCAGGCGTGCCTCGAGGTCGATGGGGAAGGCGCCGGCCAGGCCAGCGACTTCCAGCGCCCTCAGCGGCTCATGCTGGTAATAGAGGTAGGGAACCGTCCGCTCCAGGCTGGCGGCGTCCGCGGTACGGGTGCCCACCGTGTGCCGCGCTCCCAGGCGAAGGAGGAACGGGTTTGAATACCGCCCTCCGCCATGGAGCTGGACGGCAAGGTCGAACCCGCGTTCGCGCATGGCATCAAAAAATGTATCCAGTTCCTCCGTGGCCTCCTGCCCCGGGCGGACGCCTTCAGCAAAGGGCAGCACGCACACCTCATTCACGGGACTTGTGGTTGCGTCGATCAGTGCCTTGTGCACGGGGGTGCCCAGCAAAGTCAGTGTTGCGCCGGGATAAGCCGCCTTGAGGGCGGACATGGCCGGAATTGCAAAGACCAGGTCGCCCAGGCCTCCGCCCCGCAATACAGCGATCCTCGTCACGTCCTGGAACTTTTCCAGGACAGGACCAACACCGGTACCAACCCGCCGGGAACCACCGAACTCTGCAGTGAGCTGCTCCACGTATACCCCTTACCCGTAATGCAGAGACCGCGCGCCGTGCGCTACGTCCTCCGCTGCCCTGCCATCCATGCTGCGGTGATAAACCGCAGGATGCCTTCTTTCAACCCTTACCCAGTGGAGGGTCAACATACTCCGGCTATTGGGGAATAGCCTCGTGATGCTGTACGTTTCATACGCGACAGGCGAACCAAAGAAAAGAGAAGCACCTAAAGTGGCAACCGATTACGACGAACTGCGCTCCGACGTCAAGGAATCGCAGGACAACTCACTCGAGCAGCTCCAGTCAGCTAATGCTCCCGACGCCCGCAGCGTTGTGCTGGAGCTGGATGAGGCTGACGGGCTTGACGGCGCAGGCGTGCCCGGAGGCGAGTTCGTGGCCGAAGAGCTCGTGGTACAGGTCATCCCGCAGGCTGAAGATGAATTCACCTGCTACTCCTGCTTCCTGGTCCGTCACCGGTCCCAGATAGCGCGCCAGAAGGATGGCCACAGCTACTGCACCGAGTGCGAAGGCTAGTTAACACAGTCGACGTGGGGCTTCGGGAACATCCGCGGCCCCACCGATCCTAAGGCACGCCCTTTTCGTTGGCGTGCCTTTCGGCTTTAAGCCGGCACCCAGGACGTCCCGGTACTGTGGCGCGTATGGCACACGATGACCCGGCCGGCACCTGGCTTTGATGAACATATCAGTCGACCCGTGGAATAAGTTGCTGGATGCCTTCAGCCGGGCGGACGCCCCTGACGTGACGTTTACCGAACTCGCGCTGGTGCTGGTGATCGCTGCCGCCTTGTCCGTTCCGCGGCGTTCCTGGAAGTACTTCGGGCTGCTGGCCACGGCAACGCACGAAATGGGGCATGCGGCCGCTGCATTGCTGAGCGGCCAGCGGCTGTCAGGCATCCGCCTGCGCCTCGACCATTCCGGAACCACCACCACCTACAGCCGCAGCAGGCTTGCAAGCGCATGGTCGTGCTTTTGGGGTTACCCGGTCCCGGCCATTGTGGGCGCCGCGTTTGTCTGGTGCGGATTCAACGGTTGGGGCCCGGCCGCCATCACGGCTGGCGGCCTTGCCCTGGCTGCCTCGCTGCTGTTCCTGCGCAATCTTGCCGGCATCCTTATTACTTTCACCGCAATCGCCGTGACACTTCTCCTGGTGCTCCTGGTCCCGGAGGCATTCGTCGGGCACGTGGCCGTCATCCTGGGGATGGCGCTGCTGGTGGCCGCCGTGCGCGACCTCATCAAGCTGGCGCACCTTCACCTGCGCCGGCGGGAAAGGCTGGCGAGTTCTGACGCCTACCTGCTGTGGCGCGCCACCTCAATTCCCTCCGCCGTGTGGATCGTACTCTTCGCGGCCCTGGTGGCGGGCTCCTGGCTGTGGGCCTGGCAGCCCATCTCCACAGTCCTCTACGCGGGAGCATAGGCTGGTCCCATGAGCCAGGAAACCGACACCACGCAGCAAGCCACCGGGGCAGGCGGCACAGAGCACAGCACCCGGGGCGCCTACGTCACCGGCGGCGCGGAATTCAACCGTGATACCAATTACATCGAGGACCGCATCACCAGGGATGCCACCCCGGGCTCCAAGGGCGAACCCGGCTGGCCCGTGGAGGCGGGCCGGTACCGGCTGATCGCCGCACGGGCGTGCCCCTGGGCCAACAGGACCGTCATCGTCCGGCGCCTGCTCGGCCTGGAGGACGCCATTTCCCTGGGACAGCCCGGCCCCACCCACGATGCGCGCTCATGGACCTTTGACCTCGACCCCGGAGGGGTGGACCCGGTCCTGGGTATCGAAAGACTGCAGGATGCCTACTTCAGGCGTTTCCCTGGCTACCCGCGGGGCATTACCGTCCCCGCAATCGTGGACGTGGCCAGCGGCGCCGTGGTAACCAACAACTTCCCGCAGATCACCCTGGACTTCGCTACCGAATGGACACAGTTCCACCGGCCGGGAGCGCCGGACCTGTACCCGGAGGCACTTCGGGATGAGATCGACAAGGTCAACAAGCGCGTGTTCACCGAGGTCAACAACGGGGTGTACCGCTGCGGCTTCGCCGGGTCCCAGGAAGCCTACGACGCCGCCTACGCGCGGTTGTGGTCCGCACTGGACTGGCTCGAAGACCGGCTCTCGCGGCAGCGCTACCTGGTTGGTGACACCATCACGGAAGCGGACGTGCGGCTGTTCACCACGCTGGCGCGCTTCGACGCCGTCTACCACGGCCACTTCAAATGCAACCGCCAGAAGCTCGCCGAAATGCCCGCACTCTGGGGCTATGCGCGGGATCTCTTCCAGACCCCCGGTTTCGGGGATACCACCGACTTCGTGCAGATCAAGCAGCACTACTACATCGTCCATGAGGACATAAACCCCACCGGCATCGTCCCTGCGGGTCCGGACCTGGGCGGCTGGCTGGAAGCCCATGGCCGGGAATCGCTGGGTGGCCGGCCCTTTGGTGACGGCACACCTCCCGGACCCGTCAAGGAAGGGGAGGAAGTATCTCCCGGCCACGGGGCCGCTCCCAAACCCCAAGCGGAGCCAGGCCGGTAAACGCTTTCCGGCTAGACTTGCGCCATGCAGACATCACTTGGCTTTGTGGCGCCCGGATACGGCGCCGTCCTGGAACTGTTCGACTCATTCCTGCAAGAGGACCCGCAGTACAGCGGGCAGCTGGCCGCCTACCAGGATGGTATCCAGGTAGTGGGGCTTTCCGGCGGGCCCGGCATGGCTCCCGACTCCGTGACGGGAGCGTACTCGTGTTCCAAAGGGGTGGCCGCTATGGTGATCGGGCTGCTGGTGCAGGACGGCCTGCTGGACCTGGACCAAACGGTGGCGCATTACTGGCCTGAATTCGGAGTGCATGGAAAAAACCGGCTCCTGGTCAGGCAGGCTTTGTCCCACCAGGCCGGGCTTATGGGCATCGAAGGCGGCTTCGCCCTGGATGAATTCACCACTGCCGCCGCCGCTGCCCGGCTCGCCGCAGCAGTCCCGGCGTGGGAGCCCGGCACGCAGTTCGGCTACCACGCGCTGACCATCGGGATCATCATGGAGGAACTGTGCCGCCGCACTGCCGGTGAAACGCTGCAGGAGGCCTTTGAGCGGCGGATTCGGGGTCCGCTGGGCATCGATTTTTTCCTCGGACTGCCGGAGGATCAGGAATCCCGCTACAGGAACGTCCTCTATTCGGCCGGCCCGGAGCAGCCCTGGCTCGATCCGCTCAGCCTCGAAGGCATGAACAGCAATGCCCCAGTCAGCAACATCATGGAACTTCCCAACATCCGCTCTGTCCGGGCGGCCGGCATGTCGGCGGCAGGAGGGGTGGGAACCGCTGAGGGCCTGGCCTGCCTCTACGCGGCGGCCACCACGGGCATAGATGGAGGCACACCATTCCTGGACGCTGCGACCGTTGACCTCATGGCCCGGGAACAGGTGTGGGGCCTTGACCGTTCCTCCGGCCTGGACAACGCGTTCGCCGTCGTCTTCATGAAGCCACACCCGTCCCGGAACTTCGGCAGCCACCGCGCGTTCGGGCATGAGGGGGCCAACGCCGCGCTCGCGTTCGCGGACCCGGCCTACGGCCTCGGCTTCGGCTACATCCCGCAGCGGCAGGAGGACGGACGGACACCAGGGCGGGCTCACCGCCTCGCTGCCGAAGTACGCCGTGCCGCGGCCGCTTTGTCCTAAACGGTCCTGTCCCCGCGCCCGGGGCGGACGCCTGACCAGCAGCTTTGTCCCCAGCGTCAGGTCGCCCGTAACGTTGTGCTGATGACCAAGCCTCAAGTACGCCCGGATGCCCGCTGGGCCGGCGGGACCCAATTTCTCAAACAGGCGGTATCGGGGCTGTCTGCGGCCTTTGCAACGCAACGGCTCCAACTGGCGGCGAAGGCTGCAATTGCTGCGGGGCTAGCCTTCCTTATCGCCCCGCTGATGCCGGGCGCGGCAGCCAATTACCCCTACTACGCGCCGCTGGGCGCGCTGGTGGCCATGTACCACAACGTTGCCGGTTCAGTTAAGCAGGGAATGCAGGCCCTTGCCGGCTTGGCCATGGGAATCGGCCTTGCGTTCGTGCTGGTGAACGTGACTGATCCATCCCCCCTTGCCGTGGCACTGATCATGGGCATCGGCGTCCTGCTGGGCGGCCTTCCGGGAATTGGCAAGGGCAGTGACTGGATTCCGACGGCGGCGCTGCTTGTCCTGCTGGTCGGCGGCAGTGATCCGGACGATTTTTCGTTCGGCTACCTCCTGCAGATGGGTGTGGGAGTCGCCGTGGGTATCGGCGTCAATTTCCTGATCTTTCCGCCGCTGCACTTCAATGCCGCGGCAGCCAGCCTGGACGAATTGCGCATCGCGCTCGGCAAACAGCTCACGGACATGGGCAAAGCGCTTCTGGAAGAGTGGCCCCCCAAACACGAGGACTGGTCGCGCCGTTCGGACGAGCTTTCAGCGGCCGCACGCTCCGTCCGGCATCTGGTCAAGGAGGCGGACGCGAGCCGCAGGGCAAACCCGCGGCGCAAACTCCACCCCCGCGACGTTGACCTTGACTACCGCAACCTGCGCGAACTGGAACGCGTGACCTTCCACATCCAGGACATAACGGACGTGCTCTCGGATGTCATCTATGAGAGCGACGTGCCGTACGGGGTTCCGCTGCAGGATAATGAGCCGCTGGCTGATGCCCTGAAGTCAACCGGTGAACTTTTGCGCTCGTTCAGCGAGGATGACCCGGCCAAGCAGGAGGAGCAGCTCGAGGCGGCAAAGACGGCGGTGGAAGCGTGCATCGCGTCCACCGCCGGGAGGCAGCCTGACCAGGGAATGGTTCCCGCATCCGAATCCGTCCTCCTGAGCCTCCACCGGATCCTGCGGGCTGTCCGGACGGCCGGCTGAGTAAGGCTACAGGGCACTCACTGAACCGTGGAAATGGCGCCGGCCTGACCGGGGATTCCAAGCCACGAAGTCGGACCGGCCCCAGGCTCCTGCAGGACCCTCCTCCGTTTTGATCTCCAAGGCAACCCTGCAGGGAAGAAACACAGGGGCATCAAAGTCCACATCCCAGGCGAAGGAGTCGCCACGGGACGCGCCCACGTCCGCGAGCGCCCGCGAGGCAAGGTACATCCCGTGCGCTATGGACCGCCGCATTCCCAATGCCTTGGCCGAGAGAACGCTCAGGTGGATGGGGTTGAAGTCGCCTGATACCGCAGCGTAAGCCCGCCCGGTATCAACGCCGAGTTGCCAAAGGGCCGTGGGGTCAGGTGCCTTGAAGTCGGCCCGGGCAGGGGCCTGCGAAGGTTTATCAATACCCGGAAGGAAGACTCCCTTGGCCAGGTAGGTGGAAATCCCAAGCCAGCAGATTTCAGCTGTCCCGGCCCGGCGGACCTCGGCGATGACGTCCACCTGCGTGCCTGCACGGTGCCCGCGCAGGTTCTCCACCCTGGCGGTGATGTCCAGGGCGTCGCTGAAGACAACGGGGATTCGCTGCTCCACGCTGTTGCGGAGGTGGATCATGCCGAGCAACGGCAGCGGAAAATCGTCCCTGTTCATCACGCTCATGGCCAGGGGAAAGGCAAGTGCGTGGACGAACCCTGCAGGCAGCACGTCACTGGCTGTTTCGCCGATAAGGTGCTGGTAGGCGGTGAGGGTGGCAACATCAACGGCGACTCCCCGCACTTCATGGCTCTCGCCCGGAAGAGCCGTTCCGTCGTGGGTGCCCAACAGCCGGCGGCGGGCGGCCTGCGCTGCTGCATTGACGTACAGCTTCGACAGCGACGGCATCTCCCCCAATATGACGGGCTGGGCGGACGTCATGCCCCCACCATGTTCTGCCCGCATACCCGCAGGACCTCCCCGTTGATCCCTGCCGCGGCGTCGCTGGCCAGGAACGCGATGGCTTCAGCAACGTCGGCTGGCTGGCCGCCCTGCTGCAAGGAGTTCAGCCGCCGTCCGATCTCCCTCATTGCGAAGGGGATCCGCGCCGTCATTTCGGTTTCGATGAAGCCGGGGGCCACGGCATTGATGCTTCCCCCGTGCGCGGCCAGGAGATGAGCGCTGGCCCTGACCATTCCCATTACCCCTGCCTTGGACGCCGCGTAGTTGGTCTGCCCCCTGTTGCCGGCGATACCGCTGGTAGAGGCCACTGACACAATACGCGGGGATTCCCGGAAGTGTTCGGACGCAAGCAGGGCTTCGTTGATCCGGAGCTGAGCGGTGATGTTGATGCCGATCACCGAGCTCCACTTCGCGTGGTCCATGTTGGCGAGCAGCTTATCCCGGGTGATGCCCGCGTTGTGGACCATGACGTCGAGGCGTCCGTGGCGCTGCGCCGCGTGCGCGATGATCCGGTGCCCGGCGTCATCCCTGCTGATGTCAAGCTGCAGGGCTGTCCCCCGGACTTCGTTCGCCACGGCCGCCAGTTGGTCGCCGGCGGCGGGGACGTCCACGAGGATGAGCCTTGCGCCGTCACGGTGCAGTGTGCGGGCAATGGCTGCGCCGATGCCGCGGGCAGCCCCGGTGACAACGGCAATCTTGCCTGCCAGCGGCTGGTCAACGTCGCCGGGGAGTTCTCCGGCGGTGCTGGACACGGTGATGAATTGCCCGTCCACGAAGGCCGAACGGCCCGAGAGGAAGAACCGGAGGGCGGCCAGGGAGCCTGCGCTCGTTGCCTGGACGCCTTCGCGGAGGACGACGCCATTGCCGGTGGCGCCGGCGCGCAGTTCCTTGGCCAGCGAGCGCAGGAACCCGTCAATTCCCTGCCGGGCAGCGGCGGCTGCCGGAGAATCTGCCTCTGATGCCGGCCGGGAGACTGTGACCACCCGGCCGCCGGGGGCCAGGTCCCGCAGTGAGGCTGCCGCCGTGAGGATTGGTTTTTCAAGATCAGCGGGGCTGGCCACGTCGTCCAGGACCAGGATGATGGCACCCAGTTTTTCGCGGGGTACCGCATGCCGCCGGACATCGAGCTCCCACGAGAGCAGTTCGGCGGCCAGGTTGTCTGCCTCGGCGGTATTCCCCTGAACGAGCACGGGGCCCGTGATCAGGGGCTGCCCGGGCTGGTATCGGCGCAGAACGGCAGGCTGGGGCAGTCCTAGTTTCCTGGCCACATCCCTGCCAATGCCGTGGTGCACCAGTTGTGCATATTTGTCTGTCATCGGGGCCCCCTACAGTGATTCGAGAATTGCGACGACGCCCTGGCCGCCGGCGGCGCAGACCGAGACCAGGCCGCGTGCCGGCTGGCCGTCCACGCTGCCTTTGGCGTGGAGCTGCTTGGCCAGGGAGGCAACAATCCGGCCACCGGTGGCGGCGAAGGGATGGCCGGCGGCCAGGGATGAGCCGTTGACGTTCAGGCGCGAACGGTCGACGCTGCCAAAGGCTCCGTCCAGGCCAAGCCGGGTCCGGCCGAATTCCTCGTCCTCCCAGGCCGCCAGCGTGCTGAGGACAGTGGCGGCAAACGCTTCATGGATTTCGAAGAAGTCGATGTCCGCAAGCGTGAGGCCTTGCCGGGCCAGGAGCCTGGGCACGGCAAACACGGGGGCCATCAGCAGGCCATCCTTGCCATGGACAAAGTCGACGGCGGCAGCCTCGGCGTCCACCACGGCCGCGAGCTTGGGCAGGTCGCGGGCATCCGCCCAACCCTCGGAAGCCAACAGGACAGTTGAGGCCCCGTCCGTCAGCGGTGTGGAGTTGCCGGCAGTCATGGTGGCGTCGGCACCAAGGTTCTTGCCGAAGACCGGTTTCAGCGTGGCGAGCTTTTCGAGCGATGTATCGGCGCGGAGGTTGCCGTCGCGTGAAAGGCCACGGTAAGGCGTGAGGAGGTCATCAAAAAAACCGGAGTCGTATGCGGCGGCGAGGTTCCTGTGGCTGTTGTAGGCCAGCTCATCCTGCGCCTCGCGCGAAATCTTCCACTGGGATGTGGTCAGCGCCTGGTGCTCCCCCATGGACAGGCCGGTCCTGGGCTCGGCTGTACCGGGAGCCAACGGGGCCAGGTCCTTGGGCCGCAGCCGGCTGAGGACCTGCAACCGCTGTGGAAGCGTCTTGGTCCGGTTGAGGTCCAGGATCACTTCGCGGAGGCCCTCACTGACCACAACGGGGGCGTCAGAGGCCGAATCCACTCCGCCGGCCACTGCCGAGTCGATCTGTCCCAGCTTGATCTTGTTCGCCAGGCCAACGACGGTCTCCAGGCCTGTGGCACACGCCTGCTGCAGGTCGTAGGCAGGAGTCTCGGCCGAGAGCGCGGAACCCAGTACTGCTTCGCGGGTGAGATTGAAGTCCCGGGAGTGCTTGAGGACCGCCCCAGCAGCCACTTCCCCAATGCGCTCGTCCTGCAGGCCGAACCTGGCGATGAGACCGTCCAGGGCCGCCGTCAGCATGTCCAGGTTGGAGGACTTTGCATAGGCACCGCCGGCACGGGCAAACGGAATCCGGTTTCCTCCGACAATCACCGCCCTGCGGAGGCCGGGGGCCCCGGCATTCATGCTGCCTGCTTCTTCGGGTCCAGCGGTGGACTGTCCGTCAATGGACATGGATATCTCCTCGGGTCACGTGCGGTTACCGATACCCAGCGTACCTGATACGCTGAGTATCGTGAACAACCACGAAACCGGTCCTGTACTGCAGCCTGCACCCGGCAGTCCCGACGGCCGCTCTTCGCGCTGGCAAAGCCACCGGGAGGAACGCCGCCGGGAGCTGATCAAGTCCGCCCGGCGGGCAGTGCACAAGCTGGGCAGCGACGCTTCCATGGAAGAAATCGCTGCCGCGGCCGGCACTTCGAAGTCCGTGTTCTACCGCTACTTCGGCGACAAAGCCGGGCTCCAGCAGGCGGTGGGCGAAGTTGTCCTGAGCCAGATGCAACGCCGGATCCAGGAAGCCGCCCAGAACGCGGACACGCCACGCGAAGGCCTCCTGGCCATGGTCTCGGCCTACCTCCAGATGGCTGACACCAGCCACAACGTCTACACCTTTGTCACCCGGTACGGCAGTGGCGATCCGGAGGGGCCCTCCGGCGCAGTGTCCGGGGCGCTCGGGCACTTCTTTGACGCCGTAGCTGACATGATCGCCACCCCCATGAGGTCGCACCTTGGCGATGATAAGCAGGCGGTCATCGGCTACTGGCCCAAGGCGGCGATCGGCCTGGTAAGGAACGCCGGGGAACAATGGCTCAGCACTCCGGACTCCCCCGCCAAGCCCGGGCAGGAGGCGATGGCACGGCAAATCACGGCCTGGCTTTGCGTAGGAATCGCCCCTGAGCTCTCGCCCGCACCACGCGGATGACCGGCACTGCCGCCAACAGAGCGCCCGGCAACCCTAATCCGTGAACCAGCCAGGCACCCAACCCAACCAATCACCGAAACCACAAAGCACTGTCAGCACCAACGAAGGACATTGACATGACTGAAGTAGTGGACCGTCCCGCCGGCAAAGGGCAGCGCCCCGCTGCCCCAAACAAGACCGCGCCGGGCCCTTCCCGGGTCCAGCCCGCCGTCGACGTGGAAGCGCTCGGCCGGCAACTGCTGGGCAAGTGGGCCGATGTCCGGCTCCAGGCCCGGGAGCTTGCCGCCCGGCCCGAGCTCCACAAAATCGAGGGCCTGACGCACACCGAGCACAGGAAAAGGGTCTTCGGACAGCTGCGGTACCTGGTGGAGAATGAAGCCGTCCACCGCGCGTTCCCGGCAGCGCTGGGCGGCTCCGATGACCACGGCGGCAACATCGCCGGCTTCGAGGAGCTTGTGGTGGCCGATCCCTCGCTGCAGATCAAGGCCGGGGTGCAGTGGGGCCTCTTCGGCTCCGCGGTCATGCACCTCGGCACTGCCGAACACCATGCCGCCTGGCTTCCCGGCATCATGAACCTGGACATTCCCGGCTGCTTCGCCATGACTGAAACGGGTCACGGCTCGGACGTGGCCAGCATTGCGACCACCGCCACTTACGACCCCTCAACAGAGGAGTTCGTGGTCCACACCCCCTTCCGCGCCGCCTGGAAGGATTACATCGGCAACGCCGCCACCGACGGATTCGGCGCCGTTGTGTTCGCCCAGCTTGTCACCCGCGGGGTAAACCATGGCGTCCACGCCTTCTACGTGGACCTCAGGGACCCGGAGACCAGGGAGTTCCTGCCGGGTATCGGGGGCGAGGACGACGGCATCAAGGGCGGTCTCAACGGCATCGACAACGGACGGCTGCACTTCACCAACGTCCGGATCCCCCGGACAAACCTCCTCAACCGCTACGGTGACGTTGCTCCTGACGGGACCTATTCATCCCCCATTGCCAGCCCTGGCCGCCGGTTCTTCACCATGCTCGGCACACTGGTGCAGGGGCGGGTATCGCTGGACGGCGCTGCTGTGGCGGCCTCCAAAGTGGCGCTGAAAGCGGCCATCGGATATGCCACTGAACGCCGCCAGTTCAACGCCTCCTCGCACACCGACGAGGAAGTCCTGCTCGACTACCAGCGGCACCAGCGGCGCCTGTTCACGCGCCTCGCCACCACCTACGCCGCCGGGTTCGCCCATGAGCAACTGCTGCAGAAGTTCGACGACGTTTTTTCGGGCGCCCACGACACGGACGAGGACCGCCAGGACCTGGAAACCCTCGCTGCCGCACTCAAGGCGCTGAGCACATGGCATGCTTTGGACACCCTGCAGGAATGCCGGGAAGCCTGCGGCGGTGCCGGCTTCCTGATCGAAAACCGTTTCGCCTCGCTGCGCGCGGACCTGGACGTCTATGCCACATTCGAAGGTGACAACACCGTGCTTCTGCAGCTGGTGGCGAAGCGCCTGCTGGCTGACTACGCCAAGGAGTTCCGGAACGTGGACTTCGGTGTCCTGGCCCGCTACGTGGTGGGCCAGGCCACCGGCGCCGCAATCCACCGGACCGGCCTACGCCAGGTTGCCCAGTTCATGGCCGACACCGGTTCCGTGCAGCGGGCGGCCATCGCCCTGCGCGACGAGGAAGGCCAGCGCGCGCTGCTCACTGACCGGGTGCAGACCATGGTCGCGGAGGCAGCGGGCTCGCTCCGGGGCAGCAACAGGCTCTCGCAGGAGAAGGGTGCCGCGCTGTTCAACCGGCACCAGAACGAGCTCATCGACGCGGCGCAGGCGCACGCCGAGCTGCTGCAGTGGGAAGCCTTCACGGACGCGCTCCGCGAGGTGGAGGATCCCGGCACCAGGTTGGTCCTGACCTGGCTGCGGGACCTCTTCGGCCTCTCGCTGATCGAAAAAAACCTGTCCTGGTACCTCATGAACGGGCGTCTCTCCATGCAGCGGGGCCGTACGGTGGGCGAGTACATCAACAGGCTGCTGGTGAAGATCCGGCCGCATGCGCTGGACCTCGTGGAAGCGTTCGGCTACGGAGATGAGCACGTGCGCGCCGCAGTGGCCACGGGCGCCGAAAAGGGGCGCCAGGATGAGGCGCGTGCGTACTTCCGCAGCCAGCGGGCCAGCGGCCAGGCCCCTGTGGACGAGAAGGTGCTGCTCGCCAGGACCGCCGCGGCGAAACGCAGCTGACCGTCCCCTCGCATCATAAATGACGACGGCGCCGCTCCCCTTGCGAGGGAAGCGGCGCCGTCGTCGTCATTTTGGGAAGGACAGCTAGCTCCGGGCGGGAAGAACGGAGCGGTACACCTCGAGGGTGGTCTCGGTGATGGACTCCCAGGAGAAGTGCTTCTCGGCACGCAGCCGGCCGGCCTGGCCCATGGCGCGGGCGCGCTCCGGGTCCGAGACCACTTCGGTGAGCGCTGCCGCGAATTCGGTCACGAATTTCTCCGGATCGAGGGGCGTCCCCGTGCCGTCGGTGACCTGCTCAAGGTCAACAAGGAGTCCGGTCCGGCCGTGTTCCACCACCTCCGGGATACCGCCGGTGGCGCTGGCCACCACCGCCGCGCCACACGCCATGGCCTCCAGGTTGACGATGCCGAGCGGCTCGTAGATGGAGGGGCAGGCGAAGGCGGTGGCGTGGCTGAGCACCTGGATCAGCTCGTGGCGGGGCAGCATGCGCTCAATGAGCACTACGCCGGTCCGCTGGCTTTGCAGTTCCTCAATGAGCCGTGCCGTTTCGGCAGCAAGTTCGGGCGTGTCCGCAGCGCCCAGGCAGAGGACCAGCTGGACGTCGGCAGGAAGCTTCGCTGCTGCACGGAGAAGGTAGGGCACGCCCTTCTGGCGGGTGTTCCTGCCCACAAAGACCACGCTGGGCTTTGCGGGGTCGATGCCCAGGGAGCGGACGGCGTCGTCATTCTCGTCACGCTGCCACAGCTCAACGTCGATGCCGTTGTGGACCACCCGGACCTTTTCCGGATCGACGTCCGGGTAGCTGCGCAGGATGTCCTGGCGCATACCCTCAGAAACGGCGATGATGGCTGCCGCTGCCTCATACGCCGTTTTCTCCACCCAGGACGAAAGCGCGTACCCGCCGCCGAGCTGCTCCGCCTTCCAGGGCCGCAGGGGCTCCAGGCTGTGGGCGCTCAGGACGTGCGGGATGCCGTGCAGCAGGGAGGCCAGGTGCCCTGCCATGTTGGCGTACCACGTATGCGAATGGACCAGGTCCGCGCCTTCCACGTCCGGCACAATCCGAAGGTCCACGCCGAGGGTCTGGACTGCGGCGTTCGCTCCGCCAAGGTCCTCCGGCACCTGGTAGGACGTCACGGTGGCGCCATGATAGTCGGTGTCGCGGGGAGCCCCAAAAGCACGAACCTGCAGGTCAACGTGCTTGCTAAGCACCCTGCTCAATTCGGCCACGTGGACTCCGGCGCCACCGTAGATCTCCGGCGGGAACTCTTTGGTCACAATGTCTATACGCACAAGACCCAAGGTAGTCCTTCCCGCTTAACTGTTCTAGTGTGAAGGGGTCCGGGCCTACCGGACTGTCTTGGGGAGTTACGAAGGCGTACAGGAGCGACCATCATGCCGTTGAACAAAAAAGTCCTGGCCATTGTCCTCGCGGGTGGCGAGGGAAACAGACTGATGCCATTGACGGCAGACCGGGCCAAACCTGCTGTACCCTTCGCCGGGAGCTACCGCCTGATCGATTTTGCGATTTCCAACCTGGTGAATTCGCGCTACCTGCAAATCGTGGTCCTCACCCAATACAAATCCCATAGCCTCGACCGGCATATTTCAGAAGCCTGGCGCATGTCCACCCAGCTCGGGAACTATGTCGCCTCCGTCCCCGCACAGCAGCGCGTGGGCAAGAGCTGGTTCCTGGGCAGCGCCAACGCCATCTACCAGTCCCTGAACCTGATCCACGACGCCAACCCGGACATCGTGGTGGTTGTCGGCGCAGACCACGTCTACCGCATGGACTTCGCCCAGATGGTGGAACAGCACGTCAACAGCGGCGCCAAGGCAACGGTTGCCGCCGTCCGGCAGCCCCTGCACATGGCGGACCAGTTTGGCGTGATCGAGGTGGACCAGGACAACCCGCAGAAGATTTCGGCGTTCGTGGAAAAGCCCTCAAGCACTCCGGGCCTCGCCGCCGATCCCTCGCAGTTCCTGGCCTCCATGGGCAACTATGTCTTTGACGCCGACGCTTTGGTGGCCGCCCTCCACGTCGACGCCGAGCGGCTGGACACCAAGCACGACATGGGCGGGGACATCATCCCCTACTTCGTCAACCAGGGCGAAGCCGACGTGTACGACTTCACCCTCAACGACATCCCCGGCTCCACCGAGCGTGACCGCACCTACTGGCGGGACGTGGGCACCATCGATTCGTTCTACGACGCCCACATGGACCTTATCTCCCCGCTTCCTGTCTTCAATCTCTACAACTCCGAGTGGCCCATTTACACGAGGCAGAGCATCTCACCGCCCGCAAAGTTCGTGCGCGGCCAGAACAACACGGTGGGCACCGCCCTGGACTCGATCGTCTCCAGCGGCGTAGTGATTTCCGGCGGCATCGTGGAGGGCTCCGTCCTGTCCAACGACGTCTACGTGGCCACCAGCAGCCGGGTTATCGACTCCGTCCTGATGGACAAGGTGCAGATCGGCGAGGGCGCCGTGGTGAACCGGGCCATCATCGACAAGAACGTCAAGGTGCCGGCAGGTGCGGCGATCGGACTGGACGCGGACCTGGACCGTGCCCGCGGCTTCAAGGTCACCGAGTCCGGCATCACGGTCCTCTCCAAGGGGCAGACCGTACCCGAACCGACCGACGACGAACGGCAGCTTGCTGCCCGGAACCTCCACCTCGTCCCGAACGCAGTAAAGGCAGCTGCCGGCCAGCATCCCGACCTGCAGGAATCCGTGGACAGGGTGGCCGAGACACACGCTGCGGCCGCTGCCGACGCCGCACCCGGCGCCAGGATCTAGCGCCCTAACCCGGAGGGCCGGCCCGCCTGCACAGGTGCGGCCGGCCGTGTCCCAGGCTGTAAAATCGGTACAGTGAGCTCCCCCGATCTGACCCCTGAGGAAATCCAGGCCTGCCTTAAGGTCCTGAACACCATCCACGCCTATGACGAGGAGCACCCGGACTATATCTCGGTGCGGCGTGCCACGGGGAAGATGTTCAAGGCCGTCAAGAGGCACCGGCGGGTCACCAAGCGTGACCTGATTTCCGAGGCGGACCGGGCAGTCCTCGCCCAGACCGCCACTGCCGCTCCCGACCGCATCGACGACGAGACCCGGGGAAACAAGCTGGCCACCTCGGCCACCGGCAAAGTGGCAGGACACCTCATCCGGTCGCGCCCGTGCTACATCTGCAAGCAGCACTACACCCAGGTGGATGCGTTTTACCACCAGCTGTGCCCGGAGTGTGCCGCCTTCAGCCACAGCAAGCGGGACGCCCGCACCGACCTCACCGGCCGCCGCGCCCTGCTCACCGGCGGGCGGGCCAAAATCGGGATGTATATCGCGCTCCGGCTGCTGCGTGACGGTGCCCACACCACCATTACCACGCGGTTCCCCAAGGACGCCGCCCGTCGGTTCGCCGCGATGGAGGACAGCGGAGAGTGGCTGCACCGGCTCCGGATCGTGGGCATCGACCTGCGCGACCCCGCCCAGGTGATGGCTCTGACGGATTCCCTCAATGAGGCGGGCCCGCTGGACATCATCATCAACAACGCGGCCCAGACTGTCCGCCGTTCCGGCAATGCGTACAAGCCGTTGGTGGATGCCGAGGACGAACCCCTGCCGGCAGCGCTGGAGCAGGCAAACGGCGGCCCCGAACTGGTGACGTTCGGCCACGCGCATGACAAGCACCCCCTGGCGCTGGCCAGCAGCGTCACAGAACACCCGGTCCTGGCCGGAGATGCGATCACG
Source organism: Pseudarthrobacter sp. NPDC092202 (assembly GCF_044755505.1). Classification (NCBI taxonomy): domain Bacteria; kingdom Bacillati; phylum Actinomycetota; class Actinomycetes; order Micrococcales; family Micrococcaceae; genus Pseudarthrobacter; species Pseudarthrobacter sp. NPDC092202. Next base: position 225,689 of record NZ_JBIVRG010000002.1, on the reverse strand, counting down.
TCCCTGGCGCTGTCCACCGGTTCTGCTTCACTGGAGCGGATCGCATCTGGAACGGCCATCGACGCCGGCGGCCTGGTTCCGGACCTGGCCACGATCAACAGCTGGACCCAGGTGGTGGATGAGGTGGATCCGCTGGAGATGCTTGAGGTGCAGCTCTGCAACGTGACGGCGCCGTTCCTGCTGGTGAGCCGGTTGCGCGGGGCCATGAAACGGTCCACCGCCCGCCGGAAGTACATCGTGAATGTCTCCGCCATGGAAGGCCAGTTCTCCCGCGCCTACAAAGGCCCGGGCCACCCGCACACCAACATGGCCAAGGCAGCGCTGAACATGATGACGCGCACCAGCGCGCAGGAGATGCTGGACAGCGACGGCATCCTGATGACCGCCGTGGACACGGGATGGATCACGGATGAGCGTCCGCACTTTACCAAGGTCAGGCTTATGGAGGAAGGCTTCCACGCGCCCCTGGACCTCGTGGACGGCGCCGCCCGTGTGTACGATCCCATTGTCATGGGCGAGAACGGTGAGGACCAGTACGGGGTGTTCCTCAAGGACTACAAACCCAGCCCCTGGTAAGGGTAAGCTCGCGGCATGAGCGGCGAACCGATATCTGAAGTGCAGAATCTTGAACACCACGAGTGCTGGGCCATGCTCCGGAACGTGTCCGTCGGCAGGCTGGCCGTCCTGGTCTCGGGACGGCCGGATATTTTCCCCATCAACTACACGGTGGACGGAGGCACCCTGGTGTTCCGCACGAGTGAAGGGACCAAGCTGTCCGGCGCCTCGGAAGACGCAGCGGTGGCCGTGGAAGCCGACGGGGTGGATCCTGACACCGGGCTCGCCTGGAGTGTGGTGGTTAAGGGGACGGCCGCCGTCGTCACCGGAACGGAACAGGTCCTGGACACCACGCAGCTCTTCCTCTTCCCGTGGCAGGCCGGCAAGAAGGATGTGTTCGTGCGTATCACCCCGGACACCGTCACGGGCCGCCGCTTCAGGGTGACCGAGCCGATGACCTGGTGGACCCAGCTCAGCGGCGCCGTCAGGACCGCACAGGAGTAATTCCCCTGCCGCGGCCTAACCTGCCGGTGGCTGAGCTCTGCCGGGTACTGTCGCGAACTTTGGTGCCGGACGCGGCGGCGGGAAGTCAGCCCACGAGGGCGGAGGCAACAGTAAGGTAGATCGTCACGGTCAGGATGTCCTGTACCACCGTGGCGAGGGGCCCGGAACCGAAGGCCGGGTCCTGGCCCAGCTTGCTGATTGCCCAAGGCAGAACCAGGGCGATGACGGTAGCGATCGAAGCGGCAGCCAGCAGTGAGAGAGCGACGGCCAGGGCCACGGCCCAGTCCTGCCAGATTGATCCCACAATGAGCAGTGACACCCCTCCGAGGAGCAAGCCCAGAATCACACCAGTGGCGATCTCGCGGCCTATGATTCGCTGCACGCCTACACCAAGCGAAAGGCCTCGAATGACGAGCGCTTCCGTCTGCGTTCCGATCGCGTCGGCGAGATAGACCACGCCGGGGACAAAGAATGCGATGAGGACGTGCTCAGCCAGATCGGCCTCAAAGTTGCCCACCACCCCGGCCGCGAGCAACGCACCAATGAGCCCAACACCCAGCCATGGAAGTCGATGCCATAGGCGACGCAGCAGCGGCTCCACCGTCGTCAGCTGAGCGGGCGATGCAGAGCGCAGGAACCCGCCCAGACGCACCATGTCCTCGTCATGCTCAGTCAGCAGCACCTCGAGCATTGCGTTGGCGGGTATGAGACCGGCGTACCGGCCATTGTCAATGACGGCGAGGGTGGGCTCATTGTGGTGGACGGCTTTCCAGGCCGCATGCTCCTGCACGGTTGAGGCAGCGACAACCGGAGGGTTCGCGTCCATCAGCAGGCTCATCGGAGTGGCAGGCGGGGCGGCGAACAACTTCTCGATGGTGACCAGGCCGAGCAGTTGGTCACCATCAAGGACTGCGACCGCTGCGGCGCTGTCGTAGCGTTGGCCACGCATGGCGTCCAGAACGTGGGTGGCCAACTCGTCGCGGCGCGCTGTGGGCACATGGAATGAAGCGTGCTGCGCCGCTGTGCGGAACTGGTCGGACCTGGCAGGATCGAGAATCGTCATCGGACATCCTTCGACAGCTTTAGGCGCGAGACCTGCGCCACCTCAGAGGAGCCTGGAGCTACGCCTTGCCGCCGCCGCGGGCATCGTACAGTGCTACCAGCCCATGCTATCGCCCCTACGCAGACAACAGTCACTGACTTAATGATCCAGGGGAACGGGGTGGTCCACCTGCGCTGTCAGGTACGCCGCTGATCGATCCGGCGGGGAAGGCCATTCTTGGCCGCGGCGGGTGCCTGGGCCGGTTAGGCTGGGACGACGCGGACGATTTCTGAAATGGGGACCAGATATGAACCGAACCGCTATGGGCACTGCCGTAGTCATTCTCGCCTTCTCCTTGGCATCATGCTCTGCTTCCGAACTCAGTCCGCCGCCGGAGGATGGCGGAACGTTTGAGTCGGTAGGCAACTTGAAGGAAGCTGTGGAATCTGCAGGCCTGGCATGCCCGGAGCTGGTTGTCGATTCGCCCCCCTCCAAGTTCGCTGCCTCCTCGGCAAGCTGCGGTGAGTTCACCTACCTTGCGATCTACACCGACGACGTGTACTTGCAGTCGCAGCTGGATCTTTGGAAGCCGGCCGGGCAGCGTGCCGTCAATATTGGAAAGAACTGGACCGTCGTCAGCGAGGACCCGGACCTCATCCAGAAACGCCTGGGCGGGTCCGTCCTTCACACAGGGCCGTAGCGCGAACTCTGTGTACCGTCCTGGCGAAATCGCTAGTCGGGTGGAGGCAGTCTCATCGCGGATGTCTGCTCCCGGCCCGGTTTCCCGGTTCTCAAGAACCGGGCACCCGCACCACAGGAGCACTGCCCAGTGGTAGCCCACCGGGCAGGCCCGCTGGTCAGGCGAGCTGCGTGATCTCCACGCTGACGCTCAAGGCCGAGCCCCCACCGCCAGACAGGATGCCCTTCAGCGGCGGCACGTCCCGGTAGTCCCGGCCCCGGGCCACCGTGACGTGGAAGTCGCCGGCGGGCTTGTGGTTGGTGGGGTCCCAGCTGCGCCAGTCGCCGTCCCAGAATTCCAGCCAGGCATGGGACTGCCCTGCCACTGTCTCGCCGATGCCGGCACTGGACCGCGGGTGCAGGTAGCCGGACACATAGCGTGCCGGGATCCCGCAGCTGCGCAGCGCGCCGATCGCCAGGTGCGCCAGGTCCTGGCACACGCCCTGGCGCTGGCCCCACGCCTCTTCCGCGTTGGTGGTCACCGCCGTCGAGCCGGACATGTAGGTCATCTCGCCGCGCATCCACTCAAACACAGCCATGGCGGCCTCATGCGGGTTTTTCCCGGCCACCACGTCAGGGATGATGCCGAGGACCTCGTCCCCCGGGCCGCTCAGCCTGGACTGCGGCAGCCAGTCGCTGAACGTATTGAGCGTCTCCGGTGAAGCAAGGACATCCCAGCCGGCAATGTCCGCTTCCGCGGGGATCTTTTCGGCGCGGTGGACTTCCACCGTGATGTTGGAGACCACTTCGAGGTGTTCGTGCGGCATCTGCATGTCGAACGCCGTGACCCTGGTACCCCAGTAGTCGCGGTAGGTGCTGACGGCGGCCTGCGACGGCGAGACCTTGACCACCGATTCCAGCACCACCTGCTGCGAGTCGGTGAGCGGGGTCATGCGCGCCTCGTTGTAGGACAGGGTGACCCGCTTGTTGTACTTGTAGGCCGTCTTGTGCACGATGCTCAGCCGGGTCATGAAACTTCTCCCACCCAGGCCAGTTCATCCGCCTGATTGAAGTACTTACGGGAAATGGCGTCCGACGCCTGCGCAACGGCTTTCTGCACACGCTCCATGTGCTCCGGGAGCTCGGACATCAGGTCATCCGTCCGGTGGAACTCAAGGAACGTGCGGGCCTGGCCCACGATCCGCCGGGCGTCGTTGATGAACCCCACGCGCTGGGCGGAAGGATCCAGCTTGGCCAGGCACTCGTCGGCGTCCCGCAGGGCGTACACGATGGAGCGCGGGAAGAGCCGGTCCAGCAGCAGGAACTCGGCGGCGTGCTGGTCGCCGAAGGCTGCACGGCGGGTACGCAGGAAAGACTCGTACGCCCCGGCGCACCGGAGCATGTTGACCCAGGACATTCCGGCGGACAGCACGTCGCGGGTGGAGAGCATCCGGGCGGTCATATCCGCCCGTTCCAGGGACCGGCCCAGCACCAGGAAGAGCCAGCTTTCGTCATGGCTGACGGTGGTATCCGCCAGGCCGCTGACCATGGCGGTCCGTTCCAGCGTCCAGTTGCAGAACCGGTAGGTGCCCACCACGTCCTTGCGGTGCTGGCTCAGCCCGTAGTAGGTGGTGTTGAGGCTCTCCCACAGCCCTGAGGAGACGGTTTCGCGGGCCCGCCGGGCGTTCTCCCGCGCGGCTCCCAGGGACCCTGCAATGGAGGTGGCGCTGGTCTTGTCATAGGCCAGCGCATGGAGCAGCTCGGGCAGCCCGAAATCCTCGCTCTGCGGGCGTGCGCCCATGACCGCCAAAAGTTCCTGGGCCACGCTCTTGCGCTCGTCCATGGGCAGGTGGTTGAGCCGCTCAAGGTGGACGTCGAGGATGCGGGCGGTACCGTCCGCACGCTCCACATAACGGCCGATCCAGAATAGGGACTCGGCAATACGGCTAAGCATTCGCGGCTACCTCCTGCGGGCCCGAAACTGGAAAAGGAAACTGCCAGGTCACGGCCCGGCTCACTGCTGCTGCTCCGACTGGCGGTCCCGCCAGTTGCTCTCAACGGGCCATACCGAGACGCGTTCACGGACGGAAATGGACGGCCGGGGCACGGTTTCCACCGGCACCTGGGGCGAGTCGGCCAGAACCCAGGTGTCCTTGGACCCGCCGCCCTGGCTGGAATTCACGATCAGCGAGCCTTCCTTGAGCGCCACGCGCGTCAGCCCGCCCGGGAGCACCCAGACGTTGTCGCCGTCGTTCACGGCGAAGGGCCGCAGGTCCACGTGGCGGGGGCCGAACTTGTCCCCGCTCAGTGTGGGAACCGTTGAAAGCTGCAGCACCGGCTGGGCAATCCAGCCGCGGGGATCGGCGATAACCCGCTGGCGGAGGGCATCGAGTTCATCCTTTGACGCGTCCGGGCCAATGACCAGGCCCTTGCCGCCGGAGCCGTCAACCGGCTTGACCACCAGTTCGGCCAGGTTGTCCAGGGTGTATTCGCGGGCTTCCTTCTCCTCCAGGCGGTACGTGTCCACGTTGGCGATGATGGGTTCCTCGCTGAGGTAGTAGCGGATGAGGTCAGGGACGTAACTGTAGACCAGTTTGTCGTCCGCGACGCCGTTGCCCACGGCGTTGGCGATGGTGACGCCGCCTGCCCGGGCAGCGTTGACCAGGCCGGGGCAACCCAGCATGGAGTCCGACCGGAACTGCAGCGGGTCCAGGAAGTCGTCGTCGATGCGCTTGTAGATGACGTCCACGCGCTGCTCGCCGGCAGTAGTGCGCATGTAGACGCGGTTTCCGCGGCAGATGAGGTCGCGGCCCTCCACCAGTTCCACGCCCATGAGGCCTGCGAGCAGGGTGTGCTCAAAGTAGGCGCTGTTGAACACGCCGGGAGTGAGGACGACGACGGTGGGATCGTCGACGCCGGAGGGCGCCGTCTTGCGCAGGGCAGAGAGCAGGCGGCGGGGGTACTCCTCGACCGGGCGGATGAGCTGCTGGCCGAAAGCCTCCGGTAGGCCCTTGGCCATGGCCCGGCGGTTCTCCAGGACGTAGCTCACGCCGGAGGGGACGCGGACGTTGTCCTCCAGCACGCGGAAGGTCCCGGCGGCGTCGCGGACAACGTCGATGCCGGAAATGTGGACCCGGACACCGCCGGCCGGTTCAAAACCATGGACCTGGCGGTGGAAGTGTGCGCTGGTGGTCACCAGCTGCCGGGGGATCACACCGTCGGCCACTACCGTCATCTTGTCGTAGACATCGTTGAGGAAGGCTTCCAGCGCGCGGACACGCTGGGCAACGCCCCGCTCCAGCACGTCCCACTCCCCGGCCGGAATGACCCTGGGAACAATGTCCAGCGGGAAGGGGCGCTCCTCCCCCGCAAAGTCGAACGTCACACCGCGGTCCAGGAAGGTGCGCGCCATGGAATCGGCACGGGCGCTCACATCCGCGAGGGAGAGCTTGCGAAGGGCGTCCGCCACCTGCCCGTACGAGTCCCTGGCCTGTTGCCCGGGCGCGAACATCTCGTCGTAGGCTCCGGACCGGCCGGCGGCCACGGAGTAATCCTGGAATAGGTCTGACATGTCCAATAGCCAACCATCTTTTTGTTTCGAATTCATTACTGCCATCCATTCTGGCGTGTTGGCGCCGCATGCCTGGTTCGTGCATTGCGCCGCTTTTCCGGCACAGTAGGTGAGTGCCAGTCCGCAGATCGTTCAGAAACCCCGGCAATGGCCGCCCAGGGCGGGCGGAAAGGCTGCTGCCCGGCCTGGCCACAGCTGCCGCCGCCCTGGCGGCAGCCTTCCTGGTCCACGGCCTGGTCCCGGCGCTTCCGGCGATGACACTGGCCGTGGTCCTGGGCGTCCTGGCCGCCAACCTTCCCGTCGCCGGGGTGTGGACAGCCGGCAGGGCACGGCCCGGACTGGACTTTGCGGGGAAGCACCTGATGCGCAGCGGCATCGTGCTCCTGGGCCTGAAAGTCAGCATCATGGACGTGCTGGGCCTGGGCTGGCTGGCACTGGTCCTGATCGTCGGCGTGGTGGCGGCCAGCTTTGGCGGCACCTACCTGATCTTCCGGCTGTTCCGGCTGCCGCCGGTGACCTCGCTGCTGGTGGCCACTGGCTTCTCGATCTGCGGCGCCTCCGCCATCGGCGCCATGGCCGCCGTCCGCCGGATCCGGCACGTGGACACCGTCCTGCCGGTGGCGCTCGTGACACTCTGCGGGACCCTCGCCATCGGCGTCCTGCCCCTGCTGGTCCATCCCCTCCAGCTCAGTGCGCCCGTATTCGGTGCCTGGACAGGCGCCTCAGTGCACGATGTCGGCCAGGTGGTGGCCACGGCGCAAACCGCTGGGACGGCGGCGCTGGGCATCGCCGTCGTGGTTAAGCTCACCCGGGTGCTGCTGCTGGCACCGGCGGCGGCAGTGGCCGGTGCGCACCACCGGTACGCCCCCCGGCCGGAGAACCCGGCGGGCCGCGACAACGCGAAACTGCCGCCGGTGGTGCCGCTGTTCGTCCTGGGCTTCATGGCGATGGTGGGGCTCCGCTCCACCGGCTGGCTGGACGCGGGCTGGCTGGAAGCCGGTGCAGCGCTCCAGGACATCCTGCTGGGCGCAGCGCTCTTCGGCCTGGGGTCCGCTGTCCGGATCCGGACGCTCCTGCACACCGGCGGGCGGGCGCTGCTGGCGGCACTGGCGTCATGGTTCCTGATCGCCGTGCTGGGGCTGGCTGCCGCCCTGCTGATCGCCGGATAACCACGTGATTAGATAGCTGGGTGTCACATGAGAATCTGCAGCGCGACGAAGCCGCCCACCGTTCAGCCCTGATCAGCACCACCGGTTACGACGTATCCCTGGACGTGCGGCAGGCGGCGGATCCGGACGTGGCCGGCTATCCCACCTGCAGCATCATCACCTTCACAGCCGACCAGCCGGGCGCATCGACGTTCCTGGACTTCATTGGCGAGGTCCACGGTGTGTTCCTCAACGGCCGCCAACTCCGCGTGGAGGACGTGGCCGATGGCGCCAGGATCAGGCTGGACAACCTGCAGCCCGAAAACCAGGTGACGGTCACCGGCACCGCCCTGTACAGCCGCTCCGGCGAAGGCATGCACCGCTTCTTTGATCCGGCGGACGGCCAGTGCTACCTGTACACGCAGTACGAGCCCGCCGACGCCCGCCGCGTGTTCGCCAATTTCGAACAGCCCGACCTCAAGGCCCCGTACACCTTCCATGTGACCGCACCGGCCGGCTGGCAGGTCGCCTCCAACGGCGCGGAAGCTGCCCGCACCCTCCTTACCAGCGACCCCTCTGCCGCCCGCTGGGACTTCGCCACCACGGAGCGCATGTCCACCTACATCACCACCGTGCTGGCCGGGCCGTACTTCAAGGCCGAGGACCGCTGGCAGGCCACGCTCGACGACGGCACCTCCCTGGACGTGCCGCTCGCCCTGTACTGCCGGGCGTCCATGGCGGAATCCTTTGACACCGGCGAACTGTTCCAGCTCAGCAAAAACGGGCTGGACTTCTTCAACCGGCTCTTCGACTACCCCTACCCCTGGGGCAAATACGACCAGGCCTTCGTGCCCGAATACAACCTCGGTGCCATGGAAAACCCCGGCCTGGTGACGTTCACCGAAAGCTACGTCTTCACCTCGCGCGCCACCGACGCCCAGTACCAGGGACGGGCCAACACCCTGATGCACGAGATGGCGCACATGTGGTTCGGCGACCTTGTCACCATGCAGTGGTGGGATGACCTGTGGCTCAAGGAATCCTTCGCCGACTACATGGGCACCCTCGGCGTGGACCGCGCCACGGACTGGGACACCGCCTGGGTGAACTTCGCCAACAAGCGCAAGGCCTGGGCCTACGTCCAGGACCAGCTGCCCACCACCCACCCGATCGTGGCGGACATCCCGGACCTTGAAGCCGCCAAGCAGAACTTCGACGGCATTACCTATGCCAAGGGCGCCTCGGTGCTGAAGCAGCTGGTGGCCTACGCCGGGTTCGAGGCGTTCATCACCGGCTCCCGCGACTACTTCCGCAAGCACGCCTACGGCAACACAACCCTTGGCGACCTGCTGGAGGCACTGGGTGCTTCCTCCGGACGCGACCTGGCCGGCTGGGCACAGCAGTGGCTGCAGACCTCGGGCATCTCCACGCTGTCCCTGGACATTGCTCCGGGAACGGACGACGAGGGCCTGCTGGGCCGGGTGGCAATCGTCCAGGACGCCATTGATCCGGTCACCGGACGCGAGGAGCTGCGGCCGCACCGGCTGCGCGTGGGTTCGTACAATTTCGACGGCGGCGGGGCACTGGTGCGCACCGACAGCTTTGAGACGGACGTGGCGGGTGCCCGGACGGAACTCCCCCAGCTCGCCGGCAAGCCCCGGCCAGCGCTCCTGCTGGTCAACGATGACGACCTTACCTACGCCAAGGTGCGGCTGGACCCGGCGTCGGAGGAAACCGTGCGTTCGTCCCTCAACCGCATCGAAGACCCCATGGCCCGGGCGCTGTGCTGGACGGCGCTCTGGAACTCGGCCCGGGACGGGGAAAGCCCGGCTGCGCGCTACGTTGAAGCAGTGGCTGCGTTCGGTCCGGCTGAAACGGGAATCGGCGTCCTGCTGAATATCCTCGACAACGCAGGCACCGCCGTCGAACGCTACACCCCGGCCGGCGAACGTGATGCCCTGCGCTCCACGTTCCTGGCAGCCGCAGCAGCCGAACTGGACAGGGCCGCACCCGGCTCGGACCAGCAGCTGGCCTGGGCTCGGACCCTGGCCAGCGCCAGCCGGCACGATGCCGCCATGCTGTCCCGGCTGCGCGGACTCATGGACGGCACGGCACCGGTGGCCGGACTGGCCGTGGATGCGGAACTGCGCTGGCACCTCTGGCATGCCCTGGCGGCCAACGGTGAGGCGACAGTGGAAGAACTGGACGCCGAGCTTGCCCGCGACACCACTGCCTCCGGGCGCGCCGGCCACGCAACGGCGCTCGCTGCCCGCCCGGCCCCGGACGCCAAGGCAGCAGTGTGGAAGGCTGCGGTGCACGGGAACGAGCTCTCCAACCAGCTGCTGACCGCCACCATCACCGGGTTCATGACGGCGCCGCCGGATCTGCTGGTGCCGTTCGTGGAGCCATATTTCGCGTGCCTGCGCAGCGTCTGGGAGGAACGCAGCATCGAGATCGCCAGCCGGATTGTCCGGGGCCTCTACCCGCTGGGCCAGGACCTGGCCGAGGGCATGGACCCGGCGGGGCACCCCGTCATCCGGCGCACGGACGCATGGCTGGCCGCCAATAGAGATGCTCCGCGCGCCCTGCGGCGGATCATGGTGGAGCAGCGCAGCCACCTGCTGCGGGCACTCACCGCGCAGGCCGCCGTCGTCGTCCAAGCCTCACCGGCCGCTCCCTAGATCACGGAACCCGGTGCAGCCACTCCGCCGTGCCGAATTTGCCGGCGACCCGCTCACGGGCGGTAGCGAGCTCGTTCTCCGTCAGCTGTGAGGGCGTGGCGCCGTACCGGTCCGTGAAAACGTCCGCCATGGCGGTGATGATGGCCGTGCGCGCCAGTCCGGTCTGGCGCCGGAGCGGGTCCACCCGTTTCTTGGCGCTGCGGGTCCCCTTGTCCGAGAGCTTTTCCTTGCCGATCCGCAGGACTTCGACCATCTTGTCGGCGTCGATGTCGTAGCTCATGGTGACATGGTGCAGCATGCCGCCATTGGCTAGGCGTTTCTGCGCTGCCCCGCCGATCTTTCCCTGGTCCGTGGCGATGTCGTTCAAGGGCACGTAGAAGGCGTTGATGCCAAGCTTCTCCAGTGCCGCCATCACCCATGCGTCAAGGAAAGGGTAGGAGTCCGCGAAGCTGAGCCCGTCAACGAGGGTCTGCGGCAGGTACAGCGAGTACGTGATGCAGTTTCCGGCCTCCATGAACATGGCTCCCCCGCCGCTGATGCGCCGGACAACCGTAATGCCGTGCTTCGCCACGCCGCCGGGGTCCACCTCGTTGCGGTAGGACTGGAAGCTGCCGATCACCGTTGACGGCTCCTGCCAGTCCCAAAAGCGGAGGGTGGGATGGCGTCGGCCGGCGCCGACTTCCTCGGTGAGGACCTCGTCCAAGGCCACGTTGATCTCGGTGGGCAGGACGGTGGGTCCAATGACGTTCCAGTGGTGGTCAGCCCAGGAGGTTGCCTTGGCCAGGGCACGGCGGACGGTGACGGCGACGGCGTCCGCGGAGAAGCCGAACAGGGCAGCGCCGGTGGGCAGCGAAGAAGACACGACGGCGGCAAGCTCGGCCGCCGTCGTGGTGTCAGGCAGGCCCGTGAGCCCCCGGTTGATGTCCAGGAGGGCCTCGTCCGGTTCCAGGAAAAAGTCGCCGCTGAGGCTAACGTTGGCGAGGTGGCCGTCCACAACATCCAGGTCCACCACCACGAGTTTGCCGCCGGGTACCTTATATTCACCGTGGCGGCGGGAGGCGGAGCGGTCTGCTGGCGAGGGTGTGGCGGTCATGCCTTCCATCCTGCCCCAGAATTGCCGGCACACCGTAACAGGCTGCCGGGACGCAGAAAGCCCGCACCGTTTACCGGTGCGGGCTTTCCCAAAAGAACCTTGCGGAAGTATGTTACTTCTTGCCGCCGAAGCCCTTGAAGCGAGCGTTGAAGCGCTCGACGCGGCCTGCGGAGTCCATGATGCGCTGCTTGCCCGTGTAGAACGGGTGCGACTCAGAGGAGATTTCGACATCGATGACCGGGTAGGTGTTGCCGTCTTCCCACTCGATGGTCTTCGAGGAAGAGACGGTGGACTTGGTCAGGAACTTCGTGCCGGAAGCCAGGTCGTTGAAAACAACAGCTTCGTACTTCGGGTGGATATCAGACTTCATAATTGGACCTTTGTTCGCACAACTGGATTTTGCCAGCTGCCAGGTATGAATGGGATGGCCAGCAGCGCCGCCCGGGGGCGCACTACAGCCAGCTATCAATAATAGCGGAGAACGCAGGTGCCCGCGAACCAGGCCTCCTGGCTGAATACACCCTAGTTCCGGGGCCGCAGCTCCCAGAAGGCGACAGCCGATGCCGCGGCAACGTTCAGGGAATCCACGCCGTTGCGCATGGGGATTTTCACAGCGAGGTCGACGGCGGCGAGCGTCCCGGCGCTCATTCCGGCACCTTCGGTGCCGAGCACCAAGGCGAGCTTGTCCGGGTTGCGGGCAGCCACCGCGTCCACATCTTCCGCGTCCGCGGTGAGCTCCAGCGCTGCAACGGTGAAGCCATTCTCCTTCAGTACGTGCAGGTCCTCCGGCCAGCTGGTGAGCCGGGCCCACGGCACCTGGAACACCGTGCCCATGCTCACCCGGACGCTGCGCCGGTAGAGGGGGTCCCCGCAACGCGGCGAGACGAGGACGGCGTCGATGTCCAGCGCGGCGGCCGAACGGAAGATGGCGCCCACGTTCGTATGGTCCACAATGTCCTCGAGGACGGCCACCCTGCGCGCCCCGGCCAGCAGTTCCGGCAGCGGGACGGGCGCCGGGCGCTGCATGGCCGCCATGGCCCCGCGGTGGAGGTGGAAGCCGGTGATTTCCTCCAGCAGGGCTGCGCTGCCGATGAAAGCAGGTACCTGGGGGTAGGCATCCAGGACATCCTGCAGGTCCCCGAGCCACTTTTCGGCCAGGAAGAAGGAGCGCGGCCGGTGTCCTGCCGCCAGGGCACGCCGCAGCACCCGGGATGATTCGGCGATGTACATGCCCTCGGCCGGTTCACGCAGCTTGCGCAGATGGACGTCGGTGAGCTGCGTGTAGTCGGAGACGCGGGCGTCCGCGGCGGATTCAAGATAGTGGATTGTCACCGGGTGATTATTTCAGCAGATTGGCGATCATGAATCCCAGCGCCACCAGGCCCAGGACCAGGATCACCGCGCGGAGCACGGAGGGTGAGAGCCGGCGGCCCACCTTCGCCCCGAGAAGTCCGCCGATGCTGGAGGTGACGGCGATCAGCAGGACCACAAGCCAGTTGATCCTGTCGAAGGCGAAGAGCACGTAGGAGACGGCGGCCACGAGGTTCACGCCCAGCACCAGGATGTTCTTCATGGCGTTGGCGTTCTGGATGGTGCCGGTGAGGAAGACGCCCAGGATGCCCACCAGCAGGATCCCCTGGGCGGCCACGAAGTAGCCGCCGTACACCCCGGCCAGGTACACCAGGACCACCAGCAGCACGCCGTGCCGCTTGTCGCGCACAGCGTGTTCCGGGTTCTCCTCACGGGACCGGACCCAGGCCTGCAGCCGGGGCTGGAACACCACCATCAGGAGGGCAAGGACAATCAGGACGGGGGCGACATAGTGGAAGACCTTCTCCGGCAGGTGCAGGAGGAGCCAGGCGCCGGAGATGCCGCCCAGGAGGGATGCCGGCAGGAGCCGCATCAGCTGGCGGCCGCGCCCCTTCAGTTCACGCCGGTAGCCGAACGCTCCGGCTGCCGTGCCGAAGACCAGGCCCATGGCGTTGCTCATGGAGGCCACCACCGGGGCCACCCCCAGGGCGATCAGGACGGGGAACGTCACCAGGGTGCCGGAGCCCACCACGGCATTGATGGTTCCGGCCCAGAGGCCGGCGATGGCCACAAAAAAGCTGCTGAGAAGATCCAAGGTGATGCGCTGCCGCCTTAGCGGCGGGCGACGGCGGTGTACCGGCCAGCGTTGACGCTCATGTCCAGGTCAAGCCCGAACGTCTTGCTAAGGTTCTCCGCCGTCAGGACATCCGTGATGGGGCCGGCGGCGACCACTCCGCCGTCGCGCAGCAGCATGGCGTGCGTGAAGCCCGGCGGAACTTCCTCAAGGTGGTGGGTGACAAGGACCATGGCCGGGGCGTCCTCATCCTGTGCCAGTTCTCCCAGCTTGTGGACGAGTTCCTCGCGGCCGCCAAGGTCCAGGCCGGCCGCCGGTTCGTCGAGGAGCAGCAGTTCGGGGTCGGTCATCAGTGCGCGGGCAATCTGGACACGCTTCCGCTCCCCTTCGGACAGGGTGGCGAAGGTCCTGTTCAGGAGCGGCCCCATCCCCCAGTCGTTGAGCAGGCGGAAAGCCCGCCGCTCGTCGTCGCGCTCGTATCCCTCCCGCCAGCGGCCGGTGACGCCGTAGGCGGCGGTCACCACCACGTTGAGGACGTTCTCCTGCTCCGGGATCTGGGTGGCCAGCGCGGCGGAGGACAGGCCGATGCGGGGGCGGAGCTCGAAGACGTCGGTCCGGCCCAGGGTCTCATCCAGGATGCCGGCTTTGCCGCTGCTGGGGTGCAGGCGCGCGGCCGCGATCTGCAGGAGGGTGGTCTTGCCGGCACCGTTCGGCCCAAGGATTACCCAGCGCTCGCCTTCATTGACTTCCCAGTCGATCTTGTCCAGCAGGGTTTTTTTACCTCGGACAACGCTGACGGAAGCCAATTCCAGAACATCACTCATAGGAGTAGACACTAGGACAAAAAAGAGGCCGACTGATAACCGGGGCAAGGTAACAGCGGAACGCTGATTGCGCAGCTCCGCCAGGTGCCCGTCAGGCCGGTTGCGTAAGGATGACGGGTCCGGATTCGGTGACAGCGATGGTGTGCTCGGAGTGGGCGGTCCGGCGGCCGTTGGAACTGCACAGGGTCCAGCCGTCAGGTGCGGTCACAAGCTTGCTGGTGCCGTCCATGACCCATGGCTCTATCGCCAGGAGCAGGCCTGGGCGCAGCACGTATCCGCGGCCTGCTTTGCCGGTGTTCGGAATGTGGGGGTCCTGATGCATGGTGCTTCCAACGCCGTGCCCGCCAAACTGGGTGTTGACCTTGAAGTGTGCTGACTCGAGCACGGAGCCGATTGCGTGGGAGATGTCCCCAATCCGTGCTCCGGACTGCGCCGCACCGATGCCCGCCATCAGTGCCCGCTCGGTGGTTTCGATCATGTTCTTGTCTTCGGGGGCAGCGGATTCCCCTACGACGAAGCTGATGGCGGAGTCGGTGACCCAACCGTCGACGCTGGCTGCGAAATCCAGCGTCAGCAGGTCCCCGTCCCTGAGGGTGTAGTCATGAGGGAGCCCGTGCAGCACGGCATCGTTGACGGACGTGCAGATCACCTTCCCGAAGGGGCCGCGCCCAAACGAGGGTGCGTAGTCGACATAGCAGGAGCGGGCTCCCGCTGCACGGATCAAGCCCGCGGCCCAGTCATTGATCTCCAGGAGATTCGTGCCTGGCCCGGTCCTCTCCCTCAGGTTTTGCAGCGTATTAGCCACGAACTGGCCTGAGGGGCGCGCATGGTCAATCTCTTGCGGGGTGAGCAGTTCAATCAATGGTTCCTCCAGTCGTGACCGTACCTACTGTCCGGTTGCAACCTTCCAGCAGCCGTGAAATGAATTCAAGGGACTTCTCCCCCGCTGGCTAAGATGGCAGGCATGACTTCGAACGTGACTGCGGTCAGCTATGGCCTGAATGTGTCTCCGACCGGGCTGGAGCAGCTCCGTTCCATCCTCGCTGCACAGGGCGCCGCAGTGCTGTCCGAAACCTCCTCCGGCGACGGGCGGTACCAGGTCCAGATGGCCGAACTCCAGCTTCCGGACGCGACGGCCGCCGGGCTTGCCGCACTCCGCCACGCCGTGGTTGAATCCCCCATCGCCGGCTTCGACACGGCGCTTGTCCCGGCCGGCTTGCGGTCGGCGGAACGCAAGCTCCTGATTATGGACGTGGACTCCACCCTGATCCAGCAGGAGGTCATTGAACTCCTGGCCGCCTACGCGGGCAAGCGGGAAGAAGTGGCAGCCGTTACCGAGGCCGCCATGCGCGGCGAGCTGGACTTCACCCAAAGCCTCCACGCCCGTGTGGCGGTGCTCGCAGGGCTGCCCGCCGCCGTCGTCGATTCCGTCCGCAAGGAAGTGAAACTGAGCCTTGGAGCCGCCGAACTCGTGGCCGCCTTCAAGGCCGCGGGGCACGTGGTAGCCGTGGTCTCCGGCGGCTTCAACCAGATCCTGGAGCCGATCGCCGCGGAACTGGGCCTGGATTACTGGCAGGCTAATGAGCTGGAGATTGTGGACGGCGAGCTGACGGGCAAGGTGCTGGGCGCGGTGGTGGACCGCGCTGCGAAGGAGAAGTTCCTGCGCGAATGGTCAGCTGCCGAGGGCATCGCCCTGGAGCACACGGTGGCGGTGGGCGACGGCGCCAACGACCTGGATATGCTCGGTGCCGCCGGCATCGGTGTGGCGTTCAACGCCAAACCTGCGGTGCGGGCCGTAGCGGACGCCGCCGTCAACATGCCGTACCTCGACGCCGTCCGGCATGTGGCCGGCGTCTGATTCTCGTTTTAACCGCGAGATGGCAGTTGGCGGCAGTGTCCGAAAGGAACATTGCCGCCAACTGCCATCTCGCGTGGGGCAGCCTGGGGCTACCGGTTTGGCCTAGTTCGTGCCCTTACCGAAGTAGTCCGCACCGCCGGCGTATTCAGTGTGGCCGGATTCGACCTCGGCCGTGACCATACCGGCCACAACCTCGGCAAACTCCTCCACTGAATACAGCTTGCCGGCTTCAGCGCGGCGGGCCTCGATGGCGCCCGGCGTGGAGCGGTCAAGCAGCGTGGCCGTGACGGTTCCCTCGATCATGTCGCCGGAGACAACAACCAGGGTGATGCCCTTCTCCTCAAGGTTGGGGATGAGTTCGCGCAAGGCGTCCTCGCCGGCGCGCTTGCTGCGGGCCACCGGCTCATAGGCCTCCATGGTGGGCACGGTATTGATGAAGTGGGCCTGGTGGCTGGTCACGAAGACCACCCGCGAGCCTTCCTTCATCAGGGGCACGGCCGCGTTGAGCATGTTGACCTGGGCGTCGCGGTTCAGCTTCAGCGCGTAGTCCTCGCCCATGCCGGTTTCCATTCCACCTGATGCGTTCAGCACCAGGATGTCCAGGGAACCGAAGTTTTCCATGGCTGCGGACGCGAGGGCTTGCACGCCTTCCTGGGTGGTGAGGTCCGCGCCCACGGCCACGGCCCGGCCGCCGTCGGCCTCGATGCCCTGGACAACCTTGTTGGCGCGCGGCGCCTTCTGGCGGTAGTTCACCACGACGGCGGCGCCCTCGCGGGCAAGGTTCTTGGCGACCTCCGCGCCGATTCCCCGTGAGGATCCGGTCACGATGGCAGTCTTGTTATCCAGCAGTCCCATGCGGGCTCCTTTTGTTTGAAACGTCTAAATTGCTGATGGCCTGCAGTCCATCATGCCAGCGGCAAAGGCCAATTCCCTTGTGTGACCTACACAAAGAAGCGCCTTGCTGCTAGTTTTGCGGGCCGGTCAGTGACCCATGCCCAGGCCGCCGTCAACGGGGATAACGGCGCCGGAGATGTAGGCTGCCTCGTCGCTGGAGATCCAGCGGACAACGTTGGCGACCTCGCTGGCTTCGGCAAAGCGGCCTGCCGGAATGCTGGAGAGGTAGTCCTTCTGGGTGGCTTCGGGGAGCTCGGCGGTCATGTCCGTGTTGATGAAGCCGGGCGCCACGACATTGGCGGTGATCCCGCGGGAACCGAGTTCACGGGTCAGGGAGCGGGCTATGCCCACCAGGCCGGCTTTTGACGCCGAGTAGTTGATCTGACCCGGGGCCCCGTACAGGCCCGACACGGAGGAAATCAGGACAACACGGCCTTTGCGGAGGCGGACCATTCCCTTGGAAGCGCGCTTGATCACGCGGAAGGCACCGGTGAGGTTGGTGTCGATGACGGACGTGAAGTCCTCTTCGCTCATGCGCAGCAGCAGCATGTCCTTGGTGATTCCGGCGTTGGCCACAAGGACTTCCACCGGACCGTGGGCAGCTTCCACTTCCTTGAACGCCGCGTCCACGGAAGCCTCGTCCGTGACGTCGGCTTTGACGCCAAGGATCCCCTCCGGCAGCTTCGTCTCGCTGCGGTACGTCACGGCAACCTTGTCGCCGTTGGCCAGGAACGCCTCGGCGATGGCCAGGCCGATGCCGCGGTTGCCGCCGGTGATCAGGACGCTGCGGGGTGCGGTGGCTGCTTCAGTCATGTAGGGGCTCCGGAATCTGCGGCGCGCGGGGGCCGCTGTAGCTGGGGGTGATTTGGCTGACTTCGATCTTAGCGCCCGCCCCGGTCCGGGTTTGGGCGCCACTGCTGATGGTGAGAGAATTGATGCAAGCCTTTGGAGCGTGATAAACCACCGTGACCCTTGAAAACCATGCGGGACAATCCGCGCCTGGAGAACCCGGACGGTTCTCCGGCGATTCGGAAGTCCACAGCATCACGGATGCCGCTGGAGCCCATTCGGAAGACATGCGCCAGCGCATGATCAAGTACGCGTTGGCCATGGGAATCCGCATGGTGTGCCTGGTCCTGATTTTCGTGGTGGACGGCTGGTTCAAGATCATTCCAGTGGCCGGCGCGGTGTTCCTGCCCTGGATTGCGGTGATCATCGCGAACGGGAATGACAAAGCGGAGGGCCACAGCGACCTGCTGCTGGACTCAGCCCCCCTGGCTGAGCTGGAAAGCCCGCCGGCACCGACAGCCGGGGAGGATCCCGGCAGTGAACTCCTGCAGGGCGAGCTGATTATTGACGACGACGACGAATCTCCGTCCGGGCAGGAAAGGAAGGCCTCGTGAGCATCTTTGACTTCGCCGCCGGAACCGATCCCGCAGCGGCGGACGCCGGTGCCATCTGTTCCCGCAAGGCGTGCCGGACGCAGGCTTCCTGGCAGCTTCTGTGGAACAACCCGAAGATCCACTCCCCGGAACGCCGCAAGACTTGGCTTGCCTGCGCCGAGCACCGGGGTTGGCTGGAGGACTACCTGCAGACCCGGGGCCTCTGGAAGGAAACCCTTCCCCTCGAGGACTCGCGGGCGTCCGGTGACCCTGGGCGGGACAGCTGAATGTACCGCTTCCTTTTCTCCAGCAAGTGGCTGGGTTATCTGCTGCTGGCTGCCATCTTCGCCTCTGCGTGCGTGTTCCTGGGACGCTGGCAGATGGACCGGCGCGCTGAAACCCTGGCTGAGATCAACCGCGTGGTGACCAACTACTCGGCAACTCCCATACCGTTCTCGGATGCCCGGGAGCAGTTCAACCAACTGGACCCCGCTATGGAGTGGACCCAGGTGGAGCTGCGGGGCACCTACCTCACCGATGGCCAGCGCGTGGTCCGGAACCGTCCGCTCAATGGCCAGCCTGGCTATGAAGTGGTTGTCCCGTTCCGCCTCGCTTCAGGTGAGACCGTGGTCATCGACAGGGGATGGCTGCCGATCGGCAACGATAATCCGGGCGCGCCCGACTCGGTGCCGGAACCGCCCGCGGGTGACGTGACCGCCGTCGTGCGTTTGAAGCATCCCGAGCCCGAACTCCAGCGTGGTGCCCCTGAAGGCCAGCTGGCGTCCATCGACCTTGCCGCCTACGCCGGCCAGCTCGGGTACCCGCTCCTGACCGGGGCGTACGGCCAGCTGGCGTCGGAGACTCCGCCGGCGGCGGACATGCCGTTCCCGTTCCCGAAGCCTTCCACCGAGGAGGGGACACACCTCTCCTACTCGCTGCAGTGGTTCGCGTTCGGCGTCCTGATGTTCGTCGGCTTCGGTTACGCTGCACGCCAGCAGGCGCGCAATGCCGCCATTGACGCGGAGGACGACGACGGGACACCGGAGGGTGCGCCGCGCCCCGCAGCCGGCGGGCCACGCCGTCGTCCGTCACCCCCCAGGAAACGGAAGAAGGCGACGTCCGAGGAAGAGGAAGACGCCCTTCTGGATGCGCAGGGGTACTGAACGTCTCCCGTTTGGCGCCGTCGATTCGCGTCTGCGTACATGGGGGCGTTCGCTCCGCACCGTGCGTGATTTCCCGCGTGCTGGCTCGTTCGCCCCACCGTCTCCCTAACCTCGCAAGCTCGGTCAGGGAACCCTGACAGCGTGGGCCCACGCCGAGGGCGCGCTACATAAATCACCCACGCTGCTGCGCTGGTGCCTGCCCGGGCCAACGTGCAACGGACTGCGGCGGGCCTGGCGCCCACAGTTACCTGGCGTTCGGTCGCGGAGGGTTAGAACAGGGAGGATCTGCCCCGCCTCCCCCGACTTCGTCCTGAAGCACACGGGTCAGCATGTAGGCGGAGTAGCCCCGGTAGGCCATCCCGAAAAGTCAGGACGCTTCTGGACGAGTCCCTCCAGAAGCACGATCTCCTCTGTGCGGGAGCAGGCGACCACAACTCAATGTTCAGCGTCACCTACCAAAACGTGCTCAGGATCACCGGCGCCGAAGAGATGCCGGTCCGCTAACACCTGAACCACCCTGACCGGCAACGAACCCACACGCGAGGTAGCGCGGGTGATTTATGTAGCGTGCGTCTAAGCGAGGAACGAGCGAGCACGCGGGAAATCACGCGCGCTGCGGAGCGAAAGCGACCAGGCGCACGGAGGGAGGGAAGGCTTAAGCCAGCGTGATGAGGTCCAGGTAGTCTTCGTTCCAGTGGTCCTCGACACCGTCCGGCAGGAGGACAACGCGCTCGGGGTTGAGGGCTTCGACTGCCCCCTCATCGTGGCTGACCAGGACGACGGCGCCGCTGTAGTTCCGGAGGGCGCCCAGGATCTCTGCGCGGCTGGCAGGGTCCAGGTTGTTGGTGGGCTCGTCGAGGAGGAGGACGTTGGCGCTGGAGGCCACAATGGTGGCAAGGGCCAAACGGGTTTTCTCGCCGCCGGAGAGGACGCCCGCGGGCTTGTCGACGTCGTCGCCGGAGAACAGGAACGAACCCAGGATGCCGCGGACCTCGGCGTCCTTCATGTCCGGGGCGGCCGAGCGCATGTTTTCCAGGACCGTCCGGTCCACGTCCAGGGTTTCATGCTCCTGGGCGTAGTAGCCCACCTTCAGGCCGTGCCCGGCAATGACGTCGCCGGTGTCAGGCTGGTCCACACCAGCGAGCATCCGCAGGAGGGTGGTTTTGCCGGCACCGTTGAGGCCCAGGATGACCACCTTGGAGCCGCGGTCGATGGCCAGGTCCACATCGGTGAAGATCTCCAGCGAACCGTAGGACTTGCTGAGGCCCTCCGCGGTGAGCGGGGTCCGGCCGCACGGCGAGGGGTCCGGGAAGCGCAGGGCTGCCACGCGGTCGTTTTCGCGCACGGCTTCCAGGCCGCTCAGCAGGCGTTCGGCGCGCTTGGCCATGTTCTGGGCTGCAACCGCTTTGGTGGCCTTGGCGCGCATCTTGTTGGCTTGGTCAAAGAGGACCTGGGCCTTCTTCTCGGCGTTGGCGCGTTCCCGCTTACGGGCGCGCTCATCCGTTTCGCGCTGGGTGAGGTAGCGCTTCCAGTCCATGTTGTAGAAGTCGATCTGCGCGCGGTTGGCGTCCAGCAGGAACACCTTGTTCAC
The DNA here is from genome assembly GCF_044755505.1 of Pseudarthrobacter sp. NPDC092202. Lineage (NCBI taxonomy): Bacteria > Bacillati > Actinomycetota > Actinomycetes > Micrococcales > Micrococcaceae > Pseudarthrobacter > Pseudarthrobacter sp. NPDC092202. Next base: position 204,601 of record NZ_JBIVRG010000002.1, on the reverse strand, counting down.
GGTGGCTTCGAGCAGTTCGGTGTCGTGGCTGATCACGATCAGGCCGCCCTGGTGGTTCTTGAGGAAGTCACGCAGCCATGCGATGGAGTCGGCGTCGAGGTGGTTGGTGGGCTCGTCAAGGAGCATCGTCTCGGCGTCCGAGTAGAGAATGCGTGCCAGCTCCACACGGCGCCGCTGGCCACCGGAAAGGGTCTTGAGCGGCTGGTTCAGCAGGCGGTCCGGCAGGGCGAGGTTGGAGCAGATCGCCGCCGCCTCAGCCTCGGCTGCATAGCCGCCGGCTGCCAGGAACTCGGATTCAAGCCGGTCGTAGCGGTTCATCGCCTTGCGCTGCACCGTGGCGTCCTCGCTGGCCATTTCCTCGTGCGCCACGCGGAGTTTGCCGACGGCGATGTCCAGGCCACGGACAGACAGGATCCGGTCCCGTGCGAGCTGCTCCATGTCCGGCGTCCGGGGGTCCTGCGGCAGGTAGCCGATCTCGCCGGTGCGGGTCACTTTCCCAGCGGCAGGGAGTCCTTCACCGGCAAGGACCCTGGTGAGGGTGGTCTTCCCGGCGCCGTTACGGCCCACCAGGCCGATCTTGTCTCCCTTGTCGATGCGGAAGCTCACCTGGTCCATCAGGAGCCGGGCGCCGGCACGCAGTTCAAGATCCTGGACAGTAATCACAGCAGGTAAGGCCTTTCACAACAGGGAACGCCGCAGCCCTCACACGATGTTGGGAGGGAGCCGGGGCAGAGTGGCCGGAGAACGGCCCATCCAAGTCTACCGTCCAGGGCCGTCCACGCAGAACGCTGCCGGTCGATCTCCGCGGCGACGGCAGAAGTACCACCCGGCCAGGTGGCCTTTACCGCGAAGCTTTCGGTGCCGACGTCGTACGTGCTAACGAATTGATGGTTATTGCATCCGTATCGCCCAATTGGGCACTCGGGCGCTTTGGCGTTTCCCAGCTCAGGGGGTGAGCCATCAGACTGTCCTAATGGAGTGGACTCGTGCGAAGGACTGGCTGATCGGTGCTGTTGGGATGGTCCTCGCCCTTGGGGTCGCGGCTGCAATCGCGTGGTGGATAGTGAGCGATCCGGCCAGCGGGGTTGAGGCTGCGCCTGCGCCAACCCCGACGCCGGGTGAGCGCCAGCCAGACCCTAAGCCTCCCGCAGGCCTGGGCGCGGACGAGGTGTGGCTCGGTGATGTCGCCCTCGACGCCGGGACGCTGGCGGCAGCAGGCTCGGTGCTCCATGACGTCAGGGCCATAGGGCAGGACGTGGTTACGGGACCGGACGGGATGGCCGCCGAGCGGCTCACGGTGGACGCCACCGTCCCGTTCGTGGTCGTCGCCAGCGAACTCGGTGACGGGACCGAGGTCCGCGCCGCCGGTGGTGGCCAAGTCATGGTGGTCCGCACCGTCGAGGCCTTGGGCCGCCAACTGGCCGTCACCGCTACTGGCACGGTTGAGGCCGACGCCGGCAGGCTGGTTGTCGAGCCGCGTTCGATCGACTTTGGCGGGCCGGGCTTTGTCTCCGACGCAGTCGGGGCCGTGGTGAACGGGCTCGTGACCATTGAACACGACATCGAGGGCCTGCCCGAGGGGCTCGTGCTCCAGGAGGTCACGGTCCAGGAAGACGGTTTTCGTGCCAGGCTCAGCGGCGAGAACGTCAAGCTAGGTCCGTGACGGCGGGTGGCCGGAGGATGCTCCGGCGGCTCCCTAAGGGAGTACCGCAGTGTGCAGAAAATCCTAGGTGGGCTTTTTGTTCAGCAGGTCCGGAACTTGCTGCCGCCGTCGCAGTTCCAGGAGCCCAACAGCATTGGCTCCGGTGAAGACGGCGCTGATGGTGATCAGGAGGTCCCTGGCTGTCGCAGACGCAGGGTCACTGGCCTGGGCAATCAGCGATATGGCGAGGATCAGGCCTCCGACACAGAGTCCGCCCGCGCTGGGGAAGGTCCGCTGCCGCATCGGGTCTTTCACTTGTCGGGTCCCGCCGCACGGGCGCCTTCCCTGCTCGATCTTGGAGTCATGCCCCCGACCGTAGGCCTCGCCAGCCGGCGAATCAATGCTCTTGATCAAATCCTGAGCATTTGGACCCGGGTACCGCCCCGGATGTTCATGCCTGCGCTTCGCAGCGGCCGGTGGTGAGCACACCGAAAGTGGAACCGCGTTCATTGCCGGTGCGTGCCTGCCAGTATGCGGCCCGCTCGATTGTCTCCGCACTGCCGTAGGCGGTCTTTGTGCCCGGGCCGAGCTTGATGGTGTTGTGGTGCAGGTTCAGCCCTTTGGGTGCCTTCTTGCCGCCGCTGATGTTGATGTAGCTGTCCCGGGCGCCGATGAACCGGTTCCGGGTGACCTCCACATCCATGGGCAGGTCCGTGTCATACATCAGGATGTGGGTGCCCTTGCCTTCCGTGTCCGGCCGGAGGGTGGCAGCCCACGAGTAGCCCGCGTTGCTGCAGATGTTGTGGCTGAAATTACAGCGGATGTGTCCCGAACCCGGGGTCGCTTCGCCGGCAGACCACATCTCGAAGGTCTGGTTGCAGTTCTCTACACGGTTGTTCCGGAAGTGGATGTCAGTCCATGACTTGACCTCCTTGGTTGCCGTCCCCTGCATGGTGAAGGCGACGTCATAGCATTCGCGGATGGTGCTGTTTTCGATAATGATGTTGGACGCGCCGATCCAGACCTCGACGCCGTTGCCGTAACGGGTTCCGTCGGAGGCCAGCTGGGATCCGCCAAGCTCCTCCAAGCGGCAGTTCCTGATGCGGATGTTCTCGGAGCCGCCCGTCGCAATACCGTGGGCTCCATGGCCCTCGATGTGGATGCCGTCCAGGATGCTGTGGGAGGCCGGCCGGATGCCGTCCTGCTGGACTGCGATAGCGACGCCGTCGCCCGGGGCAAAGGACGATCTAACGTACACAAAGGTCCCGTCGCTATAGAAGTCCCACTGGTTCTGCAGTGCCTCCAGGCTGTTCCGCTTCCATCCGCGGATGAGGCCTGCCACCTTCAGGAAGCCAACGTTGGTGGACGGCGCGGCGGTGTTGCCCCTGTACTGGCCGGAACGGGCGGTGATGTCCAGCTTCCATATCCCTTCAGCGTGCTGGATCCAGGCTGCTTTGCTGACCTTGTAGCCGCTGACTTTCGGCCGCGGACCGGTGCCGTAGGCGCCCACCGTGAGAACACCGGCCGTGCCTTGGAGGGAAGGCTCGTGGAGAGTGCCGAAAAATGTGTCGCCGCGCTTGAGCAGGACGGTGTCGCCGCGGCGCAGCTCCCCTTCGCGGAGCGCGGCACTGACGCGGGAGAGACTATGCCACGGGGCTGCCTCGGTGCCCGCCCCCGAGTCGGAACCAAAGACGCTTAGGTACCGGGTAGTGCTGCCCCCGCCGGCCGGGGCGTGTTCGTCCGTGAACAAAGCAGAACCCACGACGGCGGCGCCGGCGCCTTTGAGGAGTGTGCGGCGGCTTAGTGGTCCCAGAGGTGGTTGCATTGCCGGGGATGTCCTCACCGAGATTTCACCAGCGAGTTTATCCGGCGGCAGCGGGCAGGGAAACCGCCGGCGGCAACCTGCAGCACGCCTGGCCCCTGCACCCAGGCGGGTGCGGGTGCGCTATGCCGCGTTATTCGTTGACGAGGACTGGCACCCCTACTGCCGCGGACACAGCCTGGGGCTGGAACTCTGCCGGTACGGGGATGTTGAACTCTTCACCGTTGTCGGACGGTCCGGAGTGGCCATGGCCTTCACCGCCGAGATGGTGAACGAAACGGGCAGTGCCAAGGAGGTTGCCGCGTTCATCGTAGAACCCGGCCAGCACCTGAAGTTCGAGCAGGTCGCTGACATCACTGGTGACCTTGACGGATCCGGTGGCGGCCTGTCCATCGAAAGCCAGGCCTTCGAACTCAAGCCTGTCATCAAAAGCACCCTGAATCTGGAGAATTTGGCCCGGGGACGGGCGGGTTGTCCGCAGTCCTGGCAGGTCCGGTTCCCCCTCGGCTCTGGCAAGGCCGGGAAAGGTTGTTTTGGCGGCGGCAGCAGGTGGGGCAACGGCCGCGGGGCCCGGAGTGGAAACGGGTCCGATGAGCACGACGGCGGTCAGCAGTAGCAGCGACGCGGCGACGAGGATCCCGAGCAGGCGGACCCGGGACTTGCGGTTCATCGTGTCCCCCTTGGGTGTGCCGCGGCAGCGGGCTGGTCCACCGCCCGGACAGCGCCGGCCAGCCGGCTGTGTCTATGGCTGTTCTCAGCGCAAAACACGCAAAGCCTGGCCCACGATGTCGAAGAAATCGGTGTTGTCCACGCTGCCCTGCAATTGTTCCGCACCCGGCCCGTGGGCATAGACGGGCACGTCGGCCCCGGTGTGGTTTCCGGAGGCATAGGACAGCCACAGACTCGCGTCCTTGGAGCCGTCCTCGACGTCGGCGGGATCGTTGGGGGTTCGGAAGGTGGCAGGGCCGAAGTTCTTTGGATCGGTGGCGCCCTCGCCGTTGATGATGCCTGTGGAGCGCTCCTCGTCTTTGAAGATTCCGCCGCTCCGCGCCGGAGTGGAGTTGTTCGCGCTGTTCCTGGAATCCACATTGGCTGGGGGCACTGCTGCTTCGGCGTTGGTGAAGGAGCCCTTTTCGATGATGTTGAACCCGCCCGTTTCGTGGTCTGCGGTGGCAATTACCAGGGTATTGCCGTCCTTTTTCGCGAAATCAAGGGCCGCGGCGACGGCGTCGTCAAAGGCCTTGACTTCATCCAGCGTTTGGGCAGCGTCGTTGTCGTGGGAGCGCTTGTCGATCAAGGCGCCTTCCACCTGCAGGTAGAAACCTTTGCCGTTTGCCTGCTCCTGGTTTAGCAGTTCGATGGCCTTCTTTGTCATCTCCTGCAAGGAGGGCTCGTCCGCCTCCGGTGCTTCAGGGTTGTCCTTCTTGGACTTTTCGAGGGTGAGGTTTCCTGTATTGAACAGGCCGAAGACCTTTTCACCGGAGGCCCCGTTCAGGTCTGCCCGTGTGGCGGCGATCTGGCTCGAGACCGAGCCCAGGATCGAGTAACCCTGCTCCTTCAGCGCCGTTTCATCCTCGGCGTCGAAGCGGGCCATGCCCCCGCCGAAGATAATGTCGGCAGTGCCGTTGCGGGCGATCTGGTCAGCGATGGGGGTTACCCGGACATCGCTGGTGGACAACTTGTCGCCGGTGACATCGGTATCCTGGCACGCGTCGGCGGAATAGTCAGGTCCCTGGCACCCTCGCGCAAGGACGTGGCTCATCTGCCCGGCAGGGGTCGCGTCCGTAATTTCTGCAGTGGAAACGTTGCCTGTCCGGTAGCCGGCCTGTTTGGCCAGCTCCATGATGGTGGGCACCACAGTGCCCTTGGCATCCACCCCGATGGCATTGTTGTATGTCTTCACGCCGGTGGCGAAGGCCGTGGCTGCGGCAGGAGACGCGGTGACCATTTCAGGCTTGAAGTCGGCCTCACCAGGCTGGCCGGAGTTCTTCTCCACGGAATAGGTACTGACAGAACCGTGGGAGGGGAGGGTTTCCATCACCAGCCTGCCCCCGGCACCGAAAAAGCGCTCCCTGGCAGCCGTGACGTGGGAGCGGCCCATGCCGTCACCCAGCAGGTAAATGACATTCTTTGCCGGTGATTGAAGGGCCGCAGGCGCCGGCCTGGTGGCGGTAAACACCGCGAAGGCGACCAGCGAGACTGCCACCATCACGCCAAGGACAATCCAGGCAATTCGGCGTGTCTTCCCGGCGGGACCGTCGGCCAGGAGTGCGGGCAGGGAATTCCCCATCAGCGGGCCCCACTCACTCGGTGGACGTCGAAGTCCGCACGGCCTTCAGCGAGGCAAGACGCGTTTGGTCCCGGGCCAGGGCCAAACAGAACGGGTGCGGGACCTGACTGCTGGTGAATGGCGTTACATTTCCTGATCCCACCAGGCGCAACGGCGGCTACCACAGAATTCCCCCAGACGAGCTTGTTAGATCAGACGAGCTTGTTAGATCACCATAGGAAGCAGTGATGGCGGAAGGAAGGGAACGTTTCCATCCTTCCGGTTTCTTCAGCGAATCTTGAGGTGCCGGGGATGGCGGGCCCAACGGCCCTGTTCCAGATCCGGCCGGGCTCGTACGGTCGATTAGGGGACCCACCTTCGAGCGAAAAGAGCCTGCGATGCAGCTAACCCGACGCCAGCTGTTGCAGGCCGGTGCTGTAGCCGGCGCCGGCGTCCTGTTCCGTCCGGACGCCGCCCTGGCCACCCGCACAGTTGCCCGCAAGGCCGGTCCCCTGACCATGTTCTCCGAGCAACTGCCCACGCTGGCCGATTTGGGAGTCCTCGATATGCGGGCCGGCGGCGCGACCGAACTGTGGATGCGCAACGCCGAGCACAGCTTCCACAGCCAGCTTGGCCCGACGAATACGTTCACCTACCGGGCCGCGGGCGCATCGCAGACCTACCTGGGGCCCGTCATCATCGCCCAACGGGGCACCCCTTTCACCCTCACCGTGCACAATCAGCTGGGAGCGCACCCGCTGGCTTTCGCCGTCGACCGTGAACTGGTGCCGCCCGGCAGCGACGACGCCACAGCCCCGCGCACCTCTACCCACCTGCATGGCGGCAACACCAGGGCAGGGTCCGACGGCGGCCCTGAACAGGTCTTTTCCCCCGGCAGCTCCTATACCTACCACTACGACAACAACCAGGATGCCGCCGGACTCTGGTACCATGACCATGCGCTGGGCATCACCCGTCTCAATGTCTACGCCGGGCTGGCCGGCGGCTACCTCATCCGGGACACCCCGGGCCCGTCCGGGACCGGCATCGACACCGGAGACGGAACGCACCTTCCCCCGCCCCCTTACGAGGTGCCGCTGGTCATCCAGGACCGGATGTTCAACCCCGGCGGATCCTTCGCCTACCCGCCCAATCCGGAGCTGACGGACAGCGACGGCACCCCTCGGCCCTGGGCACCGGAGTTCTTCGGGGATGTTGCGACGGTCAACGGGAAATCCTGGCCCAACCTGGACGTGGACCGGGGAAAGTACCGGTTCCGGGTCTTCAACGGCTCCAACGCCAGGTTCTACAACCTCAAGTTCCTGGCGGACGGAAACGCGCTGCCGTTCGCCCAGATCGGCACGGACGGGGGCCTCCTGGACACCCCGGCCAAACTCAACAAGCTGGTCCTGGGCCCGGGCGAGCGGGCGGACCTTGTGGTGGACTTTGCCGCCCTGCCTGCCGGCTCCAAAGTGGTTTTGGGCAACAACGCCCCCACCCCGTATCCGGACGGTCCCGTGTCGGCGAAACAGGGCGGGGTCCCCCTCCGCGACATCATGCAGTTCACGGTGCAAAGCCAGGCGGGCTACACGAAGCCGTTGCCGGCGCAGTTGCGAGCGCAGCCCATGACCAGGCTCGCGGGCCTGTCCACCGCGGCGACCCGCCAGATGACCATGGTGGAGGTTCTCAATACGGCGGGCATTCCCATCATGGCGCTGCTGAACAACCGCCCGTTCCACACCGCCGACATCACCGAGGTGGAAGGCGACACGCTTGAGGAGTGGGAGCTGATCAATACAACCGTGGACGCGCATCCGATCCACCTTCATTTCACCCAGTTCCAAACCCTCAACCGCCAGCGCTTCGACGTTGGGGACTACCTTGCCGCCACCGGATACGTCGACCCTGCCACCGGGCTGGTGACCCCTGGCCAGGGCGGCACCGTTCCCGTCACGCCGTTCCTGATTGGCCGCCCTGCAGCGGCACCCGCCAACGAGCGTGGCTGGAAGGACACCGTGGTGGCGATGCCCGGCGAAGTGACCCGGATCCGTGTCCCGTTCGGGGCAGGCGCAGCAGGTGGAGCACCATTGGCCATCGGCTCATCCTTCAAGGGCGAATATGTCTGGCACTGCCACATCCTGGAACACGAAGACAACGACATGATGCAGCGCTTCGTCATCGAATAGCCGGCTCCACCACTGCACCACCCCACGCCGGCACGACAACGCACGGCTTTGTGCCCTGCATGAAGCATCCGGCAACCCGCTTAGTAGACCCCCTACAAAATACCTGCGGTTCCACCCCAGTAACGTCGGCAGTACATTAGATTCCGCTTGTACAACACCGACAGGACTCCCATGAGCAACACCGACACCGCCGTCAAGAATCCCCCCAGCGCCGGCCGCCGCCGCTGGAACGCCACCGACCTTGGCCTGATCGCGGTCTTCGCCGCCCTCGTGGCCGGCGCCGCCCTTGTCCCCGGCCTGGCCGTGAACGGATTCGGCGTCCCCATCACTTTCCAGACCCTGGCCGTGATGCTGACCGGCCTGGTGCTGGGCCCGGGACGGGCCTTCGCAGCCGTGGGGCTCTACACCCTCCTGGGACTCGCCGGCCTGCCCATCTTCAGCCAGGGCCGCAGCGGCCTGGGCATTCTTGCAGGCCCCTCGGCCGGCTACATTATTGCGTTCCCCATCGCTGCCTTCATTGTCGGCTGGCTGGCCACCATCGTGATCCGGCGGACCGCCAAGGCCAGGGCGCTCTGGTTCTTCGTCTCCGCCGCCGTCACCAGTGCCGTGGTGGTGCACTCCCTCGGCATACTGGGGATCGCGTTGAACACCAAGGCCACCCTGGGGCAGGCTTTCCTGAGCGACCTCGTGTTCTACCCGGGTGACATGGTGAAGAACATCCTGGCAGCCGTCATCGCCGTGGCCCTCCACCGCGCCTTCCCGGACATCCTGGTGCGCCGTGTCCGGCGCAGTGCCGCCCAGCCCGCCAAGGCCTAAGGGACGCGCCATGCCCGCCGTAGCCTTTGACCACGTAACGGTTGCCGTGGAAACGGACAGCACACCGGAACCCAAAGTCCTGCTCGACGCCATAAGCCTGCAGCTCACCGAACAGCGGATCGGTGTCATCGGTGCCAACGGCTCCGGCAAGTCCACCCTGCTCCGCCTGGTCAACGGGCTCGTCCAGCCAACGGCAGGCAAGGTCACGGTGGACGGCAAGGACACGGTCCGCGACGTCCGGGCGGTGCGCCGGAACGTGGGTTTTGTCTTCACCGATCCCCTGTCCCAGCTGGTGATGCCCACCGGCCGGGAGGATGTGGAGCTGTCCCTGCGCCGCTCCGTCCGCAACGGAACGGAGCGGCGGAGGGCAGCCGACGCGGCACTGGACCGGCTGGGCCTGCTGGAACTGGCGGACCAGAGCATCTACGAACTGTCCGGCGGGGAACGGCAGCTGATGGCCCTGGCCGCAGTGCTCGCCGTGAATCCCTCCGTGCTGGTCCTCGATGAGCCGTCCACCCTTTTGGACCTCCGCAACCGCGAACTCCTCCGCAGGACCCTGGCGGGACTCGACCAGCAGATCATCATGTCCACCCATGACCTTGGGCTGGCACTGGAGATGGACAGGGTGCTGGTCATCGAACAGGGAGAGGTAGTGTTCGACGGCGGCGCGGCAGCCGCCGTCGACCACTACCGGATACTCTGCACGGACGGCCTCCCGGCTGGGGAACCGCGGTGAGGGGCCACGGCTTCCTGCTGGCCAACTACGTGCCGGGACACTCCCTCATCCACCGGGCACCGCTGGCGCTGAAGTTCCTGCTGGTCTTCGGCTGCGGCCTGGCCTCGTTCATCGTGGTGGACTGGCGGGTGTCGCTGGCCGTGTTGGGCGGGCTCTGCTGCCTGTTCCTGACGGGCGCCGGATTGAAGAAGCTCTGGGCCGCCGTCCGCCCGCTCGCAGCCGTGCTGCTGGTTATCGGCGTGTTCCAGTGGTGGATGCTGGGAGCACCCACGGCCGCGCGCATTGTCCTGAACATCCTGGTCTGCGTGGTGGCAGCCTCCCTGCTCACGGCCACCACCCCCGTACAGCGGCTCCTTGACGGAGTGGTCAGCGCAGCCGGCCCCTTCAAACGGTTTGGCGCCGACCCCGAGCGGTTTGCCCTGACCATCGCCATTATGCTGCGCAGTATCCCCTACATCGCCGGCACCTTCGCCGACGTCCGGGACTCCGCCCGGGCAAGGGGTCTGGAACGCAATCCGCGCGCCCTGATCCTGCCTGTCTTCATCACGTCGGTGGCATTCGCCCGCCAGACGGGCGAGGCGCTCGCCGCCCGCGGCCTCGGCGAAGCGGAAGACTGAGGCCCCGGGAAGGGTTCAAAGCCGCTGGTATTCCAGCAGCGCTGCAGTTCCCATGCCGCCGGCGCTGCTGATCATGGCCAGCGCAAGGCTACCCGGGGTTCCGGACCGGCGTGCCTGGGCCAGCAGCCGGGTCACCAGGACTGCCCCGGACGCGCCGTAAGCATGGCCCAGGGCCAGCGCGCCGCCATCGAGATTGGCCCGTTCAGCGTCAATCCCCACCTGGTCAAGGCAGGCAAGCGTCTGCGATGCGAAAGCCTCATTGAATTCCACCAGGTCCACCTGGTCCGCCGGGACCCCCGCAGCTGACAGCACGTCCCGCGCCGCGGCGGCCGCACCGACGCCCAGCAGTTCCGGGGCCACTCCCGCAGTGCCGCTGCGCAGCACCAGGAACCCGTCGCCCGCTCCTAATTGCCTCGCACGTTGCAAGGACGTGATGACGACGGCGGATGCGGCGTCAGCGTCGAAGCAGGAGTTCCCTGCGGTGACAGTTCCCCCGTCCACAAAGGCCGCCGGGAACCGCGCCAGGACCGCGGCGTTCAGTCCCCGCCTGGGACCATCGTCCGCGCCGGCAGTCCCGGCGTCCGTGTCCAACGGAACCAGTTCCCCGTCGAACGCCCCTGCGTCCCTCGCCGCCAATGCTAGGCGGTGGCTGCGCAGCGCGAATGCGTCCTGACGTTCCCTGCCCACGCCAAACTCCCGCGCCACGTTTTCCGCCGCCACGCCCATGTCCGGATCGCCGAAGCTGTCCGGCACAAACTGTGCCCGGGCGTAAAACTCCGGGCCGCCATCGTCGTTCCTGTACGCGCGCAGGGGCGCTGTGCTGGTGCTCTCCACCCCTCCGGCGAGGTACAGCGGGTTTCCGCCCGCTGCCACCAGCCGCGACGCCAGGACCACCGCGTCGAGCCCGGAGCCGCATTGGCGGTCCACCGTAATCCCCGGAACGTTGACGGGCAGTCCCGCCGCCAGCAGGGCCAGGCGGGCAACGTTTCCCCCGCCGCCCACGGCGTTGCCGATTACGACATCGGCCACGTTGCCAGGTTCCACCCCCGTTCCAGCCAGGAGTCCACGGAGCACGGGCGCGAGCAGCTCGTGGGCCCGCAGGCTCCGGAGCGCACCGTTGGTGCGGCACACCGGGGTCCGGAGGGCGGCAATGATGACCGGCTGCCGGTCCGGAGGGAGCATCTCAGCTGTCAAGGCTGCGTACCCTGCGGTCCCGGGACCTGATCCAGTCCAGCAGCAGGCTGCGGCTGACTTTGCCCCGGTCCGTGGTGGGCAGGTCGCTCAGCAGGTAATACTGGAGGGGGCGTTTGTCCCGGGCAAGGATGTCCTCAAGGCCGGCACGAAGCTGGGTGGCAGTAACTCCACCATGGGATGCAATAATTCCGGCCACAACCCGTTCACCGCGCAGGTCGTCGGGCATCCCGGCCGCGACGGCGGCGGACACACCGGGTACCGCTGACAGTGCCAGCTCCACCTCATGCGGATAGACGTTCTTGCCTGAGGTGAGGATCATGTCCGCGCGGCGGCCCAGGATGTGCAGTTCCCCGCGGGCCAGGTACCCCTGGTCCCCCACAGTGAACCAGCCGCCATAGGACCTCAGCGCCTCCCCGTCGTCACCCCAGAGATAACCGTTGCTCACCATGGCGCTGCGGACGCAGATGTTTCCGGGTTCCCTGTCTGGCAGCGGCAGCCCTTCGTCATCGAGGATCCGCACGTCGACACCCGGGAACGCCCGGCCGATCCCGGTTCCGCCGAGCACGGCCGGCTGGCTCGCGGCCAGCCCCGCCCCCGAGACGAAACTCAGTTCGGAAGCACCGTAGTACTCGAAGATGGTGGCGTTCGGAGCCCAGCGGCGGGCTGCCTCAAGGGTCCTCACGTCGAGCTTCGAGCCGGCACAGATAATGGTCCGCACGCCGGAAGCGTCGACGCATCCGGTCAGGCCGCGCTCGCTGAGCATCCGCAGCATGGTGGGCACCAGGACCAGCCGGGTGACCCGGTCGTGGGTGATGGCGGCATGGACGTCGCCCACATCAAAGCTTTCGAGGGTCTGGAACTCCGAACCGGCGTAGAGGCATTCGGCCAGGGCGTACAGGTTGAGGCTGGCGGCGAGGGGGCCCGGGGCCAGGGTCACATCGTCCGCGCGGAGCCCGAAGAATTCGATGGAGGCCTCAAAGGATTCGTGCCAGGACCGCCGGGACCGCGTGAAGGCTTTCGGGATGGAGGTGGTGCCGGAGGTGAGGCCGATCAGGAAGGTGGACCCCGGATCGCCGTCTGCGAGCTCATCATCCGGGGATACCGCTGCTGGCTGCGCGCACGCCTCCACGCGCCGCTTCATGTCCTCCTGCAGCGGGCCAGGCCACGAGGGGTCCAGGACGGCACATTGCCGTCCTCCGGCCAGTGCCGCCGCAAATCTTGCCGCAAAGTCGGCCGAATTGGCTTCGCACAGGGAGGTCACGGACTTGGTGTGGGGCACCAGCGCCGCAGCGGAATCCCGGAGCTCCGCCCAGGAGAGGCGGCGTCCGGCAATCACGACGGCGGTGTCGTGGGGCCGTTCCCCGGCCCAGCGCTGGATTCTGTTCAGGAAAGGCATCGGATCAACTTTACCGGCCGGCACCGGTTGATCTTCTGGTCCGCGGGTAATGTGACTTTATGAGTTTCAACGACAACGTGCAGCTGGACCCCTCCCAGGTCCAGGACCGGCGCGGCATGGGCCGCGGGGTAAAAGTGGGCGGCGGCATCGGCGGTGGGCTCATCCTGCTCATCGCGACACTCCTGGGTGTCAATCCACAGTTGCTGGAAGGCCTGGCAGGAGCGGGGCAGGAGCCGCAGAGCCAGGGCACCGCGCCGGCCTGCCAGACAGGAGCGGACGCGGACGCCCGGGTGGACTGCCGCATCACCGGCACCGTGAACAGCCTGAACGCCTTCTGGCCTGCCTACCTGCAGCAGTACAACGTGCAGTACCCGCAGCCGGAGACGGTGATCTTCGAGCAGGGCGTCAGCACAGGCTGCGGCACGGCGTCCAGCGCCGTAGGTCCCTTCTACTGCCCCGCCGACACCACTGCCTACTTCGATCCCGGGTTCTTCCAGGAGCTGGTGGACAGGTTCGGCTCCTCGGGCGGACCCCTGGCCCAGGAGTATGTGGTGGCACACGAGTTCGGGCACCATATCCAGAACGTGCTGGGCACCCTGGACCAGGCCCAGCAGGATCCCCAGGGACCTGAATCCGGTGCCGTGCGCGTTGAGCTCCAGGCCGACTGTTACGCCGGCCTCTGGGCGAAGCATGCGTCAACCCAGCCGGGACCCGACGGCCAGCCGTTCCTGGAGCCCCTCACCCAGCAGGACCTGAACGACGCCCTGTCCGCTGCCTCCGCCGTTGGTGACGACCGGATCCAGGAGGCGGCCACCGGACGGGTCTCCCCCGAGGCCTGGACCCACGGCTCCAGCGAGCAGCGCCAGCGCTGGTTCTACACGGGCTACGAAACCGGCGACATCAACCAGTGCGACACGTTCTCGGCACCGACGTTGTAATCCGTCGAGGTCTCCCCGCCTACTAGCCCCAACGACGACGGCCGGTCACCTTCGCGATGAAGGTAACCGGCCGTCGTCGTACTCAAATTAGATGTTGAAGCCGAGGGCCCGCATCTGGTCCTTGCCGTCGTCGGTGATCCGTTCCGGACCCCACGGCGGCATCCAGACCCAGTTCAGGCGCCAGTCGTCAACAACGCCGTCCAGGGCTTTGCCCACCTGCTCCTCGAGCACGTCGGTGAGCGGGCAGGCCGCGGTGGTCAGGGTCATGTCGATCAGCAGCGCGCCGTCGTCGTCCGAGTACTTCAGGCCGTACAGCAGGCCAAGGTCAACGATGTTGACGCCGAGTTCAGGGTCGATGACATCCTTCAGCGCCTCCTCGACATCCTCAAGGCTGGTGCGTGCAGCGTTGATTTCGGTCATGGCGGGTGTCCTTACTAGGCCTGCGCCACGGCGGGTGCAGCGGCAGCGCCGGCACCCTTGGCGTAGCGGTCGTAGCCTTCTTCTTCGAGGCGGTCGGCAAGCTCCGGACCGCCTTCCTCAACAACCTGGCCATCCACGAACACGTGCACAAAGTCAGGCTTGATGTAGCGCAGGATGCGGGTGTAGTGGGTGATGAGCAGCGTGCCCATCTTGCCTTCGGCGTGCGCACGGTTGACGCCCTCGGAAACCACCTTGAGCGCGTCAACATCCAGGCCGGAGTCGGTCTCGTCCAGGATGGCGAACTTGGGCTTGAAGAGTTCCAGCTGGAGGATTTCCACCCGCTTCTTCTCACCGCCGGAGAAGCCTTCGTTCACGTTGCGCTGGGCGAAGTCGGCGTCGATGCGCAGCTGCTCCATGGCAGCCTTGACGTCCTTGGTCCAGGTGCGGAGCTTGGGTGCTTCGCCGTCGATGGCGGTCTTGGCGGTGCGCAGGAAGTTGGTCATGCTCACGCCGGGGACCTCCACCGGGTACTGCATGGCCAGGAACACGCCGGCGCGGGCACGCTCGTCAACGCTCATCTCCAGGACGTCCTCGCCGTCCAGGGTGATGGAGCCGCTGGTGACGTTGTAGCGCGGGTGGCCTGCGATGGTGGAAGCCAGCGTGGACTTGCCGGAGCCGTTGGGGCCCATGATGGCGTGGGTTTCGCCCGTCCGGATGGTCAGGCTGACGCCCTTCAGGATTTCCTTGGTGCCCTGCTCCGTCTCAATGCTGACGTGCAGGTCCTTGATCTCAAGAGTAGACATGTGTCTTGTTCTCCTCTGCACCGGGCCTGGGCGGCGGCGGTGCGGTCTCTGTCTGGAAGGTGGTTCGTAATTCTGTGGTGCTAGCTGAAGTTGGGAGCCTCGGCGCCGTTGAGGACATTGGTGACGTCCACATAGACCTCGTCCCCGACGATCTCGACGGCGAACACCGGAACGGGATCGTAGGCGGGCAGCTGCAGCGGTTCGCCGCTGCGCAGGTCGAACTGTGAGCCGTGGCCCCAGCACTCGATGGCGCAGCCCTCCACCTCGCCCTCGGACAACGAAATGTCCGCGTGCGAGCAGGTGTCGCCGATCGCGTGGATCTCCCCCATGGAGTCCTTGACGATCGCCACCGGGTAGTCATCAATCAGGATCCGCAGCGCCTGCTTCAGCTGGATTTCATCCACCTTGCAGACAAGCTCGCCCTTTGGCTGGTCAGTCATCTGTAACCGTGCTCCGTGCCTTCTAGTTGTCCGTGAGGGCGAGTTCGTGCTCAACAGCCTCGGTCAGCCGCTCCTCGATGGAGGGGACCTTGATCTGCTGGATGATCTCGTTCAGGAAGCCGCGGACCACCAGGCGGCGGGCAACATCCTCGGGAATGCCGCGTGCCATGAGGTAGAACAGGTGCTCGTCATCCATCCGGCCGGTGGCGCTGGCGTGGCCTGCACCCTCGATCAGCCCGGTCTCGATTTCGAGGTTGGGCACGGAGTCGGCGCGCGCGCCGTCCGTCAGCAGCAGGTTGCGGTTGGCCTCGTAGGTGTCGGTGCCCTCGGCTTCCTTGCGGATCAGGACGTCGCCAACCCACACCGCGTGGGCGTTGCGGCCCTGCAGTGCGCCCTTGTAAAGCACGTTGGACTTGCAGTTGGCCACGGCGTGGTCAACAAACAGGCGCTGCTCAAGGTGCTGTCCGGCGTCGGCGAAGTACAGGCCGAACATTTCAGCCTCACCGCCGGTGGCGGTGAAACGGGCCGACGGCGTAACGCGGACCAGGTCGCCGCCGAGGCTCACCATGACGTGCTTGAGCTTGGCGTCGCGGCCGATCTTCGCCTGCTGGGACGAGGCGTGGACGGCGTCGTCGTTCCATTCCTGGAGCGTGATGACGGTCAGGCTGGCGCCGTCTTCCACGATGATCTCCACGTTCTCGGACACTATGGCGGATCCATGGTGGTTCAGGACAACAACTGCCTTGGAGAACTTCTCCGCAACAATCACCAGGTGCTGGGCAGCCGGGTCCAGCGAGGTGCCTTCAATGTCGACGCTGACTTCGGTCAGTGCTTCGAACTCCGAAGGGATGGTCACCACGGTGGCGCCGGCGAAGTTCTCCCAGGCGTTGGCGGAGACGCGGTCCTCGGGAATACCCGCGGTGCCGATGCGGCGGTCGTCGCGGCCGACGCTCTCCACGGTGACTTCCTCCGGGCCGGTGACGACGACGGTGGGTGCCGCGCCGGACAGGACCTCCGAGTGCAGCCCGCGGAGCCGCTTGAGCGGG
Organism: Pseudarthrobacter sp. NPDC092202; assembly: GCF_044755505.1. Classification (NCBI taxonomy): domain Bacteria; kingdom Bacillati; phylum Actinomycetota; class Actinomycetes; order Micrococcales; family Micrococcaceae; genus Pseudarthrobacter; species Pseudarthrobacter sp. NPDC092202. Next base: position 188,276 of record NZ_JBIVRG010000002.1, on the reverse strand, counting down.
GTGAAGCGCCAGTCTTCCTCCATGCCGGTGAGCGGCTTGAAGTCGGCAAGCTTGTAGGACGTGAGGCGGCCGGCGCGCGAGCTGTCCGGGATGCCAACGCCGCCACCGTGGGAATGGCTCTTGACCGCTTCGCCGGCCAGCGGGGCCTTGGAGGCTGCGGCGTTAATGGGCGAGAGGCTCTCGCCTTCTTCGGTGAAGCCGTCGATGAACGGCTGGGCTGAAGGCGCGCCGATGCGTGCCTTTTCAGTAGTGATTTCAGTCATCGTTATCCGACGGACCCTTCCATCTGCAGTTCAATCAGGCGGTTCAGCTCAAGTGCATACTCCATGGGGAGCTCGCGGGCAATCGGCTCGATGAAGCCGCGGACGATCATCGCCATGGCCTCGTCTTCGCGCATGCCGCGGGACATCAGGTAGAAGAGCTGCTCTTCGCTGACCCGGGAAACAGTTGCCTCGTGTCCCATGACAACGTCGTCCTCGCGGATGTCGATGTACGGGTAGGTGTCCGAGCGGCTGATCGTGTCAACGAGCAGCGCGTCGCAACGGACGGTGTTGGCAGAGTGCTTGGCACCTTCGCGGACCTGGACCAGGCCGCGGTAGGCCGCGCGTCCGCCGCCGCGGGCCACGGACTTGGAAATGATGGAGCTCTTGGTGTTGGGCGCAATGTGCACCATCTTCGAGCCGGTGTCCTGGTGCTGGCCTTCGCCTGCGAACGCGATGGACAGTGTTTCGCCCTTGGCGTGCTCGCCCACGAGGTAGACGGCCGGGTACTTCATGGTGACCTTGGAGCCGATGTTGCCATCGACCCATTCCATGGTGGCGCCCTCTTCGCAGATGGCGCGCTTGGTCACCAGGTTGTACACGTTGTTGGACCAGTTCTGGATGGTGGTGTAGCGGACGCGGGCGCCCTTCTTCACGATGATCTCCACAACGGCGGAGTGCAGCGAGTCCGAGGTGTAGATCGGCGCGGTGCAACCCTCGATGTAGTGGACGTAGGAGTCCTCGTCCGCGATGATCAGGGTCCGCTCGAACTGGCCCATGTTTTCGGTGTTAATGCGGAAGTATGCCTGCAGCGGGATGTCCACGTGGACGCCCTTGGGGACGTAGACGAAGGAGCCGCCGGACCAGACTGAGGTGTTCAGCGACGCGAACTTGTTGTCGCCCACCGGGATGACCGTGCCGAAGTACTCCTGGAAGATTTCCGGGTGTTCCTTGAGTGCGGTGTCGGTGTCCAGGAAGATGACACCCTGGCGCTCGAGGTCCTCACGCAGCTGGTGGTAGACAACCTCGGACTCGTACTGGGCGGCGACGCCGGAAACCAGGCGCTGCTTCTCGGCCTCCGGGATGCCCAGCTTGTCGTACGTGTTCTTGATGTCCTCGGGCAGGTCCTCCCAGGTGGCAGCCTGCTTCTCGGTGGAGCGGACGAAGTACTTGATGTTGTCGAAGTCGATGCCCGAAAGGTCCGCGCCCCAGGTGGGCATGGGCTTGCGGTCGAAGTACTTCAGGCCTTTGAGGCGGAGATCGAGCATCCACTCCGGCTCGCTCTTCTTGGCCGAAATGTCCCGGACCACTTCTTCGTTGAGCCCACGGCGTGCGTTGGCGCCGGCATCGTTCTTGTCGGCCCAGCCGTACTCGTAGTTGCCGATGCCGTGAAGCTCGGGATTCTTCTCGAGAATCTCCGAGATCACAGTGTTTTCGGCTACTGCTTTCTCTGATAGTTGGTCCGTCATCACGGCCTTTCTTGCTGATGGTTGGTTACTTCATTCAGGCTGGCGGGGGCTTCCGGGGGCTTTGTGGGCCCTCCTGAAGACAGCCTGCCTGTGGGTATGTGGGTGGTGCACACGTGGCCGCCGCGGGCCAGGGTGGAAAGCCGGCGTACGTCAACGCCCACCAGCCTGGAGAACACGTCGGTTTCCACGTCGCAGAACACGGGGAAGCGGGCAGCGAGCTGCTGGATGGGGCAATGGCCCTGGCAAAGCTGGACGCTGGAAAGGGCGGCCGGCAGTGGAGCTTTGGCCTCGATGGAGGCTGCCGAGGCCACGAAGTTATCGCGGCTCAGGGCCTCTGCCAGCGCTTTGGCGCGGTCGGTGATGTCGGGGCCGGCTTTTTCGATTTCCGGCGCATACCTGCGTTCCATGTCGGCGAAACGCTCGACGGCGAAGGCCCGCACTGCGTCCGGCCCGGCAACCTTCTGGAGCTGCTGGAGGGCGAGGGCGGCGATGTCCAGGTAGTCGTTGCCGAGGCTCGACTGGCCCTGGGAGCTGAGGACGTAGCGGCGTGCCGGACGGCCTGCGCCGCTGCCGGATTTGGCAACCCGCTTGACTTCAATGACGCCGGCACGGGAGAGGTGGTCCAGGTGCCTGCGGACGGCGGCCGGTGTGAATCCGAGGAGGTCCCCGAGTTCGGCGGCGCTGACGGGTCCATGTTCCAGCACGGCCGCAAGGACGCGGTCGCGGGTGCGCTCATCGGCGTCGGCCACCGGGCCCGCGGGCATGGCGCCGCGTTCCGCTGTAACAGCAGAGGCCCCGTGCCGGGCAACAGGCACAGCAGTAGCGTTGGTCATGGAATACACAACACAATAGTGTCGTAATTTAGTCCCGCATTCCAGTAAGGCGAGGCTGACCTGACCTCCCGCCCCCACCTTCTAGTTTTTGTCCAGATATGCAGACTTCACCGGCCCGGAACCCTGCATACCTGGACAAAAACTCCCGTTGCCGGGACGCAGCGGACTGCCGCTAATACTACTTCCCGTAGAATACTGGGGTGCGATTGCCCCTGTCCCCCGTCCTGTCCATCAACGGGCTTGTTAAAGATGTAGGCCCGCTCTCCAGCATGGACGGAAGAATGCTCCGGGTGGTGAGCGGCGTCTCACTGACAGCGGGGCGCGGGCAGGTCACAGCGCTGCTGGGTGCCAACGGTGCCGGAAAGACAACCACCCTGGAATGTGCCCAGGGCCTGCAGAGGCGCAGCGGCGGTACCATCTCCCTGCTCGGCGAGGACCCCGCAACCGCAGGCGCGGACCTGCGCTCCCGCGTCGGTGTGATGCTTCAGGACGGCGGCCTCCCGCCGTCGGCCCGTCCCCTCCCCCTGCTGCGGCACATTGCCGGCCTTTATGCACACCCCTGGCCCGTGGACGACCTTGTCCAAAGACTCGGCATCGACACCTTCAGCCGGACCACCGTGCGGCGGCTTTCGGGCGGACAAAAGCAGCGCCTGGCCCTCGCCGCCGCCCTGGTGGGGAGGCCGGAGGTCCTGTTCCTTGACGAGCCGAGCGCCGGCCTGGATCCGCAGTCCCGCCAGCTGGTGTTCGAGCTGATTGGGGAACTGCGCGATGCGGGGATGGGAATCATCCTCACCACTCACCTGATGGACGACGCCCAGCGGCTGGCGGACTACGTGTACATCATTGACGGCGGCCGGAACGTCGCGGAGGGAACAGTCCAGGAGCTGCTGCAGCGCGGACCCGCCGTGGACGCCGGCGCAGACCATGTGCGCACCCTCTCCTTCGACGCGGCGCCGGGGCTGGACCTGTCCGGCGTGCTGCCGGCCGACGTCGTGGTCCTGGAGGAACGGGCGGGAAGCTATACCGCTACCGGCGCCCTGACTCCCAAGCACCTTGCCGCACTGGCCGAATGGTGGGCACTGCACGACGTCATGCCCGCCGCCATGGCCCTGCAGGCGCGTAGCCTTGAAGACGTCTTCCTGGACATCTCGGGAAAGGACATCCGATGAACCCGACCCCCGCGGGCACCGCACCCGCCACCGGGGCGGGAGCACCTGCCCTGCAGCGGCCGGCCCCCCTGCTCCGGCGCATCCTGTTGCAGGGCAAATACGAGGCACTTGCCATGCTGCGCAACGGCGAGCAGCTGATCCTCGCGGTGGTATTGCCGCTGCTTGCGCTCGTTGGCCTGACCGTTACGCCGTTCCTGGACGGCCTGGGTCCGAGCCGCATTGATGTGGCAGTCCCGGGGATCCTTGCACTCTGCGCCATGTCCACGGCGTTTACCGGGCAGGGCATCGCTACGGGATTCGACCGCCGGTACGGTGTGCTGCGCTTCCTGTCCACCACCCCCTTGGGCCGGGGCGGGCTGATTGCCGGCAAGGTGCTTTCCGTCCTGGCGGTGCTGTGCCTGCAGGTTGCCGTGGTGGCAGTGGTCGGGTATGCCCTCGGATGGCAGCCGACGGCGGCGGGGTGGGTTCCCGCGCTGCTCCTCCTGGCGCTGGGCGCGGCGGCGTTCACCGCCCTGGGGCTGCTGGTGGCCGGGACGGTCCGCCCCGAGGCCACGCTGGCCATCACCAACCTGCTCTGGATCCTCCTCGGAGCCCTCGGCGGAATCGTTATTCCTGCCGAACGGCTGCCCGCCGCCGCCCAGCAGATCGTGGGACTCCTCCCCTCGGGCGCGCTCGGCGAAGCCCTCCGGGACGCCTTCCTGCACGGTGCGCTGAACGGCGCAGCCGCCCTCATACTGGTGCTCTGGACAGTTACTGCCGGGGCCGCAGCAATCCGTTGGTTCAAGTGGAATTGAGATACTCGTGAGCACCGCCTTCCGCCTTCCCCAGTTCGCCGGCCGCCTGGCGTCACGGCTGCCCCGCACCGTGGACAAGAGCGTCCGCCGTCTGGCCGTGGCATCCCTGATCGGGCAGACCCTGCTGGTGCTCACCGGCGGAGCGGTCCGGCTGACCTCCTCCGGCCTAGGCTGCCCCACCTGGCCCCGCTGCACGGACACGTCCCTGGTGAACACGCCCGAGATGGGCATCCACGGGTTCATCGAGTTCGGCAACCGCCTCCTCACCTTCGCGCTGGCCGCCGTCGCCGCACTGATGCTGGTCTACCTGTGGAACCTCCGCAAGGAGCGGCGCGACCTTTTCCTGCTGGCACTGGGCCTGCTGGCCAGCATTCCCGCGCAGGCCGTAATCGGCGGCATCACGGTCCTCACCAACCTCAACCCCTGGGTGGTAGGCCTCCACTTCCTGGTCTCCATGGCACTGGTGGTGCTGGCCACGCTGCTGGTCAACCGGGCCTTCGGCCGGACCGGCCGGTTCCACACTGTTCCCCTCGCTGCCCTGCCGGGCGTCATGCGTCCTGTGACGGCCGCCGTCGCGCTTTTTTCCGCCGTCGCCGTCATGCTGGGTGTGGTGGTCACCGGAGCCGGTCCGCACGCAGGGGACGCCGATGCACCGCGCAACGGGCTGGACTGGGACCTGTTCTCGCACATCCACGCCGCCCCGGCCTACCTGGTGACCGCCGGAACCCTGGTTGCGCTGGCGCTGGTGCTGCTGCGGCGGATCACCGGCCCCATCCGGACAGCCGTCCTGGGCCTCCTCGGCGTGACTGTGCTGCAGGCAGTCATCGGTTTCACCCAGTACTACAACGGCATCCCGGCGCTGCTGGTGGCAGCCCACATGCTCGGCGCCGCAATGCTTATGGGCGCTGCAACAAACGCGTGGGACATCGCCAGGTCAAGCCCCGTGGCCTAACTACATCTGCCTGCAACCGAAAAGGCCGCCCCGGTTCCTGAACCGGGGCGGCCTTTCGCTTGCCTGCGATGCCGTTCTTAGCCGGCCTGCGCCCGGGCCCTGGACATGTCCGCAGCCTGTTCCGGGTCCAGGAACTCGATACCCTCCTGACGGACAAGCACCACCCGGGCCGTGGCGATGTCATAGAAGAGGCCTGTTGCCTGGACCCGTCCGTAGGCGAGGGCGGGACCTGCCAGCGGATGGCTTTCCAGCTTGGCGAGCTGGACGGCCACGTTCACCATGCCCAACTGGTCCACCGCGGAATAGCCGGCGGCAGCAGCGGCGGCCGCCACGGGATGATGGCCCAGGAGTCCGTCGTAGCTTGGCCTGGCGTGGTCCAGCCAGGCGTCGAAGCCGGCGCCCAGCGCGCCGGACCCCTTGCCCTCCGCGTCCTCCATCAGGGCCTTCATGGCCCCGCAGTTGGAGTGCCCGCAGATCACGATGGAGTCCACCTCCAGGCCTTTCAGGGCAAAGGCGAGGGCAGAGTCGATCGAGGCGTCCTGGCCGTCGTGGCAGACGACGTTGCCAATGTTGCGCAACGTCAGCAGGTCGCCTGGACCACTGCTGGTAATCAGGTTGGGGTTCACCCGCGAGTCCACGCAGGCCACGAACAGGGTGTCCGGGTTCTGCCCCTCCGCCAGGTCCTGGACCAGGGGCCGGACCTTGTCCGCGAAGCGGCGGTGGTACTTGTTGATGCCCAGCAGGACCGGCGACGGCGGGCGCGTGCCTTGTCCTGCAATTGCCACTGCCAGTTCGTCCCGGGCGGGCTGCCACGAGGTCCGCGGCGGCAGCGGAAGCTCCTGCGATTCCTGCCGTTTTGGCGCCTGGTCCGCCGCGTCCCGGAACAGCGTGTTCCCGTGATGCTCAAGGACCACCGTACCGCCGGCGGCCTGGTACTGCCGCTGCCAGGCGAGCAGCGCCTCCCGGAACGCGTGGTCCACGTAGTCCGCGTTGAGCTCCACAAGCACGTGCTTGCCGGCCGGTACCGAGTGCAGCACTCGGTTAAGCCGCGGCAGGGCGAAGAAGCTGCACGACCCTTCAATGCCGACCCGCCAGGATCCGGACGGCAGCACGGGTGCCTGGGCGTGGACTGTTGCCCGCAGGACACGCCACAGTACGCTGGCCGCTGCGAAGGCAAGGCCGATCATGACGCCCTCGAGCAGGTTCAGGAAGACCACACAGAGCAGGGTTACTGCGTAGATCGGCAGCTCACCGGTCCGGAGGCTGGTCCGGATATCTGCCACCTTGATCAGGCGTGCGCCAATGACCACCAGGAGTCCGGCAAGGACGGACAGGGGAATCAGCTGGATCAGCCCTGCGAAAAGGGCGGAGAAGGCCACAACCCAAATACCGTGCAGCACGGCGGAGGCCCGGGACAGCCCCGGCCTCCACATTGGTGGCACTGCGCACAATCACTCCGGTGACGGGCAGCCCGCCCAGCGACCCGGAAACGATGTTGGCAGCACCCTGCCCCACGAGTTCACGGTTCAGGTTGGTTCGCGGCCCGTTCTGCATCTTGTCCACGGCCACGGCGGACAAGAGGGATTCAATGCTGGCGATCAAAGCCATCGTCAGCACGGCAAATGCTGCTGCCCGCCAGCTGCCCTCAGGCAGCTGCGGCAGGGTGACGGCATCGAGTATCGAGCCGGTGAAGGAGATGCGTTCAACGTTGGGGGCGAACGCCGCCGAGAGTGCCGTTCCGGCAGCGACGGCGGCCAGCGGTCCCGGCACACGGCGCACCGCGGCGGGCAGGTACTTCCAGCCGAGGAGGATGACGACGACGGTAAGGCCCAGCAGCGCGGCGTGCAGTTCGACTCCCGTGATGGCTGCCGGCAGGGCTCCAAGGTTCTCGAGGGCCGGGCCGGCTGCCTGCGATCCGAGCAGGACGTGGAGCTGCTGAAGGATGATGGTGACGCCGATGCCGGCCAGCATGGCCTTGACCACCACAGGCGAGACGGCAAGGGCGGCGCGTCCCACGCGGCTGATGCCCAGCAGGAGCTGGACCAGACCGGCAGCCGCGGTGATCGCGCAGGTCACCTGCCAGCCGAACTCCTGGACAATGCCGGCGACGACGACGGTCAGCCCGGCCGCCGGTCCGCTCACCTGCAGGGGTGATCCGCCCAGGCTTCCCGCCACGATGCCGCCAACCGCCGCAGCGATGAGGCCGGCCATGACGGGGGCCCCGGATGCTGCGGCGATGCCCAGGGACAGGGGCAGGGCAACGAGGAACACCACCAGTGAGGCAGGGACGTCGGCCCCGAGATGCGACAGGAAGCCCGGCCGGCGGAACCCGGACCTGTTGTTGCCGCCCGCCCTGGGCGGGCTGTGGCTCGGGACCGTATGGATGGGTGCGTGGGGCGGCTGCGGCATTGACATTCCTCTGATCGGGAGCAGGTCCAGACCCACCGTAACCACACCTTCACGTTGCATGACAGATCAAAGTGACCAACATGACAGGCTTGTCACACACTCGCCTTCATGAATGGTTGGCTGACGTTCCGTCATGTGGCGCTCAACGAAAAACCTCCCCCGGCCACGGCCAGGGGAGGTTCAGGATTCGATGGTGTGGGCGTCAGCCCGCCATGAGGGCGGGCCCGATGAACGGGTCGACGGCCAGGGCGATAAACAGGAGGGTGAGGTAGCTGATGGAGCCGTGGAAGACCTTCATGGCCCGCTTGTCCGAGATGTCCTCGCGCTGTGCCCTGTTGTAGAGCGCGTGCGATTCGTAGAGGAACCAGGCGCCAGCTAGGACTGCGGTGACGGTGTAGACCCAACCCGCTCCGCCGGCCGGAACCATCAGCAGGGAGCAGGCCACCATGGCCCAGGCGTAGAGGACCACCTGCACCGAGACCACCTTGGCGCCGGCGATGGCGCCGAGCATGGGGACCTTGGCGTTGCGGTAGTCCTCGCCGTAGCGCATGGAGAGCGGCCAGTAGTGCGGGGGCGTCCACAGGAAAATGACCATGAAGAGAATGACGGCCGGCCATTCCACAGAGTTGGTGACCGCAGCCCAGGCAATCAGCACCGGGAAGCACCCGGCGGCACCGCCCCACACGATGTTCTGGGCAGTCCGGCGCTTGAGGATGATCGTGTAGATCACCACATAGAAGAAGATTGCACCCAAACCGAGCCAGGCGGACAGGGGGTTGGCCCCGAACCAGAGGATCGCAATGGCGGCAGCACCCAGGAGCCAGGAGAAGATCAGTGCTTCACGCGGCGTGACTTCACCGGTAACCAGCGGGCGGTTCTCGGTACGGTGCATCAGCTTGTCGATGTCCCGGTCGATGTAGCAGTTGAAGGCCCCGGCGCTGCCTGCGGCGAAGGCGCCGCCAACCAGGGTGGCAAGGATGAGCCCGATGGACGGAAAACCGCGCTCTGCGTAAATCATTGTGGGCAGCGTGCTGACCAGGAGCAATTCGATGACCCGGGGCTTGGTGAGGGCGAGATACGCCTTTGCCTTACGGGCGATCCCGGGCCGGGAAGCCCGTGATGCGTTCAGCGTCGTACCTGTTGTGCTCACGGTGGCAGTCACCCGTTCTGTTGGCAGTTCTGTCTGGCTGTCCAGCTATGTCATCCGGCCCCGCCCTGAACCGGGCGCCCGCGGAGCAGTGATCCACGCAACAGCGGGAGTCCGGGCGGCTGGCACGTGTCCCCCAGCCCGGCGCTGGCCTCCGAATATCATACCGCGCCGGCTTCCCCGCCACGGCCGGTCCACCGACGGCGCCCGGCGGCGCCCGGCAAGTGTTCTGTTGGTGCTGATGATCGCTCGCGCGCCAATTCGAGCAGATTAACTCAACCTCACTTCAGACGCATTCACATAAGCGGAAATTGCGTCCAAAACGTGAGATTTGGGCCGCCCGCAGAATGGAATAGAGCTAAGCTGTCACCAGATCAGCACGCAGCAAGGAAGCGGTGGAAAACGCATTCCCAGCTGCCAGTGGCTGAGTGAAAGATCAACGTTTCGATGGTGAACGGCTGGTACACACCGCAGCGGGCGCCACACAGCGTGCCTTCATGCGGACCCGGTGTGCCACCTGCCATCAGCACAGAGAGGGGCCCGGTTTTCGTGCCACATTTGGAAGAGCAAGAACTGTCCTGGACCAGCCTGGACCAGCGTGCGGTGGACACTGTCCGCGTGCTGGCCGCGGACGCAGTGGAGAAGGTTGGCAACGGCCACCCCGGAACGGCCATGAGCCTGGCGCCGGCCGCGTACCTTCTTTTCCAGAAGCTGATGCGCCACGACCCCCGCAATCCGGACTGGCTGGGCCGTGACCGCTTCGTCCTGTCCCCGGGCCACACCTCGCTCACGCTGTACATCCAGCTGTTCCTTTCCGGCTACGGCCTGGAACTGAAGGACCTCGAGGCACTGCGCACGTGGGATTCACTGACCCCCGGCCACCCTGAGTACAAGCACACTGCCGGCGTGGAGATCACCACCGGCCCGCTGGGCCAGGGCCTTGCGTCCTCTGTTGGGTTCGCCTACTCGCAGCGCCGTATGCGCGGCCTGTTCGACGCCGATGCTGCCGCCGGCACCAGCCCGTTCGACCACACTATCTGGGTCATCGCGTCCGATGGCGACCTCCAGGAAGGCGTCACGGCAGAGGCTTCCTCGCTCGCCGGCCACCAGGAGCTCGGCAACCTCGTGGTGGTCTACGACGAGAACCACATCTCCATCGAGGACGACACCGACATTGCTTTCACCGAGGATGTCCTGAAGCGCTACGAGGCCTACGGCTGGCACGTCCAGCGCGTTGACTGGACCAAGACCGGCGAATACAAGGAGGACGTCCAGGAGCTTTACTCGGCGCTCCTCGCTGCCAAGGCCGAGACGTCCAAGCCCTCCATCGTTTCGCTGCGCACCATCATCGGCTACCCGGCGCCCAAGAAGCAGAACACCGGCAAGATCCACGGTTCAGCCCTGGGGGCCGAAGAAGTGGCAGCACTCAAGGAAGTGTTGGGCTTCGACCCCGCCAAGTCTTTCGACGTGGACCAGGATGTCCTGGCGCACGCCCGTGCCGTGGTGGACCGCGGCGCTGCCGCCCGCAAGGAGTGGGAGGAATCCTTCAACGCCTGGCAGGCCGCCAACCCCGCTGGCGCAGAGCTGCTGCAGCGCATCGAGGCCAAGGAACTGCCCGAGGGCCTCGACGCAGCCCTTCCGGTCTTCCCGGCCGGCAAGGACGTCTCCACCCGCGCAGCCTCCGGCAAGGTCCTGAACGCCCTGGGCCCGGTCCTCCCCGAACTCTGGGGCGGCTCGGCGGACCTCGCGGAGTCCAACAACACCACCATCGAAGGCTCGCCGTCGTTCGTTCCTGCCTCCAAGCAGACCGACGCCTGGTCCGGCAACCCGTACGGCCGCGTGCTGCACTTCGGCATCCGCGAGCACGCCGCGGCGTCGATCGTGAACGGCATCAGCCTGCACGGTCGCACCCGCGCGTTCTCCGGCACGTTCCTGATCTTCAGCGACTACCAGCGCCCCGCCATCCGCCTCGGCGCCCTGATGGGTGTTCCGTCGCTGTACGTCTGGACGCACGACTCCATTGGCCTCGGCGAAGACGGCCCCACCCACCAGCCGGTGGAACAGCTCGCATCCCTGCGCGCCATCGTGGGCCTGGACGTTGTCCGCCCCGGTGACGCCAATGAGGTAGCTGTCGCCTGGAAGACCATGCTGGAGAACCACAGCAACCCCGCCGGCATTGTGCTGACCCGCCAGAACATCCCCACATGGGAGCGCGGCGACGGCGAGGCCGACGGCGACACCTTCGGTTCCGTTGCCGGCGTCGCCAAGGGCGGCTACGTCCTTGCCGAAGCGTCCAAGGACGGCGCCACCGTCCCGGCGGACGTAATCCTCATCGGCACCGGATCCGAGGTCCAGCTGGCCGTGCAGGCCCGCGAGGCCCTGCAGGCCGAAGGCATCGCCGCCCGCGTTGTCTCCATGCCCTGCGTTGAATGGTTCAACAAGCAGGACGCCGCCTACCGCGAATCCGTGCTGCCCGCCGCCGTCAAGGCCCGCGTATCGGTCGAAGCAGGACTTGCCCTCGGCTGGAAGGAATTCGTCGGTGACGCCGGCCGTTCCATCAGCCTTGAGCACTATGGCGCTTCCGCAGACTACAAGCGCCTCTTCCAGGAGTTCGGCATCACCGCAGAGGCCGTCGCCGCTGCCGCCAAGGACTCCCTCGCAGGCCTCCAGGCCTAACCAACGATTTCCAGGAGATACAGAACTATGACTACTCCCACCAAGCAGCTCTCCGACGCCGGAGTTTCCATCTGGCTCGATGACCTTTCCCGCGGACGTCTGGATACCGGCACCCTGGCCAAGCTCATCGAAGAGAAGAACGTGGTTGGCGTAACCACCAACCCGTCCATCTTCCATGCCGCCATCACGGCAGGCACCGATTACGACGCCACCATCGCCAAGCAGGCAGCAGCCGGTGCCAGCGTCGAGGACACCATCTTCGAGATCACCACCACCGACGTCGCCGACGCCTGCGACCTCTTCGCACCGGTGGCTGCGGCCACCAAGGGCGTGGACGGACGCGTTTCCATCGAGGTGGACCCCCGCCTGGCCTGGGACACGGCAGGCACCATTGCCGAAGCCAAGCACCTGTTCAAGCGGGTCAACAAGGACAACGTCCTTATCAAGATCCCGGCCACCCTTGAGGGCCTCGAAGCCATCACCGCCACCCTGGCTGAAGGCATCAGCGTCAACGTGACCCTGATCTTCTCCCTGGAGCGGTACCGAGCCGTCATCAACGCCTTCCAGTCAGGCCTGGAGCAGGCCAAGGAAAACGGCCACGACCTGTCAAAGATCCACTCCGTTGCCTCGTTCTTCGTTTCCCGCGTGGACTCCGAAATCGACAAGCGCCTCGACGCCATCGGCACCGAGGAAGCCAAGGCACTCAAGGGCAAGGCCGGCCTGGCCAACGCCCGCCTGGCCTACCAGGTTTACGAGGAGCTTTTCGCCACGGAGCGCTGGGACCTGCTGGCCGAAGCCGGCGCACTCCCCCAGCGCCCCCTGTGGGCCTCCACCGGCGTGAAGGACCCGGCTTACCCGGACACCCTCTACGTCACAGAACTCGTAGCCCCGGGCGTCGTGAACACCATGCCCGAGAAGACCCTGGACGCCACCTTCGACCACGGCGTGGTCACCGGGGACACCGTCACCGGCACCTACACCGAAGCCAACGCCACCCTCGACGCCCTGGAGAAGCTCGGCATCTCCTACAACGACGTCGTCGCAATCCTCGAATCCGAAGGCCTGGACAAGTTCGTGGCCAGCTGGAAGGAACTGCTGGCCGACGTCGAGGGCGCCCTCGCCTCTGCACGGAAGGCTTCCTAACCCACTATGACCACTCTCAGCTACGACGCCACCGGTGCCGCACAGCAGGCATTGGAACTGCACCTCCCGGTCCTCGTGGAGGACCGTATTGCCACCCGCATCTTCGCCAAGGACCACACCCTGTGGGGTCCCGATGCGGAGGCCGAGTCGGCAATCCGCCTCGGGTGGGTGGAGGCGGCCACCGTCTCCCAGCCGCTGGTCAAGGACATCCTGGAACTCCGAGACGCCCTGAAGTCAGAAGGCGTTACCCGCATCGTGCTGTGCGGCATGGGCGGCTCCTCGCTGGCTCCAGAGGTTATTGCCGGCACCGCCGGCGTCGAGCTGACAGTGCTGGACAGCACGGACCCCGACCAGGTCCGCGCCGCCCTCGCAGACCGGCTGGACGGGACCGCGATCGTGGTCTCGTCCAAGTCCGGCTCAACCGTTGAAACGGACTCCCAGCGGCGGGTCTTCGAGAAGGCGTTCAACGACGCCGGAATCGATGCCAGGAGCCGGATCATCATCGTCACCGACCCCGGTTCCCCGCTGGACAAGGCATCCCGCGAGGCCGGCTACCGCGCTGTCTTCAACGCCGACCCCAACGTGGGCGGCCGCTTCTCCGCGCTGACCGCCTTCGGTCTTGTTCCCTCCGGCCTGGCCGGGGTGGACATCCAGGCCTTCCTGGATGAGGCCGAGGAGGCAGCGGAGATCCTGAACGATGACGCGCCGGAAAACATCGGCCTGGCACTCGGAACGGCCCTGGGCGGAACCAGCCCCCTGCGGAACAAGATCGTCATCGCCGAGGACGGCTCGGGGATTGTGGGCTTCGCCGACTGGGCTGAGCAGCTCATCGCCGAGTCCACGGGCAAGCTGGGTACCGGTGTGCTTCCGGTGGTTGCCGGCCCCAACTCACCCGAGGCCACCATCGGCGCGCCGGACGTCCTGGTGGTGCGGCTGGTGGCAGCCGATGCCGACGTCGAACTCGGTGAAAACGAGGTTGCCATCGCCGGCGGACTGCCCACCCAGATGATGGTCTGGGAGTTCGCCACCGCCGTGGCCGGACGCCTGCTGGGCATCAACCCCTTCGACCAGCCCGACGTCGAGGCCGCCAAGGTCGCCGCGCGCGGACTGCTGGACGCCCAGCCCGAGCCCACTCCGGCAGCGTTTGTCGACGGATCCATCGAGGTCCGCGGCGGTGACTGGCTCGGTGATGCCCGTACAGCCGAGGACGCCGTGAAGGCACTGCTGGACACGCTGGAGAGCGACAGCTACCTCAGCGTCCAGGCCTACTTCGACCGGCTGGCGTTCGCACAGCTCGAAGGCATCCGCGACGAACTGGCCGCCGTGTCCAGCCGCCCCGTGACGTTTGGCTGGGGCCCGCGGTTCCTCCACTCGACGGGCCAGTTCCATAAGGGCGGCCCGGGCATCGGGGTGTTCCTCCAGGTCACGGCCGCATCGGCGGAGGACCTTGCCATCCCGGAGCGTCCCTTCACGTTCGGGGAACTGATTGCCGCGCAGGCTGCCGGCGATGCCCAGGTCCTTACCGACCACGGCCGTCCCGTGCTTCGCCTGCACCTCACTGACCGGGCCGCCGGTGTGGCACAGTTGCAGGACATCATTGCTGCGCTGTCCGCCAGGTCAGCCTCCGTTACTGAAAGCTAAGGCACAAAAAGCACCATGCCAGAAACTGAATACGGCAGGAAGTCTGCTGGCCGTGGGCGGAATCCGCTCCGCGACCCGCGTGACCGCCGCCTGAACCGGATCGCCGGTCCGTCATCACTGGTCCTCTTCGGAGTGACCGGCGACCTTGCCCGCAAAAAGCTCATGCCCGCCGTGTACGACCTCGCCAACCGTGGCCTGCTGCCCCCCAGCTTTGCCCTGGTGGGTTTCGCCCGGCGCCAATGGGACAAGGAGGACTTCGCCGCCGAGGTGAAGGCCTCCGTGCAGGCCTACGCCCGCACCCCCTTCGATGAGGCAGTGTGGAACCAGCTGTCCGAGGGCATCCGGTTTGTCCAGGGCGAGTTCGACGACGACGACGCCTTTGAGCGGTTGGGTGAAGTCATCGACGAGCTCGATGAGTTGCGCGGCACCCGCGGGAACCATGCGTTCTACCTCTCCATCCCGCCCAAGGCGTTTGAGCAGGTGTGCCGGCAGCTGTCCAAGCACGGCCTGGCACAGGCCGAGGGCGACAAGTGGCGCCGCGTGGTGATCGAGAAGCCGTTCGGGCACGACCTGGAGTCCGCCCGGCAGCTCAATGACATCGTCGAATCCGTCTTCCCGCCGGACGCGGTGTTCCGGATCGACCACTACCTGGGCAAGGAAACAGTCCAGAACATCCTGGCGCTGCGTTTTGCGAACCAGCTGTTCGAGCCGTTGTGGAACGCCAACTACGTGGACCACGTCCAGATCACCATGGCCGAGGACATCGGCACGGGCGGCCGTGCCGGGTACTACGACGGCGTGGGCGCGGCCCGCGACGTGATCCAGAACCACCTGCTCCAGCTGCTGGCCCTGACGGCGATGGAGGAGCCCATCTCCTTCAACGCCGACGACCTGCGCGCGGAGAAGGAAAAGGTACTCGCCGCCGTCAAGCTCCCCGAGGACCTTTCCACGCATTCGGCGCGCGGGCAGTTCACCGGCGGATGGCAGGGCGGCGAACAGGTCCAGGGCTACCTGGAAGAGGAAGGCATCCCCGCCAATTCCACCACCGAAACCTTCGCCGCCATCCGGGTGGACATCCACACCCGCCGCTGGTCCGGGGTGCCGTTCTACCTGCGCGCCGGCAAGCGCCTGGGACGGCGGGTGACGGAAATCGCCGTCGTGTTCAAGCGGGCACCCAACCTGTTGTTCCGCGACCATGCCGAGGACGACTTTGGCCAGAACGCCGTGGTGATCCGGGTCCAGCCGGACGAGGGCGTCACCATCCGGTTCGGTTCCAAGGTCCCGGGCACGCAGATGGAAGTCCGGGACGTGACCATGGACTTCGGCTACGGGCACTCGTTCACCGAGTCCAGCCCGGAGGCGTACGAGCGGCTGATCCTGGACGTGCTCCTGGGCGAGCCGCCGCTGTTCCCGCGGCACGAGGAAGTGGAGCTGTCCTGGAAGATCCTGGACCCGTTCGAGGAGTACTGGGCGCAGCTGAACGAGCAGCCCGAGCCCTATGCCCCGGGCAGCTGGGGCCCCGCCTCGGCTGACGAGCTGCTGGCCCGCGACGGACGAACCTGGAGAAGGCCATGATTGTAGACCTGCCGGACACCACAACTTCAACGGTTTCCAAAAAGATCATGTCCCTGCGCGAGCAGGGCGGCGTGATTGCGCTGGGCCGGGTGCTCACCCTCGTGGTGGTCACCAAGTCCGGGCTGGAGGAGGAGGCCATCGAGGCCGCCAACGAAGCCAGCCGTGAACACCCCTGCCGGATCATCGTCCTGGCCGACGCCGGAGCTACGGCCCCGGACCGGCTGGACGCCCAGATCCGCGTGGGCGGTGACGCCGGTGCCTCCGAGGTGATCGTGCTGCGCGGCTACGGCCAGCTCTCCCACGAGAGCGAGTCCTTGGTGGCCGCGCTGCTGCTCCCGGACGCACCGATCGTGGCCTGGTGGCCGCACGGCGCCCCGGAGAACGCCTGCGAAACCTCCATCGGCCGCATCGCCCACCGCCGCATCACCGACTCCGCCAACGAACCCGACCCGCAGCGTGCCCTGGAGAACATCCGGTCAACGTACAAAGCCGGGGACACCGACCTCGCCTGGACCCGGTTGACCAACTGGCGCATCCAGCTTGCGGCCGTCCTCGACCAGGTGGACTCCTCCCCCGTCACGTCCGTGGCCGTCGAGGGTGCCTCGGATTCCCCGAGCACCATCCTCCTCGCGGCCTGGCTGACGCTGACCCTGGACGCTCCGGTGACCATTGTCGCCGACCCTGCCGGGACAGGCATCCGGCGTGTCCGGCTGACGCGGCCCGGCGGGGACATCCAGCTCTTCCGGCCCGGTTTGTCAGTGGCCGAGCTGACCCAGCCCGGCCAGCCGGCGCAGCGGATTTCGCTTCCGCGCCGCAGCCTGCGGGACTGCCTCGCCGAGGAGCTCCGCCGCCTGGACCCCGACGAGGTGTTTGGGGAAGTGATTACTATTGGACTGCCACGTACCAATCTAAGGAGCGTCCGACCCAGTGAGCGTTGACCCAAGAGTAAGCATTCATCCTGACTCGTCCGTCCTGATGGCCGCCATTGCCGCCCGCCTGATCACAAAGCTCGTTGATGTGCAGGATAAATTCGGCGAGGCCACCGTGGTGCTCACCGGCGGAACCGTGGGTATCGGCACGCTCAAGGCTGTTGCGGACTCCCCGGCGGCTCCCGCCGTGGACTGGTCCAAGGTGAATTTCTGGTGGGGCGACGAACGCTTCCTTCCCGCCGGGGACCCCGACCGGAATACCACCCAGGCGTTCGAGGCCCTGCTCTCGCACATTCCTGTGGACCCTGAACGGATCCACGAGCCCGGGACTTCGGATGACTTCGACAGCCCAGAAGAAGCGGCCGAGGACTACGCGGAGAGGCTTCGGCAGGCTGCGTCGGCCGAACACGCTGCGGACATGTCCGATGACCGGCCGGAGGAACCCGCCGCCCTCCCCCGCCTGGACGTTGTCCTGCTGGGTGTGGGCCCGGACGCGCACATCGCCTCGCTCTTTCCTGAGCAGGGCGGCGTCCGCGAAAAGGAACGCACCGTGGTGGGTGTCAGGAATTCACCCAAGCCGCCGCCGCTGCGGGTTTCCCTGACCCTGCCGGCCATCAACACCGCTTCTGAAGTCTGGATGGTGGTGGCGGGAGAGGACAAGGCAGGCGCCGTAGGGCTGGCACTGGCCGGCGCCAATCCGGTCCAGGTTCCGGCAGCCGGTCCGCGGGGCACGTCCCGGACCCTGTGGCTGATTGACGAGAACGCCGCTTCACGTGTCCCGCAGCAGCTCGTCCGGAAGGACGCCGCGGGCGCGTAGCTTTTCCAGCGCTCCGGCCAGGACGTCTTCGGCGTCCTGGCCGGAGCGCCGCTCTTTAACGTATTCAAGGTGTGTCTTGTAGCCGTCGTCCATGGCGTCCGCGGCAGCAGCTGCCTGGCCGTCCCGTGAGGCGGGGGCGCCACAGCGCCGGCAGTCCCACACCGGTGGAATCTGGTCGTCGGGAAGCTTGATGAAAACCGGCCTCGTCTCGTGCCCCTTTGCGCACCAGTAGGAGATTTGGATGCGGGGAAGCGCCTTGCCGTGGTCCTCGGATTGGAAGCTTGAACCCGTCCCTTCCGTGACGCCCGCCCGGGTACCGCGAAAGCCTGATGCCGGGTGAATCATCGAAGGACTCCTGCCTGCTTAAACAGAAACTGTGGCTGTCGGGAACCGACAGCCACAGTTTAGTTCCCTGATCCGCGCGGCGGCAGTGTCCGCGCAGGGCCTTGTCCCAACCTACGGGATCAGGAGTCCCCGCCGCCGCTGAAGCGCATGATGAGGCCCAGGGCAATAATGACCATGCCCCAGGTTACTCCGAGGACCACGGTGAACCTGTTCAGGTTGCGTTCGGCCACGCCCGAGGAGCTGAGCCCGGAGCTCATGCCGCCGCCGAACATGTCCGACATCCCGCCGCCCCGTCCCTTGTGGAGGAGGATGAGCAGCGTCAGCAGGAGGCTGGTGATGCCCAGGAGGATCTGCAGAATGACATGAAGAACGTCCACGACGGCCTTTCAGGAAGTTGGAATTGCGGGAGTGTGTGCGGCGGGACGGACTAGTCCGTCACCAGGTGACTCTCGAACCTGACAATATTAGCAAACTCGGCCGGATCGAGGCTCGCCCCGCCCACCAGCAGACCGTCAACGTCGCGTTCCTTGAGGATTGCGGCCGCGTTGTTGGCCTTGACCGAGCCGCCGTACAGCAGGCGGGTCTTCGCGGCGGTGTCCGCTCCGAACAGCTGCTCGAGCTCGGCACGGATGGCCGCGCACATCTCCTGTGCGTCTTCCGGCCCGGCTACTTCACCGGTGCCGATGGCCCAGACGGGCTCGTAGGCGACTACCAGTTCGGCGGCCTGGTCAGCGGTCAGCCCGGACACACCGGCACGCAGTTGCTCCAGGGTGTGGTTGACGTGCGTGCCCGCCTGGCGGATCTCCAGGCCTTCACCGACGCAGAGCACGGGCGTGACGCCGTGCTTGAAGGCAGCCTTGACCTTGGCGTTGAGGACGTCGTCGGATTCGTTGTGGATGGTGCGGCGTTCGCTGTGGCCCACCAGGACGTACTTGCAGCCGAGCTTGTTCAGGAACTGTCCGGAGATGTCGCCGGTGTACGCGCCGGAGTCGAACTGTGAGAGGTCCTGTCCACCGTAGGCGATGTCCAGGTCGTCGCCCTGGACAAGGGTCTGGACGCCGCGGAGGTCGGTGAACGGCGGGAAGACGGCAACCTCGACCCGGCTGTAGTCGTGCTTGGCGTCGGAAAGGGTCCAGGCAAGCTTCTGCAGCAGGGTGATGCCCTGCACGTGGTCCATGTTCATCTTCCAGTTGCCCGCGATGAATGGTTTGCGGTCGAAAGCGCCGTTCGTTGACGTTGTCACGTGTTCTCCAAAAAGTTCTTGATAAGTGTTCGGCCGGCAGGCTGCCGTGGGCAACCTGCCGGCCGGAGGGACTGAAGGTTCAGGTACTGCTGCCGGAAGTACCGGGCAGGGCCTAACGGTCCAGGACGCTGAGCCCCGGCAGTTCCTTGCCTTCGAGGTATTCCAGGCTGGCGCCGCCGCCGGTGGAAATATGCCCAAACTGGTTGTCGGCGAACCCGAGCGTGCGTACCGCAGCGGCTGAGTCGCCGCCGCCCACGACGGTGAAAGCTTCGGTTTCCGTGAGTGCCTGGGCGATGGCGCGGGTTCCGGCGGAGAACGCTTCGAACTCGAAGACCCCCATCGGACCGTTCCAGAACACCGTCCTGGCCCCCTTGATCCGTTCGGCGAATGCTGCCGCCGAATCCGGACCAATGTCCAGCCCGATGCCCTGGGCGCCGAAGCTGCTGCCCTCGATGTTGTCCGCGGGGACAGTCTCGTGGCCGGCGTCTGCCGCGAACTTCTCAGCCACTACGACGTCCGTGGGGACCACGAACTCCGTGCCGGCGTCTGCTGCGCGCTTGAGGTAGTCCTGGACCACGGGGATCTGGTCCTCCTCGAGCAGGCTGGAGGCCACTTTGTGCCCGGCTGCCGCGAGGAACGTGAAGAGCATTCCGCCGCCCACCAGGATGGTGTCGGCCTTGCCCAGCAGGTTGTCGATGACCGCAAGCTTGTCCGAGACCTTGGAGCCGCCGAGCACCACCACGTAGGGGCGCTGGGTGTCCGTGGTCAGCTTCCGCAGGACCTCCACCTCGGTGTGCACAAGGTCGCCAAGGTACGACGGAAGCCTGGTGGCGACGTCGTACACGCTGGCGTGCTTGCGGTGCACCGCCCCGAAGGCGTCGTCCACGTAGGCGCCGTTCCCGCCGGTCAGGGCCACCAGCTCGTCAGCGAAGGCGCCGCGCTCGGCGTCGTCCTTGCTGGTTTCGCGGGGATCGAACCGGACGTTCTCGAGGACGAGCACTTCGCCGTCCTGCAGGGATGCTGCTGCTTCTTTGGCGGCGCTGCCGACGGTGTCGGCGGCGAGGGTCACCTTGAAGCCGGCCAGTTCAGCCAGGCGGTTTACTGCGGGCCGAAGGGAGTATTTCTCCTCGGGTGCACCCTTGGGGCGGCCGAGGTGGGCTGTTACCAGCACGCGGGCACCGGCGTCCGTGAGCTTTGACAGCACTGGCAGTGAGGCCTTGATGCGGCCGTCGTCAGTGACTGTAGAGCCGTCGAGCGGCACATTCAGGTCACTTCGAACCAGAATGTACCGCCCGCGGACACCTTCAGCGATGAGTTCGTTGAGGGTGTTGGATGTCATGTCTCTAACCCTAGCCCAGCTTGGCTGCGACAAGCTCCGTGAGGTCGACGAGGCGGTTGGAGTAGCCCCATTCGTTGTCATACCAGGAAACAACCTTGACCTGGTTGCCGATGACCTTGGTCAGGCCGGAGTCGAAGATGGACGAAGCGGGATCGCCGACGATGTCGCTGGAGACGATGGGCTCGTCCGTGTAGGTCAGGAAGCCCTGCAGCTCCTCGGATTCGGCAGCGCGCTTGAGGGCGGCGTTGACTTCCTCCACGGTGGTCTCGCGGGAGACGGTGACCGTGAGGTCGGTGGCGGAGCCGGTGGGCACGGGCACGCGGATGGCGTAGCCGTCCAGCTTGCCCTTGAGCTCCGGCAGGACCAGGCCGATTGCCTTGGCAGCACCGGTGGACGTGGGCACCATGTTGATGGCGGCGGCGCGGGCGCGGCGCAGGTCCTTGTGCGGGCCGTCCTGCAGGTTCTGGTCGGCGGTGTAGGCGTGCACGGTGGTCATGAGGCCGCGCTCGATGCCGAACTCATCGTTGACCACCTTGGCCAGCGGGCCGAGGCAGTTGGTGGTGCAGGATGCGTTGGAGATGATGTGGTGCGTGGCGTTGTCGTAGAGGTTGTGGTTCACGCCCATCACGATGGTGATGTCCTCGTCCGAGGCCGGTGCGGAGATCAGGACCTTCTTGGCGCCGGCGTCGATGTGCTTCTGGGCATCGGCAGCCTTGGTGAAGAAGCCGGTGGATTCGATCACGATGTCCACGCCCAGCTCGCCCCACGGCAGGTTGGCGGGGTCGCGCTCGGCGAGCACCTTGACGACGGTGCCGTTGACGACGATGTTGCCGTCCTTGACCTCGATGGTTTCCTTCAGGCGGCCGCCGACGGAGTCGTACTTGAAGAGGTGCGCGAGTGCTTCGGGGCTGGTGAGGTCGTTGACTGCAACGATCTCCAGGTCCGCGCCCTGTGCGAGTGCTGCGCGGAAGTAGTTGCGGCCAATACGGCCAAAGCCGTTGATACCAATACGGGTCGTCACTTTTTCAGTCTCCTTGGTGCTTTCAGAAGCACAACTAGTTGAGCGGGCTATCAAGCCAACTAACAGATCCCGCACGCCATTGGGCAGAGATGATTTACATACGGAGGGCGACCAGCCTCATTGCTGAAGGCTAACCGCCTTCCGTGACCTATCTTACGTTTAACTTGGTCCGCCCCCGCAAGTGCGGGGGCGGACCGTCCACATCCCGGCCTTTATATGTCCGGATTGTGAAGTTTGTTACACGTTGGTGCGGTGTACCTCACTACGGGAGGGTGATGAGGCCCGTGGCGTTGGTGCGGGCTGCTTCGAAGCGCTTTGCGACGTCGGCCCAGTTGACGATGTTCCAGAACGCCTTGACGTAGTCGGCCTTGACGTTGACGTAGTCAAGGTAGAAGGCGTGCTCCCACATGTCCAGCATCAGCAGCGGGGTGGTGCCGAGCGCCACGTTGCCCTGCTGGTCGTACAGCTGCTCGATGACCAGGTTGCCGCCGATGGGTTCGTAGGCCAGGAAGCCCCAGCCGGAACCCTGCAGGCCAAGTGCTGCCGCGGAAAACTGGGCACGGAAGGCGTCGAAGGAGCCAAACGCGTCATCGATGGCTGCCGCGAGTTCGCCTTCGGGCTTGTCGCCGCCGTCCGGGGAAAGGTTGTTCCAGAACACCGAGTGGTTGACGTGCCCGCCGGTGTGGAATGCGAGGTCCTTGGAGAGCCGGTTGATGTTGGCGAAGTCGCCCTTCTCCCGGGCTTCCGCCAGCTGGGCCAGGGCGTTGTTGGCGCCGGCCACGTAGGCTGCGTGGTGCTTGCTGTGGTGCAGCTCCATGATGCGCGCGGAAATGTGCGGCTCCAGGGCGGCGTAATCGTAGCTGAGTTCGGGCAATACGTACTCGGTCACAAAATCCTCCAATATCGTGGACATTCGGTCCGGTTGGTAACTCTCGGATTATGCATCCGGGCGGCTGGCGCCCGGAATCTTTTTGATTCTATGGGGCTGTCACTCGTCCAGCATTTCAGGCGTCACATTGGCGTCAGTCCCAGGGATGCCCAGGTCGAGGGCGCGCTTGTCCGCCATGGCCAGCAGCCGGCGGATCCTGCCTGCAATGGCGTCCTTGGTCATGACCGGGTCCGCCAGGCGTCCCAGCTCATCCAGGCTGGCCTGCTTGTGCGCCACCCGGAGTTCACCGGCGTACTTCAGGTGGTCCGGGACGTCGTCGCCAAGGATCTCAAGGGCCCGGTCCACGCGTGCGCCTGCCGCCACGGCTGCCTGTGCCGAGCGCCGCAGGTTGGCGTCGTCGAAGTTCGCCAGGCGGTTGGCTGTGGCGCGCACTTCCTTGCGCATCCGCCGTTCTTCCCAGACCATCAGCGCATCATGGGCGCCCATCCGGGTGAGGAGGGCCGCGATGGTGTCCCCGTCACGGATGACCACCCGGTCCACGCCGCGGACTTCGCGGGCTTTCGCCTGGATGTCCAGCCGGCGTGCCGCGCCCACCAGCGCCAGTGCGGACTCCGGTCCCGGGCACGTCACCTCAAGGGACGAGGAACGTCCGGGTTCGGTCAGGGAACCATGCGCCAGGAAGGCGCCGCGCCAGACGGCTTCGGCATCAGCGGCGGAACCGTTGACGACGGCGGACGGCAGCCCGCGCACGGGACGGCCGCGGCCGTCGAGGAGGCCGGTCTGGCGCGCCAGCGCCTCGCCGTCGCGGACCACCCGGACCACGTAGCGGCTGGCGCGGCGCAGTCCCCCGGCGGAGACCACGATGATTTCGCTCTGGTGTCCGTAGACTTCGGCGATGGCTGCCCGCAGGCGCCGGGCGGTGGAGGCGAGGTCCACTTCCGCCTCGATGACGATCCGGCCGGAGATGATGTGCAACCCGCCCGCAAAGCGGAGCATGGCGGAGACCTCGGCCTTGCGCACTGATGACTTTTTGATGTCCAGACGGGACAGTTCTTCTTTGACCGATGCTGTCAGTGCCATGGCACCTTCCTAACTGTTCCCAAAAATGTCCTGGTACGCCGTTGCCAGACGTAAAGGGTCGTGGACGGGACGGCGGCCCGACGCCCCTACTTTACCCAAGACAACCTCGGCGCCGATCATCGCGGCGGCTTTCTCGAACTCCTGCCGGTCCGGGACGGAGGCGGGATCGGCAAGGACCACGTCAACGCTGAACTCGGGGGCGTAGCGCCGCAGCACGTCGAGGTGGTCGGCGGCGGTCATGCCCGTTGTTTCCTTCGTGTCCGTGGCCAGGTTCATGGTCAGGCACCGCTTGGCCGGAGTCTGGCACAGCGCCTGGCGCATCTCGGGCAGGAGGAGGTGGGGCAGCACGGAGGTGTACCAGGAGCCCGGGCCCAGGATGACCCAGTCAGCCAGTTCGATCGCCGTGAGGGCTTCAACGCAGGCCGGCGCCGCCTCCGGAAGGAGCCGCACCTGCTCCAGCGACCCCGCCACGGCGCAGCGGGCCTGGCCGCGGATGGTGTGGAGGGCGGAGCCGCCGTCGGGTGCGTTGACCCGCACGTCCCCTTCGATGGTGAGCGGCACGGTGGACATGGGCAGCACCTGGCCGCGTGCCCCCAGCAGCGCGCCTGCCCAGCGAAGCCCGGCCACGGCGTCGCCCAGCAGTTCCCAGAGGGTCACAATGAGCAGGTTTCCCATGGCGTGTTCGTCCAGGGAGCCGCCCGGGCCCCTGCCTGGGCGGAACCGGTGCTGCATGACGTCCCGCCAGGTCCGCCCCCAGTCCGTGTCGTCGCACAGGGCGGACAACGCCATCCGCAGGTCGCCGGGCGGAAGGACACCGTACTCTTCGCGCAGACGCCCTGACGATCCGCCGTCGTCCGCTACTGTCACCACGGCCGTCAGGTCGGAGGTGAGCAGGCGCAGGGCAGAAAGCGACGCGGAAAGGCCGTGGCCGCCGCCCAGGGCAACAACCTTGGGCCCCTTGTCATGCTGGCCCGCTGCCGACCCCGCGGGCGGGACCAGTGGCAGGGCGCCGGTGAACAGCGACATTACTCCCGGCCCAGATCCCGGTGGGTGGTGGTCACCGTGACGCGCGGGTACTGCGCCAGTTTCTTGGAAAGTTCGACGGCGACTGCCACGGAGCGGTGCTTGCCGCCCGTACAGCCTACGGCGATGGTGGCGTAGTGCTTGTTCTCGCGGCGGTAGCCGTCCAGGACGGGCTCGAGGGCCATGACGTAGCGGTCCACGAAGTTCTTGACGCCCTCGGCTTCGAGCACGTAGTCGCTGACCTCCTTGTCCAGGCCGGTGTGCGGGCGCAGCTGGGGAACCCAGTGTGGGTTGGGGATGAACCTGACGTCGGCCACGTAGTTGGCGTCCACGGGCAGGCCGTACTTGAAACCGAAGCTCATGACGTTCAGGCGCAGTGCCACCGGGCCGGTTT
This sequence comes from Pseudarthrobacter sp. NPDC092202, assembly GCF_044755505.1. Classification (NCBI taxonomy): domain Bacteria; kingdom Bacillati; phylum Actinomycetota; class Actinomycetes; order Micrococcales; family Micrococcaceae; genus Pseudarthrobacter; species Pseudarthrobacter sp. NPDC092202. The sequence goes on along the minus strand of NZ_JBIVRG010000002.1, from coordinate 163,128 downwards.
CGCTGAACAGTTCGGTGATGGCCGTGGCCAGGCCATGCACGTTGTAGCCGGAGGTATCCAGCACGACGTCGGAGCTGTCGCGGAGTTCCTGCAGCAGCTCCCGTTCGGCTGCGATGCCGTCCAGGATGCGGCCGCCGCCCTGGAGGGGGTGCGGCCGGCGTCCCTGCTCGAACCGGCGGACCAGGACGTTGTCGCTGGCATCGAGGAAGAGCACGCGGAACGCAACTCCGCTGGCGGCCAGCGCTCCCAGCGCGGCGCGGATATCCGCGAACAGGCCCTTGCTGCGGACATCGATGACCACCGCCAGCCGCGGAATGGACTGCGGGGCATGGGATACCAGCTCCGCCAGGGTTCCCAGCATCTGCGGCGGCAGGTTTTCCACGACATACCAGCCGTGGTCCTCGAGGGCGTCAGCGGCGGTACTCCGCCCGGCGCCTGACATTCCGGTGACCACCAGCAGCTCCGCTTCGAGGGGCTTGACGGGCTGCAGCCCGTCCTGCCCGGCTCCGGATTCCGCCGTCGTGTCTGCCATTAGGTCCGCCCCGTTCATGTTGTTGTCGCGCAGGCTGCCGCGTTGGCGGAAACCCCGATCTTTACCCTAGCCAAGTTTCGCCGAACTCCGCTAAGTTTCGATCACTTCGCCGGTGGTCATATTGATGGCCGGCACCGGAGCAGCGCCCGGCCCGTCCGCCGCGAAGTGGTTGACGATCGCGCTGGCAAGGGCCGGTCCGATGCCTTTCGCCTGCGACAGTTCGGCGGCGGAGGCGGCCTTGACCCCCTTGACCGAACCGAAGTGCGCCAGGAGGGCTTTGCGTTTGGACGCCCCGAGCCCCGGCACCCCGTCCAGGGCGGAGACGGTCATCGCTTTCCCGCGCTTTTGCCGGTGGAAGGAAATAGCGAACCGGTGGGCCTCGTCCCGGATGCGCTGCAGCAGGTAGAGTCCCTGCGAGGTCCTGGGGAGGATCACCGGGAAGTCACTGTCCGGCAGCCATACCTCCTCCAGGCGTTTGGCGAGGCCCACCACGTACACGTCCTCGATGCCCAGGTCCGCAAGGGCGCGGGCTGCAGCGTTCACCTGGGGCTTGCCGCCGTCCACCACCACCAGGTTGGGAGGGTAGGCGAACTTTGCCCGTGGTGCTGGCGTGGTGGTGTCCAGGGCGGTGTCCCGCGCCTGGTCGGGTGTGGGGTCCGGGTCCGCTTTGCCAGCGGCACCGGCCAGGGCGGCCTCATCCACCTGCGCGGACTTGTCCTGGAGGTAGTGGCGGAACCGGCGCGTGAGGACATCGTGCATGGCGGCGGTATCGTCGGCCGCAGCGGGTCCGGTGACTGAGAACTTCCGGTAGTCGGATTTCTTGGGCAGCCCGTCCTCCACCACCACCATGGAAGCCACCACGTTGGTGCCCTGGACGTGTGAGACGTCGAAGCACTCTATGCGCAGGAGCGGGACCGGAAGGTCAAGTGCTTCCTGCAGCTCCTGGAGCGCCTGCGACCGGACGGTGAGGTCCCCGGCGCGCCGGGTCTTGTGAAGTTTCAGGGCGTGTTCGGCGTTCTCCCGCACCGTGGACAACAGCGTGGCCTTGTCCCCCCGCTGCGGCACGCGGATGTCCACCTTGGCACCCCGGAGTCCGCCGAGCCACTGCGCCAGCTCTTCGGCGTTGCTCGGGGTCACGGGCACCAGGACCTCGCGGGGCAGCCTTCCGTGGCTGTCGCCGTCTTCACCGTAAACCTGCTGCAGGAGATGCTCCACGAGGTCGGGGGTGGTGGAATCCTCCACCTTTTCAACCACCCAGCCGCGCTGGCCGCGGATCCGCCCGCCGCGGACGTGGAACACCTGGACGGCGGCTTCAAGTTCATCCTCGTGCAGGGCGAAAATATCGGCGTCAGTCTCGTCTGCGAGCACAACGGCATTGCGTTCAAAGACCTTGCGCAGGGCGGTGATGTCATCGCGGACCCGGGCGGCGCGCTCGTAGTCAAGCTCCGCCACGGCTTCAGCCATCTGCTTTTCCAGCTTGACGATGAAGCGTTTGGCTTCACCGCCCATGAAGGCGCAGAAGTCCTCGGCCAGGGCGCGGTGGTCCGGCGGGGAGATCCGGCCCACGCAGGGGGCTGAACACTTATCGATGTAGCCCAGCAGGCAGGGCCGGCCGCTCGCTTCAGCGCGCTTGAACACACCGGCGCTGCAGCTGCGTACGGGAAAGACGCGAAGCAGGGTGTCCATCGTCTCGCGGATGGCACCGGCCGTGTAGGGGCCGAAGTAGCGGGTTCCCTTCCGCTTGTCGCCCCGCATCACCTGGACCCGGGGATACTTTTCGTTCATGGTCACGGCCAGGTAGGGGTAGGTTTTGTCGTCCCGGAAGACCACGTTGAAGCGCGGCTTGAATTCCTTGATCCAGGTGTACTCCAGCTGCAGCGACTCAAGTTCGCTGCCCACCACGGTCCATTCGACGCTGCTGGCAGCGTGGACCATGGCGTAGGTCTTGGGCAGCAGTCCTGCAGGGTTGGCGAAGTAGGAGTTCAGGCGGGAGCGGAGGCTTTTCGCCTTCCCCACGTAGATCACCCGGCCGTGCTGGTCACGGAACCGGTACACCCCTGGGTTGGTGGGAATTTCACCCGTCTTGGGCCTGTAACTTGCTGGATTTGCCACCTATACAGTCTACTGAGGCGCGCCGGGTAGAAAATTCCACCCGGCCGGCCTGCGCAGCCGCGGCCGGCGGTATTCTGCTACTCCGCAGCCTTGCTCTGGTTGTAGCTGGTGGACCGTTCCTGGCCGCTGAGTTCGGCGATGGCGTCCATGATGCGGTCCGTCACTTCCCGGCGGGCCGGCAGCGAGTGGTCCGGGCCGGTCTTGTCGAAGTACAGGGGCTCCCCCACCTTCATGGTGAAATGCTGGGGTTTTACCCCGCTTTCGCCGGCGCGCTGGAGATTCTCGGTTCCGATCAGTCCAACGGGTATGACCGGGGCACCAGTGGTCAGGGCAAGCCATCCGACGCCGGTGCGTCCGCGGTAGAGGATTCCGTCCCGGGAGCGGGTCCCTTCCGGATAGATGCCGATGCCCTTGCCGGATTCCAGGATGTCCAGCAGCGTCTTGAGCGCCTGCACGCTGGCCGCCTGCTCACCCCGTTCCACGGGGATGGAGCCGACAGACTCGAAGAAGGCCTTCATGACCTTGCCCTTGACGCCGCCGGTGGTGAAATATTCGGCTTTGGCGAAGAAGGCGACCGGCCGCGGCATCAGCGCCTGGACGATGACACTGTCGAAAAAGGAGAGGTGGTTGGGGGCCACGATGAACGGCCCGTCATCCGGGACGTTTTCGAGGCCGACGACGGTGGGCCGGCAGGTGCCCGAGATCAGGCTGCGCGTGGTCCAGCGCACCGCATCAAACATGGCCATCGTTGCTCACCCCGCCCATTGCAGCCGCGCGGGCAGCCTGCATCCGTCCGATCAGTTCCGCGAGGCCTTCCGCGGTTTCCACGATGGCCACCGCGCCGGCCTCCTCCAGTTCGCCGTCCGGGGCGAATCCCCACGCCACTCCTATGCAGTCCAGGCCGTTGGCGAGGGCGCCGGAAACATCCTGCGCCCGGTCCCCAACCATCACGGCATGCTGCGTGTCCAGATCCTTGAGGGCAGCAGCGATGATCCCGGTCTTGCCCACCGGGACCCCTTCCACAGCGCTCTCGTCATCCGCGGAACCGTGGATGCCGTGGAAAAGCCCGTCCACCCCATGGTGCTCCAAGACCGTGCGGGCCAGGCGCTGCGGCTTCTGGGTGGCAACAGCAACCGGAAGCCCGGCCGCAGCGAAGGACTCCAGGACTTCGCGGACGCCAGGATAGATCCGGCTTTGCGCGATTCCGGTGGCCACGTAATACTCGCGGTAGAGGCGGATCACCTCGTCCAGCAGCTCCGCCGGCACCTGCGCCACGGTCAGCAGCGAATCACTGAGCTTCGGGCCGATCATCGAGTGCAGCAGGTCCTGGCCGGGAACCGGCAGCCCGACGGCACGCAGTGCCGACGCTATTCCGTCTGTTATCCCACCGGCCGGATCGACAAGAGTGCCGTCCAGGTCAAAGATCACGGGCACTGTTGTTTGAGTCACCGGGTTAGTTTCTCACGACAGCACTCAAGCCTGAAACTCGCATACGCGCAAGGGAATATAACGGGGTAGTTTTCTGCCCCTACTCCAGGATTTCTGCCAGGAATGCTGCCGTGTGGCTGGCGGTGGACTTGGCAAGCTGCTCGGGCGTACCCGAGGCAACCACCTGGCCGCCGCCGGAACCGCCGTCCGGCCCGAGATCCACGATCCAGTCGGCGCTCTTGATGACGTCCAGGTTGTGTTCGATGGTGATGACGGTATTGCCTTTGTCCACCAGCCCCTGGAGGACCATCAGCAGCTTGCGGATGTCCTCGAAGTGGAGCCCGGTGGTTGGCTCGTCCAGGACATACACACTGCGTCCGTTGGAGCGCTTCTGCAGCTCCGCGGCCAGCTTGACGCGCTGCGCCTCGCCGCCGGAGAGCGTGGTGGCGGGCTGGCCCAGCCGGACATAGCCAAGCCCCACGTCCACCAGCGTGTTGAGGTGCCGGGCGATGGGTGAGAAGGCGGCAAAGAACTCCGCCCCTTCCTCGATGGGCATGTTCAGGACGTCCGCGATGGTCTTGCCCTTGTAATGCACCTCCAGGGTTTCCCGGTTGTAGCGCGCGCCGTGGCAGACCTCGCAGGGGACGTAAACGTCCGGCAGGAAGTTCATCTCGATTTTCAGGGTTCCGTCACCGGAGCAGGCCTCGCAGCGGCCGCCCTTGACGTTGAACGAGAACCTGCCCGGAAGGTAGCCGCGCACCTTGGCTTCAGTGGTTTCGGCGAAGAGCTTCCGGATGTTGTCAAAGACGCCCGTGTACGTGGCGGGGTTGGACCGGGGGGTGCGGCCGATAGGGCTCTGGTCCACGTGGACCACCTTGTCCAGGTGCTCGAGGCCCTGGACAGTCTTGTGCCGCCCGGCCACCTGCTTGGCGCCGTTGAGCTTGTTGGCCAGGACTTTGTACAGGATCTCGTTGACCAGGGTGGACTTGCCCGAGCCGCTCACCCCGGTAACCGCAGTGAAGAGGCCAAGCGGGAACGCGGCGTCCACGTTCAGGAGGTTGTTTTCGCGCGCCCCCACAACCTTCAGCTCACGCTTCTTGTCGTACTTGCGGCGCTTCTTGGGGACTTCAATTTTCTTGCGCCCGGACAGGTAGTCGCCGGTCAGTGACGCCGTGTTGTCCAGCAGTTCCTTGTAGGAGCCGGAGTGGACCACCTGGCCGCCGTGCTCCCCCGCGCCGGGTCCGATGTCCACAATCCAGTCGGCAACGTGGATGGTGTCCTCATCGTGTTCAACGACGATGAGCGTGTTTCCCATGTCCCGCAGCCTGGTCAGGGTGTCAATCAGCCTCCTGTTGTCGCGCTGGTGCAGGCCGATGGACGGCTCGTCCAGCACGTAGAGGACCCCCACCAGGCCGGAACCTATCTGGGTGGCCAGGCGGATGCGCTGCGCCTCGCCGCCGGAAAGCGTGGCGGACGGACGTTCGAGGTTCAGGTATTCAAGTCCGACGTCCAGCAGGAACGTCAGGCGTGCCTGGATCTCCTTGAGGACCTGGTGCGCGATCTGCGCTTCACGGCCGGTCAGCACCAGGTTGTTCAGGAAGTCGGCGCATTCCCGCATGGGAAGGGCCGCGACGTCGGCAATCGACTTGCCGTTGATGAGCACGGACAGCGACGCCGGGTTGAGCCGGGCACCGTTGCAGGCGGGGCAGGGAATCTGCCGCATGTACTCTTCGTAGCGGTCACGGGCCCAGTCCGAGTCCGTCTCGCCATGCTTGCGGTGGACGTACTGGATGGCACCTTCGAATCCGGTGCTGTATTTCCGTTCCCGGCCAAACCGGTTCCGGTACTGCACCACCACTTTGTGGTCCTTGCCGTGCAGGACGGTCTGGCGTACGTCCTTGCCCAGCTTCTCCCACGGGGTGTCCATGGAGAACCCCAGCTCCTTGGCAAGTCCCTCGAGCAGCCTGTTCCAGTACTCCGTGGTGGCCGTGCCCAGTGACCACGGAGCGATGGCGCCCTCACCCAGGGAGAGTTCCGGGTTGGGAACGATCAGTTCCTCGTCCACTTCCAGTTTTGTGCCGATGCCGCTGCAGGCGGCGCAGGCGCCGAACGGGTTGTTGAACGAGAAGGACCGGGGTTCAATTTCGTCAATGGCAAGGGGGTGTTCATTGGGGCAGGCCAGGTTTTCCGAGAAGGCCCGCAGCCGGCCGGGGTCGTCCGCCTCAAGGTCCACGAACTCTGCCAGGACACGGCCTTCCGCCAGGCCAAGGGCCGTTTCGATGGAGTCCGTGAGCCGCTGGCTGATGCCTTCCTTGACCACCAGGCGGTCCACGACCACCTCGATGGTGTGCTTGAACTGTTTGCCAAGCTTGGGCGGATCGCTCAGCTGCACCAGGTTTCCGTCCACCCGGGCACGGGAGTAGCCCTTGGCGGTCAGCTCCTTGAAAAGGTCAACAAACTCGCCTTTGCGTCCGCGCACCACGGGCGCCAGCACCTGGAACCGCGTGCCCTCGTCAAGCTCCAGCAGCTGGTCAACGATCTGCTGGGGCGTCTGCTTGGCCACAGGCTCGCCGCACACAGGACAGTGCGGACGGCCAACACGGGCCCAGAGCAGGCGCATGTAGTCGTAGATTTCAGTGATGGTGCCCACCGTGGAGCGGGGGTTCTTGCTGGTGGACTTCTGGTCGATGGAAACCGCCGGGGACAAACCTTCGATGAAGTCGACGTCGGGCTTGTCAACCTGCCCCAGGAACTGGCGGGCGTAGGCGGACAGCGATTCAACGTAGCGCCGCTGGCCCTCCGCGAAGATGGTGTCGAAGGCAAGCGAGGACTTCCCTGACCCGGAGAGCCCGGTGAAGACGATCATCGCGTCCCGGGGCAGGTCGAGGTCCACGTTGCGGAGGTTGTGCTCGCGCGCACCCTTCACCACAAGGCGGGAGAGGTCCGGGCGTTGCGGGACAGCCGCAGGGGGAACTGTCAAGGCTGTGGAGGGGGCGGAGGTTTCTTCAGCTACGGCTTTAGGCACCCCATAATGCTAATCGAAAACTTCTTCGAACTTGCACGGTTCCGCCCTCAGGGAACATCGTAGGCAGCAGCCAGCAGCTTCACTGCCTCGGCGAAGCTGGCACCCTGGGCTTTGGCCGCGGCGGCGTAGGCTGCGGCTGCGGTGGAGAGCCCACCGAGACGTTCGTCACGTGCGCACACCACCGTGCCGTTCCTCCCCCGGGTGGCGACAATTCCGGCTGCCTCAAGCTCCTTGTAGGCACGGGCCACCGTATGCGGAGCAACGTCGAGGATTCCGGCCAGCGCCCTGACGGCGGGCAGCTTTGTTCCGGGTGGCAGGGATCCGTTGTCCGCCAGGTGGATGACGTGCAGCCGAAGCTGTTCGAACAACGCCACGGTGCTGGCGGTGTTCGGCCTCCATGTCCCGGGAAAGCCGGCTGCGGGCGTCAAATGCCGGCCTCAAGTGCATCAGTCCGGCCGGAACCCGCAGAGAACTGGGCGTTGTGCAGCCGGGCGTAGTAGCTGTTGGCAGCCAGGAGGCTGTGGTGCGTGCCCTGTTCGACGATGCGTCCATGATCCATGACCAGAATTAGATCAGCGTTCCGGATAGTGGACAAACGGTGGGCTATGACAAAGCTGGTCCTGCCTTGCCGCAGGCGCTGCATAGCCTTGCGGATGAGGAGCTCGGTCCTCGAGTCAACAGAACTTGTGGCCTCGTCCAGGATCAGGACCGCCCTGCCCGCCAGTTGGGCTCGGGCTATGGTGAGGAGCTGCCGCTGGCCCTGGCTCAGGGGTTCACCGCCGTTTTCCAGGACTGTGCTGTAACCGCAAGGCAGCGCCCTGACGAACCGGTCCACGTAACTGGCCTCGGCCGCCGCGATGAGGCAGCTTTCCGTGGCGCCCGGCCGGCCGTAGGCAATGTTTTCCCGGATGGTACCCCCGAAGAGCCACGCGTCCTGGAGCACTACTCCGAACTGCTCCCGGAGCCGGTCCCGGGGCATGGCCGCGATGTTTGTCCCGCCAATCGTTATCCGGCCGGAGCCGGGCTCATAGAACCGCATCAGGAGGTTCACGACGGTGGTCTTTCCCGCCCCGGTATGCCCGACTATGGCCACCATCTGGCCGGGCTCCACGGAGAAGGAAAGGTTGTGGACTGCCGGGGCCGAGTCCGGGTAGCCGAAGGTGACGTCGTCGAAAACGATGCGGCCGCCTGCTGGAACCGCTGCGTCCGCTTCCGGATCCGGCGGGTCCTCCTCCGTATCCAGGAGGGCAAAAACACGCGCGGCGGAGGCAACGCAGGACTGGATGAGGTTCAGCATGCCGCCGATCTGTCCCACGGGCTGGGTGAAGAGCCTGCTGAACTGGATGAAGGCCTGGATACCGCCGATGGTCATGGCACCCGCAATGACCTGGAGGGCTCCCACCACGGCCACGGCGATGTAGTTGAGGTTGGAGATCAGCACCATCAGGGGCTGCACCATCCCGGCCGAGTACTGGGCTTTCGTGGCTGCCCGGGCAAGCCGGTCATTGCTCCGTCCGAAGGTGTCTGCGGCCTGGGCCTGGTGTCCGAAGGCCTTGATGACCTCGTGTCCTGAGACAAACTCCTCCACGTGCGCATTCAGCTCTCCGGTCTCCGTCCACTGCCCTGCGAAGTGCGCCTGGGAACGACGGGCCACGAGAACGGTGATCAGGGTGGACAGCGGGACGGTGGCAATGGCGATCACAGCGAGCAGGGGCGAGATCCAGAGCATCATGGCCAGGGAGCCGCACAGCATCAGGACGGACATGATCAGCTGCGTCAGGAGCTGGTTGAGGGCCTGGGCAATGTTGTCGATATCGTTCGTGGCACGGCTCAGGACATCCCCGCGGGACCGTTCCTGGAAGTAGGCGGACGGCAGCCGGTGCAGCTTGTCCTCGAGCGCAGCCCGCAGTCCGTACATGAGCCCCTGTACGGACCGGGCTGTCAGCGCCCCCTGGATCCAGTTGAACAGGGAGGCAAGGACATACATCACGGCCACTCCAGCCAGCAGGAGGCCCAGCCGCCCTTGGTCCAAAGCTCCCTGGAGCATCCCTTCCACCACGACGTCGGTGGCATCGCCAAGGTACTTCGGCGCCGCCACGTTGAGCCCGGCGAAGGCGCACGTTGCAGCCACGGCGCCAAGCATGGACCGCCTGAACGGCCGCAGCCGGCCAAGGAGCCGCCAGGCCGTGGGCCAGAATTTTTCAGCCGCTCCCGGGGCTACGGCCGGCGGCGTCATACCGGCCCATCCAGTGCCAGCTGCGAGTCTGCGATCTCCCGGTAGGTGGAGGAACTTTCCAGCAGCTCGAGGTGGGTGCCCTGCGCCACCATGTGCCCGTTGTCGAGGACCAGGATAAGGTCGGCGTTTTCCACCGCGGAGATCCGTTCCGCCACCACGATGACCGTTGCGGCAGCGAGCCTGGAGGCCAAAGCCTGCCGCAGCCTGGTATCGGTGTCGTAGTCCAGCGCTGAGAAGCTGTCGTCAAACAGGTAGAGCGGACTGTGGCGGAGCAGGGCCCGCGTGATGCACAGCCGCTGGCGCTGGCCGCCGGAAAGAGTCGTTCCGCCCTGCCCTACGGGCGTGTCAAGCCCCAGCGGCAGTTCACGCATGAACCGCATGGTCTGTGCTGCCTCAAGGGCCTCCCACAGTTCTGCGTCCGTGGCATCCGGCGCCGCCATCCGGAGGTTGTCCGCAATGGTGCCCGTAAACAGGTGGGAATGCTGGGGAACTATCGACATGGCCGCCCGGAGGGTGTCCAGCGGCAGGTCCTTGATGTCTGTACCGTCCAGGCTGATGGTCCCCGCCGTGGAGTCAAGGAAACGGGGGATCAGGTTGAGCAGCGTGGACTTTCCACTCCCCGTTGAGCCCACGATGGCTGTGGTGGTGCCGGGCCCGGCCGTGAAGCTGATCTCCGCCAGGACAGGAGCTTCCGCCCCGGGGTGCGAAAAACCCACCCGGTTGAACTGCACAATCCCGCGGGCATCCTGCAGCCGGAAGCGGCTTCCTGCTGCCGGCCGCCGGCCGTTGGTTTCCTGCCGGTCACGCACCGAGGGTTCAGTGGTGAGGACGGCTCCGATGCGCTCGGCGCACACGGCCGCCCGGGGCGCCGTCATCAGGACGTACATTGCCATCATGATGGCGAGCAGGATTTGCAGGATGTAGGCAATGAAGGCGGCCAGTGCTCCGATGTTCATCAGGCCGGACTGGATCCGATGGCCGCCAAACCATACGACGGCCACGGAAGAGATGTTCACCACGAGCATGATGAGCGGCAGCATTCCGGCCACCAGGAGGGCCGAGTGGAGATTATTGGCTGTCAGGCTGCTGTTGGTCCGGGCAAAGCGCCGGACCTCGTGGTCCTGCCGGACGAAGGCGCGGATGACGTTGGCGCCCATGATCTGTTCGCGGAGGATGTCCCCGGCCCGGTCCAGGAGGTCCTGGCCCTCGCGGTAGAGGGGAATCAGGCGCCGGACTATGAGGTACATGATCAGCAGGAGCAGTGGCACGATGACGATCACCACCGCGGACAGTGCCACGTCCTGCTGGAGGGCAAGGACGATTCCGCCCAGGCCCATGGCCGGTCCCGCAACCAGCATGGTGAAGACCAACACGGAGAAGGCCTGGATCTGCTGGGTGTCGTTGGTGGCCCGGGTGGTAAGGCTCTGGGTGCCGAAGGCTGCCACTTCCTGCGAGGACAGTGACTGGATTTTAGTGAAGATTTCGGCCCGGAGCTGGTGTCCGATCTTCATCGCCACCACGGCCGCCAGGTACCCTGCCGCGATGGCAGCCGCCGCCTGGACCACGGCTACTGCCGCCATGACAGCGCCCAGGCGGGTAATGACCGCATTGTTGCCGGCCACGATCCCGTCGTCGATGATCGCGGCATTGACGGTGGGCAGCATCAGGGTGGCGGCCGCCTGGATCAACTGGAGAACAACGATGGCAACCACGTGGGCTTTGTGGGCCCCGAGCAGCCGCCTCATTAGTCCGGTCAGCAACGTACCTCCACTCAGGTCTGTCAGCCGAAGGGCAGCCGGCGGTAGCCTCTCCCCCTCCAGCCACCCCGCTATTGTAAGCCAGATCACTTTCCGCCGTTGTCACGCCACGTGACCGCATTGTCGAGGCACTCGAGGGAGGAGACCCTGGTCAGGGCTTCTTGCGCCCGACCGCGAAGATCCTGCGGAAGGGATAGACGGTGCCGTGCCCGGTCTGCGGATACGCCTCCCGGAGCGCTGCCGCGTACTCCGCCTCGAATTCAGCAGCATCGTCCGCGGAGAGGGCAGCCAGGACTGGACGCAGCGCAGTGCCGCGGACCCATTCCAGGACAGCGTCCCTGCCGGGCAGGACCTGCTGGTAAGTAGTCTCCCAGGCGTCGGCTGAATACCCGGCGTCGAGCAGGATGTGGAGGTAGTCTGAGGGCTCGCCCACCGATTCCCCGCCCCGGAGGACCCCGTCCAGTTGTGACGACCACTTCGGTGAGCCCGCCAGCCGGCGCATCAGTGCGTGGGACGGGGCGTTGAAGTTCCCCGGGACCTGCAGGGCGAACCATGCCCCCGGCCGGAGCAGGTCCAGCCAGGCGCCCATCATCTCCTGGTGGCCCGGCACCCACTGCAGGGCGGCATTGCTGACCACCACATCCGTGTCCGCAGTGGGCTTCCAGCCGGCGATATCCGCCTGCTCGAAGCGCAGGCCCTGGCCCTCACCGGCCAGTTTCGCTGCTTCCGCCAGCATCCCGGCAGAGGAGTCAATGCCCACCACGTCCGCGGCAGGCCAGCGCTCCGCCAGCGTCGCCGTCAGGTTCCCCGGTCCGCAGCCAAGGTCCACCACCTGGACCGGACGGTCCGCGTGGACCCGCCCGGTAAGGTCGAAAAAGGGCCGATCCCGGTAATCGCCGAACTGCACGTATTTCGCCGGATCCCATTCCATGTCCATCTCCACGCCTTGATACCGTCTCGTTTACTGGCGAAGCCTAACCCGGGCGCGGCGGAATCACCGGCCCGGCCGGGCACTAAGCTGGAAATCAATGAAACTCGTGGATCAGCTGACCGAACTTTCCGCCCCCAGCCTGCCTGCCGGCGTCGACCCCGATGACCTCTACACCCGCTTTGTGGAGTGGACAGAAAGCCGGGGGCTGGCCCTGTACCCCGCGCAGGACGAGGCGATCATGGAGCTGGCAACCGGGGCCAACGTCATCCTGGCCACACCCACGGGGTCCGGGAAATCCCTGGTGGCCATCGCAGCGCATTTCCAGGCCATGGCACAGGGGCGCCGGAGTTACTACACCGCCCCCATTAAGGCGCTGGTCTCCGAGAAGTTTTTTGCCCTGTGTGACATTTTCGGTGCGGAGAACGTGGGGATGATAACGGGCGATTCCGGCGTCAACCAGGATGCGCCCATCATTTGCTGCACGGCGGAGATCCTGGCCAACAGCGCCCTTCGCGAAGGGGCTGCCGCAGAACTGGGCACCGTCATCATGGACGAGTTCCATTTCTACTCCGACCCGCAGCGCGGCTGGGCCTGGCAGGTGCCGCTGCTGGAGCTGCCGCAGGCACAGTTCCTCCTCATGTCCGCCACGCTCGGTGACGTCAGCCGCTTCGAGGAAGGCCTGACGCACCTGACCGGGCGGCCCACCACCACCGTTAGCTCGGCAGAGCGGCCCATTCCGCTGCATTACTACTACCACGAGACGCCGGTCCACGAGACCCTGGAGGAGCTGCTCTCCACCAAACAGGTGCCCGTGTATGTGGTGCACTTCAGCCAGATCGAAGCGATTGACCGTGCGCAGACCCTGATGAGCATCAACGTCTGCACCCGCGAAGAAAAGGACAGGATCGCCGAGCTCATCGCGAACTTCCGCTTCGCGGCCGGCTTCGGCAAGACGCTGAACCGGCTGGTCCGGCACGGCATCGGCGTACATCACGCAGGCATGCTGCCGAAGTACCGCCGGCTGGTGGAGCAACTCGCCCAGGCGGGGCTGCTCAAAGTCATCTGCGGCACCGACACACTCGGGGTGGGCATCAACGTGCCCATCCGCACCGTCCTGCTGACGGCCCTGAGCAAGTACGACGGCGTCCGCACCCGGCTGCTGAACTCCCGTGAGTTCCACCAGATTGCGGGCAGGGCCGGCCGGGCCGGTTACGACACCGCCGGAACAGTAGTGGTGCAGGCTCCTGAGCACGTGACCGAGAACGTGAAGGCCATGGCCAAGGCTGTCGCCAAGTTCGGTGACGACCAAAAGAAGCTGCGCCAGGTGGTCAAGAAGAAGCCGCCGGAGGGCTTTGTGAGCTGGGGCGAACCGACGTTCAAGCGGCTCGTGGAGTCGGCGCCGGACCCGTTGACGTCCAGTTTCACCGTAACCCACGCAATGCTGATGAACCTGATGGAACGGCCCGGCGACCCGTTTGCCGCTGCCCGGCGACTGCTGACAGAAAACCACGAGCCCCGGTCCTCCCAGCTGCAGCTCATGAAGAAGGCACTGGGCATTTACCGGGAGCTGCTCGCGGCGGAAGTCGTGGAGCGAATCCCCGCCCACGAGCAGGGACCCGATGGCCGCACAGTCCGGCTGACTGTCCACCTCCAGCCGAACTTCGCACTGAACCAGCCGCTGTCCCCCTTCGCGCTCGCCGCACTGGAACTGCTGGACCCGGAGTCGCCGTCGTACGCCCTGGACGTGGTGTCCGTGATCGAGGCGACGCTGGAGAAACCGCGCCAGATCCTCTCCGCGCAGCAGAAGAAGGCCCGCGGCGAAGCGGTGGCAGCCATGAAGGCGGACGGCATCGACTACGACCAGCGGATGGCCATGCTGGACGACGTCACCTACCCCCAGCCCCTGGCGGAAATCCTCGGCGAAGCTTTCGAGGTGTACCGGAAGGCCGCGCCTTGGGTGGGCGACTTTGAGCTGGCGCCCAAGTCGGTGGTCCGGGACATGTACGAGCGCGCCATGAACTTTGGGGAGTTCGTCCAGTTCTACGGGCTGGCCCGTTCGGAGGGCATCGTGCTGCGCTACCTCGCGGACGCCTTCAAGGCCCTCCGCCAGACCGTGCCGCAGGACATGCTCCGCGAGGACCTGGAGGACCTCGTGGCGTGGCTGGGCGAACTGGTCCGGCAGGTGGATTCCAGCCTCCTGGACGAATGGGAGGAACTTGCCTCCGGCCTGGCGCCCACCCCGCATGACGCTCCCCCGCCGCCTCCGCCGTCGCTCACGTCCAACATCCGGGCCTTCCGCGTGATGGTCCGCAACGAGATGTTCCGCCGCGTGGAACTCTTCGCTGACGAGGACGCAGCAGCGCTGGGCGACCTCGACGGCGCGGCAGGCTGGAGCTCCGAGCGCTGGGAAGACGCCCTGGACGACTACTTCGACGAACACGATGACATCGGCACCGGGCCGGACGCCCGCGGACCGGCACTGCTCATGATCACCGAGGAACGGGACCGGTGGAAGGTACGGCAGATCTTCGACGATCCCGCCGGCCACCACGACTGGGGAATTTCCGCCGAGGTTGACCTCGCCGCCTCGGACGAGACCGGGACCGCCGTGATCAGGGTGACAGAGGTCAACCGGCTCTGAGCCGTCCAACGGCTGAGCCGTCCAACGGCTGGCGGTCCAACGACTGGGCCGTCCAGCGAGAGGGCGGTCAAACAGCTGGACGCTGACCGGCGGTAAGCTCGAACAATGAGTGTAATCCGCCCCGCCAACCGGCAAGACGTTCCCGCAATCCTACGAATGATCCACGAACTGGCGCACTACGAGAAGGAACCGGACGCGGTCCGGAACACTCCGGAAATGCTCCAGGAGGTGCTGTTCGGTGAGAATCCGCGCGTGTTCGCAGCCATGGCGGAGAATGCGGCAGGGGAAGTCCAGGGTTTCGCCTTGTGGTTCCTGAACTATTCCACCTGGGAAGGTGTGCATGGCATCTACCTGGAGGACCTTTACGTCAGTCCGGAGGCCCGGGGGGAAGGGCACGGCAAGGCGCTGCTCCAGCACCTGGCCGCCACCGCGGTGGACAACGGATACGCCAGGGTGGAGTGGAGCGTCCTTGACTGGAACGAGCCGTCCATCAATTTCTACCGCAGCCTTGGCGCCCGGCCCATGGACGGCTGGTCCACGTTCCGGCTGACCGGCGAGGCGCTTGAACAGTTCGGCAGCGCCGTCCCGGCCCGCGCCAATGGCTGACGCAAGGACGCCGGCTCCGGCCCGCCCCGCCGCACGGGTACAGCACGAGGTCAGGGCCCGGCACGCGTTCCGTGGCATGCGCACCGCAGAGCATGTCTTCACGGTGCCGCTCGACCACTTCAGCGACTCCCCCGACGCCGAAACCATTACGGTTTTTGCCCGCGAGTACGTCTCGGCAGCACATTCAGAGGAACAGGCCGCGGAGCTTCCGTGGCTGCTGTACCTCCAGGGCGGCCCGGGCGGGCGGGGCAACCGGTTCGGATCCCTGGGAGGCTGGAGCAAGGCGGCCACCAAGGACTTCCGGATCCTGATGCTGGACCAGCGGGGCACCGGACTCTCCGCGCCCGTAGACCGGAACACGCTTCCGCTTCGCGGCCCGGCTGCAGACCAGGCCGCCTACCTGGAACACTTCCGCGCCGATTCGATCGTGGCAGACGCCGAGTTGATCCGGGAAGCCCTGGGGTCGGGCCCGTGGACGGTCTACGGGCAGAGCTACGGGGGCTTCTGTGCCCTCACCTACCTGTCCTTTGCCCCGGAGGGCCTCCGGGAAGTGCTGGTCACCGGCGGCCTTGGGCCCCTGGCCGGTCCGGCCGACGATGTCTACCGCGCAACGTTCCAGCGCGTGGCCGCCCGGAACGCCGAGTACTTCGACTGGTACCCGGAGGACCGGGCCACTGTTGAGCGGATTGCCCGCCACCTGCGGCGCACCGCGGAGTTCCTGCCCGACGGCGGCCCGCTCACCGTGGAGCGCTTCCAGATGGTGGGTGCTTTCCTGGGCGGGAACACCAGGGTGGACAGCCTGCACCACCTCCTGGAGGACGCCTTCACGGAAACCGCCGGAGGACCACGGCTTTCCGACGCCTTCCTGGACCAGGTGCAGGGCATTGTGTCGCGCCGGTCAAACCCGCTCTACGCGCTGATGCACGAGTCAATCTACGGCCAGGGGCAGGCCACCGGCTGGGCGGCCTGGCGCGTCCTTGACGAGTATCCCGAGTTCAGGCCGGACGCGGGGCCGCTGCTGCTGACCGGCGAAATGGTCTATCCGTGGTACTTCGAGCAGGACCCGGCACTCCGGCCCCTCCGGGAGGTGGCTGACCTGCTTGCCGCCAAAGAGGACTGGAAACCGCTCTACGACCGCGAGCAGTTGGCAGCCAACACCGTTCCGGTGGCCGCCGCCGTCTACTCGGACGATATCTATGTGGACCGGAAGCTGTCCCTGGAGACGGCATCCGCCGTGCGCGGGCTGCAGGTGTGGGAGTCCGCGGACTTCCACCACGACGGTATTGCCGACGACGGGGAAGGGATCTTCGCCCGGCTCCTGGGCATGGCGCGGTCAGGCGGCCGCTGACTGCCGCCGTGCGGCCACGATGGTCAGGAATGCCGCGGCCAGGACTGCTGCGCCCACCGCACCGCCAAGGAGGTTAAGTCCCAGGTAACCGATCCAGCTGAGGACCAGGCCGGACACTGCCCCGCCCACGGCGCCGGCAGCACCCATGAGCATGTCGGACACGCCCTGGACCGCAACCCGGGACTCCTGCCCGACGCTTTCGGCCAGCAGCGTGGAGCCGGATACGGTGGCCGCGGACCAGCCCAGGCCCAGCAGGACCAGGCCCACCGCCACGGCTGCAGTGGAGGCCTGGCCGAACCCGGCGACAGCCACGGCGACTATGAGCAGGCTGAACCCGATCATGATGGTCTGGGCCCTGCCTGCCTTGTCCGTCAGCCACCCCATCACCGGCGACAGGGCGAACATCCCTGCAATGTGCAGCGAGATGGTGAATCCGATGACCACCAGTACGTCGCCGGATGCCGTATGGCCTGCGTGGCTGGCGCCGCGCCCCTCCACCAGCTCCTGCAGGTGCAGGGGCGTCATGGACATCACGCCGACCATGACAGCGTGAGCTCCGACGACGGCCGCCACGGCAAGGAGCGCAGTCCGGGAGCCGCGGATGGCGCGCATGCCGCGGGCCAGCGTGCCGCCGTCGTGCAGTGCCTGCCCGGCAGGGCCGGTACCTGCACGGCCGTCCACCCCCGGCGCCGCCAGCGGCTCAACAGCGTGCATGTCCTGCGAGGCCTGGGCTGCCTGGGCTGCCCGCGGGTCCTCGCCCGCTTGCCGGGAGGCGAGTTCCCTGGCGAGCAGCAAGGGATCCGGCCGGAGCCCAACAAAGAGCAGGACGGCGGCCAGGAGCAGCCCGGCACCGGAAATCACGAAGGGCCCCGCCACGGGCGGAAGGCCCAGCGCCTGGCCCACTAGACTGCCTGGCTGGATCAGGTTGGGTCCGGCGACGGCGCCGATGGTCACTGCCCATACGACCGTAGACAGCGCCAGCCCACGGTGCTCCGGTTCGGCAAGGTCCACTGCGGCGAAGCGCGCCTGCAGGCTGGCCGCGCTGCCCACTCCGATGCCTGCTGCCCCCAGCACCAGCAGGACGAAGAGACCGGACACCACCGCGAGCACCATCAAGGCCGCCCCCGCCAGGGCCGCGGACAGCCCGGCAACCTGGCCGATCCGGCGTCCCCGGCGATCTGCCAGGGCGGCAAGAGGCAGTGCTGCCAGCGCGGCGCCGAGGGTCATGACCGTGGCTACGGCACCCGCCCAGGCGCTGGAGCCTGACAGTTCGACTGCGAGGATCGACCCGATGGACACCGTGGCGCCGGTACCAATGCCGCCAAAGACCTGGGCCGTGCCCAGCAGCGCCACGGTGCGCCGCTGCACGTGGCGCACCCCTTGTTCTGTCAGCAGGATCGGACCCATGCAACTGAGCATAGTCCCCGCCGGACCGGGCAGCAGGGCTGGGTTTAAGCAGGCAATCCCGGCCGCACTGCGGCCGGGATTGCCCGATGGAACCTGGAGGTGAGACTACTCGGCGTCGCTGTGGCTCTTCCGGATGTCCTCTTCGAGGCGGGGGTCAAGGTGCGATTCCTTGGCCTTGGAACTGATCAGGCTGGCGATCACGGCGATCACAATGGTGCCAACGATGACCGCCAGGGACACGAACGTGGGGATCTCGGGAGCCCATTCGATGTGCTGGCCGCCGTTGATGAACGGCAGTTCGTTCACGTGCATGGCGTGCAGGACGAGCTTGACGCCGATGAAGGCCAGGATGAAGGACAGTGCGTGCTTCAGGTAGATCAGGCGGTTCATCAGGCCACCCAGCAGGAAGTACAGCTGGCGCAGGCCCATCAATGCAAAGAGGTTGGCCGTGAACACGATGAACGGGCTCTGGGTGAGGCCGAAGATTGCGGGGATGGAGTCGACGGCGAACAGCAGGTCAGTGAGGCCGATGGTGATGAACACGATCAGCATCGGGGTGAAGACCTTCTTGCCGTCCACGGTGGTGCGCAGCTTGCCGCCGTCGAACTTCTCCGACATGGGGATGACCTTGCGGATCTTGGCGATGAGCGGGTTTTCCCGGTCTTCTTCGTCTTCGCCCTCGTCCTGGGCCTGCTTCCAGGCAGTCCACAGCAGGAACGCGCCGAAGATGTAGAACACCCAGCTGAACTGCTCGATCACGATGGCGCCGAGCAGGATGAAGATGCCGCGCAGGATCAGGGCGATGATGATGCCCACCATCAGCACTTCCTGCTGGTACTTCCGGGGCACGGAGAAGCGGGCCATGATGATGATGAAGACAAACAGGTTGTCGATGCTGAGGCTGTATTCCGTCACCCAACCGGCGACGAACTGGCCGCCGTATTCAGGGCCGGTGAAGGCAAACATGGCCCCGGCGAACACCAGGGCGAGGCTGACGTAAAACGCTACCCAGAGTCCGGCTTCCTTCATGGAAGGTTCATGGGGGCGCCGGACCACCAAGAGAAGGTCGATCAGGAGGATCAGGCCGAGGACGACAAGTGAGCCGACTTCGAACCACACGGGCAATTCGAGCACAGGGTAGCCTTTCGCAGGGTACAGAGATGCGGTGTAAGTCTCTCCGGCCTGCCTGTGCACTTGGTGCTGGAATGGCGGCCCGCTACGCCCGGCCGGGCAACTATGCCCTGCGTGTTGACGATCGTAGCGCTCGGGATACTCCCCTACGTGACGTTAACTGTACCGCAGTCCTCCAGGCGGCCCGACCCTTTGACCTTTGTGTCAGGCGTGCCCCGCCGCCTGCATCTGGCGCAGCTCCTTCTTCAGCTCGCTGACTTCGTCCCTGATCCTGGCCGCGACTTCGAACTGCAGTTCGGCGGCAGCACCGTGCATCTGCTCCGTCAACTGTTCGATCAGCCCCACGAGGTCCTCGGCCGGGGCTGCTGCCAGGCCGTCGGAACGCACCTGCGCGGCACCCTTCGCAGCAGACTTCCGCTTGCCGCCCTTGGCGAGCCTGTTGTTGTTGAGCAGCTCCTGGGTGTCGGCGTCTTCTTTGGCCAGCTGGTCCGTGATGTCCGCGATCTTCTTCCGCAGCGGCTGCGGGTCCACGCCGTGCTCGGTGTTGTAGGCCACCTG
The DNA here is from genome assembly GCF_044755505.1 of Pseudarthrobacter sp. NPDC092202. Taxonomy (NCBI): domain Bacteria; kingdom Bacillati; phylum Actinomycetota; class Actinomycetes; order Micrococcales; family Micrococcaceae; genus Pseudarthrobacter; species Pseudarthrobacter sp. NPDC092202. The sequence goes on along the minus strand of NZ_JBIVRG010000002.1, from coordinate 143,416 downwards.
GATGGCGCGGCGCCGGTTGGTCTCGTCGATGGCATGCGCCATGGAGTCCGTGATGCGGTCAGCGTACATGTGCACCTGACCCGACACGTTACGGGCTGCACGGCCGATGGTCTGGATCAGCGACGTTGAGGAGCGCAGGAAGCCTTCCTTGTCGGCGTCCAGGATGCTGACAAGCGACACCTCCGGCAGGTCCAGGCCCTCTCGAAGCAGGTTGATGCCCACCAGGACGTCGAATTTGCCCATCCGGAGTTCGCGCAGCAGCTCAACGCGACGCAGGGTGTCCACATCGGAGTGCAGGTACTCCACCTTGATGCCATGGCCCAGGAGGTAGTCGGTGAGGTCCTCCGCCATCCGCTTGGTCAGGGTGGTGACAAGGATGCGCTCATCCTTGGCGGTTCGCGTCTTGATCTCTCCCAGCAGGTCATCGATCTGGCCCTTGGTGGGCTTGACCACCACCTCTGGGTCGATAAGCCCGGTAGGCCGGATGATCTGCTGCACGAACCCGTCCGCCTTGCCGAGCTCGTACTTGCCGGGCGTGGCGGACAGGTACACGGTCTGGCCGATGCGCTGCAGGAACTCGTCCCACTTCAGCGGCCTGTTGTCCATGGCTGAGGGCAGGCGGAAGCCGAAGTCCACCAGGTTCCGCTTGCGGGACATGTCGCCCTCATACATCGCGCCGATCTGCGGGATGGTCACGTGGGATTCATCGACTACCAGCAGGAAGTCGTCCGGGAAGTAGTCAAGGAGGCAGTGCGGGGCTGTTCCCGGGGCGCGGCCGTCAATGTGCGAGGAATAGTTCTCGATGCCGTTGCAGAAACCCATCTGCTGCATCATTTCCAGGTCATAGTTGGTCCGCATGCGGAGGCGCTGGGCTTCCACGAGTTTGTTCTGGCCTTCGAGCACCTTGAGCCTGTCGGCGAGCTCGTCCTCAATGCGCTTGATGGCCCTGGCCATGCGCTCCGGCCCGGCCACGTAATGGGAAGCGGGGAAGACGTACATTTCCTCTTCGTCCCGGATCACCTCACCGGTGAGCGGGTGGAGCGTCTGGATGTTCTCGATCTCGTCGCCGAAGAACTCGATCCGGATGGCCAGTTCCTCGTACATCGGGATGATCTCCACGGTGTCCCCGCGGACCCGGAACGTACCCCGGTGGAAGTCCATATCGTTGCGGGCGTACTGCATGGAGACGAACTTCCGGAGGAGGTCGTCCCGGTTCATCTCAGCGCCCTTGCGGAGGGTGACCATACCTGCGATGTATTCTTCCGGCGTGCCCAGGCCGTAGATGCAGGACACCGTTGCCACCACAATCACGTCCCGGCGGGTCAGCAGGGCGTTGGTGGCGGAGTGGCGGAGCCTCTCGACTTCCTCATTGATGGAAGAGTCCTTCTCAATGAAGGTATCGGTCTGCGCCACGTACGCTTCCGGCTGGTAGTAGTCGTAATAGGAGACGAAGTACTCCACCGCGTTGTTGGGCAGCAGTTCGCGGAATTCGTTGGCCAGCTGGGCGGCGAGGGTCTTGTTCTGGACCATCACCAGGGTGGGCCGCTGGACCTGTTCGATCAGCCAGGCCGTGGTGGCGCTCTTACCGGTTCCGGTGGCGCCGAGCAGCACAACGTCCTTTTCGCCGTTCCTGATGCGCTCCGTCAGTTCGGCGATGGCAGCCGGCTGGTCCCCCGCCGGTTTGAACTCGCTGATGACCTCGAAGGGTGCTACAACACGGTTGATATCCTGCGCAAGGCTCATGGATCTAATCTACAACCGGGCACCGACACGGGGCGGCGAAGTCCGTTACAGGCGAACAAGCCCAGGCCCTTGGAGGTGCGTCAGGACCCGTACGACGGCGGCACCCACCCGGTTGCATCCGCCCAGGCGGACATCTGCGGCCACGCGACATCGGTAAACCACGGCTCCTTGGCTTCCGCATATGCCCTTGTGTCCAAAGAACCGGTGAACCGTCCCGCCAGTTCCGCTTTGTGCTCCGAGTAGAGCTTCAGCGCCTCCGGATTGGCCCTCAGCCAGTCCCGGAAGCAGAGTGCGAACCGCCATCCGGCCGAGCCGGCGGCCCTGACGTGCAGGTTCACCGCCCGCCCTGGATCGGCGTTTGCGTGGAACCGCTTTTGCCAGTCCTCAGGCCGCGGATGGGTGGGCTTCGGAGTATCGGCCGTGCTTCCCGGGACCGCCGGGAAACCTGCAGCGGCCAGGGCAGGGGCCAGCGCGTCGGCTGCTTCCAGGTCCGGCACGGCCAACTGGAGGTCGATGACGTCCTTGGCTGGCAGCCCGGGGACGGCGGTGGAGCCGATGTGGTCCAGCCCAAGCACGGCATCCTGATGCCCTGCGGCCAGGGCTTTGGTTATACGGTCCATCAGCCGCCGCGCATCGCGGGGCCATGCCGGCTGGGAGGGCAGAAGTTCCGGTCCCCCGGGCCGCTCTGCCCGCCGTCCCGCCGAGAGGTTCCGGGCGAAGGGTTCCAGGCGCTCCTCCCACAGCCGGTCCACGTGGCCCAACAGGTCCGTAATGCTGCCCGAGTTGTCGAGGACCACGTCCGCCGCTGCCAGCCGTTCCTCCCGCGTCGCCTGCGCGGCCATGCGGGAGCGTGCAGACTCCTCCGTCATGCCGCGGTGCTCCAGCATCCGCTGCAGCCTCATCCCGTCCGGGGCGTCCACCACCAGCACCAAGTGGAAGTCGCTGCCCTGGCCCGTTTCCACCAGCAGCGGGATGTCCTGCACCACAACGGCGCCATCGGCCGCGGCAGCCACAATGGCTGCGGCCCGTGCACGGACCAGGGGGTGGACGATGCCGTTAAGCACCGCGAGCCGCTCAGGGCTTCCAAACACCAGGGCGCCGAGTTTGGGGCGGTCAAGCCGCCCGGCAGTGTCCAGGACATCCCTGCCGAACCCGGCAACGATGCGGTCCAGGCCCTCGGTGCCCGGTTCCACCACATCGCGGGCCAAGGCGTCAGCGTCCACCAGCACCGCACCGCGTTCGCTCAGCCGCGAAGCGACTACGGACTTCCCTGAGGCGATTCCACCCGTCAACCCGATCTTCAGCACTCCACCACACTAATCCCACCCGCCGCGCCCATGGCCGGAGGCAAGGTGCGTCTCTAAACCTTTCCGCTGGATGCTGCCAGTGATTCCTCTGCCGACCCAACTCCTGGTGTTCCAAGAATCCCGCTGGCCCTTAACCGGGCCTTAATCCTTTGAACGCGCCCTGGGCCTAGACTTGAGCGGGTGCAAGGGGAAGAGAGCAGGGCCACCAGTTACACCACGCTGGCGCCGGGCTCCGACTTCCGCCACGAGCTGGAGATCAAGCGTTCCCGGTTCATCACGGTGCTGCGCCGGGCAGACAGCGAGGACGCGGCCCGGGACCTGGTGGCCGGACTCCGCCGCGAGTTCCATGACGCCCGCCACCATTGCTCGGCATTCATCATCGGACCCGACCGGGGCATCCAGCGTTCCAATGACGACGGCGAACCGTCCGGGACGGCGGGTGTTCCCATGCTGGAAGCCCTGGCCAAGCGGGAGACGACGCCCGGGGCGGCCGACCTCAGTGACGTCAGCGCCGTCGTCGTCCGTTACTTTGGCGGTGTCCTGCTCGGGGCGGGCGGACTGGTGCGGGCGTACTCCGAATCGGTGTCCTCGGCGCTGTCCCTGGCGCCGATGGTGCGCCGCAGCCGCCTCCGGATCTGCTCGGTGGAGGTGCCGCACGCCGCAGCGGGGAAGCTCGAGAACGACCTGCGGGCCGCAGGGCTGGCCATGGCCGGCACCAGCTACGGAGCGCGGCACACCGTTTTGCAGGTGGCCGCCCCGGATGACGCCGGCGCGATCGCGGACGCCGCGGAGCGCGTGCAGTTACTGACGGCCGGTAGTGCCACGCTGGTGGCCGCGGGAACGGAGTGGGTGGATGTCCCGCTCCCCTGAGGTGTCCCTGGTGGACGTGGATGAGGCGGTCCTGGACAACCTCCTCGCCCTCGCAAAGCGCGATGCTTCCCCCGATGAGGTGGCTCCACCGCTGGGCGGGCCGGGGTGGAACCTGGAACGGACCGCCTGGTTCCTGGGCTACCACCGGGCTGCAGCGCATGGCCTCGGTGGGGAGGCCGGGGAGAAGACGTGGGGAATCCTCGCCGATGGCAGCCTGGCCGGGTCCATCAGGCTGCGCCGCATCACATCCGGCACCGCCGAATCCGGACCTGGCGGCGCGGTGGCCGATACGGGCATCTGGCTTGGCCGAAGCTTCCGGTCCCGGGGCGTTGGCGGCGCCGCATTGCGCCTGGTGCTGGAGGAGGCACGAAGGGCAGGGCTTTCCCGGGTCACAGCCCGAACCCTGGCGGCCAACCTCGGTGCCCAGCACCTCCTGGCCTCCGCCGGGGCCGTCCTGACGCACGACGACGACGGGACGGTCCGCGCCGTCGTCGAACTTTAAGGCGCGCTCAGCCATGCGCGGCTGACGGTTGATGCTGCATCGTTAACGCAACAGACCCCCTGCCTGTGGGCAGGGGGTCTGTTGCGTTGGCCCGGAAAACCGGGCCGTCGGCAATTAGTTGCCGGTCAGCTTCTCGCGCAGGGCAGCGAGGGCCTCGTCGGATGCAAGCGTGCCTGCACCGGTGTTGGACTCAGCAGCCGGCTCCGAGGAGTAGCTGGTGGTGCCGGAATCGCTGTCACCGGACGTTGCAGCTGCAGCGTCGTCGGCAGCGTGCTGGGCAACCTGCTTCTTGTGGGCTTCCCAGCGGGTCTGGGCGTCAGCGTACTGCTGCTCCCAGGCGGCGCGCTGGTTCTCGTAGCCTTCAAGCCACTCGTTGGACTCGGGATCGAAGCCCTCCGGGTACTTGTAGTTGCCCTCTTCGTCGTACTCTGCGGCCATGCCGTACAGAGCCGGATCGAATTCGGTGCTGTCGGCGTCGACGCCCTCGTTGGCCTGCTTGAGGGACAGCGAGATGCGGCGGCGTTCCAGGTCGATGTCGATGACCTTGACGAACAGCTCGTCGCCAACGGAGACAACCTGCTCGGCCAGCTCCACGTGGCGGACGGCCAGCTCGGAGATGTGGACCAGGCCTTCGATGCCGTCTTCGACGCGGACGAACGCACCGAACGGAACGAGCTTGGTGACCTTACCCGGAACAACCTGGCCGAGGGCGTGGGTGCGGGCGAAGGTCTGCCACGGATCTTCCTGCGTAGCCTTGAGCGACAGGGAAACACGCTCGCGGTCCAGGTCCACCTCGAGAACCTCGACGGTGACTTCCTGGCCAACCTCGACAACCTCGGACGGGTGGTCGATGTGCTTCCAGGACAGCTCGGAAACGTGAACCAGGCCGTCTACGCCGCCCAGGTCCACGAAGGCACCGAAGTTGACGATGGAGGAAACGACGCCGGGACGGACCTGGCCCTTTTCCAGCTTGTTGAGGAACGTGGAGCGGACCTCGGACTGGGTCTGCTCGAGCCATGCACGGCGGGACAAAACAACGTTGTTGCGGTTCTTGTCCAGCTCGATGATCTTGGCTTCGATCTGCTGGCCGATGTACGGAGCCAGGTCGCGCACACGGCGCATCTCGACGAGGGATGCGGGCAGGAAGCCGCGCAGGCCGATGTCGAGGATAAGACCACCCTTGACGACCTCGATGACGGTACCGGTGACAACACCGTCTTCTTCCTTGACCTTCTCGATGTCGCCCCAGGCACGCTCGTACTGAGCGCGCTTCTTGGAGAGGATCAGGCGGCCTTCTTTGTCTTCCTTGGTGAGCACCAGGGCTTCGACCTGATCGCCAACGGAGACGACGTCTCCGGGATCAACATCGTGCTTGATGGACAGCTCACGGGAGGGGATGACACCTTCGGTCTTGTAACCGATGTCGAGCAGGACTTCATCGCGGTCGACCTTGACGACGGTACCTTCGACGAGGTCTCCGTCGTTGAAGTACTTGATGGTGGCGTCGACAGCTGCGAGGAAGTCCTCAGCGGTACCGATGTCGTTAATGGCGACTACGGGGGTACCGGGCTTCTCGGTGGAGGTGATGGTCATGTAGTAGGGGCTCCGTTGTGGATAGTTAGTTGATCAGGCGACCACCACTTCCGGGTACTGACCTGGAGGCGGAGCGCGGCGGATTTGCCGGGTCATCCTGATTGCGCGGCGTTGGCATGCGCCCAAAGCTGGGCACACGTAACACACGCCTGTTCATTCTAGTCGTTGCCCGTTACGAGGGTCAAAGCGGAGCACACCCTGGAGGGGGTTCAGTCCTTGATCCGCATCCGCAGTTCACGGATGCCGTCCGGTTCAAGGATCCAGGAGACGGTAACACCAAACAGCAGGGACCAGAAGTAAGGGCCCAGTCCGAGCATTGACACATCCGAGACGGCGACGGCAAAAGCCACCAGCGGCCCGTGGGTGAGCGGGCCGCTGCTGATCCGGCGCAGGGCCATGGCCAGGACACCGATCACGGCAAGCCCCGCAATGGCCACCAGCAGCTCAAGCGGGAGGACGCCGGCAGCACCGGCCGCGAAGACCGCCAAGGGGGTAAGGGCCAGGAATACGGCATACGCCAGGACCACGGCCCGGTGACGGTACTGGTGCGGACCGGCGTCAGCGCCCGCCACCATGGCTGTCGCGGGAAGGGACAGCGACACGCCTGCCGGGCCCAGGAATGACGCAGCCATGGTCCCCGCACCGCTCACGTAGTCCACCAGCCGGGCCGGCGGCCGGTACTGCTCACCCCGCAGGAAAATCAGCGAGGGGACGTTGGACTGGAGGACAATGAGCACCACCATCACGGGGGTTGCCGTCAGGATCGCACTCCACGTAAAGACGGGAACAGTAAGCAGCGGAAGCGACGGTCCAACACCAGCGGTTGCCCCGCCAAACTTGCCCAGGACGGCAGCAGCCCCAGTCCCCACCGCGAGTGCAAGGAAGATCGGCGGAACTCGGCTCTCCAGGTACTTCCGGCCGAGGATATATGCCAGGAAGGCGGCGCCCACCACTGCCGGCTCCGACTCCATACCGGTGAAGACGCCGGCGACGAATGGCAGCGTGGAGCCTGCCAGGAGGCCAACCACAACAGGTTCGGGGATCAGCCGCGCCAGGCGGTCCGCCAGCCCGAGCGCGGAAATGGCCAGCACTGCGCCCCCCGCCACCAGGGAGGCGCCCGCAAGTTCGGCAAACGGCACCCTCCCCTGGAGGGACACTATAAAGATCAGCACGAAGATGTTGCCCGTCAGGAGCAGGGGCTGGCGGAAGTGGAGCGTCAGGACGAGGCCCAGCACACAGGGAACGGTGTAGATGGTCATCACCCAGGCGGTCACCTGGCCGTCCGCGAGATTCAATTGCCCCGCAGCGGACAGCGGCACGGCTATCAGGGAGGAGGCCAGGGTGACCATGGCCAGGCCCACGCCCAGGGATTGGGACCATTCCCGGAGCCACGACGACCAATTCCCGAATCCCACCGCCATGGCGTCCGTCCCACAATAGGTCCAAATCGATTGCCCAGCTGCCGGCAAGCGCCCGGCTGGTCCCGGACCGGAGGTGCCTGCAGTGCCCACCATACTCTCCGCCGTATTGCCGCGGAATGACACTGTTATGCAGGGCCAGGGACCAGCAGAAGTCCTAGAAGTGCGTGAGGCAATGCGTTGCCCGCTCAACCGCTAACATCTGCCGCGCTTTCAGTGCAGCGCCGGGGCTGTTCTCCGTGAGCCGCCCGGCCGCGGCCAGCGTGACGGGACACACCCCGCCCAGGTACATCGAGGACAGGGCGGAGACATCCAGCGCAAGGTCCGCCTGGGCACTGTTTGGCAGGCGTTCGACGGCGGCCTGGCCGCCGGCGACGTTCAGGGCGTACTTTCCCGCCGTGAGGCCGAGCGGATCCGCAACGGCGAAAACAAGCCGTCCGTCCACGGGGTAGTGCCGGGCTTCCAGCGCCTTGGCAGCATCGAGGATGCGGAGCCACAGCATGTCCCGGCTGTCCGATGAATCGATGCAGCGCGGGTCCTCGAGTGCCCAGGCCAGCGGATCGTCAATGGGTGCTTCGTTCCACGAGACGCGCTCCACCAGGTCGATGGCGCCCAGGAACTGCCACAACTCCAGGTAGGCATCATTGCTGCCGGCCAGCAGGTCCACTACTTCCACCGTGTAGGGCTCGGTGTCCCAGCCGAGGAACTTGTAGGAGACATAGCCGTCAATGTCGCCGCCCGGACCGTAGTGGAGTGCCACCTTGATGGCCGGGTCCTCCTTGCCGTCGCGGGCCAGGGATCCGGATGCAAGCTGCCTGTACCAGTCCTGCCGGCCGATGGACCCGGGGGTAAGCCGGTGCACCCGTTCGAAGACCTCCGGCGCCAGTTGCAGCAGGGCTTTGGGATCTGCAATCTCCACGCTTCCCGAAGGCAGGTGCCGCAGGTTGAAGCGCGCGGTGGTGTCCACCTTGACTGCGCGCTCAAAGCTTGAGACGCCGTAACCGAAGCGGCCGTAGATGCTCCCCTCCGAGGCGGTCAGGGCAGCCATGGCGATGCCGTCGTCCTTGGCGAGTCGCAGGTCCTCGCTCATCATGCGCCGCAACAGGCCGCGCCGCCGGTGGGAAGTCCGGACGGTCACCGACGTGACAAGCTGGGACTCCAGCATGCGGCCAAATCCGATATTCAACGTTTTGCGGAAGGTCGCGAACGTGGCCACCGGCACCGTTGCCGGCATGGAGCACGGTGCCACCGCCCCGGCCTGGTAGGCGCCGGTGAGCACGCGGCCGTCAGCCTCGTACGTGGCGAGCGATTTTGCCACGTGCTCGGGTGTCCTGGTGGATTCGTGGAACCCGAAAGACACGGCACGGGACCACGCTTCCGCCTCCGCGTAACCGTCCTTGCCCTCGGCCACGGCGGCGAAGCGCCGGATTTCATAGTTGCCACTCACATCAGCCACGGGTACGAGCCTAGCCACGGCCGGCGGCCTTCACCAGTCACCCACGCTCCCCGGCCGAAGCTCATGTGCAGGCACCCGCCGTCGGCATCCCGTTCAGATACGGCTGCAGCATCCTGAGCCAAGGCACAGTGCGTCGGCAGCCCCGGGGGTCTAAGTTAGAGCAAGACGTGACGCGTTTCACATACGTGGGACATGCGGTTTGGGCCCACGCGACATTTCTGCCCGCCATACCCGACCCTAGCGAGGACACATGCAAGTTTCTGAAGCGGAAAAAACGCCGGACGCATCCCTGCTGAAAGTCCTGGGCAACTGGGACGCCCTTGCGCTCGGCTTTGGAGCCATGATCGGTTTCGGCTGGGTGGTCCTCACCGGCGGCTGGATTGCGTCGGCCGGCACCATGGGAGCCGTCCTGGCAATGATCACCGGTGGCGCCATCATGGGCGTGGTGGGCCTGACCTACGCAGAGCTGACTGCGGCCATGCCGAAGGCGGGTGGTGAACACAACTTCCTCCTCCGCGGAATGGGTCCGCGCTGGTCCTTCATCGGCTCCTGGGCCATCACCGGAGGTTACATCACCATCGTTGCCTTTGAGGCCGTGGCCCTGCCCCGGACAGCGCAATACCTCTTCCCGAACCTCAGCCAGATCCCCCTGTGGGAAGTGGCGGGCTACCAGGTCCATCTCACGTGGGCGCTGGTGGGGGCTGTAGCGGCGGTAGTGATTACGGGAATCAACATCCTTGGGGTGAAGCTTGCGGGCGTTGCCCAGACGTTCGTGGTGGTCTTCCTGCTGGTCATTGGCCTGATGCTGGTGTTCGGTTCCTTTGTTGGAGGTTCGGCCACGAACATGGAGCCGTTCTTCACGGGCGGCCTGAACGGCTACTTCGCCGTCCTGGTGGTTGTTCCGTTCCTGTTCGTGGGTTTCGACGTCATCCCCCAGTCAGCGGAAGAAGTGAATATCCCGGCACGGCAGATCGGCCGGCTCGTCGTCGTCGCCGTCATCCTCGCCACCATCTGGTACGTCATGACCGTCCTGACCACGTCTTCGGCGATGCCCGCGGGCGAGATAGCGCAAGCCGATATTGCAACTGCCGATGCCATGGGCGCGCTGTTCGGCAGTGACGTGATGGCGAAGATCCTGATTGCCGGTGGAATCGCGGGCATCCTGACCTCCTGGAACTCCCTGCTCCTGGGCGCCTCGCGGCTGATGTTCTCGATGGCGCGCTCCGGCATGCTGCCCGCCTGGTTCGGCAAACTGCATCCGAAATACCGCACTCCGGTCAACGCCCTCGTCTTCATCGGCGTCCTGTCCTTCGTTGCGCCGTTCTTCGGCGTATCGATGCTCGGCTGGCTGGTGGATTCAGGGGCTCCCAGCATTGTCATTGCCTACATCCTGGTAGCCGTGGTCTTTGTGATCCTGCGCCGGCGAGAGCCCCAGATGGACCGTCCGCTCCGCGTGGGTGGACGGGGCAACGGGGGCATCCTGATCGGCATCACCGCCGTGGTCCTGTGCGTCGCACTGCTCAGCCTCTACATGCCCGGCATGCCCGCAGCCCTCACACCGCCGCCGTGGATCCTGTTCGGCCTCTGGTGGGTGCTCGGAGCAGTCCTGTTGTTCCGCATCCCCTCCGGCATCACTCCCGGCGCGGATGCTGAGCACGAGCTTCTGGAGCGGCTGAAGCAGCGGCGGGAGTCGGCAAGGAACATCTGACAACATGCCCTGCCTGGGAGGGCTGGGACCTGCTGACAACGCAGAAGAGGTGGGACGGTTTCGCCGTCCCACCTCTTCTGCGTTGTGCGGGGCTTAGTGCCCGGCGTCGTACCAGCTGGGCCCCACGCCGATCTGGACCTCCAGCGGAACGCTGAGGTCCGCTGCGGCGGCCATCTGCTCGGTAACCAGCTTCTCCACGGCTGCGCGCTCGCCCGTGGAGACTTCCAGGACCAGTTCGTCGTGGACCTGGAGCAGCATCCGCGATTTCAGTCCCTGCGCCCTCAGTTCAGCGTGGACACCCAGCATGGCGCGCTTGATGATGTCCGCCGCCGAGCCCTGGATGGGGCTGTTCAACGCGATGCGCTCGGCGTTCTCGCGCAGCTGCCGGTCCGTGCTGGTCAGGTCCGGCAGGTACCGCCGCCGTCCCTCGATAGTTGCCGTGTAGCCGTCCACGCGTGCCTGGTCCACCACTCCGCGCAGGTAGTCGCGGACGGCGCCGAACCGGTCGAAGTAGTCCTTCATGAGGGTGCGTGCCTCATCCACGGAGATCTCCAGCTGCTTGGACAGGCCGAAGGATGTCAGGCCGTACGCCAGACCGTAGGACATTGCCTTCACCTTGGAGCGCATGGCGCTGGTGACCTCTTCCGTCGGCACGTGGAAGATGTTTGAGCCGACGAACCTGTGGAGGTCCTCGCCGTCCTTGTAGGCCTGGATCAGGCCCTGGTCGCCGGACAGGTGCGCCATGATGCGCATCTCGATCTGCGAGTAGTCCGCAGACAGCAGGCATTCGTATCCCTCGCCCACCACGAAGATGCCGCGGACGCGACGGCCTTCCTCACTCCGGATGGGGATGTTCTGCAGGTTGGGGTTATTGGAAGAGATCCGGCCAGTTGCTGCCACGTTCTGCGCATAGGTGGTGTGGATGCGGCCATCCTCGGCCACCGACTTTTTCAGGGATTCAAGCATCTGGCGCAGTTTCGCGGCTTCCCGGTGTGCCATCAGCTGGACCAGGAACTCGTGCCCCGTCTTCTCCAGGAGGTTTTTCAGCGACGCCGCATCCGTGGTGTAGCCGGACTTGATCTTCTTGGTCTTCGGCAGCTGAAGTTCCTCGAAGAGGACGGTCTGGAGCTGCTTGGGCGAACCCAGGTTGACCTCGTGGCCGATCGCCGCGAACGCCTGTTCCTGTGCCTGGTCGATGACCCTGGCCAGGTCGGCGAGCTGGTCATCCATGCGTGCCATGTCGATGCCGATGCCTGCAAGTTCCATGTCCGCCAGGACCCGGCTGACCGGCAGCTCCAGGGTGGACAGGAGCTCCTCTGCCCGGCGCTCCTTCAGTTCCGATTCGAAGTAGCTGCTGAGGGCAAGGACGACGGCGGCGGCCTGGACCAGCGCGTCGGCGGCGGCGTCGTCCTCCCCGTCGAAGGAGAGCTCCAGCTGACCTGCCTTGGCAGTGGCGCCCGGGATGGCCACGTTCAGGTGGTGCTGGGCAAGCTCAGCGAGTTCATAGGTGCGCCGGTCAGGCTGGATGAGGTAGCCGGAGATGGAGGTATCGTCCACTACGCCCTCGAGCTCCAGCCCGCGGGAGGTCAAGGCCTTAAGGGCGGCTTTGAACCCATGCAGCACTTTCGGGGAGGCGGGATCGCGCAGCCAGGCGGCCAGGACGTTCTCCGTTTCGGCGTCCTGCCCCGAGAGGTCGATGTAGGCGGCGGCACCGTCCCGGACGATGGCCAGCGCTGCTGCGTCCTCGCCGATACTGCCGGGAACCAGGTCCACAGCGACCGCGGAACGCTGTCCGGTGGCGCCGTCGAGAAACGTGGACAACTCCGCGGCGTTGGCGGGCGTGACGTACTCGGGTGTGTCGATGCTTTCCCGCTCGGCGGCCGGCTTGTCCTCATCGCCGTACAGCGCGAAGAGCCTGTTGCGGATGGTCTTGAATTCGAGCTTGTCGAAGAGGTCCTCAAGAGCTGCCTGGTCCGGGCGCGGCTGGTACAGGTCATCGAGTGTGACGGGCAGTTCCAGATCCGTATGGAGCTGGTTCAGCCGGCGGTTCCGCTTCACTGCCTCCACATTCTCGCGGAGGGCGTCGCCCACCTTCCCGCCAATGGAATCCAGGTGTTCCAGGACGCCCTCAAGCCCCCCGTAGAGGTTGATCCATTTAGCTGCGGTCTTCGGCCCGACGCCGGGCACACCCGGAAGGTTGTCCGCGGTCTCGCCCACAAGTGCAGCGAGGTCCGAGTACCTGCCCGGGCTGACGAAATATTTTGCCTCGATGGCGGCGGCGTCCATCCGCGGAATGTCGCTGACGCCCTTCTTGGGATACAGCACAAAGACGTTGTCCGTGATGAGCTGGAACGCGTCGCGGTCCCCCGAGACCAGCAGCACCTCATACCCGGCCTTTTCACCCATGGCCGCGAGGGTGGCCAGGATGTCGTCAGCCTCATACCCGGGCATCTTGATGGTCTTGATGCCCCAGGCCTCCATGACCTGGCCGATGAGGTCGATCTGGTTGTTCATCTCCCGGGGGGTTTCGTTCCGGCCACCCTTGTATTCGCTGTATTCGGTCTTGCGGTGGGTGGACTCGTCGGAAACGTCAAAGGCAACCGCTATGTGTGTTGGCTGCTGCTCCTTGATGAGGTTGATCAGCATGGACGTGAATCCATGGATCGCGTTGGTGTGCTGCCCGTTGGTGGTTGAGAACTTGTCCGCAGGAAGAGCAAAAAAAGCGCGGAATGCCATGGAGTGGCCGTCCAGGACCAGGAGCCGCGGCTGGCCGGTCATGGGAACGACGGGGGCAGCGGTTGCTGAAACAGACGCGGCGGCCGGGACCTCAACATTGTCCTGACCTGCACCTTCCCCGGCTGAAGCGTCCTTAAGGGCGGTAGAGCCCAGCGGGGCGTTGTCCTCCTGCAGGGTTTGGGACGGGAAAGGGGCCGGTTTGGTTGTTTCACTCACAGGTGCCAGCCTAGTTGCCATGATGGACAATTTCACGCCCGGCCCCTTCGCCGAGGAGCTTTCTGCCGCCGGCATCCCTGAGCACCTGCACGCCTGGCTTGGCCGGTTCGGGATTGGTGCACTGGTGGTGAAAATGGGGATCCGGTTCCAGGAGATGAGCCCCGAGCGCAGCGTTGCCACCATGCCCGTGGAGGGCAACACGCAGGTTGCAGGAATCCTGCACGGCGGGGCGCACGTGGTGCTGGCCGAAACGCTGGGGTCTTTCGCGGCCGGGATGCACGCAGGGCCGGGGCGCCATGCGGTGGGCATCGAAGTCAACGCCACCCATCACCGCTCCATCGCTACCGGAACCGTGACGGGGACGTGCACCGCCATCCATTTGGGCCGGACACTGGCCACCCACGAGATCGTGATGACAGACGAGCAGGGCAGACGGCTCTCAACGGCGCGCATCACCAACATGATCCGGGATAACGTCCCACCAACAGGGCAGGAATAGGGGTTAGCCTGGCTCCCCGTTTTCCCTTGCCTTCGACAGCGTGAAGATCCCATAGCGCATCGCACCGGTGCGGTAGGCCAGGATGAGCCGGGGGATGCTCAGAACAAAGATGCGATTGCGTGCGCCAAGGGCGAGGCGACGGGTCTCGCGATCGGCGAGCAAGGCCTTCGTAAGACGACGGGCGCAGATCGTCCACGTGCGCGCGACGCGGCGGCTGACGTCCTCATAGCCATCGATAGCAAATCCCGCCGCCCTGGCCATCGCCTCATAGTCTTCGCGCGTGCCCATCGAGGGCAGGCGCCCTTCGCGGCAGATCGGTTCGAGCAGGTGGCGGACCTTCCAGCCGCCGGCATCGGTCTCGGCGAGCCACGCGCAGACGACGAAGCGGCCGCCGGGCGACAGTACGCGGTGCGCCTCGTCGAAGAACCGGGGCTTATCCACCATGTGCTCGCTTGACTCAATCGCCCATGCGGCACTCGCCGAGGCATCGGGCAGCCCGTTGGCGAGCCAGTCGCGGAGATGGATGTGTACATCGGGTACGGGATGCGCGGTGGCGTAGTCGGCCTGCGCAGCGGAAAGCGTAAAGCCGGTAACGCGGATCCTGTGTGCCGCCGCGAGTTGCCTTGCTGTGGAACCGTAGCCGCAGCCGATGTCGACGCACGTTTCGCCTGGCAGAAGCTGCAGCCGACTACCGACCGTGTCGACTAGCGCTTCGACGGCCTCGGCGGGCGTCTCGCCACCCGAAGTCCACAGCCCATGATGGACATGCTCACCCCATACCCGGCGATAAATCGGATCGAGCTCGTCGTAATGATCGGCGACCGTCACAGCATTCGGGGAACTCTTCGGGACGATCACGCCCTTTACGTTATATCGCCGGCCCATTCACCGGAAGGTCTCAGCACACGACTCCACAGCTTCCAGAGTTTTGCCGAAAACGTGTCCGGCATTTCATCAGAAGGTTGCCAGATGCTGAAAGATCAACCCGGGAACTTTAGACTCATCATCAATTCGTGCGACTGCTCGAGTTCTTCGCCACGGAGCCGAAATCCTGCGCGGCCTGGCCGTACCCGTGATTGTCAGACCCTCCCCCGATGATTAGTACATGGGCAGGGAAGCGGTGGAGAAGGCTTTTGCGGACATCCGCGCCGCCCTTGCTGTGCTCAACGCGGAGGTGGACGGGTGTGGTGCTGAGCCGTTCTCGGCTGCTGATCCGTTGACCGGGTTGGCCGATGGGACCCTGGACATCCTCGCCGGCGCCAAGGAAGCAGAAGCCGGGCTCGCAGGCCTGAAAGCCCGGGCTGCCATGAAGTACGCCGACACCGCCCACGCCCTTGCACCGGACATGCCGGCCCGGGCGCAGGAGATGGCCATCGCCGCGGAAATCGGGGCCGTGCTGGCCATCGGGGCCCGGGCCGCAAGTTCGTTCCTGGCCGCGTCCCACGCCCTGGACACGACCTTGCCCCTGACCCTCTCGGCCCTGCAGGCCGGAGCAATCTCGTGGCAGCACGCCCTGGCCCTGGCGGACGAGGCCGCCACCCTCGACCCCGCTGGCGCCGCCGCCCTCGAGGCCCACTTCCTCGACCCCGACACGCCCAGGCCCGACCACCGCCGCCCCGGTCGGGGAAATCCCCGCCCACCGGCTCCGGCACAAAGCCCGCACCTGGCGCGAACGCCACCACACATAATCCATCGAAAAACGCCACACCAAGGCTGTGGTGGACCGGCGGGTCGAGTACCGGCCGGACCAGGACGGCATGGCCTGGCTCTCGGCCTACCTCCCCGCCGACCAGGCAATAGCGGGCTGGAACCGGATCAACGCCCTCGCCCGGGCCGCACAAGGACCCAACGAACCACGCACCCTCACCCAACTCCGGGCCGACCACTTCGCCCAAGCCATCCTCACCAGCGGCACGAGCCGCGGTACTGGTGACAATTCCAGCGTCCGTACAGGCAAGAACACAGACATCGGCGGCAGCGACTGGGCGGGCAACGACCGCTGGGCCGGTAACAGCACATGCATCGGCCGCGGGGCAGGTACCAGCGACGGGGTGGGCGCAGGGACGGATCCCGCCAGGCTGTCCTCGACGGTCCGGGCGCAGGTCCTCGTCACCGTCCCGGTATTCTCTCTCATGGGCCTGACCGACGAGCCCGCCATGCTGGACGGGTACGGACCCATCCCGCCGTCCATGGCCAGGGACCTCGTCGCGAACGGCGCCGATTCGTTACACCGCGTCCTCGTTGACCCGCGGGACGGGGCCCCATTGGAGATCGGCCGGACCAGCTACCGGGTCACCAAAGCCATGCGGAACTGGTTCCGAATGCGGGACGGCAAATGCCCCTTCCCCGGCTGCAACAACAACTCGTTGGACAACGAAGCAGACCACCTCCTCGCCTGGCAGCACGGCGGAACCACCGGCATCAGCAACCTCGGACAGCCCTGCCCGAAACACCACAAACTCCGACACTCCAGCGGGTGGACACCAACACCAGCCACCAAAACCGAACCACCCGGCTGGACAACACCCACCGGCCGCCACTACAAAAGCGAACACCAGGACTGGGAACCACCCCACTGGCCGGAAACAGTCTTTACCGGCCCTGCCCGCGCACCTGAAACCACGGGAACGCCACAAGGGACAACCCCACCGCCCGCCGCCCTGCACGTCCATGCCCACTGAGCGTGCCGGCCACGCGGATCTGCTTCATCGACCGCTATCCCTGGCAGAAGTCGAACTGGAGCGGTTTTTAGACTCCAGCGGCTGACTGCCCGCCAGTCCAGTCCACGGGCAAGTGCATCCGGGGGCAGCCTCGAAAATCAGTCCGCAGTCGGGAACCCTCCTGTTGCGGAGCAGCGGCCTCCGGCCCTAACGTCTGCGGTCAACGCACTCTGCTTGTTACACCCGTGCTAACCGCGACGGGACTTAGATGACGCTTACTGCCCGGACAGTCACGAAGTGCCACTGGCGGCCGCGCGGCGGGCCAGGATGTACCGCAGCTCCACAATGCCCCTGCCCATGGTGCGTGAGGCAACCAGCTCAAGCGGCGGCGTCGGCCCTTCCAGGGGGAGCAGCCGTTTGCCGTTTCCCAGCACCACGGGAATCACCGACAGGATGATTTCGTCCAGCAGGCCGGCGGCAGCGAACTGCGCTGCAAGGTTGCCGCCGCCCACCACCCAGACGTTCCTGCCGCCCGCGTCCCGTTTGAAGTCAACCGCGAATTCGGTAACGTCCCCGCGGACGAACGTGATGTCAGAGCCCGCCGGCGCCGTGTACTCATGGTGGGTGAACACGTAGGAGGGGGTATCCGGGTAAGGCCACCTGTCCGGTTCATGTTCCAGAAGCCAGGAATAGGTTTCACCACCCATGGCGATGCAGCCCACATCCGCCATGAACGACTCATAGCTTTCCTTGCCGCCCTCGAAGCCGTCGAACTGCAGGAGCCAGCCCAGGTCGTCAGTGGGGGTGGCAATAAAGCCGTCCAGAGACGCGGCGACAAAATACTGGATGCGAGGCATGGGCCAAGCCTAGCCAACCGCGCGAGCAGCTGCCAGAGCCCGGTAGACATGCATGTGCCGAGAAGAAAACGTCCTCGAACGAAGCATCAGGCGGAGCCAGGACCACCCTGGTGCAGCGGCACCAGGGGGCCTCGTCAGCCGGAGAAGTAGGGGATGATCAGGTACAGCCCGAAGAGGACTGCCAGGCTGCACAGGCCGAAGCAGATGTAGGCAAGGGACCGCTTGATGCCCGGGGATGTCTGCTGGACGTCCGCGGCGATGGCCGTAAGACGTACGCCGAGCGAATACAGGACCACCACCGTGACCGCAGCAGCCAATGTGGCGCCGGCAACGGTCAGGAGTTCCAACCACTTCATCGCTGAGTCTCCTTCTGGTTGTTGGCGTCAGCGTCAGCATCTGCCTGCGCCTTGGCTTTCGCATGGGCGCGGGCACGCGCCATGGCCTTCTTCTTCGCGAAGCGCACGGCCTGGCCTGCTTCCTCCACCTCGATGGCGTTGTGGTGGCCGACGGCGGACTTCCGTGAGTAGAAGAACATAAAGAGCACTGCTGCCGTGCCGGCGACGGCGGCGATCAGGACGCCGATGACACCGGTCTTCACCAGCAGCGCGGTGAGGGCGCCCACGATGCCGGCGGCTGGGAGGGTGAAGAGCCAGCCCAGGGCGATCTTGCCCACCATACTCCAGCGCACGCTGGTACCCTTGCGGCCCATTCCGGATCCAATGACGGAACCGGAAGCCACCTGGGTGGTGGAGAGCGCAAAGCCGAGGTGCGAGGACGCAAGGATGGCGGAGGCGGTGCTGGTCTCGGCCGCGAAACCCTGGGCGGGCTTCACTTCGGTGAGACCGGCACCCATGGTGCGGATGATGCGCCATCCGCCGGCATACGTGCCGATGGCGATGGCGAACGCACAAGCGGCAATGACCCAGAACTGGGGGCCGGATCCGGTCTCCTGCGTGCCTGCGGCGATCAGGACCAGCGTGATGATACCCATGGTCTTCTGGGCGTCGTTGGTGCCGTGGGCAAGGGCCACCAGGCTTGAGGTGAAGATCTGTCCGGTACGGAAACCGCCGCGCTTCTGGGTAAGCTTGCTGCCGGTCTCCGGGTCATGCCGGGACGTCAGCGCGTATGCCAGGCGCGTGCAGATGTAGGCGACGATGCCGGCGATCAGCGGAGCGAAGATGGCGGGGAGGATGACCTTTTGCATCAGGCCCTCGAGGTTGATCGAGTTGAAGCCGATGCCGGCGATCGCGGCGCCGATCAAACCGCCGAACAAAGCATGCGAGGAACTCGACGGCAGGCCCTTGAGCCACGTGATCATATTCCAGAGAATGGCCCCCATGAGCCCGGCGAAAATGATGTCCGGAGTGATCTGGATTCCGTCCGACCCTTCCCGGATGATTCCGCCGGAGACCGTCTTGGCCACCTCGGTGGACAGGAATGCGCCCACGAGGTTCAGGATGGCCGCCAGGGTCACCGCCGTCTTCGGCTTGATGGCGCCGGTTGCAATGGGCGTGGCCATGGCATTCGCGGTGTCATGGAAGCCGTTCGTGAAGTCGAAAAATAGTGCCAGTGCGATGACCAGCGCCACCATGAAGGTGATATCCACCTGTTGCCCAATCTGCAGAGTCGACGTTCAGCAGTTTCATCTCCCCCGGCTGCCTTGCACAGCATAATTCACCAGCTGTTCGCTTGGAATGACCTGTGGCGTTAACACAACCGGCGTGAAACCCTATCGATCGTACGCGTCCACGGCATCAGGTCAAAACAACGGCCGCACCAGAAACGACCGCACCTGCTGCAGTTCGGCAGGCGAAATTCCGCGCCTCGGGTCCGGAGACAAAGCCAGGATCCGGCGGCCAAGGAGCCTGGCCCAGGACTGCGCCTCCGCCTCGAACCCAAGCTGGTCATCGATCCAGGCCACGGCTTCCGGACCGGTCTCTTCAACATCGTCCTGGATGGCACGAAGCTTCCACCAGCCGGCGCCAGTACCCGCCCCATCCGCGGTCAGGTAGGGCCACTGAGTCCCGTTAAGGCCGATGGCGGGGCATAAATACTGCGGTGCGAGTTCCTCCCAGCTTGTAAGCCATACGCAACGCACCCCTGCCATGGCGGCAATCCCGTTCAACGCGTCCACCAGTTCCGGCGCGTAGGCCACGGGCAGGAGCCCCGCATCGGAATGTTGCCAGCCGGATCCCCAGCCGCTGGCGCCCTCCGGTCCGAACGGACAAATAACGCCGTCCACATCGATGTAGAGCGTGCGGGTCACGGCCGGCAGTCCAGGAAACCTAGTGGTGCCGGAAGTCCGAAGGTTCCCGGCCGGCGTCCAGCCCTGGCGCCACCTGCGCCTCGAGGACGGCGACCGCGGCATCGGGCAGGACGATCAGGCCATCGAGCTCGCGGCGCGCGCGCTTGTAGGCCGCCTGCCGCTCGGCTGGCGTGGCGGCATGGTCCCCGGCGATCCTGAGTAGCTGCCGGGCAGTGGCAAGGCGTTCACGTTCCGGGCCCGTGAACTTGCTGTCCCTGATCCGCCGGGCTTCACGTTCGGCCACGTCCAGCGCCACAGCGAAGCTGTTGACTGCTTTCCGGTAGGCCTCCAGCCTCGTTGGCGAATCCATGTCCGCAGCGGAATCCGGGCGCATGCCGTCCGCTTCCCTTTTCGCCCGGAGGAAGGCGACGGTGAGCGGTTCGCGGACATCGGTCATGAGCGGAAAATCAATGAGCTTCCCAACGTCCAGTTCGTAGTCAAGCCAGCGCTTGTTGGTGGCGTCGTGGGTGGCGACAAGCGCATCGACGTCCGCCGCGGAAGCCCGTTCGGACTCCCGGGCCTGGTTCCTGAGCTTGTACAGCTCCACCCGGCGTTGGTGCCGCCGCTCACCGGCTCTACGGAGCGAGTTTGCCCAGTGCCCGGCAAAAGCGATCGCCGGGAAGACCAGCCACCATTTGTCGTCAAGGAACTCAAAAAGGGATTCCACGGGTCCATCCTCGCACCGCCCCGCAGCCTCCTCAAGAACCCGGACCCGACGTCAGAAACGGGCGTCGGCCCCAGTATCGGAGCGGCGCCCCGGAAAACCGCGAACCTCCGTAGTGCCGGTCAGTCCTGGCGCGTTTCCGGGGCGCCGTGGGCACCGTTGACGTTGACCAGCCAGGCCACGCCGAAACGGTCGGTGCACATGCCGAAGATGTCACCCCACGGCGACTGCTCCATGGGCACGGTTACCGTCCCGCCGTCGGCGCTGAGCTTCTCGTAGTAGCCGCGGAGCTCCGCTTCATCGTCACCGCTGAGGGAGATGGAAATGGACGCCCCCGGGGTGTACCCCATGCTGTTGGGCGTGTCGGCACCCATCAGCACCATCCCCTGGGCGGTGGTCAGCATGCCGTGCATGATCTTCTCCGACTCGGCAGGATCGTCGCTGGCCTGGAACTCCCCGAAGGTGCTCAGGGTCAGCTCCCCGCCAAAGACGGCCTGGTAGAAATTCATGGCTTCCCGGGCGTTGTCGCGGAAGCTGAGGTAGGGATTGAGGGTGGTTGGCATGGTGGATCTCCTTGGAGTGGGGACGGAGCATGGTGGAACCAGACACCATCCTGCCTCAAACGAAGGGCCGGTGGTAGGGGAAAACGGGGCAGGTGGTGCACAAGTGTCCGGCCGGGCCGTAGGCTCTGGGGCATGGCCAGATACTTTGACGTTCACCCCCAGGACCCCCAGCCGCGCGCCATCACCCAGGCGGTCAAGATAGTGCTCGACGGCGGCCTGATCGCCTACCCCACGGATTCCTGCTATGCGCTGGGCGCCCAGGTGGGTAACAGGGACGCCCTGGACCGGATCAGGAGCATTCGCCGCCTGGACGACAAACACCACTTCACGCTGGTCTGCAGGGATTTTGCCCAGCTGGGGCAGTTCGTGAACATCGGGAATGATGTGTTCCGCAGCATCAAGGCAGTCACCCCGGGCGGCTACACCTTCATCCTTCCGGCAACGAAGGAAGTTCCCAAGCGGTTGCTGCATCCCAAGAAGAAGACTGTTGGCGTGCGGATCCCGGACAACCGCGTGGTCCAGGCACTGCTGGCGGAACTGGGTGAGCCGCTGCTCTCCAGCACCCTGCTGCTGCCGGATGAGGAGGACCCGCTGACCCAGGGCTGGGAGATCAAGGAACGCCTGGACCACCAGGTGGACGCTGTGATCGATGCCGGTGACTGCGGTTCCGAGCCCACTACCGTCATTGACTTTTCCAGCGGCGTGGCTGAGGTGGTCCGGCGCGGAACCGGAGACCCGTCCCGCTTCGAATAGACGGAACCGCCAGCCGGTCCTGGCACAGGTATCCAGCCGGTCCGGTCGCAGGTATATCGACGGCGGCCCGCCCCTTCCGGGGTGGGCTAGGCCTGTTTCCGGGCCCTGCTGGGCTGCACCCGGGGCGGCTCCCCCGGCATTTTGGGGTAGTCCGGCGGGAACGGAAGCTCGCCCAGCCCTGACTTAAGGTCCCGTTCCCACCAGTCCAGCAGGGTGTCAATGGTCCCAGGCTTGCTGTGCATGCCAGCCCACGGGTCACCGACGGTTTTGAGGCGGTCCGGCACGGTCAGGATGGTGAAGTCCTTCGGGTCCACGCGTTCCAGCTCGTCCCAGGTGATGGGGCAGGACACCGGAGCATGGGCCAGCGGCCGCGGGCTGTAGGCGCCCGCGATGGTCCGGTCCCGGTTGGCCTGGTTGAAGTCCACGAACACCCTCTGGCCGCGCTCCTCCTTCCACCAGGCCGTGGTGACCTGGTCCGGCATGCGGCGCTCCAGTTCCCGGGCCGCGGCGATCACGGCATGCCGGACGTCAAGGAACTCCCGGGACGGTTCGATAGGGGCATAGACGTGAAGTCCACGGTTGCCGGACGTCTTGATGAAGCATTCCAGTCCTGCCTCTGCCAGCACCTCCTTCAGCGCCAGCGCAGCCGGGACAGCGTCGTCAAAGTCCGTTCCGGGCTGGGGGTCGAGGTCGATGCGCAGCTGGTCGGGGTTGTCCGTGTTGTCCGCCCGCGAAGGCCAGGGGTGGAACACGATGGTGTTCATCTGCACGGCCCACACGGCCGCGGCAGGTTCGTCCAGTATCAGCATGGGATGCGAGCGGGCGCTCGGGAACACCACAGGGGTGGACCTTATGAATTCCGGGGCGCCCTTGGGCGGGTTCTTGGAGAAAAACATCTCCCCCTCAATGGTGCCCGAATACCTCTGCAGCGCCACCGGCCTGCCGCCGTTGGCAGCCATAAAAGCTTCGCCGACGTCGGTGATGTACCGCGCCAGGCCGAGCTTGGTGATCCCGGGTTCGGGCCAGATCACCCTGCTGGGGCTGGAGATGCGCATCTCGCGCTCGCCGTGGGGGCCCTGGACCGTGAGGGTGGTCTGTTCACTCGCCATGGGGACAACGTACACCCCCGGATCGAAGGACCGGCAGATTTGCTCAGCCTGTCCGGCAAGATGGAGGCATGTCCGTTTCAGCATCAGACTTCCGCATCCCTGTGGGCGAGGGCACGGTCCCTGCCGTATTTGCCCGCCCCGACAACCCGTCCGCCACTGTGGTGGTGGCCCATGGTGCGGGCGCCGGCATGGAACATCCCTTTATACACGGGTTTACCGACGCGTTGAACGCCCTGGGAATCACTACCCTGCGCTTCAACTTTCCCTACCGCGAGGCGGGACGGAAATTTCCGGACCGGCCACCAGCGGCAATCGCCGCCTGGCGTGCGGTGATGGCGGCCGCGGCAGAACGGGCTGCAGAATACGGCGATACCGGTCCGCTGTGGGCGGCCGGCAAGTCCTTCGGCGGCCGGATGGCCTCGATGGCGGTCGCGGAGGGAATGGACGCCGCCGGGCTGGTGTACCTGGGGTACCCCCTGCATGCTCCGGGGAAGCCCGAGAAGCTGCGGGACGCTCACCTGTACGGCATCACCGTCCCCATGCTTTTCCTCCAGGGCAGCCGGGACACGTTCGCCACCCCTGCGCTCCTGGAAGACGTGGTGGGACGGGTTGGGCCCTCCGCCGTCCTGCAGTGGGTGGACGGCGGTGACCATTCCTTTGCTGTGGCCGGCCTCAAGCGCTCCCCGGCAGAGGTGGGTGCCTCCCTGGCGGAGCCGGTGGCCCGCTTTATCCATTCCTCCGGCTGACGCCCGGAAAGTCACGGGGCCTGCCTTGTGGAAGACCGGCTGTCAGGCCGCTTCTTCGTGCCACCAGCCTTCCCAGGCTGCGGAGGTGAACTGTCCTTCGGGGAATTCCGTGCTGCCGGTGCCTCCGGTGTGGAAGCGGCTGTCATCGCCCCGGCGGCCGTCGAGCAGGAGGTTGAGGCTGTTGAGGATAAACATCTGTAGGTCCTTCCATGTCTGCGTGTGGACCACGCTGTCCAGGTGGAAAAGAGCCTATGCGGCGCATGTTTCAGCGGGTCGACTGGAAGTAACAAGCATGTATCGGACATCTCACGCACCGTTCACGGGCCGGGGAGGCTGCCCCGGCGGGACGCTAATTACGCTGTTTGGTCCGTGCAGTGGCAGGCGCGGACCAGGGATCTTCGGGCCAGGGATGCTTCGGGTAGCGGCCCCGCATTTCGGCGCGGACCTGGCCATACGGGCCGGACCAGAATGATGTCAGGTCGCCGGTAACAGCCAGCGGGCGCCGGGCCGGTGAGAGCAGATGGAACAGCACCGGCACCCGGCCGTCGGCCAGGCGGGGCGTGGCGGCCAGCCCGAAGCACTCCTGGAGTTTGACGGCCACCACCGGCGGGGCCGTGGCATCCGACCATTCGGGATAGTCAATCCGCACCCTTGAGCCGCTGGGAACTTCCAGGGTTTCCGGGGCGAGCTCATCCGTCCGGGCTGCCTCCGGCCAGGGAAGCAGCCGCCGCAGCGGCCCGGCAAGGTCCACCGCGTTCACGTCTGCGCCGGCCGCAAGCGCCTCCAGCTCCGGTCCCAGCCAGTCCTGCAGGCGGCGGAGAAGCCCCGCCTCCGATACGTCCGGCCACGGCTCCCCCAGCTCACGGTGCAGGAAAGCGAGCCGCCTGCGCAACGCCGCTGCCGCCGTCGACCAGTTGAGGGCAGCCAGCCCTTCCTTCTGCAGCACTCCTGCCAGCGCGGCCCGGCCCTCGGCAGGCGACGGACGCACCGGGGTGGAGGCGAGCACGATCGCGCCGAGCCGCCGGACCCTGCGCGCGGTAACCCGGCCCTGCGTGAAGGCGGCCTCCACCGCCTCAGCAACGAGGTGGGATGCGGCTGATTCGGCGAGGCTGGCGGAGAGCGGGGCTGCGGCGCGGATCACGGCGCCCGTCCCGGCTGAGTCCCTCCCACCGCCGCGGGACACCTCAGCCACTGCCAGCCATTCATGCCCGGACAGGCTGCTTCCGGCGGGCAGTCCTGCCCGGGTTCCAGAGGACAGCAGGTACTGCTCGGGCCCGCCGCCGGGAACCCTGCGTGCCACGCGGTCGGGGAAGGCAAGGGCGACGACGGCGCCCACCAGGGCGCTCCCACCGGCAAGGGGCGGCAGGGCCGGAGCGCCTGGCAGGGGCCCCGCCTGCTGCGCAAGGACCTGGAGGCGGCGGCTTTCATCTGCCCAGCGCCTGCCGGCGGGGCCTTTGTCGCTGCGGAGTTCGGACAGGAGGCGCGGCAGGTCAGCGCCGGACGCCCGCGCATCACCTGCCACGGCGGCCACCACCTCTGCCGCCGCCCTGGGGCCGGCGGCAGCGGCGCCGTCGAGCAAGGCGCGGCCCAGACGCGGATCCACCGGGAGTCCCGACAGGGTCCTGCCGGCACTGGTAGCGTGGCCGTCGCCGGCCACGGCACCAAGTTCGTGCAGGATTTCCATGGCATCATCCATGGCCGGCTCCGGCGGGGCGTCCGGCAGGGCCAGGCCTTGCCCGCGCGGTGATCCCCAGCACGCCATCACCAGGGCGGCTCCGGCGAGGTCCGCCACGGTGATTTCCGGGGTCACATGGGCCGGGGCGGCGCCGAATGCCTGCTGGCTGTAGCAGCGGACCACCGTCCCAGGGGCCTGGCGGGCGGCGCGTCCGGCACGCTGGTCAGCGGAGGCCCGGGAGCAGGAGACCGTCACCAGCCCGTTCATTCCCCGTGCGGCGTCGCGCCGCGGCTCACGGGCCAGCCCCGAGTCAATGACGAGGTGGACCCCCGGCACGGTCAGCGATGACTCGGCCAGATCCGTGGAGACGATAATCCTGGCGTTCTCCCCCGGCCCGCGCCCGGACACGGCCCGGTCCTGCTCGGCGGGGCCCACCCTGCCGTGAAGTTCCAGCACGTCAGTCCCCGGCCCCACGCGGCTGCGCAGCCCTGCCGCAACCTGCGAGACTTCCCATGCCCCCGGAACGAAGACCAGGGCGTCCGCAGCGCTGTCCGCTGCCAGCGCCTGCCGGTGGGCCTCCGCGGCGGTCCCTGCAACGAAATCAAGGAAAGTGCGGGTCACTCCCCTGCCGTCCAACCGCTGGCCGGGCCCCGGACGCCACTCCGTCCGCAGTGGATGGAGCGCCGAGGGACAGTCGACGACGGGAGCCGGCCCGCCGCCGTCGTGATCCCCCAGCAGGGCAGCGAACCTGGGAGCGTCAAGGGTGGCGGACATGGCGACGACGGTAAGGTCACCGCGCAGCTGGCGTACTTCAGTGAGCATGCCGAACAGGAGGTCCGTTTCGAGGCCGCGTTCGTGGACCTCATCCAGGACCACCGCGCCTGCCAACGGCAGGTCCGGAGCGGCCAGCAGTCGGCGCAGCAGGATGCCTGGCGTGACGAATTCTATGAGCGTTCCGGATCCGGCCTGCCGCTCTCCGCGGACTGTATACCCCACCCGGTTGCCCAGCGGGCTGCCGTCCAGGGCTGCAAGCCTGCGGGCGGCGGCACGGGCAGCTACCCTGCGCGGCTGGGTGACCATAACCGTACGGTGCCGCCCGCCGGGACCCGCAGGCAGTCCCGCCACGAGGTTTGCCAGCAGGGGCGGAACCAGGGTGGTCTTGCCCGTTCCCGGGGGCGCCTGCACTACTGCCGCTCCTCCCGGCTCGCCATCGCCCAGCGCTTCGGCCAGGGCCGGGAGCGAGTTGGCAAAGGGCAGGCCGGCGCCGATGGCCCGGAGGTGGAAGGCCTGGCCAGGTGGCGGTTCCTGCCGTCCGCTCGGGGAAGTCATCCCTCCATTTTGCCCGGCCAACCGGTGTGCTGCGGACCACGTCCTCGCCCTGCACCATACTCGGGACAAAGGATTCGGGACAAAGGGCTCAGGACACTGGACCCCAGGGCACTGAATCCAGGGCGCCCCGGACTGCAGCGGAAGGAACAGGTCTCGGGGCTTAGGGCCTTCCGGCGCCCTTGCCCTTTTCCCTGGCTTCCTTGGCAGCATCAGGCAGGTCCTGTTGCTGGGGGGCAGGCTCAGGGGCCGGCGCGGGCGCTGCGGGGGCTTCCGGCTGGACCTGAACAGGCTGGGGCTCTGCGACTGGCTCCGGCACCGGCTCCGGGGCCGTGACGTTCACCGTGGGCTGCTCCGCCGCAGTTGCCGCGGCTTTCGCATCTCTGGCGGAGGCCGCCTGGGCTGTAATGGTGCGGGTTACGTCTGCCCGGACCGCCTCAAGCGCGGCGTCGATGCCGCGGTAGCGGGCCGCCGAGATCGCACCCTGGCCGGCGGCCAGGTCCAAGTCCCGCTCAAGCGCCTCAACGGCATCGAGGACCCCGTCCAGCCTGTTCTCCGCAGCAGCCTGGGTGATGTTGAGGACGCGGATCTGGAAACCGCGAAGAGTGGCCTCATCCGAATCGGCACCGCCGAAAGCCGGGGAAACCACGACGGCAGCGGCGGTGAGGGCGGCCGCTGCCAGCGCTGCAGCTACTCCAGCCCATACCCTCCGTTGGGGGCGCACGGGGGCGCCGCCCTGCGCCGGAGACGGCTGGAGACGATCAGGCGGCATGCCGGCCCCGCAACGGGACGACGGCGGCAGGCCGGGGGTAGAGGACGGTCACGGCCGCCGTGTCCCCTGCCGGCGGGGCCACTGCTGCGGCTTCCGTTGCCGGGACCGCCACGAGGCGCGCCGGCGATGGCCGTGACGCTGTTCCGGCAATCATGCGCCGCACCGCAAACCGCACCAAGGCTGCGAGCAACTGCCCGAGTCCGAGGCCCAAGAGAACATGGCCGGCGAGATACTGGCCACCATTGCCCGCGGCACCGTACGGCGCGCTGGCCGCCAAGCCCGCTCCGGAAGCGGCCGCCAGGGCCCAGATGGCAACAACAATTGCATTCATTCGTTCGACCCGCTCCCGCCACTGGTAATTAATCAGCAAGCTTAGTACTAATGGTCAGCAAGCTTACTACCTGACGCGGATGAAGCAAGCGCGGCGCCGGAGGAGGAGTGCGCCGGGGCTAATGCCGCCGTTCCAAAGCCGTGAGGAGCCGCCTTACGGAACCACCCAGGTTCCACTCAGTGGCCAGCCGCTCGAGCTCGACCCGCGGCTCGCCTGAAACGGGATTCAGTTCCGCGCCCGCCTGCTCCGGAGTGGGCAGGTCCAGGTCCCGCACCAGCCTCACCACTGTGGGGGCAACCGAAAGGTAGTCCGCGGCGGCGGCCAGCTTGGCCTTCACGGGGGCCGCCATGCCGCTGCCTGGAAGCCCCGCCGCCTCCAGCAGCCCCTCCAAGGTTCCATACTTCAGCAGCAGGGAGGCCGCGGTTTTTTCACCGATTCCGGCAACCCCCGGCAGGCCGTCCGAGGCGTCGCCGCGCAATGTCGCGTAGTCGGCGTACTGCTGGGGCAGCACCCGGTACCTGGCCACCACTGATTCTTCGGTGATGACCTCAAGGTTCTTCATGCCGCGGGCGGTGTAGATCACGCGGACCTGGCGTTCGTCGTCGCAGACCTGGAAAAGGTCGCGGTCCCCGGTGACGACGTCGACGGGAAGGTCCGCGTGGCTCGCGTACGTGCCCACGACGTCGTCGGCCTCATGGTGGGGCGCGCCCACAATAGCGATGCCGGCGAGCCCAAGCACCTGGCGGATCATGGGAAGCTGCGCCTCCAGCGCGTCCGGGACAACTTCGATGTCAGGGGCACCCGGGACGGCTTCCGCCACCCGGTGGGCCTTGTAGGTGGGCAGGAGGTCCACCCGCCACTGCGGGCGCCAGTCGTCATCCCAGCACGCGATGAGGTGCGTTGCGTGGTAGTCCGTGGTCAGCCGGGCGATCATGTCCAGCAGGCCGCGGACGGCGTTGACCGGTGTGCCGTCCCCGCGGCGGATCGTGTCCGGCAGGCCGTAGAAGGCGCGGAAGTACAGCGATGCAGTATCCAGCAGCATGAGGCGGTCAGGCATGCTTCGATCCTCACATGGATAGGCTTGGAAACGGGGCAACGCCTCCGGCCCTTTCACCGGCGGCCCCTTGGCTAGGAGGCCCAGTCGGAATCGCCGAAGACCCGTCCCCGGAAGTGCGCGCGGAGGTACTCCCCCACCACGGCGGCGCCCAGTTCCCCTGCCTCGGGAGCCACCACCCGGCCGCCCACCCTGCGGGCCATGCGCCGGACGAACCGTTCCAGGCTGGGGTCCGAGCCCAGCCGGAAGAACGTGGCCTGCGTGCCCGCGCGCCCCAGCCGGTCGAGCTCCGCCACTGTCACGCGGATGGTTTCCGGGTCCGGCGGCCAGCAGAACCACGGTTCGCCTTCCGGCAGCAGGTGTGCCGTGGGCTCGCCGTCCGTGACCACCAGGAGGAACGGCTGCATGGAAGGGTGCTTGCGGAAGAAGCGGCCGGCCAGCAGCAACCCGTGATGGAGGTTTGTTCCTTGCTCCCGCAGCGGCGGCAAAGCGGTGAGTTCACCGATGTCCATCGCCTGGGCATGGCGGCCAAACGTGATCAGTTCCAGCCTGTCGCCGCGGAAACGGGTGGAGACCAGGTGGTGGAGCGCCAGCGCGGTGCGTTTCATGGGAACCCACCTTCCCTCGGCGGCCATCGAAAAGGACACATCGACAAGAAGGACGACGGCGGCCTGCGTGCGCGCTTCCGTTTCGCTGACTTCGATGTCCGCCGGGGTGAGGCGGAGACCGCTGCCCGGGGTTCCACCGCCCGCCGCTGTGCCGCTGATCGCGTTGGTCAGCGTTCGGGTCACGTCCCAGGGCTCCGCGTCCCCGAACTCCCATGGACGGCTTGATCCGGTCTGCTCCCCGGCCGCCCCGGCCTCGCGGGTGTCCCTGCGCCCCTGCCGGCCTGACAGCTGCCTGGCGGTGTCCCGCAGCAGCGACTTGCCCAGCCGCCGCATGGCCTGTGGTGAGAGCCGGAGGTCCCCGTCCGTGCCCCGCCGCAGGTAGCCTCCCTCCTGCATGGCGCGTTCGATGTCGGACAGCGTGCGGGCGGTGACTACGGCGTCCGGTCCCAACTGGCGGGCCAGGGCATCCAGGTCCAGGTCGCCCAAGGTTGAGCCGTTGTAGGACTGGGAGAGCTGTTCGGCGAGCTCGTCCAGTTCGGCGATGTCCTGGAGCACTCCGGTGCCGTCGCCCAGGCCCAGGCCCTCCTGGCCCTGGAAGCGTTCGGAGCCGGTCCAGTCCTCACCTGGGCGCAGGGCGCGCAGGCTTTCGTCGAGCTGGTCAAGCTGGGCCATGAGCTCCGGCGATCCGAAGGCCTGGGCCGAAAGCCGCATCAGCTCGTCGCGCTGCTCCGGGGACATGGACTGCAGGAGCCGCTGGGCAGCAGCGGCCCGCTTGGCAAGGGCGTCGATCAGTTCCTCAACCGACTGCGGGTTTTCAGGGAAGTAGTCGCCGTACCGGGCCATGAACTCCTGGAAGTCGGCATTGGCATCCTCCCCGCGGCGGTGCTTGTCCAGCAGCGCGTTCAGGTCGCGCAGCATTGCGCTGACGGCTTCGCGGTCCTGCTCCGTGGCGCCCTCCAGTGCCTGCTTCATGCCCGCGAACCGCTGGTCCAGGGCCTCGCGGCCCAGCAGGTCCTTGATCCGCTCGTAGGCTTCCCGTGCCGTGCCGGATTGCCAGTCATAGGAGGCCAGGTCATTAACCGCCGCAGCGGTGGACGCGGGCAGGTTCTGCAGCTGCATTTCCCGGAAGGCGCGGTCGGCGTTGTCCATCATGGCATCGCGGGCCAGCTGCTTGCGTTCCTCCAGGACGGCAGTGTCCAGGATCTTCTTCACCTCGTTGAGGGTGCCGTCCAGGTTGTGCCGGCCCAGCAGGTCATTCCGGCGCTCCTGCACGCGCCTGGCCAGATCATCCAGGCCTTCCCGGTTCCGCCGGCCGCGCCGGAGGAACTCCTGCAGGGCGTGGCGGGGCGAGTATCCTGCCATCACGTCCTCCGCGACGGCGTCAAGCGCCTCCGCCAGGTCAACCGGCGGGGCGAGCGGGTCCGGTCCGCCGGCGTACCGGCCGTACCGGGCGGAATGGTTATGGATGTTCATGGTGCCGTCCGTCCCTCGCTTCAGCCGTTTGCCCAGCCACGCACCGTGGTGCCGTCAGCCGTAGACCGTCTCTTCGTCGTCGGACTCCTTGGAGATCCGCCGGGCCAGGTAAAGCCCCTCCAGCGCCAGTTCGATGGCCGCCGCCCGCTGGCCCTCGTTCTCCGCACCGAGGCGGCTGCCGATCTCGTCATACAGGCCTGCCCCGTTCAGGGAAGGCAGGCCTTCAAGGAACTCCCGTGCAGTCACGTGCTCCCCCGTGGTCACCGTGGTGTGGCCGTCCAGCGCTGCCACCAGCGGGCCCATGTCCAGGCCCTGGTAGTGAGCCCGCACGGCTTCGGCGGTGGAGGTGCGCAGGAGGTGGTCAAGGACGGCCTGTTCGCGGCCTTCCTCACCGGATTCGAATTCGATCTTGCCGCTGAGGACTTCCACCGCGGTGTCCAGGTCCACGATCCGCGCTACAGCCTCTGCCTCCCCGCGCATGCTGGCACGGCGAAGCGCGGCGGCTGCCACCGTTTCGGCCCCGGCAATGGCGAACCGTGCCGAGACCCCGGAGGTCTGGTTGATCGCCGGAGACTGCCGCAGCGCACGGGTGTAGCGGGCCAGGATTTCGAGGATCACCGGCGGGACATCGGCCACCAGCTGCCCCTCCTGCCGGATCACGGCCACCTCGTCGTCCAGCTCCAGGGGGTAATGGGTCCTGATCTCCGCACCGAAGCGGTCCTTCAGCGGCGTGATGATCCTGCCGCGGTTGGTGTAGTCCTCCGGGTTGGCGGAGGCGACAACCAGCACGTCCAGTGGAAGCCGGAGCACGTAGCCCCGGATCTGGATGTCGCGCTCCTCCATCACGTTGAGCATTGACACCTGGATCCGTTCGGCAAGGTCCGGCAGTTCGTTGATGGCAATAATGCCGCGGTTGGAGCGCGGGACAAGGCCGTAGTGGATGGTTTCGGGGTCTCCCAGCCTGCGGCCCTCGGCCACCCGCATCGGGTCGACGTCGCCAATGAGGTCCGCGACGGAGGTGTCCGGGGTGGCGAGCTTCTCCACATACCGTTCCGACCGGTGGCGCCAGGCCACCCGCAGCCGGTCACCCTCCGTCAGGGCAAGCGCGCGGGAATGATCCATAATGGGCTCGAACGGGTGTTCGTTCAGTTCCGACCCCTCGATGACGGGCGACCATTCGTCCAGGAGCCCGGCCAGGGTGCGCAGGAGCCGCGTCTTGCCCTGCCCGCGCTCGCCGAGCAGGACCACGTCATGCCCGGCGATCAGGGCACGCTCAAGCTGGGGAAGCACGGTCCGGCCGAAGCCGTACATCCCTGGCCATGGATCCTCACCGGCCGCGAGCGCGGCGAGCAGGTTTCCACGGATTTCCTGGCGCAGGTCCTTGAGGACATGGCCGGAGGCACGCAATTCACCAACGGTGAAAATATCGGGACGAGGAGTCACCACTCCACCGTAGCCCCGCACCAGCCGCGGATCGAGGACTTTTTTCGCGTACGCCCGGGGGTGGTCCTGGCTTACGCTTGGCGCCACGACTGCTGAGCGCGCCTTGGTTATCCTGTTGAACTCCACCGCTGAACCGCTGGCTGGCTAAGGCACACCGGTACCCGGCGCAATATACCCGGCGCAATAAGCCCCGCGCCTTGCGCGGCAGCGAAAGTGTTGCGTGGCCTCCGGACCGCCCTGCTCATCCCTTAATGGTCGCGAGCAGGACCGCAGTTGCTTCCCGGCAGATGCTGCGGGACGTCAGGCGACATCGGTGGGCGCCGCCCGGTCATCAACAGCCGCGGTGTGGTGGTCGATGCGTTCAAGGGCTGCAGTCAACTGCTCGACAGCAGACCACAGGCCCGGGTGCTGCTCCCTGATCTGCTCCAGGGTGGCCCCGGCAGACCTGAGGGTGGCAAGGTCGAAGCTGACATTGGTGCGCGCCCCGGCCACCGCCGCCCTCAGTGCACCGAATCCGACAACGACATCAGCTATGAGGGCCGGATTGCCGTGGACGGCAAGCCAACCAAGGTCATCAATGGCAGCTACAGCCCGCTCGCCCAGCACAGCCGATGCTTTGGCTGCAGCGACAGATGCACGGTGAATTGCCGCGTCCCGTTCCGGGCCCCGTTCGAGGCGAAAGGCAGCGCCGAACGCCTCGGAGGCGGCAGCGTCGTCGTCGGCCAGCTTAAGGGCGGCCTCCCTAAGCGCACATGCACGCTCGTGCAGGGAGGCGAGCTCCGCCTGCTGACCTTCCTTCGGTTCCGTATAGCCGGCAACCATTGAGGCCAGGGACGCGGCAATCGCAAGCATCACGCCTGTCCCGGCCCCTCCGCCCGGCGAACCCTTGGACTCCGCAAGGGCACGCGTCCACTCCTCAACGGTTGAGTGTCCGGTGGTGGCAGCATCGGTATCAGTCATGCCATCAAGTGTGCCCGATCCCGGCCCGCCACGATTGTCCGTGTCCGGAGCCTCCGGCTCCTACGAGCCGGGCAGGTCGGCACTGCCCGGCGGACCGTCCAGGATTGTGGGGATGTATTCGAGCAACTGCAGCCTGCCGTCGAAGGTCCGGCTGTCCACCATCTCAAGCGCGACGTCCGGATAACCGTCGTAGATCCGCTCCCTGCCGGTGCGGCCCGTGATGACAGGGAACACCACCAGCCGGAACCTGTCCACGAGGCCGGCAGTCAGCAGCGACCGGCACAGGCGAAGGCTGCCGAGGGTGCACAAGGGGCCGGAGCCCTTCCCTTTCATTTCCCTTACGGCCTCCACGGCGTCCGCACTGACCAGCGTCGAGTTCGGCCAGCCCAGCGGCCCCTGGAGCGTGGAGGAAAACACAACCTTGGGCACCGCTGCCAGGCCGGTGAGGCTCTCCCCTTCCTCCTCGGAAAAACCCGGGCCTCCCGCAGCGGCTTCCTCGGACATGCCGGCCATCAGCCGGTAGGTGTTCGCGCCCATAAGGTACGTGCGGCCCTTCTGGCCCTCCTCCTCCAGCCAGGCCAGGTATTCCGGGCCCTCCAGTCCCCACCAGCCGGGCCATCCTTCGGCAGAGGCGTAGCCATCCAGGGAAATGATGAGGTCTACCATCAGCTCCGCGGAGGATGGCTCCTGTTCAGATGCCGCGCCCATGACCGTCTCCTTCTGGTGGCAGGTGGCGGCAATCGTAGCCCCGTGCCAGCTGGACCTCAAGGCCGTACTGACCTGGCGGCAAGGTGCCGCGCTACCGTCCACCTTCGATCCTGCGGCTGCGCTGCTCCTGCGCCATCGGGCCATACGGGTAGACCCCTGTCCGGGACTGGCTGGCTTGGGTTAAGTGGCCGGCTTCGTCAGGGCCGAGGTGCAGCCCGGCGGCGGCAAGGTTGTCCGCGAGCTGCTCCGTGGTCCGGGCACCCAGGATCACCGAAGTCACCGCCGGCCTGTCCACCAGCCACGCAAGCGCCACCTGGGAGGAACTCACCCCGCGGGCAGCGGCGATTTCCTCCACGGCGCCGATCACCTGCCAGGTACCAGGATGGTCATTGCGCGCCTTCCAGGCCTCCATGCCGCGCTCGGGGTTCTCGCCGAGCCGCGTCGCACCCTGGGGAGCCTGGTCCCGCTTGTACTTGCCGGACAACCATCCACCGCCCAAAGGGGACCATGGCAGCAGCCCGATTCCGGCGTCGAGCGCGGCCGGCACGATCTCGGCTTCAATGTCCCTTACCAGCAGGCTGTACTGGGGCTGCAGCGTCACCGCGGGAGACCAGCCGTGGGCGCGGGCAACGTGGACGGCCTTGGTCAGCTGCCACCCCAGGAAGTTGGAGAAGCCGTAATAGGCGATCTTTCCGCGGCTGACCGCGTCGTCAAGGAACCGCAGCGTCTCCTCAAGGGGAGTGAGAGGGTCCCAGGCGTGCAGCTGGTACAGGTCGATCTGTTCCACGCCCAGGCGCCGGAGCGAATCGTCCAGGGCGCGCGTCAACCTTCGGCGGGAGGTGCCGACGTCGTTCGGTCCCGTCCCCATCGGAAAGCGCCCCTTGGTGGCGATCACCGCCGCATCCCTGGCATCCGGGCGCTTCCCCAGCCAGCGTCCGATGATCTCTTCCGAGACTCCCGCGCTGTAGACGTCAGCGGTGTCGATGAAGTTGCCGCCGGCGTCGAAATAGCTGTCCAGGATGGCGTGCGACGATTCCTCGGTGGCTTCCGCCCCGAACGTCATGGTTCCCAGCGCAAAGGTTGACACGACGGTGCCGCTGCTTCCCAGGGTTCTGTACTGCATGGTTGTCCTCGCTGTCAGTTGCCGGCGGACGTTGCGGCCCGGGCGGCCGCATCGCGGGTTGTGGTGCGGATCCGGTAGAGGCTGGTGGTGGCCGTGATGTAGAGGTCCTGGCCGTCCGGGCCTCCGAAGCATACGTTCGATACTTCCTCAGGCACTTCAACGGTGTCCAGGAGTTCGAACGACGGGGAATAGACACGCACTGCCGGTCCGGCTGAGGTCCAGATCCGGCCCTGGACATCCACGCGCAGGCCGTCCGCGGCATGGCCGTCGCCAAGCTCGACGGCGGATGCCCGGCGCTTGCACACGGTCCCCAGCACATCGTAGGAGGCGATCCTCAGCGGCACGCCATGGGCCGGACCGGCCGTGTCCGTCACGTACAGGACCGACTCATCCGGCGAAAACGCCAGTCCGTTCGGATACACGAGGTCCGTCACAACAGCTGTAAGGGTCCCGGTACCAGGCTCAAACCGGAAGACGTAGCAGCCCCCGTATTCCTGCTCCCCCTCGTGCCCTTCCTTTGTTCCCGGCAGGATCCCGTACGGCGGGTCGGTGAACCAGATGCTGGAGTCGCGTGCAACCACGACGTCGTTGGGTGAGTTCAGACGCCGGCCATGGAAAGAGTCAACCAGCCCCGTCACTGTCCCCTCGGCGTCGCGCTCCACGCGGCGGCGCCCGTGGCTGCACTGCACAACGCTGCCGTCCGCGTCCAGGGTCCGGCCGTTGGTGTACCCGGCGTCGAGGGAGTATTCCCTGGTGGCTCCTGTGGCCGCGGTGAACTCAAGAATGCGGTTGTTGGGGATGTCGCTCCACCGCACGGCCTGCGAGGAAGGAACCCACACCGGCCCCTCCGCCCAGACCGAGCCCGTGGACAGGCACTCCAGCCGGCCTTCCGTTAAACCGTCGCCCATTCAGGTCCCCTCACAATCCGTTGTACAGAGTGGCACGCAATAGGGGAAACGATAGCGCGAAGAGGTAAAACGGCACGGCATTGGGGAGGGGCAGCGGAGTTGACGGGGCTGTTGTGCCCGGCCCTCCCGGGCAGTAACGCTGGCGTAACGCTTCCCGGCGTACAACTGCCCACGGGTGGGGCCAGACGTTCACCGTGCTGGCTGATACGTCCCCTGCCGCCGCTGCGCCATTGGCGCAGACCGTTCCGCGTAGAGGCCAAGGAGCCCAGGATGACCAAGCTGTTCAACCAGAAAATCATGATTCTGCGCGCGCCGTCCCTCGGCGCCACCCGTGACCCGTTCGATGGACCGGGAGCCTCCCCTGGGCTCGAAAGCGCAGCGCAGAACATCGCCGAACGGGCTGTTGGCATGACTGTCGAGCGGGACGAGAACCCCTCCGCTGCGACCCTCAACGCCCTGCGGAACGACCCCACGGTCCTGGGTTTTGCCCCCGCCATGCCCATGAAGCTCATTGAACCCTTCGACGCCGATGCTGCGCCGTCCGCTGCGGCAACGTGGGGGGTCAAGGCTGTTGGGGCGGACACCTCCCCGTTCTCCGGGGCCGGAGTGACCGTTTCGGTGCTGGACACCGGCATCGCCGCCAACCACCCGGCCTTCACCGGCGTCAACCTGGTCACCAAAGACTTCACCGGTGCGGGCAGTGCCGAGGACGACAACGGCCACGGCACGCACTGCGCCGGCACGATCTTTGGCCGTGACATCTCAGGCCAGCGCATCGGCGTCGCACCCGGCGTCCAGAAAGCGGTCATTGGCAAAGTCCTCGGAGGCCCCAACGGCGGCAGCAGCGACATCCTGGCCTCCGCGATGCTGTGGGCCACTGACAACGGCGCCCACGTCATTTCCATGTCCCTGGGCATTGACTTCCCCGGATGGGTGGACGAGCTGGTGCAGGTGCACGGGCTGACCATCCCCGCCGCCACCTCCATAGCGCTCGAAGGTTACCGCGCCAACATCCGGCTTTTCGAACAGCTCGCCAACCTTCTCAACGCGCGAGCCTCCGTTGCCCAGACGACGATTGTGGTCGCAGCTGCCGGCAATGAGAGTGAACGCAACGGCAACCCCGCCTACGAGATCAACGTGGCGCCACCGGCTGCCGCCTTCGGGATCACGTCAGTGGCTGCCCTGGCCGACGGCGGGGGCGGACTTACCGTGGCGCCCTTCTCCAACACAATGGCGACTGTGGCCGGCCCCGGCGTCGGGGTGTTCAGCGCCTGGCTCAACGGCGGAACCAGAACGATCAGCGGCACCAGCATGGCCACCCCGCACGTGGCCGGCGTCGCGGCACTCTGGGCGGAGCGGCTCCTGGCGCAGGGACCCCTCAGTCCTGTGCTCCTCCAGGCAAAACTGATCGCTTCCGGAACGTTCAAGCCGCTCAAGGCCGGCACTGATCCCGTGGACGTTGGGGCGGGCCTGGTGCAGTCACCCACGAATGCCAACTAGGTTGGCCCGGCGCTTTACCCGAAGCGGCCAGTGACGGGCCCGCAGTAAGTCCCAAGGAGCGGACAAATGGCCATACCGGACGACGTGCTGACCGCCACCCAGGCGCGGTTCCAGGCCCGCAAGGGCCCACGCGCGGGAACGGAGGAAAAGATCGCGGAGGCCCATACCCCGCAGGGAAGCATCCTCAACGTCGATTCGACGGAACGCGTGGAACTGCGCAGCAGGCGGGTCATGCGCCAGCCGATGGTTGTCGACGCGCTGAGGGCAACGGCGGAGACCTCACCGGCAGCACGTGGCCAGGTGCGGGATGAGGTGGTGCTGGAAAGGATTATCGGCGGAAACAACCTGCTGGGCATCGCTTTCCTCGAGTTGGGCACGGCGGTCTCACGCAGTGTGGGCAGGGTTATTGTCCGCGACCGGTTCCAGATCCGCTCCTTCGGGACAGGCTTCATGATCTCGCCGCGCCTGGCGCTGACAAACAACCACGTGCTGGCAGACGCACAGTCCGCCCGCTTCTCACGGCTGGAATTCAACTTCCAAAACGGCCTCAACGGCCTTCCCCTTGCTGCATCGCAGTTCGATCTTGAGCCGGACGCCTTCTTCCGGACGGACGCCGGACTGGATGTCACCGTCATAGCGGTTGCAGCGGCGTCACGTCCCGACGGGGCGGGCACCTCCGTGCCGCTGGCCGGCTTCGGCTTCAACCGCACCACCAAGGAGCAGGGCAAGATCCTGCTGGGCGAGTCCATCAACATCATCCAGCACCCGGAAGGCCAGGAGAAACAGCTCGCGCTCCAGCAGAACGAACTCATCGACCGCTTCGACCAGTTCCTGCACTACCACACAGACACATCGCCGGGCTCCTCCGGTTCACCGCTGTTCAACAACCAGTGGGAAGTGCTGGGCCTCCACCATTCCGGCGTACCGGCCCGCAATGCAGCAGGAGAGATCCTGACCGTGGACGGCACCGTGTGGGACAAGACCCAGGATGAGCTGCGGATCCAATGGGTGGCAAACGAGGGGATCCGCATCAGCAGCATCCTGGCCTGGCTCGGTACGCACGCCGACGGCATGAGAAACGAAGAACGGGCCCTGCTGGAGGAAGCACTCAACCCGCCTCCCCTGCCTGCTGAAGCACCACATCCGGTGGAAGAACACCAGCCCCCGGCCCAGCCCCAACCTCAACCGGCGGAGCAACCCCTGGTCCCTACGGATGGGGCTGTGTCCCTCACCATCCCCCTCCACATCACTGTCCGGCTGGGCACGGTACAGGCGGCACACGCGCCGGGACCTTCCGATGCGGACCGGACCGCCAACGTTATTCCGGGGAACACTGTCCAGGTCAGCGGCGGCGCGGTGGTCGAGGAAGCCGTAGCCATAGACCCCGACTATTCGGGGAGGAAAGGATACGACCCTGAGTTCCTGGGTGTGCATATCCCGTTGCCGTCCCTCACAGCCGAACAGCGCGCGGACGCGGCGCAGAACCGCCGTGCGGCCCCCGGGCAGGATCCAACGGTGCTGGACTACCACCACTTCAGCCTCGTCATGAACCGCAGGAGGAGGCTGGCCCTCTACACGGCCGTGAACGTCGATGGCCGGCTCAGCCAATCCCCCAAGCGGGAGCGGGACAGGTGGTACTTCGACCCCCGGCTGGACCGGTCCGAACAGATTGGCGGAGACCTCTACGCGGGCAATGACTTTGACCGCGGGCACCTTGTCCGCCGGCTGGACCCAGTATGGGGTCCGGACACCCTTGCACGGGCAGCCAACGACGACACCTTCCATTTCGCCAACTGCTCCCCGCAACACAAAAAGTTCAACCAAGGCGCATCCCTGTGGGCCGGCCTTGAGGACTACCTGCTGGACACCGCGAAGGCCGACAAGCTGCGGCTCACGGTGTTCACGGGCCCGGTCTTCACGGACGGCGATCCGGAGTTCCAGGGAACACGGATCCCGCTGGCATTTTGGAAAATCCCCGTTTTCCAACGCCCGGACGGCAGCCCTTCAGCCAGTGCCTTCATGATCAGCCAACATGAACTGGTTGGAGACATGCTGAAGGAGGCCTTCACGCCGGTTACCTTCCAGGTCCCGGTCCGCAGGATCAGCGAACTTACCGGCCTGGACTTCGGCCAGCTCTCTGGCTGGGACCCGATGAACAACGAGTCCGAGCCGCTCCCCCACGCCCAGGAGGCGCTGGCCACCGCAACTCCAGCCCGAGAGCTTCACGCTTTCGAGGACGTGCAGCTGTAGAAGGAGAGCAGCTACTTTTGCACCCTGCCGGCAGCACCTCAAGAGGTCTTGACTCAAACAATGAGTAGAGTCATAATTGAGCGTAATCATCTGGCAACGCGCAGTCCCCATGTCGAGGTACTGCTGTGCTGAGACCCGGCGCCGCCAGCCAGCAACCCAAAAGGAGCACCAAGGCATGCGAGCGTTCGTCATCACGAAATACAAGGAGCCGCTGCACGAAACGGAAGTCGCTGAGCCCGTCGTCGGGGACAGGGATGTTCTGGTCCGCGTCGAGGCTGCGGGATTGAACCAGCTGGACGAGAAGATCCGGCTTGGAGAGTTCAAGCAGGTCCTCCCCTACAAGCTCCAGCTGGTCCTCGGCCATGACCTTGCCGGCACCGTAATCCGAACCGGGCCAAAAGTGCGGGCGTTCAAACCGGGTGACCAGGTCTACGCCCGCCCCGCCACGGACCGCATCGGCACCTTCGCCGAGCGTATCGCCGTCGCGGAGGAAGACCTGGCGCTGAAGCCCACGGCCGCCAGCATGGAGGAGGCCGCCTCGCTGCCACTCGTTGCCCTGACGGCCTGGCAGGCACTCGTCGAGCAGGGAAACGTGCAGTCCGGACATAAGGTCCTTATTCACGCGGGGGCCGGCGGGGTCGGCTCGATTGCCATCCAGCTCGCCAAACACCTCGGCGCGACCGTT
This sequence comes from Pseudarthrobacter sp. NPDC092202, assembly GCF_044755505.1. Taxonomy (NCBI): domain Bacteria; kingdom Bacillati; phylum Actinomycetota; class Actinomycetes; order Micrococcales; family Micrococcaceae; genus Pseudarthrobacter; species Pseudarthrobacter sp. NPDC092202. Next base: position 102,895 of record NZ_JBIVRG010000002.1, on the reverse strand, counting down.
GCTGCCACCGCGGGCAGCTCGAATGCCGGGTTCGTGCGTGAACTTGGCGCGGACATCGTGATCGACTACCGCACCCAGGACTTCGAGCAGCTCCTGACCGGATACGACCTTGTGCTGGACAGCCTCGGCGGGGAAAACCTGGAGAAGTCACTGCGTATCCTCAAACGCGGCGGCAAGGCGATAGGGATCTCCGGCCCGCCGGACCCGGCTTTCGCCCGCAGCGCCGGGCTCAACCCCGTGCTGCGCCTGGCGATCACCGCGCTGAGCAGCAAAATCCGGAGGCAGGCCAGGAAGCTTGGCGTCAGCTATGAATTCCTCTTTATGCGGGCCAGCGGGGACCAGTTGCGCAAGATCAGCGCACTGGTGGACAGCGGAGTGCTGCGGCCCGTGGTGGGCAAAGTCTTCGATTTCAACGACACCCCGCAGGCGCTGGCATCCCTCGCCCAGGGCGGGATCCGCGGCAAAGCCGTGGTCACCCTCGGTACCTGACCGGCGTCGGGCTTTTCCATCCATCAGACCTCCCAGGAGAACAACCATGGACATCAGCGACACCCCGCACGATGCCGTCGTCACCTCATACGCCAAAGCACCTGCCAACACGGTCACCGCAGGGGGCACCACCTACGCGTACCGGGAGTTGGGGCCGAAGGGCGGCATTCCGGTCGTCTTCTTCGCGCACCTCGCTGCCACGATGGATAACTGGGATCCACGCATCATCGACCCCATGGCCCGGAACCGGCACGTTATCACCTTCAACCAGCCTGGCGTTGGCGCCTCCAGCGGGCAGGTTCCGGACAGTATCGAGGCGATGGCCGACGACGCCTACAGCTTCATCACCGCCCTCGGCTTCGAGAGCATCGACGTGTTCTCCTTCTCGATGGGCGGCATGATCGCCCAGGACCTTGCACTCAAGCATTCCGGCCTTGTCCGCAGGCTCGTGCTGGCGGGAACGGGTCCGCGGGGTGGCAAAGACATGGACAAGGTGGTCGCCACCACCTACTGGGACATATTCCGCGCCAGCCTCACGCGGTCGGACCCCAAAGAGTTCCTGTTCTTCAACCGCAACGCCACCGGCAAGCCGGCCGCGAAAGCCTTCATCAGCCGCCTCCAGGAACGCACAGTGGACCGTGACAGGCCGGTCAGCACCAGTGCCTTCCAGACGCAACTGAAGGCAATCCGGAAGTTCGGACGCTCGGCCCCGCCGGACCTCTCCGCGCTTACCAACCCAACCCTCATCGCCAACGGCGACAACGACCGCATGGTTCCCTCCATCCTCTCCGAGGACCTGCACCGGCGCATCAAGGGATCCAAATTAATCATCTACCCCGACTCGGGCCACGGCGGCATCTTCCAGCACCATGCGGCGTTCGCCCGTGCCGCCGTCGACTTCCTCGCCGCCTGACCCGACCCGGGGAAAAAGCCGTGGGACGCTACACTCATAACTGAGTCCAGTCACTTAACCTCAGGAGGTATCGCCATGCCTGCCGCTCCCCAGCCGCTCGGACGCCGCGAGCGGAACAAGCAGGAAAAGCTGGACCGCATCACTGCCGCAGCCAGCGAGCTCTTCGCAGAACACGGGATCGACGATGTGACAACGCAGCAGATCGCCGATAAGGCCGACATTGGCACCGGAACCCTGTTTCTGTACGCAAAGACCAAAGGAGAACTGCTCCTGCTCGTGCAGAATGCCCACTACGCGGAAGCGCTGGAACGGGGGCGCGCTGCTGCTGAAGCTGTCCCCGATGCACTTGGCGCCGTGATGGCCATTCTCCAGCCGATTGTGGAATGCAACCGCGTCCAGGTCGAGAACGGCCGCACCTACCTGCGGGAGATGGTCTTCGGCGACCCGGCCGAGCCACGTCACAGCGAAGCCCTGCACATCGTCGCGCAGACCGAGGAGGCCATCGCTGCCGTGTTGGGCCGCGGCGGGCAGTTCACAGCCGGCGATGCCGCAACCACCGCCCGCATCGTCTCGGCGATCATGTTCCTCGGCATGTCCGGCAGGCCGGATCCCGCCTTTCGCGTCGAGGACATTGTCCAGGACATCAGGAGCCAGATCCGCCTCCTCCTGCCCCGCTGACGCCAAGCCCCCTTCAGGCCCCTTGTGGCTCCGCCAAGCCCATGTGCGGGATACGCATCTCCTAACCTCACACGAGTTAGGTATGCTAGGCCGAAAAGCAAGGGGGCCGGTATGGTCAAACGTAAAGCGACGGCACTGGACGTGGCCCGGCGGGCGGGGGTGTCCCGCAGCGCGGTGTCACTGGTGCTTAACGGCAGGGCAACCGGCAATGTCACCGCAGAACGCCAGGAGCGCGTGCTCCGCGCCGCGGCAGAGCTGGACTACACCCCCAATTCGGTTGCCGTCAGCCTGCGCAACCAGCAAACGTCCACAATCGGCATCATTACGGACGACATCGTTACCAGCCCCTTTGCGGGCCGGCTGATCAGCGGCGCGTCCCGCACGGCCTTGGCCCGCGGGTACATGGTCCTGGTGGTCGACACGGAACATGACAAGTCCCGCGAGAGCGCCGCGGCCCAGCAACTCGTCCACCGGCAGGTGGACGGAATCATGTATGCCGCCGGCAGCCTGCGCGAAATTACCGCCCCGCCCGCGATGCTTACCCTGCCGGCTATCCTGGCCAATTGCACGGATGCGGACTCCGGGCTCCAGTCCGTCATACCGGCGGAGGTCGAAGGCGGGCGCGCCGCGGCACAGCTTCTGATTGACCTGGGCCACCGCCGCATCACGCTGTTGACTGGGACCCTCAGCTCCCCTGCCGCCCCACAGCGTGAACTGGGTTACCGCGAGGCGATGGAAGCAGCGGGATTGGGCCGTGATCAGCAGCACGTCCACGCGACCGGATGGGACATCGATGAGGGCTACCGGGCCGCTTCCTCGGTGCTGGGCGGCAGCAACCCGCCGACGGCGATCGTCTGCTCAAACGACAGGGTGGCCACCGGCGTACTGCTGTACGCGGCTGCCGCGGGACTGCGCGTACCGACGGACTTGTCCGTGGTGGGCTACGACGACCAGCAGAACCTTGCCGCGAACCTTGTTCCCGCGCTGACCACCGTGGCGCTTCCGCACGCCGAAATTGGAGCGGCAGCCATGTCCATGCTGCTGGATGCGGTGGAAGGAAAAACTGCGGCCACGGAGGACAAGGAAGAGGGAACGCTCCACGTACCTTGCCGGGTCATCCCACGGGCTTCAACCGCTGCCGTCCCCGCGGGCTAAGCAGACGGACGTTTATCCACCGCAGGTGAACCCGGCAGGAACGGCCAGTACCAGCCCTTGCCTGGATGCCTTTGTGCCGGACACGGCCTGCCTTCCCGTACCTTCCGAATGACGCCGCACAAAGAGCACCCCTCATCACTTGACACGTGTTAGGTCCGGTATCTACTCTACTTAACACGTGTTAGGAGGAGACGACAATGACGTCTGAAAAGACACAGGGGCAACCCACCCCCTCGTTCGCGCCGCGGTCCGGCAGCGGGATTTCGCAACTCACCCGGCGTTCCATGCTGGGCCTTACGGGACTCGCCGTGGCGGGAGCTACCGTCGCAGCGTGGCCGCGGCTTACCGGGACTGATATTCCCGGCCGGGGCAGCAAGGCCCTGAACATCGCCATCCTTGGAACTGCAGCGGACGCCACAGCCCGCCAGGGCCTGGTCCAGGCCTTTACCGCCGCCCATCCGGATATTCCCGTGCAGGTGCAGGCCATCCAGGGCGCCGACTGGAAAGACTTCTTTTCCAAGATCCTCACCATGGTGGCGGCCGGCACACCGCCGGACGTCGTGTACGTGGCCACGGAAGGTGCCCAACTGTTCGCCGACAAGCTCGCCGAACCCTTGGATGATTATGTCCGCCGGGATGCAGCCGAGATGAGCGACTACTTCGATGACGTTCATCCGAGCCTGCTGGAAGCCTTTATGTACCAGGGAAGCCTCTACCAGCTGCCGCTGGACTGGAACGCGGCGAACATGTACCTGAATACCACTACCTTCGCCCAGGCCGGCCTTGACCGGCCGAAAGACGACTGGACGCAGGATGACTTCAGTGCCACCCTCCGCGCCCTGCGGAAAGCACGGCCGGCGGACTTCACCCCGTACTACTGGACCAACCGCCTTTTTGGCGGAGTAGTCCCGTGGCTGTACGCCAACGACACCAGCTTCCTCACCGAGAGCAAGGCTTCCGGCGGGGACTGGCTGTGGGACCGCTTTTATCCCAAGGACCCGGCCCGGGCCACCCGCGGGGGCGGGTATCAGTGGCTGGCCCCCAACGCCGAGGACGCGCGGGTTGTCGAGACCTTCGACTACCTGCGCGAACTTGTTGCCGAAGGACTGGGCGTGCGGCCTGAATCCGGCGGCGGCAACGCCCTGGTGGGCTTGTTCGCGAACAACCGCATCGGCACCACGCCGGCGGGCGGCTACTGGGCGCAGGGCCTGCATGAAGCCGGCATGACGGCTGATCAGTTCGATGTGCAGTTCTTCCCCCGCTGGCGGACGCAGCGGCAGCAGTTCGGTGCTGCCGGCTACGCGATCATGCGTACGGCTAGGGACAAGGACGCAGCCTGGGAATGGGTGAAGTTCTGCTCCAGCCGCGAAGCGATGCAGCTGGCCATGCCCAAACCGAACACCACACCCACCCGCCGCTCCATGGTGAACGAGTCCTTTTATGCCGCCACCGGCCCGCGGCACTGGAAGGTCTTCTACGACACCCTCGACAGGTTCCCCACCTCCGGCCCGATCCCCGCGCCGCCGCAGCAGGCGGCCGTGGAAACTGCCCTGATGAAGAACGTGTCCACCGCCGTCAGCGGCAGCTCCGCCGGCGTACGGTCAGCGTTGGGCACCCTGCAGCGTGATCTCGAACTGGCCCTCAGGAGGAACGCATGACCACCACTTCCACCGCCCCGCGCCAAACGGTCAAACCACCGGCCGCGGGCCGCTCCTTCGTCGAACGATGGCTGGCGATGATTTTCCTTGCCCCCACCCTGCTGGGGATGGCCCTGTTCACCTTCCTGCCGATCATCGGCTCGCTGGTGCTGGCCTTCTTCCGCTGGGACATCATCTCAGCACCCGAGTTCGTCGGTTTCGCCAACTTCGCCTCCCTGGCACAGGACCCCACCGTCCGGGTGTCCTTCCTGAACACCATCGTGTTCGTCGTCGTCGCAGTAATCCTTCAACTCGGCATCGCACTCAGCCTGGCTTCCATGCTCCAGGCCAGGATGCCGTCCTGGCTCAGGGTGTTCCTCCGTTCCACCTTCTTCTTTCCCCTGGTGCTGTCCGCCGCGTCGGTGTCCATCTTCATGCGGTACATGTTCAATGAACAGTTCGGCGTGGTGAACTGGCTCCTGTCGCTCATCGGCATTCCCGCAGTCCCGTGGCTGACCAGTCCCGTGGCCTCCGCCGCCGTCGTCGTCCTGGTGTACGTCTGGCAGAACTTCGGGTTCTCCTTCCTCCTGTTCCTCGGCGCCCTGAGCAACATCCCGAAGGAACTGCACGAGGCAGCGAACCTGGACGGCGCCACGGGCTGGAAACAGTTCAGCAACGTCACCCTTCCCCTGATCAGCCCCACGGTGCTGGTCGCCTCCGTCATGGCGATCATCAGTGCCCTGCAGGTCTTCGACCAGCCGTACGTCCTGACCAACGGCGGTCCAGGGGATTCCACCCGTACCGCCGTCATGGTGATCTTCGAATCCGCCTTCCAGCAACTGGAATTCGGCGAAGCCTCGGCCATCGGCCTGGTCCTGACCGTGCTGATCCTCGCCGTCACCGCCCTCCAGTTCCGCCTCAGCCGCCGCTTCGTCTTCTACCAGTGAGGTCCCTTATGTCCAGCCAGACCCTGCACACCGGGACCGACGAGCATTCGGGTTCCAGCAACGGCACGCCGGCCACCCGCAAGGCCTACCGCAACCGCCGCCTGCCCGCAGCCGGAACCGTCGGCCGGTACGCCGCGCTGGCGGTGGCGGCGGCGCTGACCCTCGGCCCTGTCCTGTGGACCCTGTCCACCTCGCTGCGGACGCCGTCGGAATCCTTCAACCTGCCGCCGTCCTTCCTCCCCATCAACCCTGACTTCACCGCCTACCAGGAGGTGTTCAAGCAGATCAACGTCGGCCTCCTGGTGCTGAACAGCGCCCTGGTGACCGGGCTGATCGCGCTTGGCCAGATGGCTTCCGCCACCCTGGCCGGCTACGCCTTCGCCCGCCTGGACTTCCGCGGCAGGAAGGCCATCTTCTCGTTGGTGCTGGCCACCATGATGGTTCCGGTGCAGGTCACCATCGTTCCGGTGTTCATGCTCATCCGCGGGATGGGCCTGTCCGATACACTGCTGGCCCTGATCCTGCCGGCCATTCCCACCGCCTTCGGCACCTTCCTGATGCGCCAGTACTTCCTGGGCCTGCCGAATGACTTTGCGGAAGCGGCCGCCCTGGACGGCGCCGGACCATGGCGGATCTTCCGCTCCGTCTACGCACCCCTGGCGGTCCCGGGCATGGCCATCGTGGGGATCCTCGCCTTCAACTTCCACTGGAACGAGTTCTTCCGGCCGCTGATCCTCACTATCAGCGAACAGAACTTCACGCTTCCCCTCGGCCTGGTCACGCTCCAAGGCAACCTCGGCACCGGAAGCATATCCGTGGTCCTCGCCGGCGTGATCCTGTCCATGCTGCCCGCACTGGTGGTCTTTATCTTCGGCCAACGCACCCTGCGCGAGGGCCTCACGGCCGGCGCGAGCAAATAACACGTACTTTCAAAAGGAACCCCATGGATACACTCACCCCGACCAGCACGGCAGCAACAACAGACAGCTACCGCCCGGCCCTGCACTACTCCGCCAAGGACACCTGGCTCAATGACCCCAACGGCCTGATCTTTCACGACGGCGTCTACCACCTCTACTACCAGAACAACCCGCTGGGAAACGTCTGGGGAAACATGTCCTGGGGCCACGCCACCTCCACCGACCTCCTGACCTGGACCGAGCACCCGGTCGCCATCGCCTGTGACGATAACGAGGACATCTTTTCCGGCAGCATCGTCCACGACCGTCACAACACCAGCGGCTTCGGCGACGGATCCACTGCGCCCCTGGTGGCGATCTACACCAGCGCCTTCAAACCGGGCTCCCTGCACGAGGGCGTCCAGGCCCAGTCACTGGCCTACAGCCTGGACGGGGGCTACAGCTGGACAAAACACGGAGGCAACCCTGTGCTTAACCGCGGGTCCGCCGAGTTCCGGGACCCCAAGGTCATCTGGTACGACGGCGGCGCGGACAGTTACTGGGTGATGGTCGCCGTCGAAGCCACAGACTTCCAGGTGGTGCTTTACAAGTCCCGCGACCTGAAGGCCTGGGAACTGCTGAGCACCTTCGGGCCCGCAAACGCCACCGGCGGGGTCTGGGAATGCCCGGACCTGTTCCCCCTGCCCGTGGACGGCGACCCGGAAAACGTCAAATGGGTCCTCACCGTCAACCTCAATCCCGGCGGGCCCAACAACGGCTCCGCCGGCCAATACTTCATCGGTGACTTCGACGGAACCACATTCACCTCCGCCAGCACCGTGACCGAAGGCCTCCAGGACCCGGACCGGCTGGGCGACTATCAGTGGCTGGACTGGGGCCGCGACTACTACGCGGCCGTCTCCTTCAGCGACGCGCCGGAGAACCGCCGCCTCATGATCGCCTGGATGAACAACTGGGAATACGCCAACCAGATCCCCACCACGCCCTGGCGCAGCCCCATGAGCCTCGCCCGGGAAATTTCACTCCAGGCCCGCGACGGAGAACTGTGCCTGGTCCAGCAGCCCGCGGGCGACTGGACTGCCCTGGCCGGCACGGAGCAGTTCCACCTTTCCGGAACCACCATCCACGACGGCGTGCAGGTCCTGGCGGGCGCGGCCGGCACCGTCCAGCGCATCGACGTCAGCTTCACCCCCGGAAGCGCAGAGGAATTCGGCCTCATCCTGCGTGGGGACGGCACGAACGGAACCCGCGTGGGCATCCGGCCCGGTGAAGGCACACTGTTCGTGGACCGGCGCGAATCCGGCAGGACAGACTTCCACGCATCCTTCAGCTCCATCGACACCGCTCCCATCCTGGCCAGGCAGGGGTCCTACGAGCTCACCATCTACGTGGACCGCTGTTCCGTTGAAGTCTTTGCCCAGGACGGCCAGGTCACCATGACCGAACTGATCTTCCCGGCCGAAACCAGCACCGACCTCGCCGCATACGCCGTAGGCGGCACGGCAACAATGAACACCCTCCAGGTCACGCAGCTCGGGTAGGGCAGCACCAAGGCAAGGAACAACAGACATGCACAACAACGGGAAACCGAACCCTCCCGGGCAGGCGTTGGACGTCGTCGTTATCGGGGAGGCCCTGATCGACGTCGTGACAACGCCCGAGGGAACCCATGAACATCCCGGCGGGTCACCGGCCAACGTCGCCTACGGCCTGGCCCTCCTGGGAGTGAGCACCGGGCTGCTCACGTCCATGGGCACTGACCACCGTGGCGACGTCCTTGAGGAGCACCTCACGGGCGCCGGGGTGACGCTCCTGCCCGGCTCCCGGTCACTGGAAAGAACGTCGACGGCGACCGCCACGCTCGGCCGCGATGGCTCGGCGAGCTACGCCTTCGACATCGACTGGGATGTGGAACCGCTGGATCCTGCCCTTCCTCGGCCCAGGATCGTCCACACCGGTTCGATCGCAAGTTTCCTGCCACCGGGCGCCGGCAGCGTCAAAGCCATGCTCCAGGAACTCCGCAGCGGGTGCATCATCACCTACGATCCCAACATCAGGCCAGCCCTGCTGGGAACCCATGCCGAAGCACGTCGCACTTTCGAGGAACTGGTGCAGCTCAGCACCGTGGTCAAACTCAGCGACGAGGACGCCGCATGGCTTTACCCGGGGAAGACTCTCGAGGAAACCGCGACGCACATCCTGGATCTGGGAGCGGAGCTTGCGGTCATTACCAGGGGCTCATCAGGCTCATTGCTCGCCACATCCAGCACCACCCTCAGCATTCCTGCGGTGAAGACCTCCGTGGTTGACACCATCGGCGCCGGTGACTCCTATATGGCGGCCCTGATCCTGGGACTCCTCACGCGCGGAACCGGCGGCCTGGCCCCTTCCGTCCTAGACCAGCTGGGGCGCACGGCGGCAGCCGCGGCCGCGATCACCGTATCCCGGGCCGGCGCCCGGCCCCCCACCGAAGACGAACTCCGCACACAGCTCCAGCATCAGTACCTGCTGCACTCCCACGCATAGCACGCACCCTCGGTGCCAGGTGCGTTGATCGCCCATTGAGCGGCGACTCCCCTGCCCGGAAATGTAACCCTTGACACACGACTAGTAACGCGCGTAACCTCTCTATATGCGCAAAGTAACGCGCGTTACCTAACTGGCAGCACTACCGATTACACCGGAGCATTCAATGGCGAAGACCACCACCTCGAACCATGCCGGGCCCGCGCGGCAGCGGGGTGTCACCATGAATGACGTTGCCAAACATGCGGGGGTTTCCCGGACTGCGGTCTCGTTCGTGCTGAGCAACCGCGAAAATGCCAGCATCTCAGACGAGACCCGCACCCGGATCAACGAAGCTGTCCAGGCCTTGGGCTACCGCCCGAATGCCGGGGCACGTGCGCTGGCATCCCAGCGCAGTGACTGGTACGGGATTGTCACCGAGATCGTCACGGCACCGTTCGCCGTCGACATCATCAAAGGTGCACAGGACCAAGCCTGGCTCGACCGCAAGTTCCTGCTCATCGCGCCCTCCGACCAGGCCGATGCCGTAGGACCCAACCAGGGCCTGGAAGACGCAGCAACCGAAAAGCTGCTGGAGCAGCGCGTGGAAGGACTTCTGTACGCAGCCACATTCCACCGTGGCGTGCACGTGCCCGAGACCGCCAAGGAAGTACCCACCGTACTGATCAACTGCTTCGACGCCGACGGGAAGCTGCCCTCGATCGTCCCGGACGAACGCGCCGGCGGCCGCACCGCCGTCGAACGTTTGCTCCGGGCCGGCCACCGCAGGATCGGAGTCATCAACCTGGACCCGGCCATTCCCGCGGCAATCGGGCGCTTGGAGGGTGCACGCGAAGCACTCGCCGACGCCGGGCTCGAGCTGGACCCCGAGCTCGTGGTGCCGGGATATGCAACGGCCGACGGCGGGTATGAGGCCGCATGCCGCATCCTGGACCGCTACCCGCAGGAGGACAGGCCAACCGCGCTGTTCTGCCTCAACGACCGCATGGCGATGGGCGCTTACGACGCCATCAAGGAACGGGGCCTGACCATCCCCGGGGACATCGCCGTGATTGGCTTCGACAACCAGGAACTGATTGCGGCCTACCTCAGGCCCAAGCTGACCACAGTTGCGTTGCCGTTTGAAGAAATGGGCGCCCTGGGAGTCCAGACGCTCGCAGCTCTGACAGCAGGACAGCCGATTATTGCCGACCAGCAATTGGTCGGCTGTCCGCTGCTAGAACGCTCTTCGGTCTGACCGCGAAATCACTTTCGAAGAGCAACCCCTCCCCCACCCCTTCACCTTGCTGATGAAGATAGGAAAGAGATAACCATCATGACACAACCCCGATTCCTGAGGGCTGCCCGCACCACGGCGGCCGGGCTGGCGGTAGGCGCACTGCTGCTGACCGGCTGTGCGGCCAACGGCAACAAGGCTGCCGGCACCGACGCCGCAGCCAACGCCAGCGCCTTCCTCACCATTCCGCGTGAGGACATGGGCACGTTCGTGCAGAACTTCAACCCGTTCGCCCCCACCGTCAACCCAATGGTCCAGCAGTCCATCTACGAGTCGCTGCTGATCTTCAACCCGGCCAAGGGTGACACGGTGCCGTGGCTGGCCACTGATTGGGAGGCCGCCGACGACGGCAAGTCCATCAGCTTCACCCTGCGCGACGGCGTTAAGTGGTCCGACGGCCAGCCCTTCGTGGCCGAGGACGTCGCCTACACCTTCGAGCTCCAGAAGAAGATCAAGGGTGGCTTCGAGTACCTGGACACCGTGAGCGCCGAAGGCACCAACAAAGTGACCTTCACCTTCAACAAGCCGTGGTCGCCGGCCCTGTACGACGTCGGGCACCTCACCATCCTGCCCAAGCACATCTGGTCCACCCTCGCCGACCCGGAGAAGGAGGCCAATGCCAAGCCCGTCGGCACAGGCCCCTACACCGAGGTTGACAGTTTCCAGGCCCAGTCGTTCGTGCTGAAGAAAAACCCCAATTACTGGCAGCCGGAAAAGCAAAAGATCGCCGGTATCAAGATGCTTGCCTTCGCAGGAAACGACGGCGCCAACCTCGCCGCCGCGAACGGCGATGTGGACTGGGCCCCGCAGTACATCCCGAACATCGAAAAGACGTTCGTTTCCAAGGACAAGGAACACCGCCACTACTGGTTCCCGGCCACCGGCGCCATGATTAACTGGCAGCTCAACACCACCAAGGCGCCCTTCAACGATGTTGACGTCCGCAAGGCCCTGAGCATGGCCGTCGACCGGGAGCAGGTCACCACGATCGGCATGAGCGGCTACGCCGAGCCTGCGGATTGCACTGGGCTTTCCGGCAACTACGAGACGTGGAAGAACAACGAGGTCAAGGAGAACTGCACCTGGACCAAGCTGGACGTCCAGAAGGCCAATGAGCTGCTGGACAAGGCGGGATACCGGAAGGGTGCCGACGGCAAGCGCACGCTCAAGGACGGCAAGCCGTTCGAATTCAAGATCTCCGTGGGAGCGTCTTCTTCCGACTGGCTGTCCGTGGCCAACGTGATCGCGCAGAACCTGGCAGAAGTCGGCGTCACGGCAAAGGTGGAGTCCCCGGACTGGGCTGCCGTGGTTGCCGGCTACGAGACGGGCGACTTCGACTCCGGCATCGTCTGGAGCGCCAACGACCCCAGCCCGTACAAGTACTTCAACTCCTCCATGGGCACGGCCACGGTCAAGCCCGTGGGCACCAAGACGTTCGACAACTACCACCGCTTCGGCGACGCCGAGGCTGACGCCCTGCTGGCAGAGTTCGCGGCGGAGTCGGACGAGTCCAAGCAGAAGGACATCGCCAACAAGCTGCAGGAAGAATACGACGACGCCGCACCGCTGGTGCCGCTGTTCTCCGGTCCGGAGTGGGGCGCCTTCAACGACACCCGCTTCACCGGCTGGCCCACCGAGGACAACCCCTACGCAACCCTTTCGGTCCGCTCACCTTCTACGGTGCTCGTCCTGACCACGCTGGAACCGCGCAAGTAATCCCCACCGCCTCCCTAGCCTCGCTTCGCTTCGGCCAGGGAACCCGGGCGGCGTGGGCCCATCCACCGCCTCCCTGGCCGCGCTTCGCTTCGGCCAGGGAACCTCCCCTTACCTCCCCAAGCTCGCAAGCTCGGTCGGGGCCCCTCGGTAAGGGCCCCGCGGCGGCGTGGGCCCACCCACCGCCTCCCTGGCCGCTTGGGCCCATCACGCACCACTGCTGGCCGCCGGATCATCCGGCGGCCAGCCCCCAAACTTTCCGTAATTCCCGAATGGAGGGAAACCGTGCGCTTCATCCTGCGCCGCCTGGGTTTCTACCTGATCGCCTTCTGGGCATCCATCACCCTGAATTTCCTGCTCCCCCGCTTCATGCCCGGGGACCCCGTCTCCCGCATGTTCGCCCGCTCCCAGGACAGAATGCAGCCCGAACAGATCGAGGCCCTGCGCAAGCTGCTGGGTGTTGATGACCGGCCCCTCTGGGAGCAGTACATCGGCTACATGACCAACATCTTCACCGGGCAGATGGGCGTCTCCATTTCCCGCTTCCCCACCCCGGTCACCGAGGTCATCTCGTCCCAGATCGGCTGGACCCTCCTGCTCGGCGGAACCGCACTGGTGATTGCCGCCGTCGTGGGTAACCTGCTGGGCGTCCTCGCCGCCTGGCGGCGCGGCGGCGCGATCGACTCCGCGCTTCCACCGCTGCTCGTATTCATCGGCTCGTTCCCGTACTTCTGGCTCGCAATGGGCGCCCTGTACCTTTTCGGCGTAGTACTGAACTGGTTCCCCATCCGCCATGCCTTCACCGCCGGCCTGGAGCCTGGATTCACGTGGGAGTTCATCGGCGACGTCGGAGCCCACCTGGTGCTTCCGGCCCTGACCATCGTGCTGGTCTCCATCGGCGGCTGGATGCTGGGCATGCGCAACACCATGATCGCCACCAATTCCGAGGACTACATCACCATGGCCGAAGCCAAGGGACTCCGCCCGGGCCGGATCATGCTCCGCTACGCAGCCCGCAACGCCATGCTCCCGTCGGTCACGAGCTTCGGCATGGGACTGGGGTTCGTGGTGGGCGGTGCGCTGCTCACCGAGGTGGTCTTCGCCTACCCCGGCGTCGGATACCAGCTCCTCAACGCCGTCCAGGGCCTCGACTACCCGCTCATGCAGGGCCTGTTCCTGACCATCACCGCCGCCGTGCTGCTGGCCAACTTCCTGGTGGACATCCTCTACGTCCGCCTCGACCCGCGCGTGCGCAGCAACTAGAGGGATCGATCATGACAACCGCAATCCTGAAGCAACCCGGCACAACGGCCGCCAAAACCCCGGCGGCCCGCAAGCCCAACCGCAGCTTCGTCCACGGCATCCTCACCAACAAAAAAGCCCTGACAGGCATGGCTGTGATGCTCGTCTTCATCGCGCTGGCCCTGCTGGCACCGGTGCTCTTCCCCGGCGACCCGTCGCGGATCACCGCCATGGCCTCCCAGGAACCCTCAGCCGAGCACTGGCTGGGAACTACCGCCAAGGGACAGGACGTGCTCGCCCTGACCGTCCACGGCTCCCGGAGTTCCCTCTTCGTGGGGCTCACCGTAGGCTTCGCGTCCACCTTCATCGGCATCCTGGTAGGACTTGCCTCGGCGTACTTCGGAAAGTTCATCGACGAAGCGCTGTCCCTGATGACCAACGTCTTCCTGCTCCTTCCCGGCCTGCCGCTGCTGGTCATCCTGGCCGCGTTCCTCCCTCCGGGACTGGGCACAGTGATTCTTGTCCTGGTGGTCACCGGCTGGGCAGGCTCAGCACGCGTCCTGCGCTCACAGGCCCTGTCCATCCGCTCGAAGGACTTTGTGGCCGCGGCCGTGGTGTCCGGTGAACGGGCCGGCCGGATCATGTTCCGCGAAATCCTGCCCAACATGGCCTCGATCGTGATGGGCACCCTGCTGGCCTGCGTCATCTACGGCATTGGTGCCCAGGCAGGCCTGGAGTTCCTGGGCCTGGGCGACGCCAGCACGGTCTCGTGGGGCAACAACCTCTTCTGGGCAGGCAACGAAGGCGCCCTGCTGACCGGCAGCTGGTGGGTGTTCGTTCCCTCGGGCGTCTGCATCGCACTGGTTGCCTTCGCCCTGGCCCTCATCAACTACGCCGTGGACGAGGTCACCAACCCGCGCCTGCGGAAGATCAAAACCCCGAAAGATACCGAAAGGAGCGCCTCCAAATGACCATCTCCCAAGTGTCCTTCGGCTCCCACGAACCCGTCCTGGACGTCAAGGACCTCACCGTCAAGTACATCGGCGACACCCGCTCCACCACCGCCGTGGACCGCGTTTCCTTCAGCATCGGCACCGGTGAGGTGTTCGGCCTCGCAGGGGAATCAGGCTGCGGAAAATCAACCATCGCCAACTCGATCATGCGGCTGCTCAAGGATCCCGCGAAGATCGCAGGCGGCAGCATTTCCTTTGGCGGCAAGGACGTCCTGGCCATGAGCCCGGAGGAGCTGCGGCGCTTCCGCTGGCAGGACGTGGCCATGGTCTTCCAGTCAGCCATGAACTCACTCAACCCGGTGCTGACCATCGGCGAACAGATCGTGGACATCTTCACCACCCACGCCGGCTACTCCCGCAAGGAGTCCCTCCGGCGCGCCGGTGAACTGCTGGAACTGGTGAGGATCGACCCCGCACGCCTCAAGTCCTACCCGCACCAGCTCTCGGGCGGCATGCGCCAGCGTGCAGTGATTGCTATGGCCGTGGCCCTCAAACCGTCCCTGTTGATCCTGGACGAACCCACCACCGCCCTGGACGTGGTGGTGCAGCAGGAAATCATGGCCCAGATCAAGGACCTCCAGCGCGAGCTTGGCTTCTCTGTCCTCTTCATCACGCACGACATGTCACTCATGGTGGAACTCTCGCACCGCATGGCCGTGATGTACGGCGGCAGGATCGTGGAGACCGCGAAAGCGCAGGACGTCTACACCAACCCCCGCCACCCCTACACCCAGGCACTGATGGGCGCATTCCCGCCCCTTACCGGCCCCCGGGTACCGCTGACGGGACTGCCCGACGGCGTGAAGTTCCGGAACATTCCGGACCTCACCGAAGCGGCACCCGGGCACTTCGTGGCTCCGCTTGGTGCCGACGCTCCAGTGATTGATTCCGCAGACCTGGCAGGAGCCCAACGATGAGCCACTCCCTGACATCCCCGGCGGCTGCGTCCGCCACCGGCACCCCCGCCCTTGAAATCCGTGGCCTGGGCAAGTCATTCCCCATCGGAGGGCTGTTCTCCCGTGACTCGGTCCGCGCCCTGCACGGCGTGGACCTGACAATCAACCGCGGCGAAATCGTCGCGCTTGTGGGAGAGTCCGGTTCCGGCAAGAGCACCCTGGCCCGCTGCGTTGCCCGGCTCGAGAAGCCGAGCCGCGGCGCGATCCTGATCGACGGCGTCGACATCCTCAAGCGCGACCGGTTCCAGGCGTCGCGTGCGTTCCGGTCCCAGCTGCAGATGGTCTTCCAGGACCCCTTCGGTTCATTGAACCCGGCCCACAGGATCGAGCACTTCCTGCGGCGTTCACTGGCGATCCACGGCAAAGGCGGCAGTTCCGGCGAAGAGACCGTGCGGCGGCTCGAAGAGCTCATGACCACTGTTGGCCTGCAGGCCGACATGCTGAACTCGTATCCGCACGAGCTCTCCGGCGGCCAGCGCCAGCGCGTTGCGATTGCCCGGGCCCTCGCCGTTGAACCACAAGTCATCCTGGCGGACGAGCCCACCTCCATGCTTGACGTTTCCGTCCGGATCGGTGTGTTGAACCTGATGCGCAAGCTCCGCGACGAGCAGGGCATCTCCATGCTCTACATCACCCACGACCTCGCGTCCGCCCGCTATCTGGCGGACCGGACGGCAGTGATGTTCGCCGGTGAACTCGTCGAGGAAGGCGAGTCCCTGGACCTGCTGTCCAACCCCGCGCACCCCTACACGCAACTCCTGGTCTCGGCCGTCCCGGACCCGGCCCGGGCAGGCTCCTACGATCCCGTCCGCCGGGCCGAACTGCGGCAGGCGGTCATGGCTTCCACCACGTGCGCTTTCGACGGCGATCCGAACCAGGCCTGTTCAGCCGATGAACCCGTGCGCCACCAGGTTGGGGACCCCGAAAACCGGCACTGGGTGCGCTGCCACCTCTACCGGCCGTGGGCCGGCGCCGCCGGCCATGCCCTGGCGGGCGAACCAACCCAACCCGGCCGCCCGGCGTCGAACGCTCAAGAAAAGGCTTCCGCATGACTGAACTGACCCACCCGCTCGCAACCGTTCCACAGGATGAGCTGGTTGCCAGGGCCGAAGCCGACCCCCTCCGGCCGCGCTTCCATTTCGTTTCACCGGCCGGTTGGCTTAATGATCCCAACGGCGTCAGCCAATGGAACGGCACGTACCACCTCTTCTACCAGTACAACCCGGAGGGCGCGTTCCACCACCGCATCCAGTGGGGCCACGCCACCAGCACGGACCTCGTCACCTGGACGGACCAGCCCGTTGCCCTGGAACCGTCCGCAGGACCGGACGCCGAGGGCTGTTGGTCCGGGGTCCTGGTGAACGACGGCGGCACGCCCACCCTGGTGTATTCGGGGCGGCTCGAAGGCAAGGAGCTGCCCTGCGTCGCCGTAGGATCCCCTGACCTTCTAACCTGGACCAAGGACGCGGCAAACCCCGTGATCGCAGCGCCGCCGGCGGGAGTAGACATCACGGCGTACCGCGACCACTGCGTCTGGCGTGAAGGAACGAAGTGGCGGCAGCTGGTGGGTTCGGGCATCAGCGGACGCGGCGGTACGGCGTTCCTGTACGAGTCAGCGGACCTGCGGACCTGGGACTACATCGGGCCGTTGTTCATCGGCGATGCCTCGCAGGGTGACCCTGCCGACACTGACTGGACGGGAACCATGTGGGAATGCGTGGACCTTTTCCGGGCAGGGCAGGGTTCGCTGGGGTCCGCACCCTCTGACGGCTCGCCGGATGTGCTGGTTTTCTCAGCATGGAACGACGGCGACACCCGCCACCCGCTGTACTGGACCGGCCGGTACGCCGGGGACAGCTTCGAGCCTGCGGCCCTGCACCGGCTCGATTACGGCGGCCGCTTCTTCTATGCACCGCAATCGTTCCAGGATGAGTCCGGCCGGCGCGTCATGTTCGGCTGGATGCAGGAAGGCCGAAGCGATGCCGCGATGGTGGAGGCCGGCTGGTCCGGAGTGATGAGCCTGCCGCGAACCGTCACGGCGGCCGAGGACGGGACCCTCCGCTTCGCACCCGTGCCGGAAATCAAGAAGCTGCGCCGTGGCCATACCCGCCTCTCCGGTCAGGTGCGGGGCCGTTTGCTGGAACCCCTGGAAACCGGCCTGTCCGGCACGCAACTCGACCTCGAACTGGAACTCCAACTGGCACCGGGCGCACTGCTGCGGCTCGGTGTACTGGGCTCCACTGATCGGGGCACCTCCGGCAGCCCCGCCGAGGAAACGGTCATCGAGCTGGGCAGGGCGGCTGACGGCACTGGCGACGGCACGCTCCGCCTGGACCGCACCCAAAGCAGCCTAGATCCAGCCGTTGATGCGGAAGACAAGTCCGGAGCCGTCCCCATGCCCGACGGGCGGGTGCACCTGCGCGTCATCCTGGACCGGTCCGCCGTCGAAATTTTTGCCAACGGGATAGCGCTCACTGCCCGCGTCTACCCCACCCTGGGCGGGGGCCACGTGAGCCTTGCCGCCGAAGGAACGGCAGAGGTGCTCTCCCTAGACGCCTGGACCATGGCCGACATTTTTGACGGTACCCGGAGCCTCTTTCCCTGAAGCGGGGCAGAACACCACCATCAACTCTTACAGCAGCATCGAGGCTGCCCCTGAAGAAGGAACCCATGAAAAATTCACCCGCGGTCTCTCGTCGGTCACTCCTTGCCGGAAGCGGGGCGGCTGCGCTCAGCGGATCTCTCGCACTGTCAGCGGCGATCGCCGAATCAGCCGCAGCCGCACCGGCCAGGACACCAGATCCGGCATCGAACGGCTCAATGTCAAAAGGATCACGCCGGATGCGCCCCGCCTATCACTTCAGTGTCCCGGACAACTGGAAGAACGACCCCCAGCGCCCCATCTACATGGACGGGGAATACCACTACTACTACCTGTACAACGCCGACTACCTGCAGGGCGGCGGAGGCACATCATGGCGCCGCGCCACCACCACGGACCACGTCGAATTCACTGACCACGGCGTCGCGATCCCGAAGTTCAGCGACGGCAACGGCGACTGCTGGTCCGGATCCCTTGTGGTGGACGAGCTGAACACGGCCGGATATGGCGAGGGCGCGGTGATCGCCCTGGTGACGCAGGCGCCCGAAGGCCGCCAGGCGCAGTACCTCTGGTACTCGACCGACCGCGGACGCTCGTTCAAGGCCGCCGGGGCCGCCCCGGTGCTGCCGAACCCGGGAGTACATGATTTCCGCGATCCCAAAGTCATCTGGGACGCTGACCGCGGACGCTGGTTCATGGCGAACGCCGAGGGGCAGAAGCTCGGCTTCTACACATCCGCCGACCTCCGCTCCTGGCAGCGCGTCGGCGAGTTCGTACGCACCGATCTAGGACTTTTGGAATGCCCTGATATCTTCCGCATGACCGCTGACGACGGCACCTCCCACTGGATCCTAGGCACGAGCGCCAACGGCAAGGGCCGCGGCCTGCCCGCGACCTACGCCTACTGGACCGGCACCTTCGACGGAACGTCGTTCACGCCTGACCAGCCCGAGCCTGAATGGCTCGACTACGGCTATGACTTCTACGGGGCAGTCACGTATCCCCACCACGACGCTTCCGGGGCGGAGGACGAGACTCTGCGCCGGGCCATCGGATGGGCGAACTTCTGGGACTACCCCCACAACACACCGACCCTTGAGACCGATGCCTACAACGGGGACGACATGATCGTGCGCGACATCCGCCTCAAACAGGCGCACGGCGGCTACCACCTCGTGTCCGCACCTACGTCAGCGCTGGAAAACCACGTGAAGCGCACCCACATGCTGGGCGACGTCGTCGTAAAAGGCACCCGCGACCTGGACGTCCGGTCATCCGCTTACGACCTGACGTGCGAGCTTGTCTGGGACCCCGCTTCCCCACCTGCCAACGTTGGCCTTGAAGTGTGCCGCGCAGAGGGCGGGGGCAGGCACGTTGCCGCCGGCGCATTCCTCCGGGGCCCCTTCGCCTACCTCAACAGGCGTCCAACGATCAACCCGACTGGCGGCGAAACCCAGACTCCGATCGACCCCTCGGCTGGACGGCTCAGCATCCGCATCCTCGTGGACCTCACAAGCGTGGAGATGTTCCTCGGGGACGGACGGGTGGTGCATTCGCACCGGGTGTTCCCCCTTGAAGGCGACAACGCAATCCGCCTTTACGCCCACGAGGGTGCCGCCACTTTCCGAGACCTGACCATCCGCGAAATCAAACCGATTCGGTAGTTCCAAAGCCCGGCTGCCGCGGCAAGCCATTCTGCAGGCCCGGTGACGGGCTTGCAGAATGGCTTGCCGCAGCACTCTTACTAATCCGGTATCGGGTCGGATCAGGCGCCCAGACGGGGACGCCCCGGCAGCAGCAGGACCAGGCGGGCAAGGCCCCTTCCGCAGTTAGTGCTGCCCCCGCGAAGGGATCCGACGTTCCGCTTTACCCGACCGAGCATGGCTGTTTAGGAGTAGGGCTCATCCTGCGGCGCCTGTTTTCTTGGCGTAGGCCGTGGCCTGGTCCCGCAGCTGCCTGATATAGGCATCAGACTGGTTGTACGCGTAAATGGCGTCTGTCCAGCCGTCCGCAGTTGTCAGGTCCCGGCTGCCGGCACACAGGTAGGTCGCTGCGCTGAGGGCGGCATCATCGATATTGAACGGGTCCGCCGTTCCATCCCCGTTCCCGTCCCGCCCTACGAGCTTCCACGTGGAAGGAATGAACTGCATCGGCCCCACAGCACGGTCCCAGCGGGCGTCCCCGTCGAGGACACCTGCGTCCGTGTCGGCGATGGCGGCGAACCCGGCACCGTTGAGAACCGGGCCCGTGACCGGGCGGCTCACCTGTCCCGATGCCGTGAGGCTGCCGCCGCCGTACGTTCCGTGTGCTGTTTCAACGAAGCCCACGGCCGCCAGGGTGTTCCAACCGATTCCGCACGCCGGAGCAGCAGCATTCACGGTTACCGCCGCCGCAACATACGCCCGCAGGGCACGGCCAGGAATTCCAGTCTCCTTTGCAGCCCGGAGCACCCACTCGGCATCCGGGTTTCTGGTGACGTTCACTGCGGTGGTCATACCGGAAGACATCGTTTCGAGCTCAGCCTCCGCTCGCGGCGGTGGAGAAAAAGCCCGACGGGCGTCCGCGGCAGGCTGCCCAAGCGCCCAGGACAAGGAAGCGGTGGTGACAGCAACCGTAAACAGGATAAGAACAACGAGGCGTCTGAGACGAAGCACCGACTAATCAAACCATCCAAAGCGCCCACCGTTGACAACGGTCTCAGCCGGGACTTCGTTCACTCCTGCGCCAAACCGACTCCGCCCCAGAGAGGTCACGCATCGAATGACCCGACGAGGGGGTCGCTGTCCCGACCGTGTTCGCTTCCAATAAGATCACTGCACCTGAGGAGGTGTGGGCTTCGTCTGAGACGGAGCACTGTCCTGAAGGAATTGCGTAATCTTCTTAGCCATGGCCGTTGACTGCGTCCATTGCAGGTTATGCAGACCCTGGAATTCGACGATTTGGTGACGGTTGACGCCCTTGAGCTGGTTCTTGTGCGACTCGAGCCAGTCGGGAATGGCAGCCACGCTGTCACTGGCAAGGAAGTGAAGGACGGGTATGTTCTGCGGATAGGTCATTCCGCGGAGTGCTGCAGCGTTGCTGGCAACCCGGGCGCTTTCGTCGGCGACTGCCGCGTTGCCGAAATTCCAGATTGTCATTTGGCGCATGCGTTCCAATTCGGTTTTGGTGAAGTCGTCGCCTGTCGGGTCTACCGATCCGGGAGCAATTGAGACGACTGTCCGGACCAGGCCAATGGCGGACAGTATCCCGGCGATATTGATGCCGCCAGCCGCGGATGGCTTCTCCAACTCCGTGGTGGGCACGGTGGGGGACAGCGGCTACTTCGCCAGGGTACCGGTTGGCATAGTCGAGTGTGTAGAAGCCCGCGATCGAATGCCCAGCCAAGACGTAGGGCTTCCCGATGTCGAGTGAGGACAGGGCCTCGTGAAGCTCAGTACTGGTGTTCTCCACGGTCCGATCGCGTGCGCCCATGTCGCTGTAGCCGTACCCGAAGCGCTCGACGACGATGACGTCGTAAGCAACGAGTTCCCTGATCAAAGGTGCGAAGTCCAGCGCCGGAGCTATCGTGCCCAGGCCGCTGAGCAGGACCAGGGGCTGCCCACCTTCGGTGCCCGCCCGAACGACGTTCAGTGAGCCTCCCGCGACTTCCACCAGTTCTCCGTACTGGGCTGTACCCCACCTCTCCTGCTGTTCCAGGAACGCGTTTGCCCCTGTGGATGCAAGCGTTGTGCCCAGCGCAGTGGCAGCGACGACGCCAAGTATTTTGCGAGTGCGACGGAAGGGCCGGCGACGTTTTGTGTGGTCTGTAAGCGAACTCATTGCTACTCCTGGTACAAGAGCCGGGCCAATGTCCGGCAGTGGTTGATTGCAGTCGACGTTTAGAAAATTGCGGGCAGCGGCTTTCTCTGCGTGTTCTGGTTAGGTTGCGGTCACCGATGCTGGCTGTGCCACAGAAGCCCCGTCGGCCGCTGCGGTACGAGGAATGGTGTGAAGCATCCAGGCTGCAAGGAAAGCGGCGGCTACGGCCAAACCAACCAGCCCAAGTTGCAGCACAGTTTCCGGGAACACCGTTCGCAGGGCGATGGGAAGTGAACTCGCCGTGTAGAGGATTATGGCGCTTCTGGGAACGCTTGACGTGACCCACAGCGCGAGCATGAAGATCACGGTACCCACGAGGAAGAGCATCGATACCACTGTGAGGGCAATACCCAAGGGACCTGAACGCAGGACGGCAACAACATCTTGGCCAATGTAGGGAAAGACGAGGTTGAGGACGAACTCAACCCCAACGAGGCCGGCCAGCGAAATTACGGAGATTACGGCACCTGAGGCTGCGAGGGTCCCGGCCTTGCGGGACATCAACAGATACATCCCGATCACCAATCCGATGGCCGCGATTTGAGCTATCGGTGCAGCGAGCTGGGTGAAAGGTGATGTGGGAATGATCCCTGCTCTTTTTGCCGCGTTGACCAGCAGGATTGCTGCTGAGATAAATCCGCCGAAGGCAAGGATCCTTATGAGTGCTGCAGGTAGGAGTATTTCGATTCTGGATGACATTTGGAGCTCTTATCTAAAGGGTTCTGCGCGAATAACGAGTGTGTAGGAGGTCTCATGAACGGGGGTGCCGGATAAGTTGAAACTAGGCGGGCGCTTAGTGACTTGGCGTCACCACTTGTGGTGATTGATGAGGTGGCTGGCCCTATATCTCCCCATTGACCGCCATCGTTTTCTTGTGTGAGGGCCATGCCTTCGAACCAATTGATCCAGGAAGGTAGTGACTCCCCCAAGGGCTTCGCAGGCCCTCAGATCAGGCCCTGCTCCTTGCCATGGCGCACTGCTTCCCGCCGGCTGTTGACCTCGAGCTTGGTGAAAATGCGTTTGGTATGGGTGCGCAGGGTGTTGACCGAGACAAAGAGCTGGCGGGCAATTTCCGGTCCGCTCAATGACGAGCCCAGTAACTTCAGTACCTCCAGCTCGCGTTTGCTCAGGTCCTCTGGCTGAGGTGCGGCAGCCCTCCTGATGGCTGTTGGAGGTTTCACGGTTTCCAGGGATCGGAGCAGCAGGGCGGTGTGGGCCGGGCCGGTGCCTTTGCCTGCTGCCTCGGCCAGCAGCGGCGCCAGGGGCGCGCCTTCATCAAGGAAGAGGCGGACGTAACCCTCCGGTCCGGCTTCCGCCAGGGCACGTTCCAGGGGCACCAGCGCCAGCGCGTGCTGGCCCTGGGCGTCCAGTGCGAGGGCCTGCAGCACGAGGATCTCGTAGGTGCTTCCTTTGCGTCCGGCTGCCTCCGCAGCTTTGAGCAGGCGCACGAGCAGGTCCGCCGCCTCCTGTATCGTCTTTTCTTCCGGCTGGACCCTGTATTGGGCGACGAGAAGGCGCACCAGGGTTAGGTGCTCAAATTCCCGCAGGTAGGTCAGTTCCCCCACCGCCAGCAGGCCGGTGCTGCGTGCCCACGCCAAGCCCTCTGACAGCAGCCCCTGCCTGATCGCTGCGCGCGCCTTCAACGCGGGGATGGGACGGATCTCCGGAAAAAATCCACGCCGGTACAGGAGCTGGGCCTGATCGAGGGATTCGATGGCCCCGGCCATGTCCCCCTCGGCTTCCCTTACGGCTGCCATCGCAACGAACCACCGGTAAGAGTGCTCGGTCAGGGGAGCGACGTGCCGGCCCAGCTCCTTACTGGTTTGAAGATGCCGGGCTGCGCTCTCCAAGTCCCCTAATTCAAGGCAGAGCTCGCTATAGCCCACATGCAGCTCAGCAGTGCCACGGGGCACGGAGCCCCCTTGGGCGGCCGGCCGGCCAAGGGCCCTCTCGTAGAGCTTTCGCGCTTCCTGAAGCTGTCCCGCGGCGACCCGCATGTCTGCCAGCAGGATGGTGCTGCTGAGTTCATCGGTGAGGTTTCCCGCTTCATGGAGGCTCAGGACTGCCTCTGAGAAGGTGTCGACAGCCGTATCAACGTCACCTTGCGCCCAGGAAGCCAGACCCAGAAACCCTGCTGCGGCCCCGCGGGCGAAATGGTCTTCCGGTGCGGCGAGTTCGAACGCCTCACGCGCGTGGTGTGCCGTGGCGGAGACGTCACCCCTGGCCTGAGCCAGTGAGGCCCGGTACATTGCGATGGTTGATGGCAGCATTCGGAACTCGTGCCCGCGGATTGATGTCGGGGCGGAGTCTGTTGGACCCTCTGCTGCAGCTTCCAGTCCCTGTTCAGCTGCCCGAAGCCAGGGCTCGACGGCGTCGAGGTCGCCGGAGACGAGCATGCGCCAGGCGTAGAAGACACTGAGCAGTGGGCGGGAACGGATCACCTTGTCAGGAAGCGCCGTCAGCCAGGCCAGCATCATGACATCCTGCCGGGTCCGGCGCATTTGCGGCAGAACCGCTTCGATCAGGTTGGCGGCCCGTTCAAAGTCCTCGGCCGCCAGTGCATGGTGGACCGCGTCCTCTGCCAGGTCATTCTGTTCGTACCATTCGCTTGCCAGTCGATGCAGCTCAGGTATACGGCCGGGCAGTTCCTGCCGGGCCCGTGCACGCAGGACTTCGGCGAACAGATGGTGATAGCGATACCACTGCCGCCGATCATCCAGTGGAATAACGAACAGATTGTCCCGGTCCAGCGCATCAAGCATGGCCTGGCCCCCGCCCACGCCTGTGAGTGCCTCACACAGACCTCCTGTCAGGTGGTCCAGGAGAGCGGTGGTCAACAGGAAGTTGCGGACTTCTTCCGGCTGACGCTGCAACACTTCCTCCACCAGGTAGTCGATGACGAAGCGATGGCTTCCCGTGAAAGCCCTGATGGACGCGGAGGCGTCCTCGTGCTCCCGTAGGGACAGCCCGGCCAGCTGGAGTCCCGCGATCCACCCCTCGGTCCGGGTCGCAAGAGCAGCGATGTCATCCGCTGAAAGACCCAAGTCCATGACCTGGTTGAGGAAATCAGCCGCTTCGTCCGGTGTGAAGCGCAGGTCGGCGGCCCGGAGCTCGGTCAGCTCGCCGCGGCTCCGCAGGCGGGCCAGCGACAGCGGCGGGTCCGATCTGGTGGCGATGGCCAGGTGCAGCTGTGGCGGCAGATGGTCCAGAAGAAACGCGAGGGCTTCATGAACCGGTCGTTCTTCAATGACGTGGTAGTCATCGAGCACGAGGATGAACTCTTTCCCGGACCGCGCTATGTCGTTGATCAGGGACGTCAGCACTGGTTCCGTCACCAGGACCTGATCGCTGTGCCTCATGCCTGTGATCTCTGCGCCGATTTCCGCGTCAACGCCCTGCAGGGCAGCAACAAGGTAGGCCAAGAAGCGTGACGGGTCGTTATCGTGCGCGTCCAGGGACAACCAGGCGATGTGTACGCCGGGGTGCTGCCGTCTGCGCTGGATGATCCACTCGCTGAGCAGGGTGGTTTTGCCGAAGCCCGCCGGAGCGCAAACGAGTGACAGCTTCCGGCTTGCGCCCAGTTCATCGTTGAGACGCTTGAGCAGCCGTGGCCGGGAAGTGATCTGCGGGCGCGGTGCCGGAAAAAAGAGCTTCGTAGCCAGCACAGGCGTCGGCATGCCCCCAGTATAGGG
This sequence comes from Pseudarthrobacter sp. NPDC092202, assembly GCF_044755505.1. NCBI lineage: Bacteria > Bacillati > Actinomycetota > Actinomycetes > Micrococcales > Micrococcaceae > Pseudarthrobacter > Pseudarthrobacter sp. NPDC092202. The sequence continues at coordinate 77,278 of NZ_JBIVRG010000002.1, read as the reverse complement.
GTCCGGGTTGCCCGGATCTCACCCCGTCAATCACATCCTTGGGTGACGCCTGGTCACCCCATTGGTTCCTACGTTTGAGTCATCCGTAGCACTCGGCCACGGACACGCGGAAACAAGGAGCCGGACATGTCCATCACCGCCACCAAGCTCGCCGGGGCGGCTGGCCTGAGCGCCATTGCCGCAGGATTGCTGTTTGCTGCCGTCCAGATCAACCATCCCCATCTGGATGCCACCTTTGTCACCACAACCGAATGGACGGTCCGGCAAGGGATGAAGGTGCTGATGGCCGCTTTGGCGCTCGTTGGAATCACGGGAATGTACCTGCGCCAGACCAAGGAGACTGGGGTCCTTGGCCTGATCGGGTACGTCCTTTTCAGCGCAGGCTACCTCACCATGCTGAGCGTCGAAACCATTGCAATGGTCGTCCTCCCATCCATCGCCGAGAGCGCGCCCGGCTACGTCAACGACGTCCTTGCCGTGTCCACAAACGGCAGTGCGGCCGGTGACATTGGCCTGATCCAGCCACTCATCTCGTTCATGGGAATCGCTTACCTGGGCGGCGGCCTGCTTTTCGCTATCGCCCTCTTCCGCGCAAAGATCCTCGTCCGTTGGTCTGCAGTACTGCTCGCCGTTGGCGCCCTTGCTCCTATTGCGATCCTGGTGCTGCCGCAGATCAACTTCAGACTGTTCGCCTTGCCCAACGCTGTCGCCCTGGTCGCCCTCGGATTCTCCTTGTGGCGCGAGCAGCGCACGGTCACCGGTCAGTCCGTGCACAAGGTCGCGAGCTCGTCGCTCGACCCGGCCGGTGCCAAGTAACCATCCACGCTGTAGAAGGCCTTACCAGGTCAACGCCCGGCTCAGGCGATACCCAAGGTGTGGCTTGTCCAGGAGGGCCACACGTCCCCCGACGCTTGCATCTATGGCCCCCGCCGCAACCTCAGGTGCGGCCTGTCTCATGAGCCCACATGGCGAGCTCGACCCGATTACGCGCGCCCAGCTTGCGCATCAGGCTGGCCAGATGGGTCTTAACGGTGCTGGGACTGATGTGGAGATCGATGGCGATCTCACTGTTGGTTCGGCCCTGCGCCACGGGTAGGAGCACTTGCTCCTCCCGGGAGGTGAGCGGTTCTATCGGCTGCGCGGACGGTGCCTTCTGCGACCTGGCAAACGCCGCAAGCAGGCGGACGGTCACGCCGGGAGCGATCAGGGCATCACCGTCGGCTGCGGCATGGATCGCCTGGGTCAGCAGCGCAGGTCCGGCGTCCTTGAGCAGGAAGCCCCGGGCGCCGGCCTTCAACGCCCCATGGACGTACTCGTCGAGGTCAAAAGTGGTGATCACCACGATCGGCAGGGGGTCGGTGACCTCGGGTCCGGCGAGCTGGCGGGTGGCTTCGATACCGTTCATCAGCGGCATGCGGATGTCGAACAAGCACACGTCCGGGTGCAGCTGACGCGCCAGGGCCACCGCCTGTCGCCCATCGGTGGCGGCACCCACGACCTCGATGTCGGGCTGGGCGTTCAGCAGCATCGTCAGGCCGCTGCGCACAATGTCTTGATCGTCGGCGATGAGCACCCGGATGGTCATCGGGGGGCGCCCGCTCGGGGCAGTATCGCCTCAACCCGCCAGCCACCGCCCGCGGACGGGCCGGCGTGGAACGTGCCACCCAGCAGCTCGGCGCGTTCCCGCATACCGACCAGGCCGAAGCCCGACGGGCTGCCGCCGGCCGTGCTGACGGCACCATCGTCATCGACCGTCAACCGCACCTGCTCGGCGTCACCCACGACACGCACGTCTACCCGCGTCGCGGAGCGGGCGTGCCGTCGCGCGTTGGTGACCGACTCCTGGGTCAGCCGGTAGAGCGCGGCACCAACCACAGGGCTGAGATCGTCGAGCTCACCGGACAGCTCAACATCGACCTGTGGCACTCCCCCGGCTTGACCGGCGAGCCGCCCGAGGTCCGCCACGCCCTGGCTTGGCGCGAAGTCCGCCCCCTCGGAGGCACGCAGGACACCCACCATGGTGCGCAACTCGGTCAGCGTTCGCGAGGCCGCGTCCTCGATGACCGCAAGAACCTCAGCGGCACGCTCAGGGTGCGATGTTGCGACGGCACGTCCCGCCTGGGCCTGGATGACGATCCCGGAGACGTGGTGGGCGACCGTGTCGTGGAGGTCACGCGCCAACTGCTCACGCTCCAGAGCTTTGGCCTCGTCAATGTCGCGGGTGCGCGCGGACGCGTAGTAACGGATTGCAGCGCCCAGGGCTGCCGCGAACAGGAAGAAGGCGAATGCACCCACCACATCTGCCTGGCTGGTCGGATCGGCGACGTGCGTGATGACCAGCCAGGCCAGGATGACCACCAGACCGATCACTGCCTCCCGGCCGGCTCCCCACCGGAACAGCGCGTAGGCCAAGACGAGCACGCCCCCGATGCTCGTCAAGAGACGAGCATCCTCGCCCGCGAGGATCCTCGCAACGTCGACAGCCGTCAGCGTGCCGAAGGAGACCGCGACCGCCGCCAGCGGGTGGGTGCGGCGCCACCACAAGGGAGCAAGGACCACAACCATGGCGGCGAGCACCAGCGGGCGCCACATTATGTCCTCACGGAGCACCGCCTCCACCACCGACCACACCAGGAGCACCCCGACGAGCACCCCATCCCGCCACACCCGCCGCGGCGGATTCGCCGGTCGAGGCTCAGCCCACAACGAGCGCAACGCCTTCGTCACCATCTGTCCAGCTTAGAACCAGAGCGGCACCGGCGGATCAGCCGAAAGCACGAGAAGGAGACCATGCCATCGGCCAGTCAAACTCCAGCCTCCGGGCCGATGTGCCCGCCGCCGGACTCAGCGATCGTGGAACTACCGATCCTCACCACAACAACGGAGTCCATGATGAGAACACGTCAACCCACCACCACACTGGAAGACCAGCGGATCCCGGTGCAAGCCAAGCTCGCCGCAGCCTGGGCCAGTTTGATGTTCTTCTACATCTACATCGACTACTTCCACCTTTACCAACCCGGCGCCATCGACCAAATCCGGGGTGGCGGCATCTTTGAGTTCAACATCACCCCGACGTTGATGACCATTTTCGTCGCGGTCATAGGAATCCCGGCCCTGATGGTGATGCTCTCCATGACGCTGCCCGCCCGGGTGAACCGCGCCACGAACCTCGTCGTGGCAACGCTCTACATCCCCATCACGGTGTTCAACGCGGCAGGGGCGTCCTGGGACTGGGCTCTTTACTACGGCTTCCACATCGCAATCGAGGTGCTGCTCCTGGCCTTCATCCTGCGCTCCGCCTGGATCTGGCCCCAGACCGCATTGTCAGCGAACATGCCGACCAGGGGTCAGGCCGACCGCGCCCAGCAGCAAGCGTGAACCCACGAGCAGCCCCTGTCCTGTTCGGAGCCGTCTGCCTCAGTGCTTCGGTGTGGGTATCGGGCTTGCGCACATAATCCTAAGCATGCTTATGATGGTTCCAGTCGGATGGGGATGCGACTGTGAGGGGAATCGAGAAGGGTGCGCTCAGCGAACGGGGCGCACCTTTTTCGTGCTCTGATGCTGCGGTGTTGCGGCCGGGATTCCCGGCTCCTCGGTCCTAGACTTTCGGCATGCACCCCTTAGTGGCGATCGGCCTGGTGTTCCTCACCGCGATTGCCTGGACGGTCACCATCCTGACCATGCTGATTGTTCGGGTCAAAGACCGGCGCCGGCCGCCCACAGAAGTCAGACACGCACTCCAGGGTGCGGAGATCCAAAGCTCCGAAGAAAGGGCCGCTTAGCTTAGACCGGGCGCCACCGGCACCGCCCTTGAGCCCATAAACCGGCCCGCTTGGCCCGGGTGCAGCAGCTTAGGGCTCAGGAAGAATTGCGGAGTGACGCAGGGCGGGCATCTTCCCAGCGTTATCAAGCGTGGGCTAACCACACTCCCCATTACGGCAAACCGAATAACTTGCCGAATCGGAAAGTCTCTTTATAGACTTTCCAATATGGAAAACGACTTTGAAGGGCGTCCATCGTCCGAGGAGGCCGCTGCCAGTCTCCGGGACCTGGGTGCCGACAGGCAGGCCCTGGCCGATAGGGTGCAGGTCCCGACGATGCTGCTGGCCGCGCTCGGAGGCGTGGCTGCCTGGTGGGTGGCTGGGGCTGCAGTGGCCAACCCGGGTGGGAACTACGAGCCGCCAACGTCCGGGTGGCTGGGCTTGGTCGCAGCTTTGGTGATAGCTCACTTGATCCGCCGCGAAACCGGAATCCGCTTCCGCAAGATGGGGCCCCGGGCGGCCCTGGTGATGGCTGCCATTCCCGTGCTCTGCCTGATCCTGTTCTCAATCTCGCTCGGTCTGGTTTCCTTCGGCGCGCGCTGGGCGGTCCTGCTGACCAGCTTTTCCGCCTTCGGCTTGGTCACGTGGCTCGGCGGCATCGCCTTCCGCTCGGCACTGGACCAGCTGCGACGATGACCAAAGCGCTGTTCGATGAACTGATCCATGCCCCGGTACGGCTCCGGATCTGCGGGTTGTTGCGGCAGGTAGAGCAGATGGATTTCGCTGTACTGCGCGACACCCTCGACGTCTCAGACGCGACCCTTTCAAAGCACCTCAAGACCCTGACGGAGGCTGGATATGTCAGCCTGAGCAAAGCCGCATCGGTCTCTCGCAGCGACGCCCGCCGCCTGACCTGGATTGCCCTCACCCCGGCAGGGCGAAACGCCTTCGGCGCGCACCTGCGTGCTTTGCAGGAGATCGCCGGCCTCCCCGACTGAACCTCCTCACCGGCCCATTGAGACCAAAGGGGCTACCAGTCGAAAGCTACGTCTGGCATCCCCCTGCCTTTGGCCCAGTCAGGCCTGGTGGAGAGGAAAAGCTTCTCGTCAGCCCAGAGAGGACGCGGCCATAATGGGTTTATGAGCCTGGGAACGGCGATCAGGGCACTCCACCACCTCGGCACCTGCGGCGGTCAGTATGCCACCGGGTGAAGTGGCCTTCGGGATCGAAGTCGCAGCAAACGAAAGAAGCGGCACGTTGTGCCAGGCCGTCGTCGTGACCTCCAGGGGCGGGCGGGCGGCCAAGCCCGGTGGCATGCCCTCCGCCGCGAGCACGTTAAGGGGCGGCCGCGTGCATGCGGTGCTGACGATCCCGTCATGACCGGACAGCCACGGCAGCGCCTGCCGCTCGACGTCATATTCCTCAGCGGTGACATCGGGGGGAACCTCCCGCCGACTTTCGCGATCGCCGGAGAACTCGCGCGGCGCGGGCATCACGTGACCATTGCCGGCGTGCGCGTGCGCGCCCAGGGGTCAGCCCCCGCAGGCGTGACGATGGTGCAGTTGCCCGCCCTGGCACGAATGGACGTCACCAGGCCTACGGGGACGTTCGGACATTGGCCTGCGCTAATGCGGATGGCACTGGGGCGAGCGACCGCCCGGGATGTCCGGTCTTTGCTTGCCAGACAACGCGCCGATGCGATCGTTGTTGACGGCGTCATGCTGACTTCGCTGCGCGAAGCCCTCAGTACGGGCACCCCGTCCGCCGTGCTGTTTCATTCACTTGGGAAGTTCTGGGAGCAGGGCATGGGCAACCCTGCCGTGAACGCGGCGCTCCGGCCGTTTGGCCTCAGCCCCATGGCTCTCCTTGAGCGGTGCGCTGCGCGGCTCCTGCCCACTGACCGCGACATAGATCCGGCCGGGCAAGGAAGGTGCCGGATCGCGTTCGACTGGATCGGCACAACGGAGCACGCAACTCCCCCAGCCCTCCGCGCTGCCGGAATCCCGCCGCTCGTCCTGGTCAGCCTCAGTACCGTCTGGCAGAAGAACCAAGAGGACGTGTACCGGAGGATCATCACCGCGCTGGGGCAGCTGACAAAGGGAGCATCAGCGGTGCGGGCCATAGTGACCTCCGGCGGAGTGCCGATAAAAAACGTGCAGCCGCTGCCAGCCAACGTGGAGCTTTTAGGCCGAATCCCCCACGAGCACATCATGCCTCACGCCGACCTTGTCATCGGCCACGGCGGACACTCCACGACCCTCAAAGCCCTCGCCCACGGGATCCCCCTCCTGGTGCTGCCGCTGGACCCCTCGTCCGACCAGCCACTCATAGGCAAGGTCATCGAACGCAACATGCTCGGCCGCACCCTCTCCGCAAGCGTGCCCCCGGAAATTATCGGCCAAACCATTCATGACATCCTCACCGACCACGCGGTCATCGCAGCGACCGCACGCACGGGCGGACGCCTCCGCGCCCAGAACGGAGCGCGGAACGGAGCCGACTGCATCGAAAGGATCGGGTACGGTCCCTGAGGCAGGCACGCCTTCGGGCGCCAGCAGAACGTGGCGGGAGCCGAAAACCCCCTCTTACCGGGTGGCCACCCGGCCCACCCCTCGGGGCATTGCTGACGGTGCCGCTAACTCTGCATCATCCGGCGGCTTCCCCGCCTGTCAGGCCGGGTGCCAGCCGTCTTGCACCTCTCCTTCGACGGGGTGGGTGATGGCTGCGGTCAGGCCGGTGATCCGCGCGGCGGGTATCCACAGTCCGATCTCTGTCCCCTGCGAGCCCCTCGACCGCACGGCCGTGATCTCTGCGCCCCGCGGTGGCACCGGGGAGCGCCGTGTCGGAATGTCCGGGAGCTCCCAGGAGGCGCGCAAGGAACGGCGCCTGAGGGGGCCCGGCGGAATGGTGCCGGGCAGTGTAGCGACGACCGTGAGGACATGGGGCGGTTCGGTCGCGGGATCGGCGCTGGTCAGCAGGCTCGCCACGTAGCCGCGGCCGGCGATCCGGAAGACGTCGATGATCTTCAGGGTCAGCTCGGGCCGCGGCTCGACCCAGCCGGGGATGAGCAGGGTCTGCTCCGCAACCCGCCCGAGCGGGTCTGCCACGCGCACGATCGCCTGGACCGGCACGGACGGGTCGTCGCGGCGGCCCCAGACCAGCAGCGGCGTGCGCCCGGCCTCGCGCGGCAGCCGCTGCACGACGGGGCCGGCGGTGGTGTCCGGCGGGGTGGACTCATTCGCCACGCGCGCCGTCGCCTCGAGCGGCTGGACCGGAGCGGTGACCGCGCCCAGCGCCACTTGGACCGTGTGCGACCCCGCGGGTACCACCCGGTCGGCGGCGGACGTTCCGGTGCGGATCAACATGCCTGTATGGTCGGCCCCGACCACCTCCGCGACCAGCGAGTCGAGCTGCGGCGCCGCCGAGGGCAGGACGACGGCGCTGACTACGTCCGAGGCCGGCGACACCAGGCCGCGCACGGCGGAGACGGGCACCGTGCGCTCCGGTACGGCGACGGCCCGCAGGTGCCAGGGCTCCCACGAGGGCGGCAGGGCGCCGGACCAGTCCGCGGTCCAGACCCGCTGGCGGGTGATCGGGTCCAGCCGGGGATCCGCCGTCACCGGATCGAACGCGGCGCCGGCAGGCACCTGTGCCAGCGGCGGCCCCATGGTCAGGTGGTCGCGGGCCGCGAGCTCGGAGCGGGTCGCGAACACCTCGAAGGCCGTGACGGGGATCGGTGAGGCCGCCTCGATGGCCACGGTGAGGCTGCCGTCGGGCTGGACGGCAGGCCGGACGAGGGGCATGGCAGGGCGCCGCAGCCGGGGTGCGGCGGCCGCCTGCAGGTGGGCGTGCGCGGGCAGGCCGCCGCCCGGGCCCGGCCAGGGGGACTCGACCCCTGTGGTCGTGACGGCAGTGACGAGAAACAGGTGGATGTCCTCGCTCCCCCGGGCCAGGGTGAGATCGGCGGCGGCCGGGACGGCCGGCACCTCGGCGGCCCGGCGGAAACCGAGGGGGCGCTGGGCGGCGGACGCGGCGTCGTACAGGTCCCACAACTGCTGGAGCCGGACGCCTGGAAGGAGTGTCCGGTCCGGCGGGCTGCCGGGTGCGAGCCGCTGGCGCAGCGTGGTCTCCGAGGCCTCCCAGACGACGACCCGGTCCACGTGCGGGCCGGACAGGCCCGACCAGCCCACCTTCACGTGGGACACGCCCTGGGCGTCCGGGGTGCTGCCCAGTGGCACTCCCGGCGGCAGCGGCGGCGGCGTGGGCACGGCGGGGACAGGGTTGCCCGCGACCGCCGTGGCAGGTTGTGCGGGCACGGGCACCCAGACGCTGGGGGCGGCTATGCCGGGCGCGGTCTGCCGGGCCCAGACCCGGACTCCCCAGCGCGAGACTGCCCCGAAGTCCAGGCCGGGCCCGGGCACCGTGAACCGGTAGGAGCGCGCCTCGCCGCCCTGCTCCGGGGCGCCCCAGCTCGGCGCGACCGAGCCGTCCTCGCGCAGCGGCACCACGGTCCCCGCAGTCGCCGTGGCCGCGTCGCCTGTGAACGTGAGGGTGCTGTCCAGCCCGAGGTTGGGCGCCGGCGGGGGCAGTGGCGGCGGCGCCCCGAACGGCGGCGGCGTCGCGCCGGTGGGCATTGGGTAGAACACCGCGCGCAGCTCAATCGCCGCGGGCGTGCGCTGCGTCCACTCTGTGGCCAGGTCCGCGGTCAGCACGGAGGGGCAGACCGGGGATCCCGCGTACGTGGCCACGAGCCCCAGGTGTGCGAGCCGCGGCGGCGCCACACCGGGCGAGGAGGTGGTCAGCTCCACGTCCTCCCAGCGCGACCAGATGCCGAAGATGTCGCACTGCGCGACCCCGTACCCCCGGTCAATCGACCCGTCGACGGGCAGCTCCTGGTCGCCCTGGACGACCTTCGGCCGGTCCCCGCCGGCCACGGTGGTGTCGTGGGCGTCGGGGCGGGGGATGGCCCGCGGCTGCGACCCGCCGAGCAGCCGCTCCGGCATCAGGTCCTCGGCAGATCCCGCGCCGTGGCGCCAGCCGGCGAAGGCATGCGCCACCGGCCCGGTCATCGTCGCCAGGCGCGGGCCCGGCCGCCAGCTGACCTCGATCGCCTCGTGGAACGGCCCGTTGGGGAGCGCGGGCGGCAGCAGCGCCGCCCGGGCGGCCCGCAGGTCCACGACCGGCGGCACCACCGCATGCCGCTGCACCGGCGGGATGTACGCGGCCACCTCGACGCCGTCGCCGAGGACCGAGCGCCGGTAGTGCCCGGTGACGAGGTACTCGAGCTCGCCCCGCTGGTCGGGCATAAGCTCGGCCAGGTCGGCGGCCCGGTAGGCGGTGCCGAAGCCCGTCGCAAGGTTCGCCGCCGGGTCGGTACCCGCGGCCAGCAGCAGGAGGGCGAGCGGCTTGAGCCGGGCTGTCGCAGGCTGGTCGGCGGCGGTGCCGTCGGCGCGGGAGGGAGGGGCGACGGCGCGCCGGTCCTCGAGCGCGTGCTGGTCCGTCTCGCCGGTTCCGGACGCGTAGAGCGGGCGCAGCTCGGGCAGGAGGAACTTGCGGGTCTCCTCGACCAGCCCGTCGGGGTCCGAGGGCTTCCAGGGCGGGGCGGTCCGGCCGGTCTCAGTCACGGGGTACCAGCCGAGCGGCACCCCGGCCCGGTCGATGCGCTGGGCGGCGGCCTTCGTTGGAGCGGTCGGGGCGACGACGAGGCCCTGCTCGTCGGGAACGTACGCGCCGAGCTCGTGGCCGTCAACCGGCAGGCCGACGCGCTCGAGCGGCTGCCAGTCGTCGGCGTCGACCACCTCCTGCACGGTCTGGATCCGCACCGCGAGCGCGTGCGCGTTGACCAGGACGGCGTGGGTGGCCGCACCCGCGCTGGCGGTCTGGGTCACGGTGGGGCTGCCTGCAGGCGCCACGGCGGCGGTGCCGACGGCGCCGGCCGGGTCCAGCCCGGTCCGCAGCAGGAACAGCGCGACCGGCCGGGCCGGGTCCTGCACCTGGCACCGGACCTGCACGTGCGCGGCCTCCTCACCGCCCCACCAGACCAGCTCCCCCTCGTCGACGGGGACGCCGACCAGCTCGGCATCCCGCAACCGGCGGTCCCGCACAGGCCGGCCCCACACCATGAAGGCATCGCGCGGCACGCCCAGGTCTGCGGAGCAACCCCAGGCCAGCCGGGTGTCCGGGCCGCGCTCCTTGAGCCGCTCGAGCAGCGCGTCGTCGATCCCCTCGCCGTGTCCGGCCCGCAGCATGCGACGGGCGATGTCCAGCCAGTCGAGCCGTGCGCCCACGGCCCGGAACTTCCTCACGTCGTGCACGCGCATCAGAACTCCACCTCCCACGGTGCCCCTGTAAGGGTCACGTCGACGATCGTGACGGCCCGGCCCGGGTCGGCTGCGAGCGGGTCGGGGGCCTGCACCAGTTCAACGGTCAGGCGCCGCCCGCGCTGCCCCGCAGCCAGCAGCACCATCGCCCGGGTGCCGCCCGGCCCGCGGACCACCCGCCCGACGCTTGCGGCGGCCGCCGGGTCCGGGGGCGTCGCGGCGAGCCGCACGTCCAGCCAGGTCGCCGGCCGGGCGGCCCACCACGCGTGCGAGGGATCGACGCCGTCGGGCGGCGCGCTCAGCTGGACCGGCATGACGCGCTCCCGCACGAGCTGCTCGGAGCACTCGATGACGACGGCGAGCGGCTGCGGTACGGCGTCCGCCGACCACCAGACCTGCACAGCCGGCGCCGACGGGGTCTGCGGGACGGGCAGCCCGGCCTGCTGCACGGCGTCGTCCCACTCCCGCCCGGTCGGCCTGTCCGGCAGGCCGGCGAGTGGGGCGGCGTCGCGGACCACGCGGTGGTCGATCGGTGCCGGCGCGATCCACGACGCCAGATGCTCGACGCCGTCGAAGCGGGAGGTCGTGAAGTTCGCCCGGTGCACACGCTTCCGCGGCCCGGCGCCGCCGGTCGGCACCGCGTGGATGTCGAGGAGGTAGTCGGTCAGCGGCTCGAGCTCGTACGCCAGCACGATTTCCTCTACCTCCCGGGTGACGTGCTCGGCCTGGATGCACTCGAGGGCGTCCACGAGCTCCCCGACGGCCTGGTCCCACGGCGTGAGCACGACGGCGTTGGCCTTAGGCTGCAGCACGGACCCGGCAGCGAGCACCGCCTCGACCGGGAGCACGAGCGGCTGGCCGGGTGCTCCCCCGCCGGGCGGGGCGGGGTGGTGGCCGGAGGCGGCGAGCACGGTCACCTCGAGCCGGTGGTCGTAGGCATCGAACAGCCGCAGCACGTTCTGGGTGGCGAGAGTGACCCGCAGCGGCTCCCGGCAGAACACGCCGGCATCGCCCATCCCCGGGTTGGTGTCGAGCAGCCACGGCCCCAGGTCGGCGGGGACCTCGGATGCCGGGGCGGTCGCGAACCGGAAGGTCTGCGTGTGTTCGTCGGCGAAGGACGGTGTCCGCGCCGGCACCGAGTCCCCGGCCTCGACGTCGTAGGTCCAGCTCACGGTGACGTCGTAGGTCTGTCCGGGCTCGAGCAGGGCGTGGTCGGAGGGGTCCTGGGCCAGGCCGGTCTCGAGCGCATCCCGGTCGCGGGAGACGATCGTCTCGTCGTACTCGTGCCGGCGCACCTCGGCCCGGGTCAGGCCAGCAGCCGCGACCACCCAGTAGCGCTGGGCGCGGATCCGCTGGCCGTGGTCCTCGCCCCAGCCGACGACGACGGCGGCCGCACCCTCCGGCAGCTCCTCCCAGCGGATCAGGGCGAGCATCGGCCGGTCCCGGTCGGTCCCGGCGACCTTCGCCGCCATGCGCCCGGCCAGTTCGACCGGCTCGGCCCAGGGCCCGTCGGGGGCGACCCAGCGTTTAGGCAAGGGGTTGTCGGGGCCTACCATTGCGGGCCAGTCCACCTCGCGGCGGTCGAGGGTCTCCCCCGTCCCCGAACGGACTTCGATGAGCAGGGACCGGTGCTTCTCGCGCGGCACGAGCAGTAGCAGGTCGAACGCGGCGAGGTCCTCCCCGAGCGAGAGCGCGACCGCGTCTGCGAGCGGGTCGGGTTTCCACCCGGCCTCCTGCCGGGCCCGCTCGACCAGCTCCCGGTCGGCCCTGCTGCCGAAAGTCGCCTCGCCGTCGGTGCGCACGGGCGAGGCCAGGATCCGTCCCTCGCAGCCCTTGAGCCGGCCTGCCTCGGGGTCGGGGCTACGCTCGATCCAGTGCCCGGCGACGTCGTTGGCGGTGGCGCCGGCGGCGAGCAACTCTGCCAGTTCGGCGTAGGGGGCAGCCCCGGCCCCCGCCCAGGTGGTCGGGTCGAGGGGGCCGTTCTCCTCCGACCAGCGGCTGAACGGGTCCTCGGGCGGGGTGCGGTCGATGGGGCAGCCGACGGCGTCGCCGGCCACCTCGGCCGGGTTTCCGCCGGCCAGCAGGTCCGCCGCGGCGTCGCCCGTGCGCCACGGCTCGGTGACCCGGAGCCTGCGGCCTGCCGGGGCAGTCCGCAGCAGCCCGTCAGGGTCCGGCCACAGCACCGGGTCGAGCCGCCGGCCGGTGGCGCTGGGCCCGAGCGCCTCGCCCAGGAAGGTCCATAGCTGCGGCTGCGGCGGCGAAGCCGGGCGGCAGACGGTCCCCCAGCGGTGCTCGACCTGCTCTCGCAGCACCTCGCCGTACGTGACGGTGCTGGTGAACGGCGTCGGCAGCCAGTGCAGCAGCGCCAGAGCCGGCGGCTCGGCGGTTGACGAACCGGGGGCCGACGCGCTCCACCAGACCGACGGCGTCGTGCCCGCGGTGAGGGTGCCGCTGAGGGTGACGCCCGTGACCTTGTACGCCCACCAGCGCTCCCCGATCCGGCGCCAGGCGCCGACGCCCGCCGCGCCTGTTGAGCCGAGCGGAGCATTGCCCAGCACGCTCAGCCCCTCAGCGTCGGGCGCCACATGGAAGCGGAGCACCGGGACGGCGTCGAGCGGCACAGTCGGCACCTCGCCAAGGACGACGGCGCCGTCCACCTTTGCAGCCTGGCCGACGGTCGAGTCGGCGGGCCGGCCGGCGGTGCCCTCAAGCAGCGCCGGCGTCCGTCCGGCGAGGGACAGTCCTGCGACGAGGTCGCGCACGGGCGGGTCCGGGTCAGGCTCGTGCCCGATGGTGATCCCGACGCACCCCTTGACGCTGAAGAAGAAGAAGTCCACCCTGCCGCAAACCTCGCCATGCAGGTACGGGTCGTCGCGGGGCACGCCGTCCTGGATCCGGGTGCCCACCATGAGCGTGAGCTCGGCGCTCACGCCGATCGAGACGATGAACAGCCGCAGCTCGCCCCGGACGTAGACCTTGCCGGCCAGGAAGAACGGGTCGAAGCCGAGCACGGCGTCGAACCCCGCCGCCGCCTCGACGTACAGCCGGGCGGCCTTGGAGCCCATCAGCACGGCCTGGATGTGGAAGCCGGTGGCCACGGACAGGCCGGTTGTGGCCGGCAGTGGCGGGATGGCGATGCCGTCGCCGTGCACCATGAGGTAGCCGGTGCCGGTGAACACGTCGAGCACCTTCACGGTCACCCGGTCGTCGTAGGAGCCGAGGTCGACGAGCCACTTCTCCGGGTTCCGGGCGTCGAAGAACGCGGTAACCGGGACGTGGATGCGCAGGATCCGCTCGATCGCGTAGTCCGCGATGACGCCGACGGTTATCGTGCCGGCACCGAAGTCGATGTCCAGCACCGCGAGGAAGGTCGCCTCCTGGGTGGAGCCCATGGCGGGCGGGAGGCTCAGGACGTCCGCCTTCATCACGAGCAGCAGCCGCGGCCCGGGCACCTCGATGAGGATGATGCCCTTCAGGTGCAGGATGAACCCACCCTCGGTGGTCCCAAGCAGCAGCCCGGCCGCGACGGCGAAGGAGCCGGCTCTGTGGGTCCAGCCGTCCGGGTGCATCACGCTCTTCCGCGGCGGGGCGAGCTGTGCCATGAGCCAGTCGAGCGCCGGGACCCTCGCCGCCGGGTTTTCGAGCCGGGCGTAGTTGACGCCGACCCCGCCGAGCAGCCCATACAGCGCCAGGCCGGAGTTGCCCAGCGGGAGGGGCGCGGGGAACTCGACCTCGACGCCGATCAGGAGGCCGGTGACGCCGGCCTTGGTCTCGATCGCCAGGGTCGCGGCGGCGCGGATGCTCAGCGGCACGATGGTGAGGTCGAACGCCGCCTTGAACCCGGCGCCAGTCAGCTCGATCGAGCCCGCGCCGTGGACCGTGCCGGGGATGTCGAGCGTGGCGCCGAGCTTGGTCAACTGCGGGAGCTCGACGGCGTCGAGCCTCGCCCGGACCCGGATGGTGTCGACGGTCACGGGGCCCAGCGGGACGTCGATGCCGGCCTCGACCTCGAGGTAGGTCGGGTTGTCGCGGCTGACCCGGATCCCGAACACGCGCAGGATCTCGTCCAGCGGCGGCTTCGCGATGAGGGAGCCGGGCTGGATGTCGAGCTCGTAGCCCCGGTTGGGGTCGAACACGGGGATCGGCACATACTCCACCTCCGCACCAGTGCCCCACTCCGACCGGACGCCGACGGCCTTGTAGCGGGTCCGGATGGGCCGGTCCTCGGGCACGCGGATGACGGTCAGGTCGAACCAGAACTGCACCTCGACGTCCAGCAGGACGCTTACCTGGGTGCTTCGGTTGGTGGCGGTCGAGCCGTCCGGCGCGATAATGCCGTCGCTGACCATCACCTCGGCGCCGCGCAGGGTCAGGATGCGGGTCCGCACCAGATCACTGGCGCCGAGCGCGACCGAGCCGAGCTGGACGAGGGTCCCGGCGGCCGGGGAGAGGTCGGCGGCGCCGGCGGCGAGAGGTCCCATCACTGCCAGGGCTCCAAGCACGTTGAGGCTGCCGGCGTCGATGCCGGCGTCCGTGTGGCGGCCCTCCCACAGCCCGTCGAGGTCCGCCTCGAGCGCGCGGAACTCCCCGAAGACCTGCCAGGACTCGCGGTCGGTGGCCAGCCGGAGCCGGACCCGGAACGCGCACAGGCCGTCGCCGGGGGTGGGGCCGCGCCCGCCCAGCGGCGGTTGGCCGCCTTCGTCGAGCGAGGCCTCGATGGCCGTCTGGACGTCGAACTCACCCCAGACCTCGAGCCGGACGAACGTGGTCCTGATCAGCTCGACCTCGACGCCGAGCCGGCGGAAGCAGTCGGGCCGGCCGGTGCCCGGGGGCTGCGGGTCGCGCTGCTCGGGCGGCTGGCTGGCCGGGGGGCGGGACAGTTCGGCACGGACGGCCTCCGGAGCGGGGGCCGCGGCGGCCCGGGCCCGGGCTAGCCACCACTCCCCCGATGTCTGGGCCGGCGCCGCCTCGGGCGGGTCCAGCGGCGTGCGGTCCCGGGCGTCGGCGTGGCCGTGCGGGGTGCCGGCGGTTGCGGCGTAGCCCAGGTCGCGCAGGATTTCGACCGCCGCGTCGAGGCGGCGCCGGCTGAGCTCCAGGTTGTCGGTCCGCTTCGTGGGGGTGTCGTTGCCTTCGTAGGAGGCGTAGCCGTCCACGACGAGCGGGGTGGTGCCGATGTCTGCCTGCCGCGACCGCGCCAGGTCGGTGAAGGCTTGCCCAGCGGGGGCGGCGGTCCGCCCGGACGCGGGAGCCGAGCCGGTGTTGGCCGGGTTGCGCCACCAGGAGTCGGTGGTCTCGCTCGGGGAGGGGTGGTTGAACCGGAAGTAGCAGTCCAGCGTGGCCGGGCGCGCGTCCGCGGGCTGGGTCGGGGTGCCGGAGACCGCCGCGGCGCTGCCGGCCATCACCGGGACGGTGGCCCGGGTCCCAGTCGAGGTGCCGCCGGGCCAGGCCCAGTCCGCGGGCACCTCGGGGTCGAGCCGCACGGTCACGTCGGCGGCGCTCTGGGAGACGATGACCATCCGCCCGCGCTCGGGCGTCAGCATCCGCAGGGCGGCCGGGTTCGCGAGCGCCGGGGCGGCGCCTTCCCCAATCGCGGGTCGCAGCGCCCGGAAGGAGACCGGGCCGTGGGAGTGCCCGCCGGCGTCGGTGACCGTGACCCGCAGCTCGACAGTGCCGGCCGCGGGCACCGTCACCGGCAGCCGGTCCCCCGCGACGGTCGGCCCGCCGACGACCTCGATCCTGATGGTGTGCGGGGCCAGCCCGCCCGAGGCATCGACGAGGAACACGCTCTGGTCCGGCGCCTCGACCGCCCCACCGGCGACCGCCGCGATGTGCCGCCCGGCCGGGCTGATGAACCGGGCCAGCACCGTCGGGGAGCCGCCGCGGTTGACGACCTCGGCACTGAAGGCGCCCGTCACGCCGTCGTGCACCCCGATCCCGATCCACAGGTCCCGGACGCCCGCCGAGACGGCCAGGCCCTCAAGCCCGTCCGGGGCGACGAACAGCCGGACCTCCGGCAGGTGCAGTCCCTGCCACTCGCCGGGGACGGCTCGCGCCCCGGGTGGCAGCCCGGGCGGGTCGGCAAGCGATGACAGGTCGAGTTCGGCGGTGCGGAACGCGAAGCCGACCGTGTTGCCCGGGCCGATGAGCGCGTGGCCCGGGGTCATGCGGATGAAGGAGTAGATGTCGTCGACGGGGCTGCCCGAGGTCGACGCCGAGCGCAGCCGGGTGCCGACCGCGGCGCCGGCCAGCTGCATGGTCCGGATGACGATGCGCGGAAGGATGAACCGGACCTGCGGGTTGGCCGGGTCGAAGACCAGCTGGCCGCGGGTGTCCAGCATCGCACCCCTTAGGTAGGGCACGAGCAGCCGTATCCCGGGCACGTCCAGGTCCAGGTGCCAGCCGCCGTCCTCCGTGCCGCCCGGGCCGCTCAGGTGGCGGCCGTACGTGATGGTGACCTGGGTGCCGGTGAGCTCGATGGGCGTGGATGACCCGGCCCCGCCCCAGCGCCCGGTCGCGGGGTCGACGGTGACCCCGACGAGCTGCGGCACGTCCACCGCAACGGATCTCACGCTCCAGGCGCCATCCACATCGGTGACCTCGCGCGGCGTCAGCCCGGCGGTGTCAATCGCCCTAAGGGCATTCTCCAGCGGATCCAGCGCTCCAGTGTTGCGGACGTCGGACGGGAGATCGTCCCAAAGGCTCATGACAGCGCCGTACGAAGTGAGCGGTCATCGGGTCGATTGGACGGAAGTTGCTCCTGTATCTCTTTCCATAGTCTGAGATTGGCCATATCAGCTCCCCGGGCACCCGTGAACGCAACGTAAAGGTAGTGGGACCCTATTGGCGTGAGCGTTACTGCAGCGTTACCGCCAAACGCAGGTCGTTGACCATAAATCGAAGGAGACAACGGCCCGCCAAAGGGGACAGCTGCCACTGAACTTTGACAGCAAACTCCCTACGCTTCTGCACCCCCACACCCTGCGATCAAGCATTGGAAACAGTCTCACGAACCGTTCGCGTATCGGATGCATCGAACCTCATGTGGCCCGCTGTCCTATCGCTGTAGGGGACGGTGTGACGGGCTGGCCTTTCATCGCCGGCAGTACTGTGAGGATTCCGAGGATTCCGGCCACCGTGAAAGCCAGTACCGGTGAGACGTGGTCGAACAGGACTCCAAGTGTTGCAGAGCCAAGCGCCTGGCCGATGGCAAGGGCGATGAACAGCACGGCAGTGCCTTCGGCGGCCTGGTCGGGAACAGTGCGGACTGCCCAGATGATAAGAACCCCGCACAAGGCGGTGTAGCTGGCGCCGAAAAGTGCCACGGAGGAATACGAGGTAAGGGCATTACCCGGTGCCACGCCCAAGAGGATCGTCGCCCCTGCCATGGCCAGCGAGGTCAGGTTCCAGGCAGTCCGTAGGCTCCAGGCCTGCACGATCCTTCCGGCGGTCGCGCCGAATACCCCAAAGGCGCCCAGGATCATCCACGCAAGGATGGAGTATGTTTCTTCACCCGTGCGGGAAGCGGCGATGACGGTGCGGCCGAAAGTCCAGATCGCGGCACTGGACGCCCCGGCCATGACTGCCGCGGCGATGGGCCAGGCCAGTGGGGCCAGCTCGCGGGGCCGCACCTGAGGTTGCCGGCCGGGAGCGCGGTCCCGGGCTGCAGTCCGGTCAGCACGGAGGGTGGCAACGGTGGCGACGGCGACCAGGGCCGCGATTGCCATCCAGCCGAGCCGCCATTGGCCAATGGTGAGGAGCATGAAGATGCCCGCGACGACGATGCCTGCCCCGGTGCCGGCATTAACTATCGTCTGCGCGCTTTCCTGTCGTGCCGGGACGACATTGCTTTCGATGAGCGTCACCAGGCCCGGGGTTGCGAACCCTGCGCCGGCACCGGCCAGGACGACACTCATCGCAAGGACCTCGACATTAGGCGCAAACGCCACTCCCATCGATCCCAGGGCAGCCGTTACCCCCGCGCACACGATGACGAGTCGAGGACGGGAAGCGAGGCGCAAAGCGAGAACCGCCGCGAAGCAGAATGAGAGGAAACTGCCGGCCTGGATGAACCCCGCAGTGGCCGAACCCATCTGAAAGGCCTCCGTGAACCGGGGCAGGAAAAGCCCGTAACCGAAGCGCGCCAGGCCATAGGTCGCCGCTATCAGTGCCATTCCACTGACCACCATCGCCCGCACGGGATCCTCCTCACGCAACACAACCAGAACGCTCGTTACGCTACAGGAGAACTAGCGTTCTGCAATAGGGGCAGTTACAGTGGGGTGGTGACTACCGGCCAGCGACTTCCTGCCCGCGCACGCTTGCTCAAGGCAGCCGACCAGGTTCTGTTCGACCAGGGCATCCGGGCCACGCCCGTCGATGCGCTGCTCCACCAGGCGGAGGTCTCCGCCGCCACCCTGTACACGCATTTCGGCAGCAAAGACGCGCTGGTCGCTGAAGCCTTGAGGGTCAGGCTCGCGGACTGGCAGGCAGCGTGGGACCAGCACATTGTGGCCGCCAGCGACGATATGGGGCGGTTAGTGGCAGTGTTTGACGCCCTTAGCTCCTACCGGCGCGACCAGAACCACCCCTCACGCTGGTGCGCCTTTCTGGCCGCAGCCACCGAGCTTCCCGCAGCTGCGGACGAGATCAGCGCCGTCCTCGCCGCGGATACCGAGCTGCTCGCTACCCGCCTCCTGCACTTCTCACGCCCCCTCGCCGGAGCCCGCGCCCAGGACCTGGCCGACGAGGTACTCCTGGCCTACAGCGGAACCCTTACCGCCTTCCTGCGCGGCTACCCCCACTCACCGATCGACGTCGGCCGCCGATTGGCCCGCTCAGCAGCTCAAGCGCATAGCCGCAACTGACGCCTTGTCAGCAGAAGGGCAATCTCAAGCTCCCGTTCCGATCGTGAACACTCCAGGCTTGCGTGCTGGTGGAGGACTTAGCGCCCCGGGCACTTGCGTTCTGCAGACTCCTCGTACTCCGGGACGGGGCGGGCATCAGCCTCCTGCGGTGTTGCCGCTACCCCGTTTCGGTCAATGTCCTGGATCAACCACTCCATCTCGAAAATCTCCCGGCGCTGTGCGTTACGGGCGCGTCAAGAATGTCTGAACCCCATCACAGGTGCATAACACGGGGTTGTCGGTACAGATCAGCCACGTAGCCTGAATAGTGAAGGGCGTTGCGGAACCGGTAACGGAACCACAATGCGGACAGGACGCAGAACCTGCACCCCGGACCCGTGAGATGTCCGGGACACAGCCCACAGCAAAAGGGCCCCAGCCTCATTAGTGTGCTCTTGTGCGCCCGCAAGGGAGGAACAACACCATGTCCGAAGAAAAAATGGCAGAAGTCAGCAAGCTCAGCGGCAACCTTGGGAAAGTCGGTGATGGTGCGGTTTTCTGAAGTTCCGATTGAGTAAGCCCTGTCCAGCAGTCGGATCGGTGGCAACCCGGAAGGACACCACATGAATAAGGCAAAACCCTTTCCCGCCGCAATGCTGGCGCCAACCATTGTGGCCCTACTACTAACGGCGTGCACACCCCCACCTGACGAGGACCAGTATGCGATAGCGGTGGGGTCAAATAAGGACTTCGCTGGCCTTGAACTGCGCAGCATATTCATTGTCACTGCGGCCGAGAACGAACCGGGCCGCATCTTGGGCACGATCTTCAATAAGACTGACGAGAGCATCGATCTTGTCATAGGGGACCGCGACGACGAGCTGCCCATGAGCATTCCAGCCGGGGAAAAGCTTGAATTTCAGGATTCACCGACCGTCTTAACCAGCACCGAAGCAAGCCCAGGCGCGCGGACCGCCCTGACAGTCAGTACTCAAGGCGACACAACAAGTTTTGACGTGGCCGTACTCGACGGGACGTTAGAGCAATACGCCCCATACGTTCCCAATTAAGCAACTCAGTCACCTGACACCGGGTCTTCTCTTCGGTTTCCCCGCAACTTAGCAGGTCCCCGGAAGCCCAGTAGTTCCTGCCGGTTAGGCGGCCGGCTCCCCTTGATTCCTACTTTGCAATTTTGCCCACGATACGGCGTGCCACCATACGGTCGATTCCCGGCACATGAGTTGCACTGATGATCCAACGCCGCAGAAAGCGCTGGACGTGGTTCCTGGGCAGAAATGACGACGCGATGCGCCGCCCTGCCGTCTGGGCATCCTCGACGACGGGTCGCCAGCATCGCTCAAATTCAGCGAGGGCGGGACCTACTCCCTTAGGGGAGGGCACGGGACCGAGAATGTCCCCCAAAAGCGCGGCCCCAGCGATGGCCAGCGAGCCGCCCTGCCCGGCGAGGAGCGACACTGCCCCGCAAGCGTCCCCTACGAGAACGGTTCGCCCCTTCTGCCAGCCCGGCATAATGATCTGCGCGACAGCATCATCGTACGGATGCTCCGGGCACAGTTCCAGCACCCGATCCACCGCATCGCCGAGCCCGGCGAACTCCCGTCGCAACCGCTCCCGCGGACTCCTCGATCGCTTATCCCCCGTTTCCCCGGCGGCATCTCGGTAAACCATCAGAGCCGCAACTTGGTTCGAACGCAGGCTGTAGAAACCTGCCATCCGGTCGATGGTGTCAGTGAGGACAAACCTGTCCCGAAAGCGGGCATTCAATAGCGGTTCGGTCACGATAAACGCCGCAGCACGCATGCCCAGAAAGCGAAAGTACTGCGCTTTCGGACCAAAGACTTGGGCCCGCACACCGGAATGGATGCCATCAGCACCAATGAGGACATCTGCGGTGAGAGTCACGCCTGGAGACCCCTCAACAGAGACCCGCACACCGGCCTCGTCATCCCACACCTGGGATACCGGCGCTCCGTAACGGACGCGTACCCGGCCCGGGGCGACGTCGTCCGTCAGTGCCGCCAAGGCGGCCCGCTCAATGTCGGGGCGCGGCAAGCTCAAAACCTTCCCGCCCGCCACCCTGGCAAACGTGTGGTAATCAAGACTGGACCTGAGACGTCCCGCAACATCGATGTACTCGACCGCCTCCACGTGATAAGCAACCGCTGCCAGCCGGGGGTAAAGACCAATCCTCTCGGCTACGCCGACTCCTGGGCCGAAGAAGTCCATCATGTAGCCATCAGGTCGCGGAGCCGGCGACTGTTCGCAGAGATCGACCTCCCATCCGGCCAAACCAAGTTGGCGGGCCGCGACGAGACCCGCAATACCCGCCCCCACAACCACAGCTCTCATGCCGCACCCAATACGATCAGATCCAACGGCCTCCAGAAGCCCGGACAGGGATGCTCCCACCGCACCTGCTGCTCATTCTTGGCCCACCCTCGAGGTTTGTCCACAGGACACTGTTTGAGCGGAAGACCCGGATGACCGATCGCCTGCTCTGACGATTGCGAGGCCGCACTCCCGTGGTTCCTGGCAAACGTTCCAAAGTTCAAGGTTCCGCCCACCCCGACTACTCTTCGAGCGTTTCAGGGACTTCAAGACTAGACCGCGAACACTCCTGGGAGGTCTATCCTGCCGTGATCCGCACCGGAAGGGACTCGAACCCGCGCAGCACGTTGTGCAGGATCGGCACCGGCGTGCCGTCCGGTTCGATGGTGGCTACCCGCAGAAGCAGTTGCTGGAGCACAATCTCCATTTCCAGCCGGGCGATGGGCTGGCCCACGCACTGGTGCAGGCCCATTCCGAAGGCCACGTGGCCGGAGGCATTGCGGTCAAGGTCGAACTCGTCGGCGTTGTCACCCCATTTGCGGGGATCCCTGTTGGCAGCGCCCAGGAACACCAGCACCTTGGCACCTGCCGGCAGGTGCACACCGCCCAGGACGGTGTCCACGGCAACGGTCCGGTGGAACTTCTGGAAGGGTGATTCCAGCCGCAGCGCCTCATCCACGGCGAATTTCGCCATCTTGGGGTTCTCCCGCAGCCGCGCCCAGGCTTCCGGGTACCGGGCCAACACGGACAGGGTGTTTCCGATACCGAATATTGTGGTGTCCACGCCCGCGGACAGCAGTGCGCGGACCAGCAGCGTTGCCTGCTGCTCGGTGATGAGGCCATCCTCCACGCGCTTCCAGATCTGGGCACCGAAACCGGTGTCATCCAGGTTTTCGCGCTGGCAGTTACGCATCACGGCGGCAGCATGTTCGTCACCCTGTGCGAAAGCCTGCTTGAAGATGTAGTTTTCCGGGCCAAAGGCGTTGAACACCATGTTGCCGTATGGCAGCAGGTGTTCACGGCCGACGTCGGGAATTCCCACCGCGTCCGGGAAGACCCGCAGGGGGTACTTCTCGGCAAGATCCGTGATGGCGTCGAACTGTTCCCGACCCGCCAGTTGTGCCGTCAATTCCTCAGCGGGCGGCGTGAAAGGTTCCCGCAGGGCGCGCACGGTGCCGGGATTGATGACGCCGGTCAGCGCGCGGCGCATCACGGTATGGATGGGCGGATCGGATTCGAGAATGCTGGGCGGCCGCCACCCCGCGTCCTTCCGGATGTCTCGGGGGCCGAGGCCACCGGAGGAGATGTACGTCTCGAAGTCGGTCAGGACCTCGTACACCTCCTGGTACCCGGCTACCGCGTAGCTGCCCGTTGCCTCCAGGTAGGAAACTGCCCCCGCGTCCCGGAGCCTGCCGAGGAAGGGATACGGGTCGAGGAGATTGGCGGTTTCAAAAGGGTCCTCCCCCAAGACGTTGGCTTCATGGGTTGTAACGGTCATTGGAACTCTCCTGGTGGCGATACGTGGCGGGCCCGTGGGCCTAAGTAAGGGAAAGCTGGCGTCTGGTTCAGAGATCCAGCACGAGGCGCGGGCAGCCGGCGGCGGCACGGGAGACACAAACCAGCATGATTTCGCCGGCCTCGCGGTCCTCTTCCGTGAGGACGGCGTCGCGGTGTTCGGGTTCGCCCGAAATGATCTGGGTTTCGCAGGTGCCGCACAACCCGTGGCGGCAGGAGGACAGAACCCGCACACCCACCTCCTCCACGGCTTCGAGGATGGTCTTGTCATTGGGTACGGTCACGGTGGTTCCGGTCCGTGCCAGCTTCACTTCGAAGGGTGCGTTGGCTGCGGCGGCACCCAGGGTGGAGGCGACGAAGCGTTCAGTGTGCAGCGCGCCGGGCGGCCAACCCATGCAGCGATCCTCCACGGCACCCAGCAGTCCGCCCGGGCCGCAGGCATAGACCAGCATGTGGGCCCTGGGCATGCCCAGGACCTGGTCCAGGTCCAGCCTGCCAACCTCGTCCTCGGCTACGATGCGGACCCGTTCAGGGCCGTACCGGTCCTCCAGCTGCTGGGCGAAGGCCATGGTGTTCCGGCTCCGGCCGCCATAGACCAGTGTCCACTCCTTGCCGGCCGCGTCAGCTGCTTCAAGCATGGGAACAAGCGGGGTGATGCCGATGCCGCCGGCGATGAAAAGGTAACGGCGGGATTCGCGGAGGGGGAAGTTGTTGCGGGGTTCCGAGATAGCCAGCGGTGTTCCCGGCAGCAGGGCGTGCACGGCCTTGGATCCGCCGCGCGAATCGGGTACGTGCAGCACGCCTATCCGCAGGTGGTCCAGCTCGTCGGGGGAGGAACACAGCGAGTACTGGCGGACCAGGCCGTCCCCCACGTGCACGTCAATGTGCGCGCCCGGCTGCCAGGGTTCGAACGGCAGGCCGTCGGCCCGCCGCAGGACCAGGGAGACCACCCGGTCCGCCACAATGTCCGCCTTATCGACCACGACGTCGATAGTGGCTCCTGCAGGTGCAGTCATGAGGTCTTCACTTCCTTTGGGAAGGCCCGCCTGGGCGGCGGTCCCTGCGGCCGGAGGTCCGGCCTTATTTACGGCTTAATTGAGGTTAGGTGTTTCAGACCACAGCCGGGGCGGTGCTTTCCGTCCAACGGAAAGACCGGCGTGAAAAGGACTCCACGGTCCCTTATCGCGGCAGGTGCTCCACGCCCAGCCTTCGGGCAATGCCCCGGGCAGCGATATTGAGCACAGGAACCACGCTCCCGGCGGGGGCAGGCTTGCTCCGGGTGACGATGCCGAGCGCCGCCACCACCTGCTTGTTCGGAAGAAACACCGGGACAGCCAGGCCATAGTTGTCCGGCCCGGTTTCCTCCTCGGTGGTGGCGTAGCCGCCGGCCCGGACCCGTTCCACTTCGGCAGCAAGCGCTGCGGCGCTGGTGATGGTCCGCGGCGTGTGCGGCTCCAGGTGCTGGACAACTGCGGTCAACAGCTCCTTGGCCCCGTAGGCCAGCATGATTTTCCCCGCGGCGCTCGCATGGAGCGGCAGGCGGGCGCCCACCCGCCGGAAGGGCTGGCCTGCTCCCGTGCCGGACATCCGTTCCACCAGCAGGACCTCCTGCCCGTCCAGGATGAACAGGTTCACCACGTTGTGGGTGACGAAGAGGACGTCCTGCATGAAGGGGGCCGCAACTTCGGCGATGTTCTGCTGGGCAGGAGCGAGCAGGCCAAGGCGCCAGATGCGCTGACCCACGCGGTACTCGGCGTTGGCTTTCTCGAGTCCACCCCAGGCCACGAGTTCTCCTGCCAGCCGGTGGGCGGTGGCTACCGGCAGGCCGGCCCGCCGCGCCATGGCACTGAGGCTTTGGACTGAGTGTTCGGCGTCGAAGGTGCCCAGCAGGGCCAGTGCACGGGACGTGACACTCGCTGCTTGCTGTGCGGAAGCACCGCCGTCGGCAGCTTTGGCCGTCTGCGCCCGGGCCGCCGCGGACGCGGGACGGGCGGTCCGGCCGCTTGGGGCAGCGTTAGCCATGCTTCACCCTTCCGGACGCCGGGGGCAGCAGCGCATCCTTGACGCCGTGCCGCACCACCAGTTTAAGCCCGACGCCGAAACCTCCCTTGCGGCGGCAAGGAGAGTACCGCTTCAGGCACTGAGGGGGTTTCCTCAGCCGGTGACGTTGGCGAGGCTTGAACCCCGGTACGCACCCAGTCCGCCGTCCACGCGGATGTCCGAGCCATTCACCCAGCCGGACTCGGGGCGGAGCAGGAAGTCGATGACGGATGCAACGTCGTCGGGCTCGCCAAAACGGCCCAGCAGGGCTCCTGCCCCCTCCACCTTGTCCCGGCCGTGGTCTTTCTTGAAGTCTTCAAGGATGGGCGTGGCAACCGGCCCCGGGCTCACGCTGTTCACCCGGGTCCGCTGCGGCAGCAGTTCCGCGGCCAGGTGCTCGGTGAGGAAGCGGACGCACTGCTTGGAGAAAAGGTAGGACTCGCCGGTGATGTCCTCATCGCCGGACACCGAATCCAGGGCGCCGGCCGGGTCGGCGGTAAGCGCGAAAGCGGCGCACTTGCCTTTCACGTCCCGCCACTGGACAGCAACGCTGGACGCAAGGTTGACGACGGCGGTTCCCTCGCCGAGCAGCGGGGCGAGGGCCCGCACCAGCTCCCGGACACCGAAGACGTTGACGGACAGCACTGTGCGCCAGGGGGCGGTGCCGGGGACGCCTGCGATGTTGGCCAGGCCGGCGACGCCGTTCGGCGCTGCGGCGGACACTGCGGCGGCGGCGGCATCGATGCCCGCCTGGCTGGACAGGTCCGCCTGCACGAAGGTGCCGCTGAAGCCCGTGGGGGCGTTGCGGTCGATACCGATCAGCGGCACCCCGCGGGCAGACAAGATCTGTGCAGTGCGGGCACCGATGCCGGAGGAAACCCCGGTGAGGACGATGGGAAGCTGCTCTTGGGTCATGGAGACTCCTCGTTAGTGCGTGACGTGCTTCACTCCATAGTGGCAAGCTCCGGCAGTTCCGCATTCCGGGCTTTCCGTTGGGCGGAAAGGTTCGCGCGGATTGTGACGGGTGCCATGAGACTGGGATAAGAATTTCCCCTTCCCGCCCGAAAGGACAGGCCATGACGGCAGACCACTACCAGGTCCTGGACCCGGCCACGCTTGAACTCGTGGGGTACGCTCCGGAAAATACCGGAGACGATGTTGAGCAGGCGGTTGCTTCCGCCCGCCGGGCCGCACCACGCTGGTCAGCTGATCGGGAGGCCCGCCGCGCCGCCCTGCGTGCGGGAGCGGCCCTGATCCGCCGCGACCTGGATTCCCTGGCCACCTTGCTCTCCCGTGAGCAGGGTAAACCCAAGGCGGAGGCTGCCGGTGAGTTCACGGTGGCGGCAGGACTCTTCGAGTACTACGCGGACCTGGCTTGGGACGAGACCGAGCCGCTGGCACCCCGGGCGGACAGGACCCTTGAAGTCCAGTACCGGCCGGTGGGCATCGTGGGCACCATCACGCCCTGGAACTTCCCCATCTCGCTCCTTTCCGTCAAGCTTGCCCCTGCCCTGGTCGCGGGGTGCACCGTGATCGCCAAGCCCTCCCCGTCCACGCCGCTGTCCACCATCGCGCTGGTGAACCTGCTCAACGAGGCCCTTCCGGCGGGGGTATTGCAGGTGCGGACCAGTTCGCGGCGGACCGTGAACGTCGCCCTCAGCACCTCGCCGGGCATCCGCAAGATCTCCTTCACCGGCTCAACCGAGGTGGGCATCTCCATGGCCCAGCAGGCCGCCCCCACCGTCAAGCGCGTCACCATGGAGCTCGGCGGGAACGATCCGGCCATCGTGCTGGATGACGCGGACATGGCCGTTACGGCCCGCGGAATTGTGGGCAGCGCGTTCCGCAACGCCGGTCAGGTGTGCATGGCAGTCAAGCGTGTGTATGTTCCCCGGAGCCGCAGCAGGGAACTCGCCGAAGCGATCGCTGCAGAGGCTTCGCGGCACGTGCTGGGCCACGGCATCGCGGACGGGACCACCATGGGCCCCATGCACAACGAGTCACAGCTCAAACTGGTCCATGGCCTGGTAGATTCCGCTGTGGGTTCAGGAGCCCGCATCATTGCCGGCGGCAGCGCCGGCTGCGACCTGCCCGGCTACTTCCTCTCCCCCACGGTAGTAGTGGACGCCGAACCGGGAATGGACCTGGTTGAACAGGAACAGTTCGGGGCAGCCGTGCCCATCGTGGCATATGACAACCTCCAGCAGACCATCGCCTCCCTGAACGCCGGCGAATTCGGCCTGGGCGCCTCCGTCTGGAGCCCGGACCAGGAACGCGCGCACGCCACCGCCTCGCAGATTGAAGCAGGAACAGTCTGGATCAACCAGCACACGCTGGTGGAACCGGATGCACCCTTCGGCGGCTGGAAGGCCTCCGGCGTCGGCCGCGAACGCGGCCGCTGGGGCTTGGAGGAATACCTGGAAACCCGCGTCATCAATGCCCGCCCCCACTCCTGAGCCCCGCACCTACCCTGCAAAAGGACTTCCCGTGAGCGTCGAACTGATTACCCTTGGCACCGCCGCCGGCCCGGCCATCCGCGGTCCGGAAAACGGCATCTCCAGCGCCCTGGTGGTGGACGATGCCTTCTACATGGTGGATTTCGGCCTGGGCTGCTCCCGCGCCGCCCATGAAGCCGGGCTTCGCGGCAAGGACTTCGTGGCGGGCTTTGTCACCCACCTGCATTCGGACCATGTGGTGGAACTGCCCGGCTTCCTGCTATGGAATTGGGGCAGCCCGGTGGAGGGCTTCACGGGCCCTGTTTCGATTGTGGGACCTGGCAAGGATGCCACCCGCGCAGGAGGTGCCCGCCTCTCCGGCACCGGTGAACTGGTATCCCACTCGCTGCAGGCCTTCTCCTACGACATCGACATCCGCGTCCATGACGAGGCACGTCCGGACCTGGCCTCCCTCGTGCGGACCGTGGACCTCTCCGCCCCGGCCCACGGGAGCCCGGATGCAGCCCGGCCCTTCGACGTCTACGAGGACGACAGGGTCAAAGTCACCGGCATCCTGGTGGAGCACCCCCCGGTCCGCCCCGCACTGGCATTCCGCTTCGATACCGATGCCGGCTCAGTAGTGTTTTCCGGCGACACCGCGGAATGTCAGGCGATGGCCGTACTCGCCAGCGGTGCAGACGTCCTGGTGCATGAGGCAGTGAACCTGGATTTCTACGCCGGCAAGGGTTTCGCGCCGGAATTCCTCAACCACCAGCAGATCGCGCACACACCTCCGGAAGGGGCAGGCCGCGTTGCCGCCGCAGCTGGAGTGGGCAGGCTGGTCCTCTCCCACCTGGCTGGCCGAGCGGAGCCGGAATGGTGGCGCGCCCGTGCCGCTTCCACTTTCGACGGCCCTGTGGACGTTGCCGCCAGCGGCCAGCGCTTCCGCATCGGCACCCCGGTGCTCGCGCCTGCCTAGGAACCCCGGGGAACAAAGGACACCGCACCGCCACCCTTCAGCAAGGACAACTCTTGGAACTGCCGTCGCCCGCAAAAACAGTGAATGACAAACGGACGACGGCGGACGGGCCCTGGCTTGCAGTCCTCGCCGCGGGCATCGCGGCAGCGATGCACATCTGGAAATTGCCGGCTGCTTTGGCCGGCATCCAGGTGGATCTGGGCACAACCCTGGTCCAGGCCGGCCTGCTGCTTGGCATCATCCAACTGGCCAGCGTCGTGGGTGGCCTGGCCACCGCCGTGGGCGGGGAACTGGCAGGCCTCCGCAGGCTCCTGGTCAGCGGACTGGTCCTGCTGAGCGGCGCGTCCATGCTCGGCGCCGCCGCCCCCACCACCGAACTGCTCATGGCAGCCCGGACGCTCGAAGGCATCGGATTCCTGCTGGCCGTCGTCGTCGCCCCACCCCTCATCCGCAGGGTGGCCCCACAGCGGCGGCTGAACGTTGCGCTGGCAAGCTGGGGCGCCTTCCAGGGCATGGCCACGCTAATAGGACTCGCGGCCGGAGCACTGTTCCTGGAGGCCGCCGGCTGGCGCGAATGGTGGCTGGTGATGGCCGTGCTCACACTGTCACCGGTGCCCTTGCTGCTGCGCCAGGTACCCAGGGACGTGCCTCCGGCCGACGCTGGTCTCCGGCATGCCCTCCGCCGCGTCGGACGCACCGTCGCCACGCGTCCACCCTGGATTATCGGAGTGGTCTTCGCGTGCTACACCGCCCAGTGGATGGCAGTGCTGGGCTTCCTGCCCTCCATTTACCGCTCCGCCGGCCTTGAAGGGCCACTCCCCGGCATCCTCAGCGCCGTTGTGGGAGGAGTCAATGCCATCGGAGCCCTCAGCGCCGGACCGCTCATCCAGCGCGGCCTGTCCGAGCGGAAGATCATCTTCTGGACCTTCCTGGCCATGTCAGCGGCGTCCGTGGCTACCTTCGCTGTGGGCTGGGAACACATCGGCAACGGCATCCTCTTCCAGTTCATCCTGATCGCCATGTTCTCCGCCGTCGGAGGCCTCATCCCGGCCGCGGTCACCAGGTACTCCGTACACGTTGCCCCCGCCGACGGTTCCGTCACGGCCGTACTGGGACTGACGCAGCAGATCTTCAACGTGGGGAACTTCCTGGGACCCATGCTGTTCGCCCTGCTGGCCACCACTACGGGCGGCTGGGACACAACCTGGTGGTTGACATGCGGATTGAGCATTCTGGGGATGGGCCTGCTGGCGCTACTGGGTCCCGCCGGCGGCGGGACAACGAGCGGTGCACACCGCCCCGGAAAGTGGCTTTCCGCCCAACGGAAAGCCGAAATGTAAGGCCCGTCACACGGGCCTAGAGTCAAGGAAACGCCGTCCCCCAAACCGGCAAAGACCTCCCCTTCAACGATTGGGCATACCGTGTCTGAAACTCCCCTCACCGGCATTACGCCGGACGCCGCGGCTTCCCGCGATCCCCGGACCTGGTCCCGGGCTAGGCGCAACCGCTATGGCTGGTTCATGACGTTCAGCCTTCTTTTCCTGATGATGCTCAGCTGGGCTGACAAAGCAGTGCTCGGCATCGCGGCCGTGCCCATCATGAAAGAACTGGGCATCACTCCCGAGCAGTTCGGCCTGGTGGGCAGCGCCATGTTCCTCACATTCGGGATCGCCCAGATCGTCGCTGCACCCATCGCCAATAAGGTATCGAGCAAGTGGATCCTCCTGGTCCTGTGCCTGCTGTGGTCCGTGGCCCAGGTACCCATCCTGCTGTTCGCCTCCCTGCCTGCCCTCTGGGCCAGCCGCCTACTCCTGGGTGCCGGCGAGGGTCCACTGGCTCCGGTGCTGATGCACGGCATCTACAAATGGTTTCCGGAGAAGAAGGGCGCTACGCCGGCGGCTCTTGCCTCATCCGGCGTGACCCTGGGCATTGTAGCCTTCGCACCTGTCCTGGCCTGGGTCATCGGGCAGTTCGGCTGGCAGACGGCCTTTGCACTGCTGGCCATCGTGGGACTGGTCTGGTCAGTCTTCTGGGTCATCGTGGGCAAGGAAGGCCCGTACACCAGCCGGAAAGCCGAACAGGAGATCGACGGCATCGCAGCGGAAGAAACTCCCGTCGCAGCAGAAACCAAAATTCGCTACTGGCGCACCATCCTCTCCCCCAGCTGGATCTTCGCAGTGTTCGCCTCCTTCTTCGGCTACTGGACCTTCACCCTGGCGATGTCCTGGGGCCCGGCGTACTTCCAGAACGTGCTGGGCTTCAGCGGGCAGCAGTCCGGTGCCATGATCGCGCTGCCTGCGGCCTGGGGAGCGATCGCCACGGTGGGCCTCAGCGCCCTGACCCAGCGCCTGCACATAAAGGGCGTTCCCACCCGGAAGGCCCGTGGTTGGGTGCTCAGCATCTCGGCGGCCTTCGCGGGAGCCTGCCTTGTGGCCGCAACTCTGACCACCTCACCCGTCCTCTCCGTCATTCTCATGGTCTTCGGCTTCGGAACGGCACCTGCACTCTTCGCCATCACCTACCTGGTGGTTGCTGAACTAACCACCATCGCCCAGCGCGGGGCAAACCTCTCCATCGCAAACGCGGTCCTAACCACCGGCGGCGTTTTCGCACCGGCCGTGTCGGGATTCCTTATCGGCGGTGCGGCCACTCCGGCTGAAGGTTACCGCGCAGCGTTCGCCCTGGCCGGCGGCCTGCTGCTGGTCTTCGGAATCCTGGCCCTGCTTTTCATCAACCAGCAGCGTGACCGACGCAAGCTCGGCCTGGACGTAGCCGGTGCTGCCGCTCACCCAGCGCCCACTCTTGCAGCTTCCACTACGGCCGCTGGCCTGGAAGTCACCCCCGCTGGAGCAAGCACCAAGGCTTAGGCCCACTTCGCCCCGAAGTGGCCGGGACCCGTACAGCTCATCGTTCCGGTCCCGGCCAATCGACCCTTGAACCTAACTCCCATTCAAGGGAACAGCTGCAGCCGCCTTAACCCCTTCAGGTGGAAAATGCGTGGCAGCCTATCCCAGTCACGCGCCGCCATTGCGGCCCCGCAATGAAGCGAGAATGCCATGCAACGCACATCCATCAGCACCCAGGTGGCTGCGACATCGACGACGTTGTTGCCTCGCCTTGGATTGGACTTCACTACAAGCACGAGTTCCTGCTGCACTACAAGCATGAATCGCTGGAACCGGCAATCAGTACGGCAGACAGTCCGAATCATGGATGATGTTGCGCTTGGCGGTCAGCTCGTGCAGCCTGCCCTTCATCTGGTCGAGCCCGCCCTTGAGCTTGTCGACCTCCTCATTCTGAGCGGCCATGCGGACGTTTCCGATGGTCTGGGCGATGGCGGCTTCGGCTTCGCGGATGTTGGCCGAGTCCCGGACCATCTGGTCCGGCATTTTCTGCGGTTCTTCGGCGGAGACCAGGAGAGCGTTGATGTTGGCCTTGGCGAGCTGGGCGACGCGGGCGAAAATGCTCTGCTTCACGCGGGTCTTTCTATCGCTGGAATTTGCATCCTATGTGTACGGCAGCGGCGGGTGCCAGACGCGCCCGTCAGCGTACCGTCGGCGGACGCGCTCGAGGACTCCGAGCAGCAGGAAGGCCCTGCCCCTTACAGGGACAGGGCCTCACAAGCTCCAAGTGCGATTGGCCTAGTAAGCCGGCGGCTGCTGCGGGATCTGGCTAATGCGTGTCGGAGGCGTACTCGATCTTGGTGTTCCCCGAGTACCGGGTGATCCGGCCACCCTGGAAATCCTGGCCCTCGCCGCCGCTGACCCAGTATGCGTTGCTGGTCGGGTATCCGAGGCGCCCGGCTTCAGAGCCCTGAGCAACCCAGATGGAACGAATACCGCCGGTGATGATCTTGGTACCGACACTGGGGGACCATACAATTTCAGCGTTCTGGAAGTACTGCTTGGCCCCACCGCCCGTCAGACCAGTAATCTCATCGGCCGTCGGGTACCCGAACCCTCGAGGTCCGCCGTAGAGGATCCACATCGCCCCGATAGCGCCTCTGACGACGTGGGATCCCGTTGCAGGTGAATAGGCGATTTGCCCGTACTGGAAGTCCTGGGCGGCGCCGCCGTTCTCGGTCGCGTATTCGTCCGTCGTCGGGTAGCCAAGACCGCTGAGGGGGCCGCCGGCGGAGTCGTAAGTCGCGCCAATGCCACCCTTGGTGACGCGCGAACCAGTTGCGGCGTTCCAGGAAATCTTGCCGTATTGGAAATCCTGCATAACACCACCGGTCATGGGAGCATACTCATCCGTGGTCGGGTAACCGAGGCCGCCCAGCGGTCCGCCTGCGTTGTCCCAGGCGCCACCAATGCCACCCTTGGTGACGTGAGAACCCGTTGCGGGGTTCCAAGAAATTTTCCCGAACTGGAAGATCTGCATCACTCCGCCAGTCATCGGTGCGTACTCGGCGGAGATCGGGTAGCCGAGGTCGCTGTCCTGCGCACCAATGGACTGCCAGACGCTGTTGTTGCCGCCGATAACTATGTAGGCACCGTACTGCGGAAGGTAGGCGATTGTGCCATTCTCAAAGAGTTGGTACGCGCCACCGAAACGCTGGCTGGTGAACTCCGGTGATATGGCGATACCGAGGATAGCGGAGGCGGTGGCGTACTTGGCTCCGATTGCGCCGGAGGTCGCATACTCAGCTCCGATTGCGTCGGAGGTAGTGTACGTGGACCCCCCAGGTGTGACCGCTTCGGGTGTCCCGCCATTTTCCGCGGCGGCCGGAGCGGTCGGCGCCTCTATTCGCAACGTAGCAACTGCTTCTGTCGGAGCGGGTGCTGCCGGGATTTCTACCGGAACTGTGGAGGTCCCGGTAGGTGAGCTAGTAGGTGTTGCTACCTGTTCATCCGTAGCGGTAGTGGTCGGTGATGCTGCGATTGCCTGTCCAACAGATCCAACCCAGGATGCTGCAATGGCAAGAGAAGCTGCGGCTGCGAGAAGCCGCCTCCGAGAGGCCCCCATATTTGTCTTCCTCATAGTGCTGCGAAGGCGCAGCGGTAAGTGATAGGAGGAGCATATGTTGCTGGAGTGACACGTAAGGACGCGCGTTCACAAATGCATATTCTGTGACGCAAAAGTGAGCTGTGACCCCCTTGTTCATGGCTACCAAGAGCTGGTTTCAGCTGCCGGCCCCTTCCCTGAGCGTCCCGGGTTTTGTTCCCGCCCCGTCGGCGTTGTCCGACTGGTGAAAGCCTTGTAGCGCTCGCCCATCCCCTCCATGATGAGGCTGAACTCCGAATGGGTAAGGAACATAGCCTTGTCCTCGGCCTTTTCAATGCCGGGAAGCTGTACGCCGCGGCAGGGGTTACGTGTAATGTAGCCGAGCATCTCCGGGTATTCATAGCAGCCGAAATGAGGCCCTGAACGTTGTGAATGGTCTTCGGTGCCGTGCCCTTGGCCATCATCGACTTCACCCACTGCGCCAACAGTCTATAGTCCAGCTTATCTACGGGGACGTGGCCGATGACGTGCCGGTGCTCAATCTCGAATGACTGGCCGCGGCGCCTAGCAGACGCGCGAGCGTCCCTGCTTCAGTGAGGCTGGCTACTGGGAGGCCCGGTGAAGCGCGGGTCTAAGAATCCCGCCAGCGCACCATGTAGGACTTGGAACCGTCCTTGTTTGTGCGCGTACTGACGCTGGCCATGGAAAAGCGCTACGCCCGTGCAAAGACTTTTGGTGTTTTGTACACACTCAACAACCCAACAGGCCGCTGACCTGTGGAAACACTGTGCCCGAGGTGGGACTCGAACCCACACACCTTTCGATACCGCATTTTGAGTGCGGCGCGTCTGCCAATTCCGCCACTCGGGCGCGGAATACACAAAGCAAACCGGTACGCCCACAGCTGATTGTGAGCAACGCGATCGCTTCACGTACGCGGAATTACTCTACAGCCAGATAGGCTGAATTCCAGAATCGCGCCGCCGACGCCGCAACCGACCATGCAGATCATGTACAGGACCGGGCGCACCTAAGATAGTGATGTCCCCGCCGTACCTTTCCAAGGAGATCCCGTGACTGAACAGACGGAGTCAAAGCCCACGTCCCAGCCGGCGCGCCGCGTCATTGTGGCCGAGGATGAAACCCTCATCCGCCTCGACATCATCGAAATCCTGCGCGGCGAAGGCTACGACGTAGTGGGCGAGGCGGACAACGGCGAGAAGGCCGTCCAGCTCGCCGAGGAACTGAAGCCGGACCTCGTCCTGATGGACGTCAAGATGCCCGTTATGGACGGCATTTCCGCGGCCGAGAAGATCGTCAAGGCCCGCATCGCCCCCGTAGTGCTGCTGACAGCATTCAGCCAGAAGGAACTCGTGGAGCGCGCCCGCGACGCCGGTGCCATGGCGTACGTGGTGAAGCCGTTCACTCCCGCGGACCTCATCCCGGCCCTGGAGATCGCACTCTCCCGCCACGAGGAAATCAAAGCACTGGAAAGTGAAGTCTCGGACCTCCAGGAGCAGTTCGCCACCCGCAAGCTCGTGGAGCGCGCCAAGAGCCTGCTCACCACCAAGATGGGCCTCACGGAACCGGAAGCCTTCCGCTGGATCCAGAAGACCTCCATGGACCGCCGCCTGAGCATGCGCGAAGTGGCTGAGACCATCATCAACCAGGTCAACTAGTTCCGCCTGGTTGGGTCTGCCAAGAATCCGGCAGGCCCAACCAGCAGACCACAACGAAAAGGACCCCCGCCGGCCGGCAGGGGTCCTTTTGCGTAATCCGAAAGCCTAGGCCTTCTTCTTCTTTTCCGGCCAGGGGCCGAGCTTTTCCTTGTTGCTGGTCGCTTCGCCAACGCGGGTGGAGTCGGCGAGGTCACCCACCTTGTGCACCTTCAGCGAGTTGGTGGAGCCGGCCTTTCCGGGAGGGGAACCGGCGGCAATAACCACCAGGTCACCGTCTTCCACGAGGTTCATCTCCATGAGGCTGCGGTCAACCTGTGCGGTCATCTCATCGGTGTGGTCCACCATCTGGACCAGCACCGGCTGGATGCCCCAGGTCAGCGCCAGCTGGTTCCAGACCTGCTCCACCGGAGTGAAAGCGAAGACCGGCTTGATGGGACGGAGGCGGGACAGGCGGCGTGCGGAGTCACCGGACTGGGTGAAAGCACAGATGTACTTTGCGTCCAGCTGGTCGGCGATTTCGACGGCGGCACGGGTGATGGCGCCGCCACGGGTCTTGGGCTTGGTGCCCAGCGGAGGAACGCGCTCAAGGCCGTGGACCTCAGTGGACTCGATGATCCGGGCCATGACCTTGACGGTCTCGATGGGGTACTTGCCCACGCTGGTCTCGCCGGAGAGCATAACGGCGTCGGCACCGTCGAGGACGGCGTTGGCGCAGTCGGAGGCCTCTGCACGGGTGGGGCGCGGGTTGTCGATCATGGATTCCAGGACCTGGGTTGCCACGATGACCGGCTTGGCCCAGCGGCGGGCCAGTTCAATGGCGCGCTTCTGGACGATCGGCACTTCCTCCAGCGGAAGCTCCACGCCGAGGTCGCCACGGGCCACCATGATGGCGTCAAACGCATCGATGATCTCGGGCAGCTGTTCCACGGCCTGCGGCTTTTCGATCTTGGCGATGACCGGAACGCGGCGGCCTTCCTCGTCCATGATCTCGTGCACGCGGACGATGTCAGAGGCATCGCGGACGAAGGAGAGGGCAATCAGGTCAACCCCGCGGCGCATGGCCCAGCGGAGGTCGTCCTCGTCCTTTTCGCTCAGCGCGGGCACGTTGACGGCCACGCCGGGAAGGTTGATGCCCTTGTTGTTGGACACCATGCCGCCCACGGTCACCTCGGCGACAACCTTGACGTTGTCCACAGCCGTGGCACGCAAGGCCACCTTGCCGTCGTCGATCAGCAGGGCGTCGCCCACGTTGACGTCCTCGGTGAGGCTCTTTAGCGTGGTGGAGCAGATGTCCTTGGTGCCCGGAACGTCTTCGGTGGTGATGGTGAAGGTGTCACCCACGGCGAGGGCGTGCGGACCGTCAACAAAGCGGCCCAGGCGGATCTTGGGACCCTGCAGGTCAGCCATGATGGCCACGGCCTTGCCCAGGTCCGCGGCGGCCTTGCGGACGTTCTCGTAGGTGTTGTCGTGCACGGAGTAGTCGCCGTGGCTCATGTTCATGCGGGCAACATCAACACCGGCTTCCAGCACCGCGAGAGTGTTTTCGTAGCTGGCGATGGCCGGGCCGAACGTGGCCACAATTTTTGCGCGTCTCATATACCTACCCTATTGGTCTCTTGCATTGGTTAAGTTGTCGCGGAGGTGAACCCTCCGTTGCATCGCTAGAGGACGGCGATGGCGCGGTCCGTCGGGGCCACGGGAGCGGGCAGGATGGTGCTGCCCATCAGGTACTTGTCCACGGCTGCCGCTGCGGCGCGCCCTTCGGCAATGGCCCACACGATCAGGGACTGGCCGCGGCCGGCGTCACCGGCCACGAAGACGCCCTCAGTGTTGGTCATGTAGTAGCCGTCGCGGGACACGTTGCCGCGGCCGTCGAACTCCGCCTTCACCTGGTCGGTGATGCCGGCGGGCTCGGCTCCGGTGAAGCCCAGGGACAGGAACACCAGGTCCGCGGGAATGATCCGTTCCGTTCCGGCCTTGGGCAGGCGCTTGCCGTCAACGAACTCGGTCTCGGCAACCTTGACGCCGGTCAGCTGGCCGTTTTCGCCTACGAACTCCACGGTGGAGGCGAGGTACGTGCGCTCTCCGCCTTCCTCGTGGGCGCTGGCAACCTCGAAGAGGGTTGGGAACGTCGGCCACGGCTGGTGGCCGGCGCGTTCCGACGGCGGCTGCTTGCCGATCGCGAGCGTGGTCACCGAAGCTGCACCATGCCGGTGTGCGGTGCCGAGGCAGTCCGCGCCGGTGTCGCCGCCGCCGAGGATCACCACGTGCTTGCCCTGGGCGTGGATCTGGTTTTCGACAGCCTCCCCCGCCACGGCGCGGTTGGCCGGAACCAGGTAGTCCATGGCGAAGTGCACGCCTTCAAGGTCGCGGCCCGGAATGGGCAGGTCGCGCGGGACGGTGGCGCCGGTGCAGACAACAACAGCGTCGTAACGCCGCCGCAGCTGCTCCCAGGTCACGTCCGTGCCGACTGCAACGCCGGTCCGGAAGCGGGTGCCTTCCGCCTTCATCTGCTCGACGCGGCGGTCCACCTGCTCCTTTTCCATCTTGAAGTCGGGGATGCCGTAGCGGAGCAGGCCGCCGATCTTGTCGTCCCGCTCGTACACAGCCACGGTGTGGCCCACGCGGGTGAGCTGCTGCGCCACGGCCAGGCCGGCCGGGCCGGAACCCACCACGGCCACCGTCTTGCCGGTCAGGCGTGCGGGAGGCAGCGGCTCCACCCAGCCGTTGTCCCAAGCCTCGTCGATGATGGAGACTTCCACCTGCTTGATGGTGACCGCGGGCTGGTTGATCCCCAGCACGCAGGAGGCCTCACACGGTGCCGGGCAGAGCCGGCCGGTGAATTCCGGGAAGTTGTTCGTGGCATGCAGGCGCTCGATTGCTTCCTCGCCCTTGTCCCGCCACGTGAGGTCGTTCCACTCGGGAATGAGGTTGCCCAGCGGGCAGCCCTGGTGGCAGAACGGCACGCCGCAGTCCATGCAGCGGCCGGCCTGGGCCTTCAGGGTGCCCTTCTCCTGCGCCTCGTACACTTCCTTCCAGTCCATGATGCGGACGGGAACGGGACGGCGCGGCTGGGTTTCACGCTGGCGTACTTTCAAAAATCCGCGTGGATCAGCCACCGGTTACCTCCAGGATTCGGGACCACACTTCTTCGCCGTCGGGGTCCAGGCCCTCTTCGATGGCGTCAAGACGGGTCTGCAGTACGGCAGCGTAGTCGCGCGGCAGCACCTTGGTAATGCGGGCGGCGGTGTCATCGAAGTTCTCGAGGAGGCGCGCCGCCAGCTGGGAATCAGTTTCTTCAACGTGCTTGACCAGCAGGCCGTGCACAATGTCGCGGTCCTCGGCGTCCAGCTCCCGGAGCTGGAGTTCGCCGGACTGCAGGGCGTCCTTGTTGACCCGGGCTGAGTCCAGGTCCAGGACGTAGGCGGTGCCGCCGGACATGCCGGCGCCGAAGTTTCGTCCGGTACGGCCGATGATCAGCGTCTGGCCGCCGGTCATGTACTCGCAACCGTGGTCGCCGATGCCTTCGACGACGGCGGTGGCGCCTGAGTTGCGGACCAGGAACCGTTCGCCCACCTGGCCGCGCAGGAACATCTCGCCGCTGGTGGCCCCGTAACCGATCACGTTGCCGGCGATCACGTTGGTCTCCGCCTTGAAGACGTTCGTGCGGTCCGGGCGGACGATGATGCGGCCGCCGGACAGGCCCTTGCCCACGTAGTCATTGGAGTCGCCGAACAGCCGCAGGGTGATGCCTGCGGGCAGGAAGGCGCCCAGTGACTGGCCGGCGGTGCCGCTGAGGGTGATGTCGATCGTGTCCGTAGCCAGGACATCGGTGCCGAACGTCTTGGTGACAACGTGCCCCAGCATGGTGCCCACCGAGCGGTCCGTGTTGATGACGTCCACGGCGATCCTGACCGGGCTGCGGTCCGTCAGCGCCTCGGTGGCCATGGTGATCAGGCGCTGGTCGAAGTGCTTGTCCAGCTCGTGGTTCTGGCCGGTCATGTTCCGCAGCGGCGCGTCGTCGTCGAACTCCAGCCCGTGCAGGATCGGGTCCAGGTCCAGGCCGTCGGCCTTCCAGTGGTTGACGGCGTCCCGCGCGTCGAGGACCTCGGCGTGGCCGATTGCCTCTTCCAGGCTCCGGAAGCCCAGCTCGGCCAGGATCTCGCGGACTTCCTCGGCAAGGAACTCGAAGAAGTTGACCACGAACTCGGGCTTGCCGGTGAAGCGTGCGCGCAGTTCCGGGTTCTGCGTGGCCACGCCCACCGGGCAGGTGTCCAGGTGGCAGACGCGCATCATGATGCAGCCTTCCACCACCAGCGGTGCGGTGGCGAAGCCGAATTCCTCGCCGCCCAGCAGCGCGGCGATCACCACGTCGCGGCCGGTCTTGAGCTGGCCGTCCACCTGCACCACCACGCGGTCGCGCAGGCCGTTGAGCATCAGGGTCTGCTGGGTCTCGGCCAGGCCGAGCTCCCACGGAACACCCGCATGCTTGAGCGAGTTCAGCGGCGAGGCGCCGGTTCCGCCGTCATGGCCGGAGACCAGTACGACGTCGGCCTTCGCCTTGGTAACACCGGCGGCAACGGTGCCGATGCCCACCTCCGAGACGAGCTTGACGTGCACCCGCGCCGAGGGGTTGGCGCGCTTGGCATCGTAAATCAGCTGCGCGAGGTCCTCGATGGAGTAGATGTCGTGGTGCGGGGGCGGGGAGATGAGTCCGACGCCGGGGGTCGAGTGGCGGGTACGGGCCACCCACGGGTAGACCTTCTGCGCCATCAGCTGGCCGCCTTCGCCGGGCTTGGCACCCTGGGCCATCTTGATCTGGATGTCGTCGGCGTTGGTCAGGTAGAGGCTGGTCACGCCGAAACGGCCGGAGGCGATCTGCTTGACGGCAGAGCGGCGCTTCGGGTCGAGCAGGCGGTCAACGTCCTCGCCGCCTTCGCCGGTGTTGGACTTGCCACCGAGCTGGTTCATGGCGATGGCCAGCGTCTCGTGGGCCTCCTGGGAGATTGAGCCGTAGCTCATGGCACCCGTGGAGAACCGCTTGACGATGCTGGAGACGGGCTCCACTTCCTCGAGCGGAACGGCCGGGCGCTCGTTCTTGAACTTGAGGAGGCCGCGGAGGGTCATCAGGTTCTCGGACTGGTCGTCCACTCCCCTGGTGTACGCCTTGAAGATGTCATAGCGGCGCTCACGGGTTGCGTGCTGCAGCCGGAAGACGGTCTCGGGGTTGAACAGGTGGGGCTCGCCGTCGCGGCGCCACTGGTATTCGCCGCCGCCCAGCAGGGGGCGGTGGGGCTGCTCAATGCCGCCTTCGGGGTAGGCCATCTGGTGGCGCGCGGAAACTTCCGCGGCGATGACGTCCAGGCCAACGCCGCCAAGCTGCGAGTGGGTGCCGGCGAAGAATTCGTCCACCAGCTCCTGGCCCAGGCCGAGCGCCTCGAACGTCTGGGCGCCGGTGTAGGACGCCACGGTGGAGATGCCCATCTTTGACATGATCTTCAGGACGCCCTTGCCGAGGCCCTTGATCAGGTTGTACACGCCGTCCTGCGGGGTGACCCCGGTGACGTCCCCGGCAGCAATGAGCTGTTCCACTGACTCCATGGCCAGGTACGGGTTGACGGCGGAGGCGCCGTAGCCGATCAATACAGCCACGTGGTGCGTCTCGCGGACGTCGCCGGCTTCGACCACCAGGGCGGTCTTGGTGCGGTTGGCGCTGCGCAGCAGGTGGTGGTGCACGGCGCTGACCAGCAGCAGCGACGGGATCGGCGCCCACTGGGCGTTGGAGTCACGGTCGGAGAGCACCACGTACTGGACGCCGCGGTTGATGGCACCGGACACCTGCTCGCAGATCTCGGTGAGCCGTGCACGGAGCGCGTTCTCGCCGCCCTCGGGGCGGTAAAGTCCGCGGACCTTCATTGCAACGCGGGTGCCGTCGGCATCCTCGATGTTCGCGATCTTGGCGAGCTGGTCGTTGTTGATTACCGGGAACGGCAGCTGGACCTGGGGCTGGCGGACCTGCTTGGTGTCCAGGAGGTTGCCGTTGGGGCCGATGGCACACGTCAGCGACGTAACGAGTTCTTCGCGGATGGCGTCCAGCGGCGGGTTGGTCACCTGCGCGAAGGACTGCACGAAGTAGTCGAAGAGCAGGCGGGGGCGCTTGGACAGCACGGCCACCGGGGTATCCGAGCCCATGGCACCCAGCGGCTCAGCGCCGGTGCGGGCCATGGGGCCGAGGAGGATCTTCAGTTCCTCGGTGGTGTAGCCGAAGGTGCGCTGGCGGATGTTCACCGACGCGGCGGTGTGGACCACGTGCTCGCGCTCGGGGAGCTCATTGAGGTCGATCAGGTTGTCCTTGACCCACTCCGCCCACGGGTTGGCGGCGGCGACCTCAGCCTTGACCTCTTCATCGTCAATGACGCGGCCGGCCTCGGTGTCCACCAGGAACATCTTGCCCGGGGACACGCGGCCCTTCTTGACCACCTTGGAGGCTTCGACGTCGATGACGCCAACCTCGGAGGCGAAGACGATCAGGCCGTCCTCGGTGATCCAGTAACGGCCGGGGCGCAGGCCGTTGCGGTCCAGAGTGGCGCCCACCAGGCTGCCGTCGGTGAAGGAGACAGCCGCCGGTCCGTCCCACGGCTCCATCAGCAGGGAGTGGTACTCGTAGAACGCGCGCCGGGCCGGATCCATGGTGGCGTGGTTTTCCCAGGCCTCGGGGATCATCATCATGATCGAGTGCGTGATGGGGCGGCCGGACAGCCACAGCAGCTCGGCCACCTCGTCGAAGGACGCGGAGTCCGAGGCGCCCGGGGTGCAGATGGGGTACAGCTCTTCCGGGGTGTCGCCCAGCAGCGGGTTGGCCAACTGCGACTGGCGGGCGCGCATCCAGTTCCGGTTGCCCTTGACGGTGTTGATTTCACCGTTGTGGGCGATGGTGCGGAACGGCTGGGCCAGCGGCCAGGACGGGAAGGTGTTGGTGGAGAAGCGCGAGTGGACGATGGCCAGCTTGGTCTTGAAGCGCTTGTCCGAAAGGTCCGGGTAGAACGGCTCCAGCTGGGCTGTGGTGAGCATGCCCTTGTAGACGATGGTGCGCGAAGACAGCGAGGGGAAGTAGACGCCGAACTTGTTCTGGGCGCGCTTGCGGATCCGCCATGCGCGGGAGTCCAGTTCGTTGCGTTCCAGTTCCTCACCGGTGGCAGATGCCAGGAAGGGCTGGGCGAAGTACGGCATGCAGGCGCGGGCCATGGCGCCGACCAGGTCAGCGACGATGGGGACTTCGCGCCAGCCAAGGACCTTCAGGCCCTCATCGGCCGCAAGGCCCTCGATGCCAGCCTTCGCGGCGTCGGCCTCGCGCTGTTCGGCGGGAAGGAAAGCCGTGCCGGCCACGTACTGGCCGGGAGCGGGAAGTTCGAACTCCGTGACAGCCCGGAAGAACTCGTCCGGGATCTGCATGAGGAGGCCCGCGCCGTCACCGGTACCCTCGTCCGCGCCCACGGCACCGCGGTGCTCGAGGTTGCGCAGGGCGGTGAGGGCGGCGTCCACAATGTCGTAGCCGGGCTCGCCGCGGAGGGTGGCGATGATCGCAAGACCGCAGGCGTCCTTCTCCTGCTCCGGGTTGTAGAGCCCGGCAGCCTCCGGCATCGCTGCGAAGCGCTTGAACGGCGACATGGCAGTCTCAGGCTGGTCCGGTTCTGACCAGCTGGGAGTGTGAAGAGTTTGGGTCATGGGAGACGTCCTTCCTCCTGATCGTGCGTATGGAAGGGACACCGTTGGCCCCACTCGTCGGGCGCCGCTCTCATGGGCACAACAAAGTGTTATTTACTGGAAATTGTAGGTCAGCGTGGCCTGCTGAACTAACAGTTACGCAGGCCCCTGCCCCGGGCAACACCGGACAGCAGCTCTATGCTGTCCAGGGTGGCCCCGCTGCCACGACGCTGTGGTGATTGGGCGCTTCGAGCGGTGGCTCTGCTGCCCTGCCTGGCCCGCGCGCTACTTGGTAGCGCCGGCTTCCGGCGCGGTTCCTGTGGCAGTGCTGCCGGACTTTCCGGAAGCCGTTGCGTTCGGTCCGGGCGTGGAGCCCGCCGGCGCAGCCGCGGCCTCTTCCGTTGGCACGGAAGCACGCCGGGAACCGTTTTGGTTATCAGGGAGATTATCACGCGATTCACTATCTGAGACAACAGGGTCCGGATCACGGACGTCGTCGCCGGCGGCGGCTGCCTCTTTCGGACCGGCCACCTTCTCCGGTTCCCGGCCCGGCAAATACACGCTGTCCCTCTCGGTGCGCTTCTTCATTCCCAGCAGGATGAAGGCCACGAGCGCTGCCAGGAACACGAAAATGCTGGTCCAGACGTTCAGGCGGGTGGTGATGCCAAACAGTTCGATCTGCTCGGCATCATCGATCCGCATCGCCTCGATCCAGACCCGGCCCAGCGTGTAGTACATGGCGTACAGCCAGAAGAGCCTGCTGCGGCGGAAGTTGAACTTCCGGTCCAGTGCGAGCAGGAGGACGACGCCGGCGAGGTTCCACAGCGATTCGTACAGGAACGTGGGGTGGAACAGGGTGTCCGCCGGCGTTCCGGCCGGAAAGTTGGGATTGTCGGCATCAATCTGCAGGCCCCACGGGAGGGTGGTGGGCCCGCCGAAGAGTTCCTGGTTGAAGTAGTTGCCCCAGCGGCCCACTGCCTGGGCCAGCAGCAGTCCGGGCGCGGCGGCGTCCAGGAAGGCGCTGAGCTTGACGCCGCTGCGGCGGCAGCCGATCCAGGCGCCCACGGCGCCCAGCACTACTGCGCCCCAAATGCCCAGCCCGCCCCGCTGGATCTGCGGAATGAGGGAAAGGTCGCCGGTGCCGTCGAAACCGGGGCCAAAGTAGGCGTCCGGCGAGGACACCACGTGGTAGAGGCGGCCTCCGATGATGCCGAAGGGAATGGCCCAGACCACGATGTCCCAGACGCTGCCTTCAGGCGCGCCGCGTTTGGCCCAGCGGACGGAGGTCAGCCAGAGGCCCACCACGATGCCCGCCAGGATACAGAGGGCATAGGCGTGGATGCGCAGCGTTCCCCAGGGCAGGGGAATGTCGAAACCGGACCAGTCCGGGCTCGGAATGCTGGCCGGCACCAGTGCGGCTGCCTGAAGGAGGATCTGCATTGACTAGGCTTCTTCCGCTGTCAGTCCGGTGCTGAGGTCCTTGGTGAGGGCGGCAACTGCGTCGACGCCGCCGTCGCGGATTGCGGCCACGAGAGCGGTGCCAACGATGACGCCTTCGGCGTAGGCGGCGATCTCGCGGACCTGCCCGGCGTTGGAGACGCCAAGGCCCACGCAGACGCGCTCAGCGCCGGCGGCGTGTGCTGCCGCCACAACGTCCTTTGCCGCGGTGCTGACAGAGGTCCGTGCACCGGTGACGCCCATGATGGAGACGGCGTAGACGAAGCCGCGGCTGGCGTCCACCGTCCGCTGCATGCGCTCGGGAGTGGAGGACGGCGCCACGAGGAACACACGGTCCAGGCCGTACTTGTCGGAGGCGGCCATCCACTCTGCCGCCTCGTCCGGGATGAGGTCCGGAGTGATGAGCCCTGCTCCCCCGGCCTCGGCCAGGCGGCGGGAAAACTCGTCCACGCCCATCCGGACCACGGGGTTCCAGTAGGTCATCACCAGGACGGCTGCGTCGGTCCGGCTGGTGATGCCCTGGACGACGTCGAACACCTGGCTGACCGTGAATCCATTCGCCAGCGCCTCGGTGGTGGCGGCCTGGATGACCTGGCCGTCCATCACGGGGTC
Organism: Pseudarthrobacter sp. NPDC092202; assembly: GCF_044755505.1. NCBI lineage: Bacteria > Bacillati > Actinomycetota > Actinomycetes > Micrococcales > Micrococcaceae > Pseudarthrobacter > Pseudarthrobacter sp. NPDC092202. Next base: position 32,633 of record NZ_JBIVRG010000002.1, on the reverse strand, counting down.
GGAGTATGGGATCCCGATCTCGATGAGGTCGGCACCGTTTTCCGCCAGCGCGATGCCGGCGGCAATGGTCTGCTCCACGCTGGGGTAGCCGGCGGGAAGGTATCCGATGAGGGCGGCGCGGCCCTCGGCACGGGCCTTGTCGATGGCCGCCGCTGACTTGCTGGTTGCCTGTGCCGTGGTCACAGCTGCTCCCCCTCTTTGCCGATTTCCGACTCGGCCGAATCCTTGTCCAACAGGTCGAACCATTCGGCTGCGGTGGCCACATCCTTGTCCCCGCGGCCCGAGAGGTTCACGATCACGATCTTGTCCTCCGCCGTCCCGCCGCCGGCTGCGGCTTCGGCTGCAAGGCGCTGGCCCACCTTGATGGCTCCGGCCAGTGCATGGGAGGACTCAATGGCGGGAATGATGCCTTCGGTGCGGCACAGCAGCCGGAAGGATTCCATGGCCTCGCTGTCCGTGATGGGCTCGTAGCTGACCCGTCCGATGTCCGCCAGGTAGGAGTGCTCGGGGCCCACGCCGGGGTAGTCCAGGCCGGCGGAGATCGAGTGGGACTCGATTGTCTGGCCGTCGTCGTCCTGCATGAGGTAGGAACGCGCGCCGTGCAGGACGCCGGGCTTACCCAGCGTGATGGTGGCTGCGTGCCGTCCCGTGTCTACGCCGTCGCCACCGGCTTCGAAGCCGTAGATCTTCACGGACGGATCGTCGAGGAAGCCGTGGAAGATGCCGATGGCATTCGAGCCGCCGCCGATGCAGGCACAGACGGCGTCCGGGAGCCGGCCTTCCTGCTCCAGGATCTGGGCGCGGGCTTCCTCCCCGATGACCTCGTGGAAGTAGCGCACCATGGCCGGGAAGGGGTGCGCGCCTGCGGCGGTGCCAAGCAGGTAGTGGGTGTTGTCCACGTTGGCCACCCAGTCGCGCAGGGCGTCGTTGATGGCGTCCTTGAGGGTCTGCGATCCGCTGGTCACGGGGATGACGGTGGCGCCGAGGAGTTCCATCCGGGCAACGTTCAGTGCTTGGCGGCGGCAGTCCTCGGCACCCATGTAGACCACGCATTCGAGTCCCATGAGGGCAGCGGCGGTGGCGCTTGCCACGCCGTGCTGGCCTGCGCCCGTCTCGGCGATGACGCGGGTCTTGCCCATGCGCTTGGCGAGCAGCGCCTGGCCGAGGACGTTGTTGATCTTGTGCGATCCGGTGTGGTTGAGGTCCTCGCGCTTGAGGAAGATGCGGACGCCCCCGGCGTGCTGGGAGAAGCGCTTGGCTTCGGTCAGCAGGGACGGCCGGCCGGAGTAGTTCCTGTTCAGGTCCGCGATTTCTGCCCGGAATTCGGGATCGTCCTTGGCCTTGTTGAAGGTGTCCTCAAGCTCGTCCAACGCGGCGATAAGGGATTCCGGCATCCAGCGTCCGCCGTAGCTGCCGAAGTAAGGCCCCGGGGCGTGCTTGAGGGAGCCGCCCTGCAGGAATGCTTCGGCGGCATTGTTGTCAGTATCGTTGTCGGCGTTGCCGGAGGGTGCTTCAGCCATCGGTCCCGTCCTGTTCCAGTTGGATGTTTCTCAAAGTGTGGTTCCGCGGGCTGGCCGGGCAGGACCGCCGGGCGGGGCAAACCCCGCCTTCCGCTCCTGCGCCGGTGTGGGCGTCAGCCGCGGGCGGCAATGGCGGCGGCGCCGGCCGCCTTGAATTCGGCGATCCGCTCGCGCGGCGTCGAGTGGCTGACCAGGGCCTCGCCGACCAGTACGGCGTTGGCGCCGCTGGCGGCGTAGTGCGTGACGTCGTCGGCGTCGCGTACGCCCGACTCGGCGACCACTACTGCCCCGGCCGGAATCTGCCCGGCCAGCGAGGCAAAGACTGAACGGTCGACGTCGAGCGTCTTCAGGTTCCGCACGTTGACGCCGATGATGCGCGCCTGCGCAGCAACCGCCCGCTCTATTTCCTCTTCAGTGTGCGTCTCCACCAGCACGTTCATGCCAAGTTCCCGGCTGAGGGTGCTGAACTCGGCGAGCTGGGCATCGGAGAGCGCGGCAACGATGAGGAGGATCAGGTCCGCGCCGTGGGCACGGGCTTCCCAGATCTGGTACTCGTCAAGCGTGAAGTCCTTCCGCAGGAGCGGAACGTCGACGGCGGCCCGCACGGCGTCGAGGTCCGCGAGGGACCCGCTGAAGCGGCGCTGTTCGGTGAGGACGCTGATGACGGAGGCACCGCCGTCGGCATACTGCCTGGCGAGGGAGGCGGGGTCGCCGATAGCGGCAAGGTCTCCCTTGGAGGGGCTGCGGCGCTTGATTTCCGCAATGACTTTGAGCTCCGCCCGGGACGGTGAAGGGCCGCCGAGCGCTGCCCAGGCATCGCGGGCAGGTGCCGCGGCCTGGGCCAGGTCCTTCAGTTCAGCCAGCGAAACAAGCCGCTTCCGGGCCTCCATATCCTCCCTGACACCGGCGTTGATGTCATCGAGAACAGTGGACATCAGTGGCCGGAGTTCTTCAGCTTGCTGCCCTCAACGCCGTAGCCCGCCTTGCGCATGACGTAGCCCAGGATCAGGCCCAGCACCATGACGCCGCCGCCGGCGATGAAGATGGGGGTGTTGGCAATGACGAATGCGATTGACATGATCAGGGCGCCCACCAGCATCACGATGACGCAGGTCCAGGCTGCGGGGCTGTTGCCGTGGCCAAGTTCCTGGCTGTGGTCGATGACGCCCGGGGCTACCGTGCGGGTGCCGGACTTGGAAACGGACGCAGGTGCTTTGCTCATGGAAATCTCCTCAGGGTGAATACTGCTTACATTCTGCCATTTTTTGGCCCGCAACCGGTTATCGGGCGGCGCGCTGCCGGTGCCCGCGGCTGGCAGAGGCCGGGTCAGGTGGGATCGTCGCCGCGGGAGAGCCTGTCCCAGCTGTCGATCTCGTCCACCGGGCCTGCAGCCGCGGGACTGCCGGGCGCCGGTGCGTCATATTTGGTCCGGGCTTTCCAGTACCGTCCCGCGGGGACGATCAGCAGGGCTGCCAGTGCCAGCAGGCAGCCGGCAACGACGGCAAGGACCGGGAACGCCGTGACAGCCACCTGGGCCTGGCTTCCGGTGACGCCGGTGGCTTCCGCAATGGAACCCTGGGCCGCTGCCAGCGGGTTGGTGAGGACGGTTGCAGCCGCAGCAACAATTCCAGCGGATGCCAGGACGATGATGGCGGTGATGATCCACCGGGCAACCCTGCCCGCGATCGCGGCTGCCAGTCCGCCGGCGAGTGCCACCAGCGCCAGGGCTGTGACGGCGGTGGCCGCCTTGCTGCCCTGCACCGGGAGAGGCTCCTCCGCGGCGCCGCCCTGGCCAAGCTGGTTGGGATCGAGGGTGACGCTGATCCAGGTCTGTGTGGTGGCGCCGAACACCGCCAGCGCCAGGACGGCAATGAGCAGCACCAGCGTGGACCGGCGTGCCCAGGCCGGCGCCGCCGGGCCCTTGACCGCGGCCGCCGCCTCTCCAGCACCTGCCTGTCCTGCTCCGCCTGCCTGTCCTGCTCCGCCTGCCTGTCCTGCTGCGGGTTCCTGCCCTGTTCCGGGTCCCGGACCGGGCATCAGGAGTCCGACCTGCCGGGCAGCGAGTCTGCCGAGATGTTCTGCAGCGTGCCCGCGGTATGGACGGCGCGGAGGGGCGCTGCGGCCTTGTTGACGGTTTCCAACGCCTCGGTGTCGTTGACCGAATCAGCCACGATGCCGCCACCGGCCTGGACGTAGGCGCGCCCGTCGCGGATCAGTGCGGAGCGGATGGCGATTGCCATGTCCATGTCGCCCGCGAAATCGAGGTATCCCACCACTCCGCCGTAGATGCCGCGGCGGTGGGGTTCGAGTTCGTCCAGGAGGCGCAGCGCGCGGGGTTTGGGGGCGCCCGAAAGGGTGCCGGCCGGGAACGTTGCCTTGAGGACGTCGTATGCCTTGGCCTGTGGTGAGAGCTTGCCCACCACGGTGGACACCAGGTGCATGATGTGGCTGAAGCGCTCCACTTCCATGAACTGGGTGACGTCCACGGTCCCCGCGACGCAGACCTTGGAGAGGTCATTGCGGGAAAGGTCCACGAGCATCAGGTGCTCGGCACGTTCCTTCTGGTCCGCCAGGAGCTCCTCGGCAAGTGCCTTGTCCGCTTCCACCGTCCTGCCCCGCGGGCGCGATCCGGCGATGGGGTGGGTGATGACTTCCTCGCCGGTCACCGTCACCAGGGCCTCGGGCGAGGATCCCACGATGGAGTACTCACGGCCTTCGGCATCCTCGAGGCTGAAGATGTACATGTAGGGGCTTGGGTTGGTGTTCCGCAGTACCCTGTAGACGTCCAAGGCCGATGCCGGGCACTCCATCTCAAAGCGGCGGGAAATGACCACCTGGAACACCTCGCCGTCAACGATGGCCTCCTTGCCGCGGTCCAGGGCAGCCAGGTACTCCGCTTCGTCCCAGCGTTCCTGGACGCTGGAGGCAAAGTCCAGTGCCGCCGGGGCCAGGACCGAGACGGGCTGGGCCACGGGGGTGCTCACCTTGGCAAGCAGCGCCTTGACCCTGGCCACGGCGTCGTGCCAGGCCTCATCCACGCGCTCCGAACTGTCGTCGAAGTTGATGGCGTTTGCGATGAGCAGCACCGTGCCGTCCACATTGTCGTGGACCGCCATGTCCGTCACCAGGTTCAACGCCATCTCCGGGAGCTGCAGGTCGTCCTCGGGCGGGCTGACCAGGCGTTCCCAGTGCCGGACCGTTTCCCAGCCCAGGAATCCCACCAGGCCTGAGGTAAAGGGCGGCAGTCCGTCGAACCTGTCGGTGCGGAGGGCCTCAATGGTGTCGCGGATGGCATCCACCGGGCTGCCGTCCACCGGAACGCCAGCGGGAGGCTGGCCCAGCCAGTGCGCGTTGCCGTCCTTGGTGGTCAGCGTTGCCCTGGACCTCGCACCGATGAAGGAGTAGCGGGACCATGCCCCGCCTACAGCCGCCGATTCCATCAGGAAGGTGCCGGGCTGGCCGTTGGCCAGCTTCCGGTACAGCCCGATGGGCGTCTCGGCATCAGCGAGCACCTTGAGCCGGACGGGAATGACGCGGCTGTGCCCGGCGAGCTCCCTGAATTCCTCGAGGCCCGGGCTGATGATTCCAAGGTCCTGCATGGCTATGCTGTTCCGCCTGTTCTCGTTGGGCCGTCTGCGCCGGCGCCTGTGTGTGCGTGCTTGCGGGGGTGGCCGGCCCTCCCCCGCGTGACCGCAGGTGGCTGCGGGTCCTGAAGAGTTTCAGCCAGAGAGTTTCAGCCGGCCTGGCCGGTGGTGACAGCGAGGTCCCGGCCGTCGAAGCAGGTGCGGGTGCCGGTGTGGCATGCTGCGCCCACCTGGTCCACCCGTACCAGCAGCGCGTCGCCGTCGCAGTCCATTGCCACTGACTTGACCCACTGCACGTGCCCGGAGGTATCGCCCTTGCGCCAGTATTCCTGGCGGGAGCGCGAGTAGAAGGTGACCCGCCCGGTGGTCATGGTGCGGCGCAGCGCTTCGTCGTCCATCCAACCAAGCATCAGGACCTCGTTCGTGTCGTACTGCTGCACCACCGCGGCCACCAGGCCGGCGCTGTCACGCTTGAGCGCGGCGGCCAAGTCCACGGGAAGCGGGCTTGGCGATGGGGCGGCGGCCGGGCCGGGCGGGGCAGCCACAGGCACGGCGGGGCCGGGGTCAGGGACGGGGGCGGGGTACTCAGACATCAGGTCAAGTCTAGTGCCTGTCCCGCGGCCCCGAACGTGTGTGAACGACGGCACGCCAGCAGGGGTGGCCGCGCTGCCCAACTCCGCGCCGGTCATGCTAGTTTCACAAGTGATGCATTTCGTCGAACCGTCCCGAGAAGTCCTGGCCGAGACCCTGCTTGCGGCCGGTCCTGATGCGCCCACGCTGTGCAAGGGCTGGCGCACCAGGGACCTTGCCGCGCACCTGTACCTGCGCGAACGCAAAGCAGCCGTGGGGCTGGGCCTGATTATCAAACGCCTGGCCAAAGCCTCGGACCAGGCCACTGCCAGGCTCGCGGCGAAGCTGACCACTGCCGAAGCCTATGCAAAGCTGGTCAACACGTTCCGGGCAGGCCCGCCGGCGCTCTCGCCGATGAACATCAGGACCCTCGATGAAAGCGCCAACCTCATTGAGTACTTCGTGCACACGGAGGATATCCGCCGGGCAGTTGACCGGTGGGCGCCGCGGGCACTCGACGAGGCCTACTCGGAGGCCCTCTGGGACGAGCTGGTCAAGCGCGCCGCGATCCTTTACCGCGGCGTCGACCTGGGAATCGTCCTGGTCCGGCCGTCCGGGCCCCGGCACGTCGCCAAGCGCGCACCGGTTTCGGTGGCCATCGTGGGCGAACCGGGCGAGCTGCTGATGCACGCCCATGGCCGCACGCGCCATGCCCTGGTGACTTTCGAAGGCCAGCCCGACGCCGTCGCGCTCCTCCAATCAGCAGAAGTGGGCCTCTAAACCCTCAAACCAAGTAGCGCCAGGCGTCGTTATGAGCCCTCAAAACGACACCTGACGCTACCCAGTTGGGTTAGGGCACGCTTCAGCGGACTTCGAAGCCCGCGTTCCGGATGGCGTCCTTAACCTGGGACATCATGTTGTCCGGTCCCCAGTGGAAGATGGAAGCTGCCAGCACCGCGTCGGCACCCGCGGCGACGGCCGGCGGGAAGTGGGCAGGCTCCCCTGCTCCGCCGGACGCGATGATGGGCACCTTGACCGCAGCCCGGACCAGCCTGATAAGTTCCAGGTCGAAGCCGTCCTTGGTGCCGTCAGCGTCAATGGAGTTGAGCAGGATCTCGCCCACGCCGCGGTCCGCGGCTTCCCTGGCCCACTCAATGGCGTCGATTCCGGTGCCGGTCCGTCCGCCGTGGGTGGTCACTTCAAAGCCCGACGGCGTGGGCTGGGACCCGGGGCGGGTGCGGCGGGCATCAAGGGACAGGACGAGGACCTGGGAACCAAAGTGCCGGGTGATCTCGTCGATAACGTCGGGCCGCGCAACAGCTGCAGTGTTGATCGAGGCTTTGTCGGCCCCGTAGCGTAGCAGCTTGTCCACCTCTGCCACGCCCCGGACGCCGCCGCCGACGGTCAGCGGGATAAAGACTTCCTCTGCAGTCCGGCGGACCACGTCAAAGGTGGTCTCCCGGTTCCCTGAGGACGCCGTGACATCAAGGAAGGTCAGCTCATCCGCACCGGCGTTGTCGTAGCGGTGGGCGAGCTCAACGGGATCGCCGGCGTCCCGGAGGCCTTCGAAGTTAACGCCTTTGACGACGCGTCCGGCGTCCACGTCAAGGCAGGGAATGACGCGTACTGCTACTGCCATGGGAGCTCCTGGAAATTCTGTCTTGTGCTGCGCTGGGTTGTTAGGGCGCGGGTTGGTACTGCGGGGCTGGCTCAGATGCGGCAGGCGTGGATGCTGCTGACCAGGATGGCGCGGGCGCCCAGGTCGTAGAGCTCGTCCATGATCCGGTTGGTTTCCTTCTTGGGCACCATGGAGCGGACGGCCACCCAGTCCGAATCCCGCAGCGGGGAGACGGTGGGCGATTCCAGGCCCGGGGTCAGGGCGGCGGCGCTTTCCACCAGTTCCTTGCGGATGTCGTAGTCCATCAGCACATACTGGCGCGCCACCAGGACGCCCTGCAGGCGGCGGATCAGCACCTCAATCTCCTTGGCTGTGCCGTTCGCGGCGCCGCCTGCGCCGGTGCGGCGGATCAGCACGGCCTCGGACTTCAGGATGGGATCGCCGAAGATTTCCATGCCCGCAGCCTTCAGGGTGTTGCCGGTTTCCACAACGTCGGCGATGGCGTCTGCCACGCCGAGCCTGACCGATGACTCAACGGCACCGTCCAGCCGGACAACCTTGGCGTTGATGCCCTTCCCGGCGAGGTAGCCGCGGAGCAGGCCGTCGTAGCTGGTGGCCAGCCGCTTGCCCTCAAGCTCCTCGACTTTGGCAAAGTCACCCACGGGGCCCGCGAAGCGGAACGTCGAGGCAGCGAAGCCCAGCGGAAGCAGCTCTTCGGCCTCCACCTCGGCGTCCAGGAGCAGGTCGCGTCCGGTGATGCCGACGTCGAGCGTTCCCTGCCCGACGTACACCGCAATGTCGCGGGGGCGGAGGAAGAAGAACTCGATGTCGTTGTCCGGGTCCACCATGACCAGTTCGCGGGTGTCCCGGCGCTGGCGGTAGCCCGCCTCGGACAGCATGGCGGAGGCGGCTTCGGACAGGGAGCCCTTGTTGGGGACGGCTACTCGCAGCATTGGAGGTCTTTCTGGTTTGGGGAGGTCTAGGTGTTCAGGCAATGCAGGCCACGGCAGGCACCGGCGGCTTGGAGCGCGCCGGACCGGTGGCTACAGATGCTTGTAGACGTCTTCCAGGGTCAGGCCTTTGGCGAGCATCAGAACCTGCAGGTGGTACAGCAGCTGGGAGATTTCCTCTGCCGCGGCTTCATCGGATTCATATTCGGCAGCCATCCAGACTTCGGCTGCTTCCTCAACGACTTTCTTGCCGATGCCGTGAACACCGGAGTCCAATTCAGCGACGGTGCGGGAGCCTTCCGGGCGGGTGGCTGCCTTCTCGCTGAGCTCAGCGAACAGCGTCTCGAAATTCTTCACGCCCTCCAGCCTACTTGCTGCAGCCCACGGGGCGCTTCCCGGGCCGTTGCATGACGGGCGCGATGTGAGCGAATACACACGCGCGCCCGTCCTGCCGGGTCCGTTAATTGCCGTACTGCTTGAGTACGACGGCGGTGGCAAGCGCCGCGGTAACGGCCTCGTGGCCTTTGTCTTCCTTGGAGCCGGGAAGTCCTGCCCGGTCAAGGCCCTGCTGCTCGGTGTCGCACGTCAGGACGCCGAAGCCCACGGGGACGCCGGTGCGCACGCTGACGTCGGTGAGTCCCGACGTCGCTGCCTGGCACACGTAGTCAAAGTGCGGGGTTCCCCCGCGGATTACGACGCCGAGTGCAACGACGGCGTCGAAGTGCGGTGCGAGGCGGGCGGCAGCGACCGGCAGCTCAAAGCTGCCGGGAACGCGCAGGACCGTGGGCTCGGCAATGCCGGCGTCCTTCGCTGCCCGGAGTGCACCGTCCAGGAGTCCGTCCATAATCTGGGTGTGCCAGCTTGCCGCCACAATCGCCAGCCGCAGCTGGGACGTTTCCGTGGGGTTGAGGGTGCTGAGGTCGATATCGGGGGCGCCGTGTCCGCTCATGGGTCAGTCTGTTCCGTTCAGTCGTGGTGGTGTGTCTTGAAGGTGCTGCGGCCGGTGGTGTGCCGCAGCGCGTCAGTCTTGTTCGTGCTCGAAGGTTTCCGGGGTGGTGACGGGAACCGCAACCACATGGGTGTCCAGCAGCAGCCGGTGCTCCATGCGGTCCTTCTTGGTCCGCAGGTAGCGGATGTTCTCATCGCGGGACGGCACCTCCGTGGGAACCATCTCCACAACCTTCACGCCCGCCCGTGCCAGCCTGTTCTGCTTGTCCGGGTTGTTGCTCAGGAGCCGCACCTCATGGAGGCCCATTTCCGCCAGGACCTGAGCTGCGGCGTTGTAGGAGCGGGCGTCCACGGGGAGCCCCAGCTGCTCGTTGGCCTCCACTGTGTCAAAGCCCGCCTCCTGCAGAGCGTAGGCCTTGATCTTGTTGGCCAGGCCAATGCCCCGGCCCTCCTGCCCGCGCAGGTAGAGCAGCGTCCCGCCGTTTTGCTGGATCATTTCCAGGGCGAAGGCAAGCTGCTCCCCGCAGTCGCAGCGGTAGGAGCCAAAAATGTCGCCGGTGAGGCATTCCGAGTGCAGCCGGACGAGGGGCGCTTTACCGTCCTTGGGCGGGTTGGGTGAACTGACGGCCAGGTGTTCAACGCCGGTGACCAGGTCCGTCCAGGCCTGCGCCACGAAATCACCGAAGGCCGTGGGCAGCTGCACTACCGGGCCGCCGCTGACGGGATGAGGCACCACGCCGCTGCCGCTGCGCTCCTCCCCGTTGGCGGCGGGTCCGTGGCTGTTCATGGAAGCTGCAAGGCCCTCCGGGGAAGTACCGTGGCCGTTCGGCGAACCGCTGCCGCGGGCTGTCGAAGAGGTCATCGTGTCTCCTTCTTGCCGCCCGGAACCTCGCGGGCGCTCTTCGTGGGTTCGCTTCCCCCCGCTGCGAGGTAGGCCGCCAGATCCTCAATGGAAATCAGGGGGCAGCCCTGCTCAGCTGCGAAGGTCAGGAGCCCGTCCAGGCGCATCATCTCGCCGTCGTCATAAACAACTTCTGCAATTACACCCACCGGCTCGAGGCCGGCCAGGCGGCACAGGTCAACCGCGGCCTCGGTGTGGCCGGGGCGTTCCCGCACACCACCGTCAACTGCACGGAGCGGGAATATATGCCCGGGCCGGGTCAGGGACGCCGGGACGGCGTGGGGGTCCGCCAGGACCCGGGCGGTGAGGGCCCGGTCCGTGGCGGAGATCCCGGTGCTGACACCCAGTGCGGCGTCGCAGGAAACGGTGTAGGCGGTCCCCTTGGCGTCCTCGTTGACCGCCACCATGGGAGGCAGCGCAAGGGCATCCGCCCGGTCGCCGGACAGCGGAACGCAGATGACGCCGGAACTGTGGCGGATGGTCCATCCCATCAGTGCGGGGGTGGCATGCTGCGCCGCGAAGATGATGTCGCCTTCGTTTTCGCGGTCCTCGTTGTCCACCACAAGCACCGGCCTGCCGGCGGCCATGGCCTGCACGGCTGCCTCGATGGAGTCCAGTCCGCGGGCCCCGGGGGCAGGTTCAGCGCCTGTTTGCGGCGCCTCGGGCTCGAGCCGGAGAACGGCGTTCACGGTGCACCTCCATCAAGGACAGCAGACGCTGGTGTGCTGAAGGCAAGCAGGCGTTCGGTGTACTTGGCCAGGACATCCGCCTCAAGGTTGACCCGGCTGCCCGTGGTCTTGGAACCCAGCCCGGTCTCGGCCAGGGTGGTGGGAATCAGGCCGACTTCGAACCAGGGTTTACGCTCGGCTGCGTCGCTGACGGCGGTGACGGTAAGGGAGACGCCGTCGATGGCGATGGAGCCCTTTTCCGCGATGTAGCGGGCCAGGTTGGCTGGCACGCCGAACCGGAGCCGCTCCCAGTTGCCCAGGGCTTCCCGTTCCAGCAGCACGCCGACGCCGTCAACATGGCCCTGCACCACATGCCCGTCCAGCCGGCCGCCCGCGGGAACGCAGCGCTCAAGGTTGACGGAGTCGCCAGGGGCCAGTTCCCCGATGGTGCTGCGGACCATGGTCTCGCCCATCACATCCACACTGAATTCCGTGCCGTTGATTTCGGTGGCCGTAAGGCAGACCCCGTTGACGGCGACCGAGCCGCCCAGGGCGAGCCCTTCAGTGCTGCCGGGCGCGTGCAGCCGGAGGGTGGCGCTGGTTTCCCCGTCCCTCTCGACGGACAGAACGCGCCCTTGTTCGGCAATAATTCCGGTAAACATCAGTGGCCTTCCTGGGCTTGCTCCGCGGTTACGCGGGATGGTTGGGGGTCTAGGGCAACGGTTCGTTGCGGTCTTAGGTGAAGTCTTAGGTCGCGGCCCAGCTTGCGCACGGCACCGCCGTCGGACTCGTCCCATTCCCACTGCTGGGCATCGCCGAGGGTGGTGATTCCAAGGCCGTCCAGGGCGGAGGTGCCGGAGCCGAGCAGGGTGGGCGCCAGGTACACGATGAGTTCATCGACAAGCCCGGCGGCGAGGAAGGCGCTCAGGATGCGCGAGCCTCCTTCCACCATCAGGTGGCGGGTCCCGGACGCATAGAGCAGGGACAACGCCTCGTGGGGGTCGCGGGTGCGCAGGTGCGTGACGCGCCCGTCCGTTCCGCGCACGGCGGCCCCGCCGGGGACGTCCCGCAGCCCCATGACAGCCCGTACCGGCTGGTTCGGCGCCGGTGTTCCCTGCGGGTCGCGGGCGGTGAGCCGGGGGTTGTCCACCAGGACGGTCTGGGTCCCCACCAGGATGGCGTCGATCCGCCCGCGGATTGCGTGGTTGTCCGCCAGGGATTCCGGGCTGGAGATCCACTGGCTGGTGCCGTCCTGGGCAGCGATGCGGCTGTCCAGGGTCTGGGCAATGTGGAGGGTGACGAAGGGCCGCTTTGCCGTCACCGCTTCGAACCACTGCCTGTTCAGGTCCAGTGATTCAGCAGCTCCCAGGCCGCTGCGGACGCGCACGCCGGCGGCACGCAGCGTTGCCGCTCCACCTGCTGCCGGGTCATGCGGGTCGTCCACGGCGTACACCACGTCCGTGATGCCTGCGGCGATGATCGCCTGTGTGCACGGGCCGGTGCGTCCCAGGTGGTCGCAGGGCTCCAGCGTCACCAGCATGGTGCAGCCCGAAAGGTCCAGGCCCGCAGCTGCCGCCTGGGCTATGGCATCGGCCTCCGCGTGCGCGGTGCCGGCACCGCGGTGGAACCCGGTGATGAGGTGGTTGCCGGCAGGATCGACGACGACGGCGCCCACCAGGGGATTCGCCCCGCGCGGGCCCTGCAGGGCTGCTTGCAGTGCGGCCTCCATGGCCCGCGTCTCGCCGGCGCTGAAGGCGGTCACCACACCGTCGGCGGGCTGGAGCGGGTGGTCCGGGTAGAGGGCGGTGGCGCCGCCGGTTCCCGGAAACTGGCTGGCCGCCGTCATGCCGCGACCATCGCCGCGGCTGCGTCCTGCCCTGAAGCGGCGGGACGTTCGGCAGTTAAGAGCCATCGCTGGGGGTTCATGCTGTGTCGTTCCTTCCCTCTCAAACCGCGATGGCTCCGGGGGTATACGACAGCAGAAGGCTGCGGGACCGGGACGGCCCCACAGATACAGCTGTACGTGCTTCTCTCATCCAGACTTTAACTGTCGGTACCGGAATTTCACCGGTTCAACCGTCTGCCGGGCTTTCCTTGCGGAAGGCACCGGCTCGCGGGTCGCGGACTGTCACCGCCGGTTCGGACTTACACCGACCCCGGAGCACGTATGTGTGTTGCTATTGTGCCATAACAGGCGCGGGCTCCCGTCTATTCCGCGGACGCCGCACGTAATGGACGGCTGCCCTGGTCGCGGAGCCGTTCAATGGCTGCGGCGGGATCGTCAGCACCGTAAACAGCGGAGCCGGCAACAAAAACAGTGGCGCCGGCCTCTGCTGCCCGGATGATCGTTTCCTCCGTGATGCCGCCGTCCACCTGGATGGCCACGCCGGCTCCGGACCCGTCGATGGCCGCCCTTGCCCGCCGGATCTTCGGCAGGGTGAGGTCCAGGAAGGCCTGTCCACCGAACCCGGGTTCAACGGTCATGATGAGCAGCATGTCCAGCTCGGAGAGCATGTCCAAATACGGCTCTACAGGGGTGGCGGGCCGAAGCGCCATCCCCGCTTTTGACCCCCTGCTGCGAAGTTCGCGCGCCAGCTTCACCGGGGCAATCGATGCTTCGGCATGGAAGGTGACCGAGGCCAGGCCGGCGTCCGCAAAGCCGGGCGCCCACCGGTCGGCGTCGGCGATCATGAGGTGCGCATCGAGGGGGACGGGGCTGACAGCCTGGATGCGCTGCACCACGGGCAGTCCGATGGTCAGGTTGGGGACAAAGTGGTTGTCCATGACATCCACATGCACGGCGTCAGCTGTGCTGATGCGCTGCAGTTCGGCCTCCAGGTTGACGAAGTCGGCGGAGAGGATGCTCGGGTTGATGCAGCATTGCGTCACGGGGTTGCCTTTCACTGGTCTGTTGTTGCTTGCGCCTAGGCCTTTTTATGGATGAGTGCCAGGAACATGGCGTCCGTGCCATGGATGTGCGGCCAGAGCTGCGCCGTGGACTCGTAGCCCGCGTCCAGCTTCCCCGGAAGGCTGACGGCGTCCAGCGCTGCCCCGGCGTCCAGGAGCTCCAGGTCCTCACGCTTGCGGAGGGCGTCGGCAACCACGGCCGTCGTCTCCGCCGGATGCGGGGAACACGTCACGTAGGCCACCACTCCCCCGGGCCGCACGGCTGCCAGGGCCGAAGCCAGGAGCTCGCGCTGCAGCGGGCCAAGGTCCGCCAGGTCCTTGGGCGACCGGCGCCAGCGGGATTCGGGCCGGCGCCGCAAGGCACCCAGCCCGCTGCAGGGAACGTCCACCAGGACGCGGTCAAACGAGCCGGGCTTTTCGGTGCCGAGCTCGCGGCCGTCGCCGGTCCTGACCTGCCAGGTTTCCCGCGGGACGGCGGAGAGGGCCTGGCTCACCAGCTTGGCCCGGTGCGGCGCGGGCTCATTGGCCAGGAGCGTGGCGCCCCGTTGCTTCGCCAGTGCGCCGAGCAGGGCGGCCTTTCCGCCGGGGCCGGCGCAGAGGTCCAGCCACGCCTCGGCTTTTCCATAGCCAGGTCCGCCTGCCGGCCCGCCAAGATCGACCGATGCCATGGCCCTAGCCACCAGCTGCGAGCCAACGTCCTGGACGCGGGTGGTTCCTTCCCGGACAGAGGAGAACCGTCCCAGGTCTCCGCCGCTGGAAAGCGCGGAGCCCTCAACGAGTTCGCCCGGAGCAGCGCCGTGCTCCAGTGCCTCGTCCAGGTTGCCAAGGCCGGGGAGGGCTACCAGGTTGACCACGGGAGCTGCGTTGTCCGCCTCCAGCAGGTCCTGGATTTCGTCGGCGGAGCGCCCGTGTGCAACCAGGGACTGGCGCATGGCACGGACGATCCATTCGGGGTGGGCGTAGCGGAGCGCCGCAATCTTTGTCTGGTCCGTTTCCCCCGCCACGAGCACATCCAGCCACTCGTCCAGCGGGTGCGCGGCCACTTTGCGCAGCACGGCGTTGATAAGGGCGGACGGGCCTGCTCCGATCACGGCGCGCGCCAGGCCGACGGTCTGGTCCAGGGCCGCGTGGGCCGGTACGCGCATGGCCAGCAGCTGGTGCGCCCCGATGCGCAGGGCGTCCAGGATGGCAGGATCCAGCTGGTCCAGCGGGCGGTCCACGCAGCGGGCCAGGATGGCGTCGTAGGTGCCCTGGCCGCGCAGGGCACCGTACGTCAGTTCGGTGGCGAATCCGGCGTCGCGCTTGTCCAGCCCGTGGTGGCGGATCCGCGCCGGCAGGACAAGGTTGGCGTAGGCGTCCTCGGCCGCCACGGCCCGCAGGACTTCGAAGGCGACCAGCCGGGCGGGATCGGCACGGCGGGTGCGCTGGGAGGGGGCGTTGTCCGTGAAGTTCCGCTGCGGTCCGCGGTTGCGTTCACGGCCCTGGGCGTTTCGACGGCTGTTGTCGCGGGGTCCGCCTTTGCCCCGGCCCTGCCCGGTGCTGTCTTTCCCGGTGTTGCCTCTGCCTGTGTTGCCCTGACCGCCGCTGCCGCGCCCGCCTGGATTGCCGCCGGACCCGCTCATTCGAACACCACGCTTTCAAGGGAAGCCATGCCGCGTGCCCAATCAGCAGCGGCCATCATCTTTTTGCCCGCAGGCTGGATCCGGGTCAGTTCCACGGCATGGGAGCCCGTGCCCACCAGAACGTTCCTGCCGTGGAGCGACAGTGCCCCCGGCGCAAGATGGGTGACATCGGGCCGCAGCCTGACAGGTTCCAGCTTGACCCGCTGTCCGTGCAGGACCGTCCATGCCCCCGGTTCCGGGGTGACGCCGCGCGCCTGCCGGCCAATGGCAAGCGCGGGATGGTTCCAGTTGATGTGGCCGTCCTCAAGGGTCAGCTTGGGTGCCAGGGAAACCTCACCTGCCTGCGGTTGCGGCGCCGCTTTGCCGGCCTCAATGGCGGACAGCGTCTGGGCCAGGAGGACCGCCCCGCTGCGGGAGAGCCTTTCCAGGAGTTCGCCAGCGGTGTCCTCCGGGCCCACGGATTCGGTCAGGGTGCCGAAGACAGGACCGGTATCCAGCCCCTCTTCCAGCAGGAACGTCACGGCCCCGGTGACGTCGTCCCCGGCCATCACGGCACGCTGCACGGGTGCGGCTCCGCGCCAGGCCGGCAGGAGGGAGAAGTGCAGGTTGACCCAGCCGTACCGGGGAACGGCCAGGGCTGCGGGCGGAACCAGCCCGCCGTAGGCCACGATGGCGGCCACATCCGGGTTTACCCCGGAAATCCTGGCCGTCGCCTCGGCGTCCACGCGCGCTGCGCGGATGACCTCGATGCCGAGCTCGGCGGCGCGCGCGGCCACGGGCGACGGCGTCAGGACACGCTTGCGGCCCACGGGGGCGTCGGGACGGGTCAGCACGGCGACGACGTCGAACCCTGCGTCCACCAGCGCATCAAGGGACGGGACGGCGACTGCGGGGGTTCCCGCAAACAGGACCCTCACCCGGCGTTACCGGCCGCTCCGGCACCGAAACTTGACCCGGGCGTGGAGCCGCCGAAACTGGACCCGACCGTTTTGGCCCGTTTGGCTGCCGTCCGCTCGGTAACAGAGCCGTAGTTGGCGTTCCGGATTGACCGCAGGGCGGCCTTGCGGTCCTCCCCCTCCAGGCGGTCGGTGTAAAGGATGCCGTCCAGGTGGTCGTTCTCATGCTGGAAGCACCGTGCCAGCATCCCTTCACCTTCCACCGTGACGGGGTTTCCGTGCATGTCCACGCCGGTCACGCGGGTGGAGCGGAAACGCCGCACGGGAAAACCGAGGCCGGGGATGGACAGGCAGCCCTCCACCTGGTCCTCCTGGTAGTCACCGCTGTTTTCCAGGACGGGGTTGATGATGTGGCCTTCCACGCCGCCAATCCGGTAGGTAAAGACGCGCTGGCTGATGCCGACCTGGGGCGCGGCCAGCCCTGCGCCGTCCACGTCCTCCATGGTTTCGGTCATGTCCGCCACCAGCTTGGCCAGCTCCGGCCCGAAATCCGTCACGGGATCGGCCACTGTGCGCAACACAGGATCGCCGATGATGCGGATATTCAGGATAGCCATGCGCAGTAATTCCTTACAGTTGGCGGTAAAGGGGACCTGTCCAGTTTAGGCGCAGTCATCTGGTCCGCAGACATACCAAATACAGACGGAGCGCTAGGCAGTGCGCACCTGGGCCAGCGGCGGTGGTGCGATGGGAAGCAGCGCGGCACCGGCGCTGATGGTATCCGCGTTGAGCTCCCACACCCGCCGCAGGGCACAGAACTTCCACCAGTGGTGCTTGAGGACGTCGGGGTTGGCCCGCACGGGACGGACTTCGGTTTCGCCGATAGCCACCGCCAGCAGGACGGGGTCCTCACCGTATTTCCACGGTTCCCAGGTGCCGGCCTCGGGATCAACCAGGCTCTCTTCCGCCTTCATCCCGGCGACGAGCTGCATCACCACCTTGTCATCGAGCGGTTTAACCAGTCCGTCCCGGGTGGTGCCTTTGGTTTTGTAGTCGATGAGGCAAACGCGGCCGTTGATGCGGGCCACCAGGTCCAGGGTTCCCGCATACCCCACCGCGTTGTTCCACACGGTGATTTCCGGCGCGATGGGTTCCACCCGGAACAGCTCCCACCACTCGTCAAAGCGCACTGCGAAGGCTTCCTCCCCGTTGGCGGCCAGGGCCTCGCGGGCTTCCTTCATGGCGTGCGGGCGCCCCAGGGCGCGGAGGGCCACCTGCTCGCAGTAGTTGTGCACGCGGTCCCCTCGCCTGGCGGCGTCGTCCCGATAGGTCTCGGCTGCCTTGGCAGCGCGGCTGACAGCCTGGCGGATTTTGGCGGGGCTTCCCAGGCAGTCCGCCAGCAGCGGATCTTTTGCCAGGCTGCTGGCGCCCATATACCCGAACCAGCCATCCAGCCCATGCGGCTGCTGGCTGATAACAGTGGTGATGGACGGAACCGAAAACTGCTCCGACGTTGAGCGGGCGTACATCCGGCCGTATTCGGTGGCGTGGGCGAGGAGTGGAGCTGTCATGGAAAAAACTCTTTCACAGGGGGCCGACAAAATCTGCAGGCAAGAATCCGCGCACAAAAAAGGTCCGCTTCCGCTGCGAGCGGAAACGGACCTTTGTGCGGTGGGCGATACTGGGTTCGAACCAGTGACCTCTTCGGTGTGAACGAAGCGCGCTACCACTGCGCCAATCGCCCTGGTGCACTTGAATGCTAGCCGACGCCGCACCCAATTCAAAAATCGGCGCCCGCACAGCCATCCATGACAGCCAGCAGCAAGCGGGCGCGTCCCGCGAACCTGCCGGACGCGGCACACAGGTCACACACCCGTCGTCGTGAATTACACGGCTGTAAGTAGGCGGAAACCGCGCCATTGCTGGGAAGGGCGGACACAAAGGGTGATTGGGGCGCCGGCGATTTGGAGAATCCTTGAACCTCCTATATTGTTTTTACTCGTTGGAACGCGAGGAAATGCCGGGAACGGCAGGGAATCAGGCTCCAAAATGCGGACGTAGCTCAGCTGGTAGAGCACCACCTTGCCAAGGTGGATGTCGCGAGTTCGAATCTCGTCGTCCGCTCGCAGGACACTGTCACAGCAAAAGTTCTTCGGAATCGACGCTTACACGGTGGGTTGGCCGAGAGGCGAGGCAGCGGCCTGCAAAGCCGTATACACGGGTTCGAATCCCGTACCCACCTCGGTGAAAACCATGGTTTCCGGATAATCTCCGGATGGACATGGGCGATTGGCGCAGCGGTAGCGCGCTTCCCTGACACGGAAGAGGTCACTGGTTCGATCCCAGTATCGCCCACCAAGCAAGGAAACTTGCTTCAGGTAGTTCGCCCGGCCCCGGCCGGAACGCACTCCACATTTGCGGACGTAGCTCAGCTGGTAGAGCACCACCTTGCCAAGGTGGATGTCGCGAGTTCGAATCTCGTCGTCCGCTCTCTTGTTTTTACAATCCCATAAGCCGGTCGTCCGGTTCCGGGCGATTGGCGCAGCGGTAGCGCGCTTCCCTGACACGGAAGAGGTCACTGGTTCGATCCCAGTATCGCCCACATCCAGCAGCTCCCCCGGGAGCTGCTTTTTTCTTGCCCGGGCACCCCTCCCCCATGCACCACCACCCATCGGTTCCCACACCGCGGCAGCCACAGCAGACAGGGCGGGCCCGTTGTCGGAGCGGCATCCGCTGCGGGCGAACGCCCGGAACCTCCGATTTCCTTGGCAGGCCTTCCCTGCGGCGCTAGGATCGAATGCGGAGGAGCGACCTGGCTCCGCGATTGAAGGGAGGTGCTCGTGGGACTGATTGACGATCTAAAGGGCAAGGCTCAGGGTCTCATCCGCGGCAACGAGCAGGCCATCAAGAACGGCATCAACAAGGCCGGTGATTTTGTGGACACCAAGACCGGAGGCAAGTACTCGGGCCACGTCAACAAAGTCCAGGATGGCGCTTCCAAGCTCATTGACAAGAACGGAACCCCGGGACAGGCACCTGCCGCCGAGCAGGTTCCGCCGGTAACTCCCGTCAACCCGGTTCCGCCGGCTGACAGGACTCCGTAACAGGATTTGGCCAGGGTCTTGCCCTAGCACGTCAAGGGGGTGCAGGTCCCGCCGGGAGGCGGCACCTGCACCTTTGGCGTTTAACCGGCACGTCCCAGGCCGATGGCGGGCTGGCGAGCGAGGGCCGGTAACCTGCCCGTATGGCGAAATCCCCCGCATACACCACGGCACACCACCCACCCGGACAGTCCCGGTTCGACTCCCGGCCCATTGTGGCGGGCATTGTCACTGCCCTGGTGGGCTTCACGTCGTCCTTCGCCGTGGTGCTGGCCGGGCTCAGGGCAGTGGGCGCCAGCCCTGCGCAGGCGGCGTCCGGACTGCTGGCGCTGACCGTGGCCGTAGGCCTCGGGGTGCTTTGGCTTGCCTGGCGTTCCAAAGTGCCGGTGACACTTGCGTGGTCCACGCCCGGCGCTGCCCTGCTGGCAACGTCCGGAGCGGTCGACGGCGGGTGGCCGGCCGCCGTCGGGGCCTTCCTTGCCACCGGGGTACTGATAGCCATGACGGGTCTGGTGCCTGCCCTGGGCCGGCTGATGGCAAGGATCCCGGCAACCCTTGCCCAGGCTATGCTTGCCGGCGTCCTGCTGCAGCTTTGCCTTGCTCCGTTCAAGGCGCTGGGGACTGTTCCGCTGTTCATTGCGCCGGTCATCCTGTGTTGGCTGCTGATGATGAAGCTGGCGCCCCGCTGGTCCGTGCCGGCAGCCCTGCTGGTGGCCCTGGCCGCGATCGGCCTGTCACTGGCCGCAGGCGGCACCTCCTTGGGTGACGGGGAAATCCTTCCGGGCCTGGCCTGGACCGCGCCGGCCTTCACCCTGCAGGCGATGGCGGGTATTGCGCTTCCCCTGTTTGTGGTGACGATGGCGTCGCAGAACGTTCCCGGTGTGGCTGTCCTGCGGTCCTTCGGCTACGACACCCCGTGGCGCCCCGCCATGCTGGTGACCGGCGCGGGCACCGCGACGGCAGCAGGGTTCGGAGCCCATGCCATTAACCTCGCCGCGCTCAGCGCCGCCCTGGCAGCCGGTGAGGAGGCAGGCCCGGACCGGCACCGCAGGTGGGTGGCAGGCTTCACCTCGGGATTTGCCTACCTTGTGCTGGCTGCGTTCTCCGCTGCGCTGGTGACGCTGGTGACGGCCGCGCCGGCAGGCCTGCTTGAGGCAGTGGCCGGCCTTGCACTCCTGGGAACACTTGCTGGTGCCGTTTCAGCGGCGCTGGCCGATCCGGAGGACAGGATAGCCCCGACCGTCACCTTCCTCATGGCGGCCTCGGGCCTTGCTTTCGCCGGGATCGGCTCGGCGTTTTGGGCCCTCGCCGCCGGACTGGCGGTTCGCCTGGTCCTGAAGCCGCGCAGTCCCGGAGCAATAGGCTAACCGGGCAGAACCGCCGCTAGGAGGGTTCGTGGTTCTGGCCTTCACGGGCCAGTGCGGTGAGCCGGGAGACGGCGCGGAAGTACTTCTTCATGTAGCCGCCCGTCATCATTTCCTCCGTGAACAGCTGGTCGAACGGAACACCGCTGGCGAGGATGGGGACATCCTTGTCATAGAGCCGGTCAGCAAGCACAACGAACCTCAGCGCCACCGCCTGCTCAGTGATGGTGTGGACGTTGCGCCACACCACGCCGTCAATGCCGTCAATCAGCTGGCGGTAGCGGCTGGGGTGCACGCCTGCAAGGTGGTGGATCAGCGTGCTGAATTCGTCCTGGGCCACCGTCTTCCCGTCGAATTCGGCTTTCATGTGCGAGGACAGTTCACTGTTCTTCAGCGGTGCCGGCGCTGCAGGCAGCCCGCGGTGCCGGAAGTCTTCCCCGTCGATCCGCAGGACGTCGAACTGGTCCGCGAGGACCTGGATTTCGCGCTGGAAATCCACCGCTGCGAACCGGCCGTCGCCCAGCGAACCGGGCAGGGTGTTGGAGGTGGCCGCAAGTTTCACCCCGGCGTCTGCCAGTTCCCGCATCAGCCGGGACATGAGGACGGTGTCGCCCGGATCGTCGAGCTCGAACTCATCGATGCAAACAAGCTTGTAGCCGCTGAGCGCGTCCACCGTCTTGCGGAAGGACAGGGCCCCCACCAGGTTGGTGTACTCCACGAAGGTACCGAAGGCCTTAGGGCCGGGCGAGGCGTGCCACAGCGAGGCCAGGAGGTGGGTCTTGCCAACGCCGAAACCGCCGTCGAGGTAGATGCCTGCGCGGGACTCATCCTTCTTCGCGAAGAACTTCTTGAACAGTCCACCCCCGCCCGCGGCGCCAACGCCGTCGGCAAACCCCTCGAGTGCCCTGACAGCTGCAGACTGGCTGGGCTGCTTGGGATCGGGGCGGTAGCTGGAAAACGAAACCTGGCCGAACCGCGGCGATGGATAGAAACCTTTGAGGAGCTCATCCACCGAAACTGCCGGAGTGCGGGCGGCAAGCTGTTCGATCTGTACCAAGGGGGTCCGTTCTGCTGGTGGTTGGTCCCCAGAAAGGATACCGGCAATGCGGCCCCACAACTCCCCGACTTACCGCCGCCATATGCTGTGTCCCAGACTCTTTGCCGGCCCCGCGTGATGAAGGCAACATTTCGTCCTGTTAACGGAATACGGACACCGGCCGGGGTGCTGGCTAGTGTGGAAGCAGGTCCCAATGCCGGCGCCGCCAAGGTCCAGCAGGCTGTCCGTGTCCTCAATGAAAGGCCAAGATCATGCCCTACCCCGTTGAACAGAACGAGAAGTTCGCTGCCTACGCCCACCCGGAGCGGCTGGTCTCCACCGGGTGGCTCGCTGCCGCTATCGAAAGCGGCGCCGTCGCCAACGGCGAGCTGGTGGTGGTGGAGTCCGATGAAGACGTCCTTCTCTACGAAACCGGCCACATCCCCGGGGCCGTGAAGATCGACTGGCACACGGACCTGAACGACGACGTCACCCGCGACTACGTGGACGGAGCCGCGTTCGCCGAACTGGCGGCGTCGAAGGGCATCTCCCGTGACAGCACAGTGGTCATTTACGGGGACAAGTCCAACTGGTGGGCTGCCTACGCCCTGTGGGTTTTCGAGCTTTTCGGCCACCAGGACGTGCGCCTGCTGGACGGCGGCCGGGACAAGTGGATTGCCGAAGGACGTGAACTCACCAGGGAAAAGCCGGCTCCGGCCAGGGGCGACTACCCCCTCGTCGAACGCAATGACGCTCCCATCCGTGCCTTCAAGGAAGACGTCCTTGCCCATCTTGGGAAGCCGCTCATCGATGTCCGCTCCCCCGAGGAATACACGGGCCAGCGCACGCACATGCCGGCCTACCCGGAAGAGGGCGCCCTGCGCGGGGGCCACATTCCCACCGCTGCCTCCATCCCGTGGGCCCGCGCCGCAGCTGCTGACGGAACCTACCGCAGCCGCGAGGAACTGGAGGCCCTCTACCTCGGCGAAGCCGGGCTGGCCGAAGGCGACGACGTCGTGGCTTACTGCCGCATTGGCGAGCGTTCCAGCCACACCTGGTTTGCCCTCAAGTACCTCCTGGGCTTTGAATCCGTCCGCAACTACGACGGCTCCTGGACCGAATGGGGCAACGCCGTGCGGGTACCGATCGTCAAGGGTGCGGAACGCGGGTCCGTTCCTGTTGCAGTTGGAGCCTGACGCGGCCCGTTCCTCAGGGATTGCGTAGACTTGGACCGATGACTACTCAAGCTTTGCCTTCCGCCCTGGCGGCCATTGTGGACGATTTCCAGGCCGTGTCCGAACCCGAGCGGCTGCAGCTGCTGCTGGAATTCTCGGAGGGCCTTCCGGAGCTGCCGGACCGGCTCAAGGACCACCCCGAACTGCTGGAGCAGGTGGTGGAGTGCCAGTCGCCGCTCTTCCTCACCATCGAGACGGAAAAAGATGGCGGCGCGGCCGGTACCGTACGTCTGTTCTTCAAGGCTCCCGCCGAGGCCCCGACAACACGCGGGTTCGCCGGGGTGCTGCACGAGGGCCTCGACGGGCTGACCGCCGAAGAGATCCTCTCTGTACCGGACGATATGCCCGAACTCCTGGGCCTCACGCGGGCCATCACGCCGCTCCGCATGCGCGGCATGACGGCCATGCTGGGACGGATCAAGCGCAAGGTCGCTGCCGCTTCCGGCGTGCGGTCCTAGCTGCTGCCGGGACCAGCACCATGGCCCGCAGGAACGCTTCACAGGGAACCCCGGCAACCGCGGCACTGGCCGCGGCCGGGGTTCCTTTTGTGCTGCACCCCTACACGCACGATCCCGCCGCGGCCAGCTACGGTGCCGAGGCGGCCGAGGCCCTCGGGATCGATCCCGCAAGGGTCTTCAAGACGTTGATGGTTGAGGTGGAGGGCCGGCTGGCGGTGGGCATCGTCCCGGTCAGCGGAACCCTGGACCTGAAGGCGTTCGCCCACGCACTGGGGGCCAAGAAAGCGGCAATGGCGGATCCGGCCGCGGCCCAGCGGCGCACCGGCTACGTGCTGGGCGGCATCTCCCCGCTCGGCCAGCGGCTGCCCTCCCCCACGGTGCTGGACTCAAGCGCCGTGAGCCTGCAGACCCTGCTGGTCTCCGGCGGAAAGCGCGGCCTGGACATAGAACTGGCGCCGGCTGACCTGATCCGCCTCACCCAGGCCGTCACGGCACCCATCGGCTCGTTGTCCGCCGCGTAGAGTCCGCAGCCCATATATCTTCTGGCCTGTTGCGGCGCTACAATCGGTGCACCGTTTCAGCCCCAGGAATGTCACTTCTCCCATCGCCCGCAACACGCCATCGCTGGCGTGCTTTCAAGGCACACAAGATCCGTCAGGGCGCACCTACCTGTAGCAGGATCAGCCCGCCCGGCTGACGCAAGTCACTGGTCGGTCCAGCCGTTAGTCGGCCCAGCCCAACGCAGGGCCGCTGTTAAATGGACAAACGTCATGCTAAAAACCCTGCTTTGCAAGATCAATCTGGGGCACCACTGGGTGGCGGAAGCGGACCGCGACGGTAACTTCACGCGCCACTGCGTGAAGTGCGGAAAAGTTGATCGGCACGCCGGGTGGTCAGAACATCTTTCGGACCGCGACCGTCCCACCCATTCCAACTTCGCGGATCCCATTACCCGTTCGGACGGTCCGGGCTTCAACTAAGGTGCTTCGCAGCAGGGGGGCTTCCCGCCACGTGTCAAGGCCTGACAGCAGAACTTGACCCCGGGTCAGGGGCTGACCGGGTTCAAGGCGCCCGGATTCAGCCTGGGTGCCAGCTGCTGCCGCAGCCACGCCTTGACCAGGCTCTCCCACCGCTCCGGATCCACATTCCATTCCTTGGTGTGACGTGCCTGGTGGAACGGCTCGAAGGTCACCATCTCCGGATTGCGCTCGGCGAGCAGCGCGGAGGGCCGGTAGGGCACGTATTCGTCATCGACGCTGTGCACCACCAGCGTGGGCGTGCGGAGTTCGACGGCCCGCGACACCCAGTCCATCGCCTTCAGGTCAACCGGGGCGGACAATCCGGTGAGGCGCCGTCCCAGCGGATGCCCCAGCATCAGCTGGCCATACCGGCCCACAAGGGACGGAATCCTGTTCAGCTGCGCATGATGGGCCAGGACATTCACCCAGTCGGTGACGGGCGCATCGAGCACCATCGCCCGGATGAGGTGTCGGTAGCGGGAAAGGTCGGCCGCCTGCAGGCAGATGGCACCTCCCATGGACCACCCGAACAGCACAACCTCTTCCGCACCGTTGGCCAGCGCGTACTCGATTGCTGCCTCGACGTCACGCCACTCCGTCGACCCCAGGCCGTAACGGCCGTCGTCTGCGGAGGGCGCAAGGCCGTCGTTGCGGTAGGAAACCAGGAGGCTGGTAAGCCCCAGTTCCAGCGCCGGGCCTACCGCACGCAGCGCCTCCTGCCGCGTGGCTCCCCGTCCATGCACCATCACCGCCCAGGTCCGGGCCGTTCCGCCGGCGCGGACGAGCCACGCGGGCGCCTGCCCCCGGTCAACGTCGATCATCACTTCCTCGTGCGGGATTCCGACGGCGGAAGGGTCCGGGTGGACAGCCCCGCTCCACCAGCCGCGGCGGGCCTTTGAGAGGTCACCGGCGTAGACCGCTTCGACCTCCCGCAGGACAGTCCGTTCGGCGGGCGAGTAGGAAACGATGCGGCCGATCCGCGCGTGTCCTTTGCCGCCGTCGAAAAAGAACCCGTAGACACCGTCCACGGTGGTGTCGTCCGTGGCGGCAAAAATTGCCTGCTGCCGCTGGCCGTCCCTGATGAGCGCGAGCATTTCCTGGTCTGCCGCCCGCTGCCGTGCCGGCGTGATAACCCGCCGCGCGAAGTACACGGCGAGCGCAGATGACCCTGTTGCCAGCAGCCCCGCGAGGCCGCCTCCGCCGATCGCTCCGCCGATTGCCCATTTGGCGCGCAGCGACATCCCCCCGGAGTCGGGGGTGCTCTGAACGGGGGCGGGGCGGGTTCGCTGGAAAGATGCCATGAAACTATTCTTACCGGCCCGGCACCGATGCCCGCATTCCGCCGCGTGCGGCGGCTGCCTGCCGGCCCCCGGGACGGGCGTGGCGGCCACTGCGCAGGGCAGCGCTGCAGGACTAGGCTAGGGCCATGAGTGAACCCATCGTCATCCTGACCGAAGAACCCCTGGGGGCGGACGACCGCCTGAACATCGAACGCCTCGTGGACGGCTCGGATACCCGCCTGGTTGTCCTGGTGCCGGCGAACACCGAGCGGCACCTGCTGGTGGATTTCCTCGAGAACCTTTCGCTGCTGGACATAGCCAAAGCCTTCCGGGAGTTGACCTCCCACGCCCCGGATCCCACCCAGGAACGTGCCAAGGCAGCCGAGACCCTGTCCGTATCCCTGGCGGCCCTGGAAGGACTGGGTTCAGGCCTCACAGGGGAAGTGGTGGACGGCGGGGCCGTCAGCGGACTGGTCTCGAAGGTACGCGAGACCGGCGCTGCGCAGGCGGTGGTGATTACCCGGCCGCATGCCGTGGCGGACACCTTCCATACGGACTGGGCCAACAAGGCACAGGACCAACTGGGCATACCGGTGCTTCACCTGTACGCGGGCTCGGGATTTATTGGCGACTCGTGAGCGTTGGGAAAGCTATGAGCATTTTCGGAAACAGCATCTTCGGACATAAGGCCCCAGATACGGCCGCGCCTGCCCCTGAGGCGGCATCCGCCGGTTCCGCCCCGGGCGGCAAGGGCGTTGAAAAGAGCGATGCCCAATGGCGTGAGGAACTCACTCCGGAGGAATACCGCGTGCTCCGCCAGGCCGGGACCGAGCGTCCTTACACCGGTGAATACTGGGACACCCACACGGCAGGCGTCTACCAGTGCCGCGCCTGTGGGACAGAGCTCTTCACCAGCAACGAAAAGTTCGATTCCCATTGCGGCTGGCCGTCCTTCTGGGCACCGCTTGCGGAAGGGAACGTCCGCTACATCCACGACCGCACCATGGGGATGGACCGGGTGGAGGTCCGGTGCGCAGCCTGTGATTCGCATTTGGGCCATGTCTTTGAGGGTGAGGGTTTCGGAACCCCCAGGGACCAGCGCTACTGCATCAACTCCATCTCCATCCGGCTGGTCCCGCAAGAGGATGCGGAGGTCAGCGGAACGGAGCCGGAGAAGTAATGCCCCAGCTGGCAGCCTCCTCCGGCAGCAATCTGCGCATCCGAGCCTAACGCTTTCTTAGGCTTATCCCCTTTCTGCATTAGCCCTACTGGTTGCTTGCTACGCTCGGCAATAGGTAGCAAGCAACCAGAAAGGCAGCCGACGATGACCGAAACCCTGACCAACGCCGTCACCGGGATTTCCGCGGAGAACCAGGACTGGAAGCGGCTCAAGGCCGCAGCCACCGCCCTCCAGGCCCTGCAGGCCCAGGACGGCTCCATCCCCGACGCCGCGCACCATTCCGAGGCAGCTGCCAAGGTGGAAGACATCGTCACCGCCGTCCGCGCCCTCGCCCCCGCCTTCCCGCATGACGCCACATACCTGGACGCTGTTTGCACGGACTTTTCCAGCTGGGCGCGCTCCGGGTTTGCCATCCCTGACTTCGTGTCCTCCCTCCTGGCCTTCCAGCCCCAGGAGCAGCGGCGGAACGGCCTCCAGCACCTGGTGGTCTTCCCCATGTACACGCAGAACGGCAGCAGCAGCCGCCTCGTGGAGGCAGTCCTGATCGAGGTGATCTGGCCCGAGTTCATCGCCGGCCTCGAGGCGGGCGATTACTCGAACAAGCTGTTCGTTCCCATCCGCTTCGTGGACTTCACAGCCGGTTATGACACCAACTCCGCTGTACTGTTCCCTGAGACCGTCGCGGTCAGCAAGACCCCCACCTTCACTTGGGGAGCCATCTTCGCGGACCGGGAGGCGGCCAGGTTCCGCCGCGTCCTCAAAGCCGCAGCCGAGACCACCAGCCTGGAACTGCCCGACGGCGCGGCGGAAATGCTCGCCGACCAGGACCTGACCGAGGCCACCTTCGTCATGTGGGACCTGATCCACGACCGGACCCACATGCGTGGCGACCTGCCTTTTGATCCGTTCATGATCAAGCAGCGGATGCCCTTCTTCCTGTACTCGCTCGAGGAACTGCGCTGCGACCTGACTGCTTTCCGCGAGTCCGTACGGATCGAAAATGACGAGGACGCCGACCCTGAGTCTCGGCGCCACGCCAAACTGGTGCAGTACGCCATCATCTTCGACCGCATCTTCCGGTTCGCGATCACCGGCAGCCGGGTACGGAACTACGACGGACTGGGCGGCCAGCTCCTGTTCGCCTGGCTGCACCAGCAGCGGGTCCTGCACTGGACGGACACCCGGCTCACCATCGACTGGGACGAGGTAGCCAACGCCGTCATCGCGCTCGGCGCGAACATCGACGAACTGTACTGGCGCTCCATAGACCGGCCGAAGACCGCCCATTGGCTGGCCGCGTACCAGCTGATCTCCGCGACCGTCACTCCCCACCCGGCCTCCGTCTGGGCCAAGGGGCCGGAGGCACTGCCGCTGGCCGGTCCGCCCCGCGGCCTTACGGACCAGGTGCTTGACGACGAATTCCCGCTGTCCATGTTCTACGAAGCGCTGGAGAAGAAGATGCGCCCTGTCATCGAGTCCACTGCCGGGATCACCGGAGCCTCCGCCCTGTGACGGAAGCACCGGGTACAGCACCACAGCGGCTGAACGTTCTTGTTGCCGGCGGCAGCGGAGCGTCCGGCATCGCCGTGGCCCGCGCGCTCCGGGAAGCAGGCCACCGCGTCTTCACCGTGGGGTCGGACCGGGCCAGGATCAGCGCGGCGGCGGAACAGGCGGGCGACGGCGTTGCCCCCTTTGTGTGCGACCTCGCCCAAATGGAAGAGGTCCGGCAGCTGCGCGCCGAGGTCTCCGCTGCCGCCGGACCAATGGACGCGGTCATCCACCTGGTGGGCGGCTGGCGCGGCGCACGCGGCATCACGGACCAGACGGACGAGGACTGGAACTTCCTTGAACGGGGAGCAATCACAACGCTCCGCAACGTTTCGCGCGTTTTTTACGACGACGTCGCCGCCTCCCCGAACGGCCGCTTCGCCCTGGTGTCCTCCACCGCCGTCAGCAAGCCCTCGGCGGCAGGAGCCAGCTATGCCGCAGCGAAGGCCGCCGCTGAAGCCTGGACCATGGCCGTGGCGGACGGCTTCCGCCGTGATTCCGGGAACGGCGGCGGCGCGGCAGCCGCCGTCGTCCTGGTGGTCAAGGCCCTGGTTGACGAGGGGCTGCGCCGCAGCCATCCAGGACGGACTTTCCCGGGGGCAACGGACGTCGGGGACCTGGCGCGCGCCGTCGTCGGCCTCTTCGAAACCCCCGCCGTTGAACTGAACGGCAGCCGGCTGCTGCTGGCGCCCTGACTTACCGGCGCCCGACTTTACTTAGACTGAAAGCGTGAGCAAAGCGATGACAACAACTGCTGAAACCGCCGCCGGGGTCCGCCTCCACGATCCGAACGTGCGGGGGTTCGCCTCGGACAACTATTCCGGGGTGCACCCGGAAGTCCTCGCGGCACTGGCAGCCGCGAACGGCGGCCACCAGGTCTCCTACGGCGAGGACGAATACACCGCCAGGCTGCAGGAGCTGATGGAGGAACACTTCGGGCCCGGCATTGAGTGCTTCCCGGTCTTCAACGGCACGGGTGCCAACGTCCTTTCGCTGCAGTCGCTGCTCCCCCGGTGGGGTGCGGTGGTCTGCGCATCCACGGCCCATATCAACATGGATGAGAACGGTGCCCCGGAGCGCGTCGGCGGCATCAAGCTGCTGCACGTCCCGACGCCGGACGGCAAGCTGACCCCCGAACTCATCGACCGGGAGGCCTGGGGCTGGGGCGACGAGCACCGCGCCCAGCCGCTCGCCGTCTCCATCACCCAGACGACCGAACTTGGCACGTGCTACACGCCTGAGGAAGTCCGCGCCATCGCCGACCACATCCACGCCAGGGGCATGAAGCTCCACATGGACGGCGCCCGGCTGGCCAACGCCGCAGCCCACCTCCAGGTTCCGCTGCGCGCCTTCACCCGCGACGCCGGCGTAGACATCCTGTCCTTCGGCGGGACCAAGAACGGCCTGCTCTTCGGTGAAGTGGTGGTGGCGCTGAACCCGGAAGCCGCCCACGGGCTCGTGTACCTGCGCAAGATGAACATGCAGCTGGCGTCCAAGATGCGGTTTATGTCCGCCCAGTTCATCGCGCTCCTGGAGGGCGATCTGTGGCTGCGCTCCGCCGCCCACGCCAACGCCATGGCCGCACGGCTCCGCGCCGCCGTCGACACCATCGACGGCGTCCAGCCCACCCAGAAGACCGAGTCCAACGGCGTGTTCGCCATCCTGCCCGACGGCGTGGCGGACCGGCTGCGCGCGTCCTTCCGCTTCTACGACTGGAATGAAGCCGCCGGGGAAGTCCGGTGGATGTGTTCCTTTGATACCACCGAAGAGGACGTGGATTCCTTTGCTGACGCCATCCGCCGGGAACTCCAGCAGCGTGCCGGCTGACGCTGCCGGCTCCCCGGGCAAGGGACCGGCGGCGAGCCTACCCGCCCTGCCCGGCACAGTTGCGTAACCTGCGAAGGTGAACGCACTTGACCAGGTTCCCCCGGAGTTTCTCCACGCCTTGGGAACCCTCAGGAAAGCCCAGTGCCGCCGGGAGCTCCGCCTGGCGGAGATTCCCGCGCCTGCCCGGCTGGCACCCTTTGCCGTGGCCTTGGGCGCCGAGGTTTATGCTCCCGGCGCCGGCACGCCCGGAACGCCCCTTCACGGCCCGGCCGCCATGGCATTGGCTGCCGCCTCGGGAACGGAAGACGACGGCGGCACGGAACTGGCAACCGGCCGGTTCATCCTCCTGCATGATCCGGAGGGATCGGAGGTCTGGGGCGGGGAGTTCCGCATCGTCACCTATATCCGCGCGGAACTGGAGCCCGAGATGGGCAACGACGAGATGCTCGGAACCGTCGCCTGGACCTGGCTCGTGGAGGCACTGGAAAACCACAAGGCGCCGTACCGGGCTGCAGGCGGCACCGCCACCCGTGTCCTCTCCGAAAGCTTCGGCACCCTCTCGGAGCGGCCGGGATCCATCGACATTGAACTCCGTGCGTCCTGGACACCTGCCAGCTCCGATGTCCGGGCCCACCTCGAGGCGTGGTCCGACATGGTCTGCACGTTCGCCGGCCTGCCACCGCTTCCTGACGGCGTTACGCCGCTGACACACCGGCGGCGGAACTGAGGTCCCTGGCCGGTGGCGTCCAGACGGCGCGCGGCGCACAGGGCGGCGCTGCGGGACCGTACGCACGCCCGCACGCAGGCGTGGACCGGCCGGCCGGTAAACTGAAGGCATCATGACCCCTAACATTCCGGATAACACCACGGCCGGCGTCCCGGCTGCTGATACCGCACCCCACATCACGGTGGAAGGCTTTGACAGCCCCGTCCCCGAAATCGTTGAACTCGCCTCGCCCCGGGACGGCGTTCCGCTGGTGATCGAAACGCAGTCCGGCCTGGAGCGCTGCGCCGCGGCCATAGCCGCAGGAACAGGGCCCGCGGGGGTTGACGCTGAGCGGGCTTCCGGCTTCCGCTACGGGCAGCGGGCTTTCCTTGTCCAGATCCGGCGTGAAGGCGCCGGAACCTGGCTGATCGACCCCGAACCCTTCGGCAACCTGGACATCATCAACGACGCCCTCCGCGGCGTCGAGTGGATCCTGCATGCCGCCAGCCAGGACCTGCCCTGCCTCTCCGAGCTGGGCATGTGGCCGGACAGGCTCTTTGACACCGAACTCGCGGCACGGCTCGCCGGGCTCCCCCGGGTGGGACTCGCGGCCGTCATCGAACAACTGCTGGGCTTCGGTCTCGCCAAGGAGCATTCCGCCGCCGACTGGTCCACCCGTCCCCTGCCGGAACCCTGGCTGAGGTACGCCGCGCTGGACGTTGAGGTCCTGACGGAGCTGCGGGAGGAGCTGATCGAACTCCTGGAGGCTGACGGCAAGCTGGAGTACGCCGAGCAGGAATTCGCGGCGATCCTGGCCGCGGGGCTGCCGCCGGCCCGCGTCGACCCATGGCGGAAGACCTCCGGGCTCCACCAGATCCGGGACCGCCGGCAGCTCGCTGCCGTCCGCGAGCTGTGGCTGGAGCGCGACTCCCTGGCGCAGAAACGGGATGTTGCTCCCGGCAGGCTGATCCCGGACTCTGCGCTGGTGGCTGCAGCCAAGGCGATGCCGTCCACGGTGCCGCAGCTTTTGGGAACCAAGGGCTTCCACGGCCGGGCTGCCCAGCGGGAGGCTCCCCGCTGGCTGCGGTGCATAGCCGCAGCCCGCGACCTCGAGGAGCTCCCGCCGCTGCACCTGCCCACCAATGCCCCGCCCCCGCCGAGGGTCTGGGCCGACCGCGATCCGGCGGCAGCTGCCCGGCTGGCCACCGCCCGGCCGCTGCTGCAGGCCAGGGCCGAGGAGCTGAACCTGCCGCTGGAGAACCTGCTGACCCCTGACTACCTGCGCCGGGTGGCCTGGCGCCCACCGGCCGATGTCAGCAACGACGCGATTGCCGCGGAACTCCGCGCCCTGGGCGCGCGGGACTGGCAGGTGGAACTGGCCGCACCCCTTATTTCCGCGGCTTTCCTGAACCCCCAGCCACTGCCTGCCAAGGAACCAAAAGCGGACGCAGCTCCAGCCGGACAGTAGCTCCCGCCGGCGGCCACGGGCTCCCGAACCGGGTCCCCAAACGCTCTCTCGACTGATGCGTGAATATTGGCAACGCTCGCTCACTTTCCTGAAGAGAGTGAGAGAGCGCCAGCCAAAAAGGCGCATTAAAGGGGCTCTTCGCAGTTGAGGGTGTAGTCGAGGGTCGGCGGCTGGTTCGTGGATAGACGTCGAGGTCTTCCAGGATGGAAGTTCTCACACTGCCCATC